>JANOKD010000070.1:0-21030 GCA_031419075.1 Lysobacterales bacterium
TCCCTTCTCGACCTGATCCAGCTGCGCCGGGGCTGTACCTATTGCTCGGTACGTCAGCTGTGCCTGCCCGGCGGCATCGGTGCGGAAGAACTGCAGCGTCTCGACCAGATCGTCCAGCGCCGCCGGCCCGTCGCCCGCGGCGAACGTCTGTTCCGGCTCGGCGATCCGCTGACTGCGGTCTTCGTCGCCCGTGACGGTGCTTTCAAGTCGGTCAGCATCAGCGAGGACGGCGAGGAGCAGGTGCTGGGTTTCCACCTGCCTGGGGAACTGATCGGCCTTGATGCATTCGGCAGCGGCGAACACCGCTGCGAAAGCGTGGCCCTTGTCGCGGCCAACGTCTGCGAAGTGCCCTACGACCAGCTCTCGCAGGTCGCCGCGCAGGTGCCGAGCCTGCAGCAGCAGCTGTATCGTCTGATCGGTCAGAGCGCCGACCGTGACCAGGATCACATGGCCATGCTCATCCGCCGTCAGGCCAACGAACGCATCGCTCTGTTCCTGCACAGTCTGGGCGAACGCTACCTGATCGCCGGTCACTCGGATCGCCAGTACACGCTGCCGATGAGCCGCGAAGATATCGCCCGTTTTTTGGGGCTCGCGCTGGAAACCGTGAGTCGCGGCTTCACCCGGCTGCAGGAAGACGGCGTCATCGCGGTCACTGGCCGCCATGTCGATATCGTCAACGCTGCCGAGCTGTCGCGCCTCGCCCACGGTGCGGAATCGGGCGACGGTAAACAGCGCCGGGCGTAGTCACGCCCCACCAATCAGGCCCCGTAGTACAGCGCGCCGTCGCCGCGTTCGGCCGCTTGCCGGAAAAACGCCGACAGCAGGTCGAACTGGTCGAGCAGATCGCCTTCCTCGTGCTGATACACCGCCTGGTGATAGAGACCTGTGTCTTCATCGATCCCGCGCAGCGCTGCGAGCACAAGCGGGTGGGTCCATGACGAAAATGCCTTTGCCTGTTGCTTCACCAGCGCAGGCGAAATGAAATCGCAGCCGTTGCTCAACACACCGTCAGCCACACCATCGCTCTGGAAGCCGACGTCGTCGAGGATGTGTCTCAGCACCTCCCAAGCGGTCTCGATATCGATCGATTCCGTGCAGCGCGCTTCGCCCTCGACCCATTTATCAATCAGATCATGGTCTTCGCGCATCGCATCGAGATCTCTTGCGACGAACGCCTGAAAAAACATGTTCATGCTCATGGGGTCAAAGCTCCTGATGTTGTCGTCAGTGTGCGCGAATGCAGGCCGACAGGCGAGGGTTCAGCGCCCTGCATCGCGCACGCGTTCCCAGTCCAAGTCGAACCGGGCGAGATATTTTCGCAACCGATCAGCGTCGTTGGTGCTGCTGCGCTGCGCCCGCGACACCGCGAACAGCGTGCGTCCCGCATCCGACAGTGATTTCGACTGCGCGCAGACGCGGACCACCTCTTCCAGCTGCACGCGGTCGAAGCGGTCGAGCGCTTCGACGCCATCGCCGAGCAGTGCGTCCAGCGGCGACGGTGCGCTGCTGTCGCGCCACAGTCCGCGCAGGCGCGCGATTTCCTCGTCGACCAACTCGATCTGGATCCTGCCCGCGTTGGCCAAGGTCGCCATCCGCATCACCGATGCGCCCAGATCGCGGAAATTACCCGACCAGCGCGCCTCTGGATGCGTGGCGAACGCGAGAAACCGCGTCCGCGCCTCGCGGTTGAACGCGACGCGATGATGCTGATCGCGGCTCCAGCGTTCGAGTTCGAAATCCAGATTGGGTTCGATGTCCTCCATGCGCTCGGCCAAACCCGGCAGGCGGTACGTCCACAGATTCAGACGCGCCAGCAGGTCATCGCGAAAACGTCCCTGTGCGACTGCGGTCTGCAGGTCACGATTGGTGCCTGCAATCAGCTGGAAATCGCTTTCCACTTCTTTATCGCTGCCTACCGGCGGGAAACGCTTTTCCTCCAGCGCGCGCAGCAGCAGCGCCTGTTCGTCCAGCCCGAGTTCGCCGATCTCATCAAGAAACAGCAGCCCCTGATGCGCGGAGCGCAGAAAGCCGGCGCGGTCGCTGCCAGCGCCGGTGTACGCACCTTTGATATGACCGAACAGCGCGCTCATCGCGCCGTCGCCGCGCAGCGTGGCGCAGTTCACTTCGACGAATCGACCGGGCAACTGGTGCTTGAGTTTCTTCAGCTCGAACACGCGCTTGGCGAGCTGGCTTTTACCAGCGCCGGTCGGGCCCATCAACAGCATCGGCGCTTTCGAGCGCGTGGCCACGGTCTCGATCTGCTCGATCATCCGGTTGAACGCGGCGTTGCGCGTCGCGATGCCGCTTTTCAGCAGCGCGCGATCCTCCAGCTGCTGCTGCTGGAAGCGTTGGGCGATCAGGTCGTAGCGCGACAGATCCAGATCGATGATCGCGATGCTGCCGGCACTGCCCGCCGTCTGTTTGCGCGGCGGTGAGGTTTGCAACAAACGCCCTGGGAAATGCCGGCTTTCGGCGAGCAGGAACCAGCAGATCTGCGCGACATGCGAGCCGGTGGTGATGTGGATGTAGTAATCCTCATCGTCTGGTTTGAAGGCATAGCCGCGCAGAAAGTCGTGCAGCGTCGCGTAGACGCCTTCGAAATCCCAAGGGTCGGCCAGAAACGTGTCGTGCCGCTGCAGCGTGGACTCGGGTGAAATCTGCGCGAAATCGCTCGCCACTGTCTGCGCGAGTTTGCCGTAGCGGCGCTCATCGACCAGCAGTTCGAGACGGTTGACCACGAAGTCCTCGTGCATGCCCAGCGAGACCGTGGGTCGCCACTTTTCCCAGCGCCCCGGGCCGTTGCCGGCATCAAGCTGGGTGCCGAGCATGCCGAACACTACCTGTTGTTTACGCATGATCTTTCCAGATAAAAACTTAGATCAACATATACATTTTCACAATAAATACAAAGCATCAGCAGTGGGTGAAACTGCATTATCTCTAATTTAAACAATAACTTAAGTGATAACTTCGGAAGTTGGCACGGCGATTGCAATGCACAGCTCGAACCCAACGGGCATTCCCCAAGGCATCGTTCATGGCCAACACTTCCCTCTTCACTTCCACCCGCGGCCCGCTGTTGCCGGCCGCGACCACGCGCAACGAGGCCGGCGGCCTCGCCTACACCCGCACGCCGCTGGCGGCGCTGGCGCTGTACGCGGCGACCGGCTGTCTCAACGGCACCTTCTACGCGAGCGACGCCGAACAGCTCGATCACGTGCTGGCGCTGTGCGCGCAGGTCGAGCCCGGCTTCGTTGCGCGCACCGCGGTCTACGCCCGTCAGGTCGCACACATGAAGGACATGCCGGCGCTGCTGCTGGCCAGTCTGTCGGTGCGTGATCGCGACGCCTTCGCTGCGGCGTTCCCGCGCGTGGTCGACAACGGCCGCCTGCTGCGCAACGTGGTGCAGATCCTGCGCAGCGGCCGCGTCGGCCGCAAGTCGCTGGGTTCGCTGCCGAAGCGTCTGGTCCGTGCGTGGCTGGAGCAGGCGTCGGTCGATCAGATCATCAGCGCTGCGATCGGTAATACGCCGTCGTTGGCCGACGTGATCAAGATGGTGCACCCGAAGCCGGCCAACGCCGAACGCGAAGCGCTGTATGCGTGGGTGATCGGAAAGCCGTACGACGAAGCCAAGCTGCCGGACACGCTGCGCGCCTACGAGGCGTTCAAGCGCGACCTGCAGGGTGAATTGCCGGAACTGCCGTTCCAGTACTTCACGTCGCTGCCGTTGAACGTGGCGCAGTGGACGGCGCTTGCACGCCGTGCATCGTGGCAGTCGCTGCGCATGAACCTCAACACGTTCGCGCGCAACGGCGTGTTCGAGGATGCCAATGCGGTCGCGATAGTGGCCGATCGTCTGCGCAACCCCGAGGCGATCGGTCGCGCCCGAGTATTTCCGTATCAGCTGCTGAGCGCGTTTCAGGCCACATCGAAATTACCAAACGCGATTGGTGCTGCGCTGCAGGACGCGATGGAAGTCGCGACCCGCAACGTGCCGACATTGGAAGGCGATGTGGTGGTGGCGGTGGACGTGTCGGGTTCGATGGCGTCGCCGGTCACCGGATATCGCAAAGGTGCGACCACCAGCACGCGCTGCGTGGATGTGGCGGCACTGGTCGCCGCCTGCATCCAGCGCACCAATCCGCAAGCGCGCGTGCTGCCGTTCGATACCGATGTGCGCGAGCTGCGTCTGAACCCGCGCGACAGCGTGATGACCCAGGCGCAGCAGCTGGCCAAGTTGTGCGGTGGCGGCACCAATGTCAGCGCGCCGCTCGCCAAGTTGAATCGCGAGAAAGCAAAGGTCGATCTGCTGGTGCTGGTGTCCGACAACGAGAGTTGGCGCGATACCCGCAGCGGCGGTGCCACCGAAACCATGCGCCAGTGGGAGCAGATCAAGGCCCGTTGTCCACAGGCGAAGCTGGTGTGTATCGATCTGCAGCCCTACGCGACCAGCCAGACGGTGGAGCGCGGGGACGTGCTGCATGTCGGCGGTTTCAGCGATGCGGTGTTCGATCTGATTGCAAACTTCTCCGCGGAAGGCACAGGTGCGACGCGTTGGGTCGAGAAGATCGCGAGTGTCACGTTGTAAGCGTTGTTCAATGCCCGGCCGGCAATGGGGCCGGTCGGGCAAGGGGAGATGGGTTTGTGTTGTTGTGCTGTCGATGATTGCGAATGCTTTGGGAACTACAGACTATTACTCTCCGGGTCGCGGGTTCGAGTCCCGCCCGTCGCAGGACGTTAGCTCAGTCGGTTAGAGCAGGATGTTTCCTCACTCCTTGTCGTAATCATCGGCGGTTTTTATCTTGTCGTCCCCAGCGCAGCGAGGGACCTGCTGTTTGTTCTAGCGATATAAAGCCTGTTTTTTTGTTTCATCTTTATCAGCCGCGGGCGCGGCATAAATTCCATCGCAGTTCGGGTTCTGCCTGGGCCGGTTCAAATCCCGCCCGTCGCAGGACGGTAGCTCAGTCGGTTAGAGCATGAAAATTGTTCCATCAATTTTGTCGCGGTTGGCGTTGTTTTAATTTCAGATACAGAAAGCTTCAAACAGCACGATGTCCGAATGTCGCTGGAACTACATTTGTCATGGGTTCAAATCCCATTCGCCGCAAGGCGATAGCTCAGTCTGGTAGAGCAATGGATTCCACACTGTCTTGTCGCACATCGTGCTGCCGCTTCAACGGCGAATGCCGGTGGAACTACATGGTTCCCCTCACGGGTTGGGTTCAAGTCCCACTGCAAAACCGGGCGAAAGCCTCGCTGGCAGAGCGTTCCACCACACTCGTCGCCGTCCTTTTTCATCAATGCGAGAATGCACCATGACTACCCACCACTACGATGTCATCCAAGATCAGGGCGCAGTGCCGATCAAGCTGTGGACCCGCGGCGTGCCGCTGGAAGACGAGGCGCGCAAGCAGCTGCAGAACATCGCCAAGCTGCCCTTTATCCATCGCTGGATCGCGGTGATGCCCGACGTACATCTTGGCAAGGGCGCGACCGTGGGGTCGGTGGTGCCTACTATCGGTGCGATCATCCCGGCCGCGGTGGGCGTGGATATCGGCTGCGGCATGATCGCGGTGCGCACTACGCTGACCGCGAGCGATCTGCCGGACAATCTGGCTGAAATCCGCAGCGCGATCGAGCATGCGGTTCCGCACGGACGCACCGCCCAGCGTGGCGCGCGCGACAAGGGTGCATGGGAGAACGCGCCCACGCTTGCGATGGAAGGCTGGTTGCAGCTGGTCGCCGACTTCGACAAGATCTGCGAGCGTCATCCGCGCCTGAAAAAAACCAACAACCTCAAGCATCTCGGTACGCTGGGAACCGGCAATCACTTTATCGAGATCTGTCTCGACGAGGCGCAGCGGGTGTGGTTCATGCTGCACTCGGGCTCGCGCGGCGTCGGCAACGCCATCGGCACCCACTTCATCACGCTGGCGAAAGAAGAGATGCGCCGCTGGATGATTAATCTGCCGGATCAGGATCTGGCGTATCTGCCGGAAGGCAGCCAGCACTACGCCGATTACGTGTTCGCGGTGGACTGGGCGCAGCGCTACGCGCGCATCAATCGCGAAATCATGATGCGGCACGTGGTGGAAGCGGTGCGCAAGGTCATTCCGAAACCGTTCGAGGCCCAGGCCGAGGCGGTGAACTGCCACCACAACTACGTCAACCGCGAGCATCACTTCGGCAAGGATGTGCTGGTGACCCGCAAGGGCGCGGTGAGCGCACGCAAGGGTGAGTTGGGCATCATCCCGGGCAGCATGGGCGCGAAGAGTTTCATCGTGCGCGGTCTCGGCAACGCCGACAGCTTCCACAGCTGCAGCCACGGTGCGGGTCGGGTAATGAGCCGCACCGAGGCGAAGCGTCGCATCAGTCTGGACGATCACCTCAAGGCGACCGCGCACGTGGAATGCCGTAAAGATGCGGATGTGGTCGACGAATCGCCGGCCGCATACAAATCGATCGACGCAGTGATGGAAGCGCAGAAGGATCTGGTCGAGATTGTGCATACGCTGCGTCAGGTCGTATGCGTGAAGGGCTGAGTCGGATATGCACCAACGCGACAATTCAACCGGGCGGGCAGCGATGTCCGCCCGGTTTTCATGACAGAAGAAAAAACGATGGACATGATCGACATCGACGGCGCCGCAGGCGGCGGTCAACTGCTGCGCACTGCGCTGAGCTTGAGCCTGTGCACCGGCATCGGCTTCACCATGCAGCACATCCGTGCGAAGCGTTCGCGCCCCGGGCTGATGCGTCAACACCTGACTGCGGTGAACGCCGCAGCGCGGATCGGCAACGCCTGCACGCATGGGGCCGAACTCGGCGCAACCACGCTGCGCTTCGAGCCGGGCGTGGTGGTGCCGGGCGACTATGCATTCGCGACCGGCAGCGCCGGCTCGGCGATATTGGTGCTGCAGACCGTGCTGCCTCCGCTGTGGCGCTGCGCTGCGCCGTCGCGTTTGCGTCTGGAAGGCGGTACGCATAATCCGCTGGCGCCCAGCGCGGATTTCATTGCCGATACGTATTTACCGGCGCTGGCGCGGATCGGGATCGATGCCTCGATCACGCTGGAGCGCCCGGGGTTTTTCCCAGCAGGCGGCGGCATGCTGCACGCAACGGTGGCACCTGCGCCAGCACTGCACCATGCGGATTTTGTCGAACGCGGCGAGTTGGTATCGATCGATGCGGTGGCGATGCTGTCGGGCTTGGCCGCAAGCATCGGCGAGCGTGAGCTGCAGACGCTTGCGAAGCGCCTGCAGTTGAAGACCGATGCCCTGCATCTGCATGAGGTCCGCCCAAGCATCGGGCCGGGCAACGCACTGTTGGTGAGGGTGCGTCATGAGCACCACGCCGAAACATACACGGGTCACGGCGAGCGCAGCCTCACTGCCGAAAAAGTTGCCGTGCGGCTTGCGGGTGACGTGCGGACCTATCTAAGCAGCGGCGCCTGCGTCGGTGAGCACCTGTCCGATCAGCTGCTGCTGCCGATGGCGCTGGCCGGCAGCGGTACGTTCGTCACCCACGGCATCAGTGAACACCTGCAGAGCAACGCGCGGTTGATCGAAAAGTTCCTGCCGGTCGAGATCGCGTGGTCTGAGATCAAGACCGGGCTGTGGAAGGTAGTCGTCGCCGAGTGATACGGCGATGACGCTGTCAATCCGCGCGTCACGTCTACGACGCGATGCGGGCGTCGATCAGCCGCCCGGCAGCGGCGTGAGCAGTTGGCGGCCAGCGCCTGCGGGATGAAAGGTGTTCGGCGTGAGCGCGTCGGGGTTTACGCCGGGCTTGAATGTGTCGTCCTGCCACGGAATCAATGCTTTCGGCCCGGCAACGTACGTTTGCCAAGTGCCGTAGGCAGGTGATTTCTGTCCGCCGATGAGGTAGTCGACCGGCAGCGTGCCCGCCCAGTAAGCCTTCTCCGCTTCCGGGCCGGTTTTCGGTGCGATGAATGTCCAGCGTTTGATGGCGGCGATGCTGTTGCGCGCAAGCGCGCTTCGCCACAGATCCATCTCGGATTCGCTGCCGATGACGCGCAGGTTGACGTGGCTGGCTTCAGCCGCGATGACCTTGCCATCCCGCCCGATTTTAACCATCACAAATACCGTGCCCGAAATGCCGGCACCCAGCAGCTGATCCGGATACTTGGGCAATCGGCGCTGCTTGGCTTCGAGACTCACCAGTTCATCGGGGTTGCCGCCACTGAATGTGGCGCTGCGCAGATCGATCGAAAAATCACCGTTATCGAGTTTCTTGCCGATGAAAAGCAGATTCATTTTCGAACGGCTGACCTTCATGCCTTTCAGCGCAACGGGTTCGAACTTCCACTGCGGCAAGATGCGGGCCGCCATGTCGACGATGCCTTTGGGCAGCTTGTCCTGCTGATCGAGTGCGTGCGCGACGACATCCCCGGCTGGCGAGATGTCGATGGTGCCGGTGACATAGAGGGCGGATTCGATCTGTTTTCGAACGGCGCCAGGACCTTTTCCGGCGGAGACGGCGAAACTGCAGGCAAGCAGGGCACACAGGATGAGCAGGCGGCGCATGGGGCGATCCAAGGCATCAAACACGCTGTAGAGGATAACGAGATTGCGGCATTCGCGCGCCCCGGTTAAGGTCGAATGCGGAGGTGCACATGCACGGTCATGGTCTACAACTCGCGCTGGTGTTTCTGCTGGCCGCGGTGATCGCGGTGCCGCTGTTCAAGCGTTTCGGCTTGGGCGCGGTGCTCGGTTATCTTGCCGCGGGCGTGGTGCTGGGCCCGTTCGGGGTCAAGGTGATCGAAGACGCCGAGCCGGTATTGGCGGCCAGCGAAATCGGGGTGGTGATGATGCTGTTCGTCATTGGCCTGGAGCTGTCGCCCAGCCGGCTGATGGTGATGCGCAAGCCGGTGTTCGGCGCAGGCGGACTGCAGGTGCTGCTGACGGGTGTGGTGCTGGGCGCCATTGCGCTGGCGTTGGGGCTGGGCTGGAAGGCGGCGCTGGTGATCGGTTTGGGGCTGGCATTGTCGTCTACTGCAGTGAGCCTGCAGCTGTTGTCGGAACGCAAGGCGATGAACACCGAACACGGGCGTTTAGGCTTCGCGATCCTGCTGTTTCAGGATATCGCGGCCATTCCGCTGCTCGCGGCGATTCCGCTGCTGGGCGTCGCTGCCGCCCGTCCGGACCCGGTGTGGAAGGATGTACTCAAGGCCTTGGCTGCGATCTTTGCGGTGGTGATCGGCGGCCGGTATGTATTGCGCCAACTGTTTCGTCTTGCTGCGCGTATCGGGGTGCCCGAGATGCTGACCGCAAGCGCGCTGCTGGCGGTGTTGGGCGCGGCGTGGGTGATGACGCTGGCCGGCTTGAGCATGGGCCTGGGCGCGTTTCTCGCCGGTGTGCTGCTGGCGGATTCCGAATTCCGCCACGAAATCGAATCGCAGATCGAACCGTTCAAAGGATTGTTGCTGGGGCTGTTCTTCATGGCCGTCGGGATGAGCATCGATCTGAAGCTGATCGCTGCCCAGCCCGGCATGATCGTACTCGGGACCTTCGCGCTGCTGTTGATCAAATTCGCGATTCTGTTCGGCATCGGCATGCGCCCGGGGCGTATGGACTGGCGCGAGGCGCTGCAGTTGGGCGCGGTGATGGCGCTTGGCGGCGAATTCGCGTTCGTGATCTTGTCGGAATCGGTGAAAGCCGGTCTGATCGACACCACGCTTCAGAATCAGTTGGTCGCAATCGTCGGTCTGTCGATGGCACTGACGCCACTGCTGCTGATCGTAGTGACGCAAGTGCTGCGACGATTTCAGAGTTCAGCGCCAGCGCGCGCGTTCGATACGATTCCCGACCATCAGCCGCAGGTGATCCTCGCGGGCTTCGGCCGCTTCGGCCAGATCGTGGCGCGCATCCTGATTGCGCAGAAGATTCCGTTCGTGGCGCTGGAGACCGACGCCGAACAGCTGGATACCGTGCGCCGCTTCGGCAACACCGCATACTTCGGCGACCCGTCGCGTCCGGATCTGCTGCGCGCAGCAGGTGCCCAACATGCGCGAGTATTCATCAACGCCATCGACAACAAAGAAGCCAATCTGCGCACCACCCGGGTCGTGCACCGGCTGTATCCGCATCTGAAGATCTTCGCCCGCGCCCATGATCGCCGCCATGCTTGGCAATTGATGGATCTGGGCGCAGCAGCGACCCGCGAGACCTTCGCCTCGGGACTGGAAATGGGCCGTGATGTGCTGATCGCGCTCGGAATCCCGCCGGAACAGGCTGCGGAACGCGCGCGCAAATTCCGCAAGCACGATGAAGACCTGCTGGCGAACCAGCATCTGATCTACGACGATGATGCAGCCCTGCTGGAAAGCGCGAAGCGGGCGCGTAGCGAGCTGGAGCAGTTGTTCGAGGCGGATGTCGAAGAACAATTGACTGCGGCCGACGATTCCGTTGCTTGACCGGCGCCCGGATGAATAACCTGCTCCCGTGCCGCCAAATGCATTGCCCGCATCCACTGCGGGCAATTGCTGTCAAAGGCGAATTCAGAAGGGCACGGTCTCGTCCGGCACTGGTTCGGCACCCGGCGGCGGTAGTTCCGTGGATACATCAGGTGGAAATTCCGGCAGCGTGTCGTCTTCCTGCAGCATGACCATGTTGGTCGGCAGGCGGATTTCCCAAGGGTCTCCGACGTCGAGCGGCGGGTCGAACTGGCGGCCCATTTCGACATCGGCGTAGACATCCAGCATATCCTGGGACGTAAACAGCGACAGATAGCCGCCGCCCCAGATCAGACCCGTTTTCAGGAAGAAGATGACCGTACGCTCGTAGCCGGGGCGGACGGGAACAACGACATTGGCGTTGCCCGCGCGCAGGAACTGCTCGAAGACCGGATCGGCGCCGCTGGCTTGGGCGAGATCTTCCCAGCGTCTGCGTCCGGCCCAGTAGTAGGGATGGAACTGGTACGTGGTGTTCTCCCATTCGAACGCCAGTTCGAAGAATTCAGCGACCGACCCGTTCGCCAGCGGCGAACGCCAACGGTTGAGCAGAGCGCCTTCCGCCGGATCGTGGACGATGTCGGGCGTGCCGTCTTTCGCGACTGTAATCGAGGTGTAACCCGTCGCCGTGCCTTCGCTCAGAAGATCGATGCAGCCGCGTTTGAGTTCGGTCAATTCGATGCTGCGGTACTGGTCGTCGCGCAATGCGAAAGTCTTCGACTCGGTTGCGGACTGCGCCTTGCTTTGCGCGACCGCAAGTGACTGCTCATAGGTCTGTTTCTTCGTGTTGTAGCCTTTGATGATGGCGGCATAGGTACTCGATTGCCAAGCCGCAAAGGTTTCATCTGTGCGCACTGCTTTGTAAACGACCGTGAAAGTCAAGATGCCTTCAAAAAGGGACGTGATCGTGACTGGGATCGATGGCTGTACCAAGCCCCCGAAAGAATCGTCAACCTCTACGATCTCTTCCCAGGTATTGAAGTTCGTCACAACGATCTTGCCGCCGTTGGGGCCTTTGGTGGCGGTTAGATAAAAACTCTTGTTCGCCACTTGCACGAGAATGATGTTCTCGTCGCCAGTGCCGTCAACGCCCAGTTTCAGCGCGTCGACGTACGAGTCGAAACCGCCGGCCGACCCCTTCGGTGCGTATACGGAAATGTGCGTCAACCGGTAACTCGGATCCAGGGTCAGCGTGTTGTCGCTGGTGACGTAACTCAAGTCATTGATAAAGTCATGTTCTTTGACCTCGGTTGCCGCCATCGCATCCGGATGCGCAAACGCTTTGCTGCCGGTCAGGTATTCAGGAGGCGGCGGCTGCACACTGACGTCGTAAATCGCGCCGAGCAACGCATAGTTTTTTTCGTTGATGTCCTGATAGCTCAGGAAACCGTCGGTCTTGTTGCGTTTTGGCAATGGCGTGACGCTGGTGCGATCGATGTTTGAAGGCGGCAGCGGTTCGACCAGGTCCGCCATCGCCGCTTTCTCATTCTGTGTAATCAGACCACGATAGAAAGCCGCCGGCTCGGGGACGTTTAGCGAGAACATCAGGCGCCGGCCATAGTTCACCAACTGCGCGTCGTAGAGCTTGTCGACCCAGCGATACAGTCCATTGACGTGGGTAGCGCCTTTTTCGTTGTTGAATCCCTGCAACGTAGTGTCCTGGGTTTCGGTCAGGATCGTGATCGAGCTGCTCTCCTTGAAGCTGTTCTTGACCCGCTTGGTCGCTTCTTCAGTCACAGTTTTCGCGTATTCCTGCGAGGTCGATTCCGACGATGATTTGGAAGTGTCGAACGAGGCATTGACCGATGCGCTCACCTGCACCGGACCGAATTTGCCGGAGACGCTGATGCCCGCCTGCACGCCGAAACTCTGCTCGGCGCTCTGCTGCGCCTGCGATGACAGCTGGAACCGTTCGTCGGTCTTGAGGCTGCTGGATTCCTCCTGTTCAAAGGAAGACTCCGTGGTCGTCGTCTGACTGGTACGGTTGAGTTGACGGATGGTTCGCTCGCGCCGCTCGCCGCGCATGATCGTATCGATCCGAGCGAGTTCGCCCAGTTCATAACGGCGTAATTCCTGCTCGACGATCAACAGATCGCCTACGGCGGGCGGTTTCATCTCGCCCACGGACAGCGGGACGCGGAAAACCCCGCCGGGCGATGTCAGATTGACGAGCGATGCCGCTGGCGCCTTTGTCTTCTTGTGCAGGGCCAGCGCCTGACTGGTCGCGGCATGAACTGCCTCTGCGCCGTCGGGATCGACCAGCGCATTGAACGCGATCTCCTGCCGGATCCCGGTCAGTTCACGGTCGACCCGCAGTTGCTTGCGTATCTCGTCCACGGGCGTAACCGCAACATCAAGTTTGCCCAGCGCAGGCTGTGTGCCGAGCAATTTAGCGGCCTCTGCATTGAGCCGTGCGTGTCGTGGATCCTTTTCGGTTCCTGGCTGCGTCGCCTGCGCATCGACCAGTCGGCCGAGTTGATCGCTGGCGAGATCGATCTGGGCCATGCGCTGCGTCAAACCCAGCAGATCGTCATAGACCTTGGGCGGATGCGCCTGGACCGGCGTGTTGTCGACCTTGCCGCCATCTTCAGGCAGCGCCGCCGCGTTGAGATCGATCAGCGTGTCGTACTCGTCGAACGTCGCGCCTGCCCATGTCGAGAGCTTCAGATTCAGACTCATCCACAGCAGACGGAAGACGTGATAAACGCGCAGCCCATCGGCAAGATAATTCGTGGACACATAGCGGTCGCAGCCGCGGATGGTCTGTGCGTAGAACGAGTCCCACACCTTGGCGTTCATGGCATTGGTACGTTCGACCAGGGACGCTGGCGGCACATGCGCGAGCAATCCGGACAGCACAGGGAACTCCGCTTTGAATTCAGCGGCGAAATCGGCAATCACCACGCCAGGGGTCAGTCTTTCACGGAAGAACACCGCCACCGTTTCCAGCACGAGAGCGGCAGGATCGTCCGCAGCGAGAAAATCTGCGGAAGCCGCGAAGGTGTTGGCGGTGACCAACTGGGTCTCGTACAGCCCCGGCCCGAACAGCTTGAACAGCATCGACGATCGCGTGGTCTTACGACGATCGCGGATCAACCGGCTGGCGATGCGGCTCATGATCGCCCGCTCGACGCGGCGTGTGCTGACGAAGCGGAACATTTCCTGTTTGATGGCCATATGGTGATTCTCCGATCAGTGTCTCTGTCTCAAGCTGCGGCATCAAGGATGCTCGCTGCGTCGTTATTGTTTGCGGCGATCCTTCAAGGAAGCGATTCGCCGAAAGGATCGTCCGGTTGCGATTGAGTCGGGCCGTACCACACCCAGTCCATGCCGGGCTCCCAACGCTGAGCCGCATCGACTGCCGACTGGTAGCGATTTTCGAGGGCGCTGCGCAATTCCCTGTCGTCGCCGGCAGCGTCCAGCAAAGCCTGATAGTCTTCGAGTATCTGACCCTGTTCCGAGAATATTTCGTTTTTGAGATCTTCTATCGTGCGCGTATCGCCGGTCACATCGAGTTCGAGCGCACCGGTTTTCATCAATTGATAGGCTTGGATGTCTTGATTCAGATCGGTCAAGGCATAGCCGAACAAAGCCTCCTGGATGTTCAAGGCCAATCGCCCTGTCGACCCATTGCCGGCGGTCTCGGAAAGCATTCTGAAATGCTGCTCAGCCTCAACCATGATCGACGTATCCGCGTCGGCGCGCGTCTGCGGATCGCTATCGTCGGAGCATTCCATCTGCCCCGAAAGCCAGTACGCGAAGCTGCTGTCTGCGACTTCCGATGTGAATCCCAATGCTTCGAGTGCGGACAAGAACGCTGGATCAGTGCCTGCGGGGATGAGACTTTTGATTCCAGTCGATGTCCCACTCCCCGCGCCGATGACATCGGTGAAATAACGAATCACGATAAAGCGCATTTCTGAGATGCGACGCAGTTCCTGTGGGGCCGGATAGCCCCAGAAACCGTCTTCTGGCGGCACTTTGACATTAGCGTACGCGTCGGCGACGTAGACGAACGGCATGAGTTTTGCAGCGTTTTCTGATGTTGCGTAGTACGGTTCCGCATAACGCTTGAACAGTGCGCCGACCAGCAGCTCCGGCATCTTGTCGGCGCGCTTGAACAATAAAGCTTCGTGCGCATACATCGGCGGTGGTGTGGTCGATGGAACGCTTCCGTCTCTCCGCGGCATGACGAAAATCGCAGGATCGCCCAGCGTACGCGGCGATTCCTTGCCCTTGGAGAGGATGTAATACGCGTCCACGACTTCGTTCGGTTGATGCGACGCGCCGGATCGCCAACTCACTTTTTCCGGCGGCAGCAGGATGCCGTTCGCGGAAAGATATTCGTACCAGATCGCCGCCTCCATGCCTTTGGCGATGATCGGACGGGCGGCGTTGCGGTACAGCCGCAGGTTCTTCCAATCGCTCAACTGTTCGGTTCCTATCATCAACAGAAACTTCAGGAAGTCATCCCCTTCCAGCACGTCGTGATCGCTACTGGCATGCAGCATCATCCGCATGCTGGCATAGGCTTCCGCCACCAGCATCCGTTCGTCGCTGATCCAATCCAGGTAACGGCCCACCACTTCTGAAGCCAGAAATGGTTTCGCGATGGCGTTGACGGCATCTCCCGAATTCGAGCCACTGTCGAGCGCCGCGTTGGCAGCAGTAACGGCCGTCTGCGTGGTGCCGACGATCACGCCGCCCCAAGCGCCGTTCAAGACCTCGTCCCAAGTATCGCCCCAGCCTTTTTTCACTCCCTTGGTTGCCAACGCCGCGTCCTGGAACGCCTTTTCATAGGTGTCTACGGCTTTCGCCAGATGCTGGCTCGTGCTCGCCGTTTCGTTCTGCCAGAACAAGATCCTCTGATCGACTTCCCGGACATAGTTCGCATTGACTGTCGCGTAGACTTTTCCGGTTCCGGGATACGGCGGCGAGACTTTCTCGATCGCGCGCAATGGAATCGAGGATTCGCCACCGACTCTGGAAGGTACCCACCATCCACCGCGGTATGCCCGCATATTGACACGGCCGAAGGCGACATCCTCTAGAGCTTGTCTTTCGCGTCGAGCAGTATCTAAATGCGCGAAGGCGCCGCCTTTATTGAAACGAGCGGCTTCCGTGGCCAACAATGCGGACAGTGTGCTTTTCCTGACTATGCCCCAGGCGAGCACCGAGAGGAATCCAGCCATCGCCGCCTGCCATCCGATCAGGATTCCAGCCTGCAGCGCCAAGGTCATCGCGACATCGGTGAACACCTCGCCCCACGGTTTCGGCGGCGGGTTGACCAACGCATCGAAACGCAATTCCAGATGCTCGATGCGGATATCCTGCACGTTTTCAGCCGCCAGCATCGCGCAGTCGGCGAGAAATCCGAAATGGTCTTCTTCATTGGCACGCATTCGGTCGAGCACGTATTCAAGATAAGCGCGCAGGTATCGGATCCGATCGGACTCTTCCAACTCCGACAATCCCGCCAACAGCGCGAGCGCTCCGTGCGGCAGTGGCTCACCCGAGCTTGAACCGGCAGTCATAGCCGATTTCCAGCCGCGTCGCCCCGCACATCCGTGTCGATGTGCAGCGGCCTTGCTCGATCGCTCGATCTGTCCATCGTCCCTCCTCACCGCCAGGGATACGGCGGATGATTGCGCTCTGATGTACGGTAGGCATTGAGCGATACGCGCGAATCGGTGGGAGTACCCAATTCGCGATGCGGCAGCCCTATTTTTTTTCGTGTCCGACCGTTTTCGCGTCGCGACTGCGTTTGAGCAACTCCTGCCGACTGCTCGCGCCGAGCTTGGACAGCACTGCTGCGACATGGTGCTCGATCGTCCGTTCGGAGCGATGCAGCCGTCGCGCGATCTCAGCGTTGGACAACGCCTGTTGCAGCAATTCGTGTACCTGCCGCTCACGCGCGGTGAGGCCGTGCGGATCGGCCTGCGTGCGCGGCTGCGGGCCGCGCTTGATGCCACGGACACCGAGCGCGCGCAGGCGTTGGTGGGCGATCTCGACGGCGGGTTTTGCGCCAAGCGCATCAAACGCCTGCAGTGCTTCAGTCGCCTGCCCGCTGTCGCCATGCAACAACGCGAGGGCCCGGTCGTAGCGACAGCCGAGCGAGTCCCAGTGTGCAGCGGCAGCGGCGATGTCGCCGGCCAACTCACAGGCATGCACTGGCGCGACATCCAACGCGCGGTCGCGCACCGCAACCCCACAGCGCCGCGCCCAGACCAGCAGTGGGCCGAGCAGGCGCGCATCGGTGTGGGCAAGCGCCGTCGCGATGCCGGTCCGCACCGCCTGCTGCGCGGCCGTGCGGTCGCCGCGCAGCCATGCGGCCTCGGCGCAGGCGGTGGCGATGGCGGGAACGCGGTAGCCCATCGGGACCGCCTCGGGATCGCGTTCGAGCATGCGCCAGTAGGCGTCGCAGCCGGTCCGGCCGCGACGGGCGTCCAGCCTGGCCTGCAGGAACAGCAGCGAGTTGCGCAGCCGTTCGCCAAGATTCTGTGCGCTGAGGCAGCGCGCAAGATCGGCTTCCGCCTCGTCCCAGCGCCCCAGCTCGAACAGCGACAGCGCGCGGTTTTCGACCAGCTGGTGTACGAAGCTGTCGAGGTCGCGGGCTTCGCAATAGGCCAACCCGCGGTTGGCCATGTCGACCGCGTAGTTGTGATCGCGATAGATCACGCCGGCAAGCTGCAGAGCGACGAATGCCTGCGCCGCCATGTCTTCCAGGCTCGCCTCGATGGCGATCTTGAGCGCGCGTTCGAGCTGGCCCCGCGCGACGCGATCGTCACGCAGATACATCCGCGCCGCCATACAGGCGTGCAGTGCTTCGACCAGACAGGCAGGGTCGTCGTAGCCTTCGGCGAGGGTCAGTGCGCGCTCACCGATGAGGGCGGCCTCGGTGTATTCGGTCCATGCGCGCGTCCGCGACTGCACGGCATAGCTGCGCACGAGTTCTGTCGACGGTCCGAGCTGTTCGAGGATGTCGACCGCGTGCGCGATCGCGGCCTCGGATGCAACACGGTCACCCCGTTCGCGCAATGCGACCGCAAGCCGACGCAGATTCATGCCCCGACGCAAGCCGTCGCCCAGCGTGGTCCTCAGCTCAAGCGCGGCGCGGGTAACCTCGATCGTGGCGTCGACGTCGCTGACCATCCGGTATTCTTCGGCCGCCTGTTCGAACAGCTCGGCGCGCGCCGATGGATCGAGATCGGCGGCATGACGGCAGGCGAGCGTGAAATGCTTCGCGGCTTCGCGATGCGCCGAGACTGCTGCAGCCGCGCGCGCGGCTTGAGGCGCGAGGATGAGAATTTCGGCGTGCATCTGCGCCAGTTGCGCATGGTGCACGAGGCGCGACAGGCGGCTCCTGTGAGTGGCCTGTGCGCTGAGCTTCGTGAACAAGCTGCGGTGCAGTTGGGCGGAGCGGCCCGGCATCAGCGACTGCTCCACCGCCTGTCGGGCGAGTTCGTGACGAAACGAGACCCAGGCGGCATCGACTCGCAGCACGCCTTTCTCTATGCACTCGTCGAGCCACGACGGCGCCTGCTCGATCAGCACGTCGACGATGCTCCGCTCGATTCTGTTCGGACTGATCGCGACCAGTTCCGCGACCGATCGTGCAGCGGAAGTCAGCCGCGACAGCCGGTTCAATGTCGCGTCATAAACGGATGGCGGTACGACGCTGTCGTGACAGTTCAGCACTTCGGTCACGAAGAACGCATTGCCGCCGGTGATTGCGTACAGCCCATCGTCGGTCTGCTGCGCATTGCGCGCCAGCGTCGATACTGCCGCCTGCGACAGTGGCGGCACAGCGACCCTCATGGTTGTGGTTGTGGGCAGATCGCCGAGCAATCGTCTCAACGGATGATCGCTCTCAAGATCATCATCGCGATGTGTGGTCAGGAACAGCACTGGCACATCGGCAAGTCGGCGGCCGATGTAACGCACCAGATCGAGGGTTCCGGCGTCGGCCCAGTGCAGATCCTCGATCACCAGCACCTTCGGATTCGGCAGGCGATGCAGGTAGGCGAGAACGTCGGTGAACAGCGTCTGGCTGCGTCCCGATTCGCGCACGGCGGCGGCGATGGTGGACGGCAAGGCTTCGGCCAGATCGATCAGCGGCCCGAACGGGCGCGCGGTGGACAGCGACTCGCACCCGGCGACCAGACGAACCGTTGCCGCAGGCAACGCCGCAAGAAACTGCTGGACCAGACTGCTTTTACCGGCGCCCGCTTCGCCGTGTATCAGCAAAAATCGGCCTTGCCCGTGCAGGGCATGGTCGTAGCCCTTGGTCAGCTGGGCCAGCTGCGTTTCGCGTTCCAGCAGATGCATCGCGTCCACTCGGCGCGCGGGGACAGCGCGCATCGGTCACTCAGCATCTTTCAACGTAAAAAACCGCAATCTACGGCAACGCATTCGCCGGAACAGGTTGTACAGCGCGATTGGTTACGGATTATTCCGGCGGCGTGAATTTTTCCGCGAAGAAGTCTCCGGCGTTCCACTTCGGCCGTTCCGCGGCATCGCCGACGAGTTGACCGATGCGGGCATTGAGTTTCGCCAGCCGCAGGGCATCGCCGTAAGCGATCGGCAGGGTCGCTTCATCGCTGGGCTGGTGGTAGTGCTCGCGCAGGAATTTGCGCAGCGCCAGCTTCGGATCGCGTACGCCATCCACGGACACCGTGCCGCCGTTGAGATAGACCGCCGGAATACCGGCGCGGATGAAGGCGTACTGGTCGCTGCGCACGAACACCACTTCCTCCGGAAACAGATCCGGCGACAGTGCTACTCCCAGTTCTTTCGCCGCGGTGTCCAATGCGGATTTCAGCGTGGAGTGTTCGATGCCGATCGGCACCACGTCCTTGCTCGGCGCCAGCAGCACCGGCATGTCCATATTGACGTTGGCGACCAGCGAAGTTGCCGCGACGGTGGGATGCGATGCGAACCATTCCGCGCCCAGCAGGCCTTTTTCCTCTGCGGTCAACGCGATGAACAGCAGCGAGCGTTTCGGCGCCACTGGCTGTGCATGCAGCATGCGCGCGGCCTCGAACATGATCGAAACACCCAACGCGTTGTCGAGCGCACCGTTGTAGATGCGGTCTTCGACGCCTGTCGCGTCTTTGACAGGTGCGCCGATGCCGATGTGGTCGAGATGCGCGGTGTAGACGATGTGTTCGGCGGCAAGTGCGGCGTCGCTGCCCGGAAGTTTTGCGACCACGTTGCGCGATTCGACAGGTTCGATCTTCGTGCGCGCGGACAGCGTCAGCGTGCCCGGCAGCGCGAATCCTTTCAGCGTGCCGTCCGCGGCGGCCTTGAACAGCGCCGCCGCCGGCTGCGGGCCATCCGCGAAGATCAGATCCGCTGCAGCCGTGCTGACGTTTGCGGATGCGCGCAGCTCCGGAAATGTGCCGATGCCCTTGCCGTCGGCATCGCGCAGACGCATGCCCGAGCGCTGCCAGTTGTCGGCGCCGCGCACCCACGGCGCGCGTGCTTCGTCTTCGGGCGTGTTCACGAACACAACGCCAACCGCGCCGCGCTCCGCGAGTATCCGCAGCTTCTCGCGGCTTGCGCTGTAGAACGCGCGCCTGTCATTGTCGAACCGCGCCGGTGCGCCGGAGAACAGCACCGCGATTTTGCCGCGCACGTCGAGCCCGGCGAAATCATCGTGTTTCAATTCCGGCGCATACACCCCTTGGCCGACGAACACCGCGGGTGCTTCGATCGTGTGCGCGGCGGCGTTGAAGTTCAGCGCCGGCAGGAACTGTTCGCGGAAACGCAGCGCGATATCGCGGCCGTTGCGCTTGACCGAGAGCGCCGCGCCGTCGGCTTCGCGCGTGGCTTTGAGCAGCGGCACGTTCTGGAAATACGTACCGTTGTCGCCGGCCGGCTGCAGACCGATCTCGCGAAAACGCTTCGCGCTGTATTCGGCGGCGAGGTCGTAGCCGCGTGTTCCGGTTTCGCGACCTTCCAGTTTGTCGTCAGCCAGATAATTCACATCGTCGGCGATGCGCTGTTCGTCTGCGCTCAGCGGTGCAGCCGCGACCGCAGGCGGTGCGGAGACGCTGAGCGACGGTTCGGTCGGTTCGGCCTCGCGTTGGCAGGCGACAAGCGTGGCGAACAGCAGCAGCGCGGAAAAACGGGCCATCGGCCGACTCCGGAACATGGGGAAGGCGGAAACTAGCATCGGCGCGCGATACGGACAATGATCCAGGCCATGTCGGCGCTGGCGTAACATCCGCAGTGTCTTGATCACCGGAACACGTGATGCCAGCCTCAGCCATCGTTACACCGCCTGTTCAGTTCGAGCGCAGGCTTCTGCTTGGCATCGCGATCATTGCGCTGATCGTATCGGGCATCGCGCCGAAAGATCGGCTGACCTGGCTGCTCGAAGTGATCTGGGTGATCGTGGCGATTCCGATCATCATCCTGAATTGGCGACGGTTCCCGCTGACCCGGCTGCTGTGCTGGCTGATGGTGGCGCATGCGCTGGTGTTGATCTACGGCGGTACCTATACATACGCGGAAACGCCGCTCGGATTCTGGCTGCGCGACGTGTTCGATTT
>JANOKD010000071.1:0-38784 GCA_031419075.1 Lysobacterales bacterium
AAACTCATCCCGCCGTGTCGGCTTCGCGTAACGCGCGAAGCCGGAACCTTGATCTTCTGCCATCGCGAGGGTCTGCTGTTTAGCCATGCATGAAATTTACCGCAAGATCAGATCTGCTGGTACTTTTGCAGCGTTGCCTTAGCTTACTTTCTGTCAACGCTTGACTAGCACCCGCATCGACAGCAGGGTCTGCCGCTATCGGTTTTGCTGTGCAAGCGGTCAGCACTGCGGCGAGCAATGCGAGGCTGTACAGGAAATTGATTTTCTTAATCGTCATTTAGCGCTCCAAGCCTGATTCATAAAACCGCAGGGTCGGCCCTGGCCCACCGCCACGCAGATCACGGCAATAGCATGTATCAAACGGATACATCAGAGCACCCCTCACCCGGCTTCGGGCACCCTCTCCCCGCGCGGGGCGCGGGGAGAGGGAAAGTGGAGTGTGCGTGGTGGTCGGTGTGCACAGAACGCGTGCCGTTTCTCTTTTGCCTGCCAGCGGGGAGAAGATGTCGCAATGAGGTTTCCCTTCTCCCTGCCTGCGGGGAGAAGGTGGCGCAATGAGGTTTCCCTTCTCCCCGCCTGCGGGGAGAAGGTGGCGCGAAGCGACGGATGAGGGGCTGACGCCGTTGCAATGCTTGCCGAAGAGCGCCCCTCTGAACCTGCGGCCACCCTCTCCCCGCGCGCGGGGAGAGGGAAAGCGGCTGCGCTGATTCAGCGGCGGCGTATTCATGCTTTTGCGGTCCGGGTCTGATTCAGTTCGAACAGCCGTTTGAGGATGTCGTCATCGGTGAGCGGCCATTGCCAGCCGTAGGCGGCTGCGACGGCGGTGTCGAGGTCGCGGTGCAGGTGATCGAGCCACGCGGGGCGGGCGTTGTAGAGGTTGGTGAGGGTGCGTTTTTTCAGTTCGGTTTCGAAGCCGGGTTTGGCGATGATGCGATCGGGGTAGCCGGGCACCACTTCGGGGATGCGGTCGGTCCATTCGGGCGGGTTGAGCCAGCGGTCGCGGGCTTCGACCAGCGCACGCGCGGCGTCGGCGATGCGCTGTGCGCGCGGATCATCGGCGTAGGCGCTGGCGGGAAGATTCGGGGTGAGGCCTTCGGGGAAGGGGAAGGTTTCGAAGCAGGTGGTGGGCGTGTAGCGTGGGTCGTTGCCTACACCAATTGCCGTGCCTTGCCTAAGAGCCCATATTTCGTGAATTCGAGAATGCAATACGCCAAACACAGTCTCATCATCGCGAGCAAAAACGACAAGCGCACTATCGGGTGAAACACGGCTGTCCATCCACATAAAAAGTCGATACTTTGAGTGTCTGACTGTAGTTATAAAGCGCGAAAGCGGCCGTATTGCAACTCTCAAATCTTCATTTGTCCGACCAAAAAGCCACCATCGATCTCGTCTCTGACGGTCATTGCTTTTTTCTCGCACAGGCTTGACGTTATTTTCGACATAGTAAAATGGAAGCTCGTAAAAAGACGCCTCAACAACTGGCATATTCGCACCAAAATCAATCACCCAGCCACCGTCTCCACGCCCAGCAAAGTCTTTACCATTGACACGTGGCTTTAAAATTTCAGAATTTGAACGACCGCTTGCATTTGGCTGCAATAGCCAACCGCTAGCCACATTTGAAGAAACATCAAATGGGCCATCCTTTGCAACTCCTTTGAAGGATATATTTAAATTCTGATCGATTGATTTAGCCTTAGTCAAATCAACTGAAGAAAAACTGTCGGCCGCTGTTAAATCAGAATAAATTGCAAAAACTTCGGCACCATCGAGAGTGATGCCGCAATCAGCATTTAATTTTTTCTCTCTAAAACAAATGAGCGAAACTCGAACAGCAGCACCTTCGTTCACCCATTCCTCATCACTCCATGCATCAAAAATTTGAGCAACATTCCCAAGCCGCTTGAGGACCTCCCTATTCTTACCTCCACGAATGCTATTCGTCGAGACGAAACCACCGCGAAAAGCAATTCCGTCCGCAAAGAAATTGCTTGCTTTCTCAAACCAATAGCAAACCAAATCTGCTCCTCCGGGGACACGACCTTCGTATTTTTTTCTGAGTGTTTCTGTGTAGCTCTTGCCCAATTCGCCAAGAACCCTTGACCCCCCAAGAAACGGCGGATTGCCAATCACCACATCCGCCTGCGGCCATACCGCCTCGCTGCCATCGGCATTCAACAATGCATCGCGGTTCTCTATCTGATCCAGCGGATGCAGGATCGGGTTTTTCTTGGCGCCGTAGCCGTTCTGCACCATCCACTGGATTTCGCCGATCCAGATGGTGATGCGCGCGAGTTCGGCGGCGTAGGCGTTGAGTTCAATGCCTTTGACGCAGCTCGGGCCGATGGCGGGAAACTGGCGGCCCAGGCCCAGCATTTCGCCTTCCACCAGCACGCGGTGTTCGATGTCTTTCAGCGCGCGCAGCGCAAGAAACAGGAAATTGCCGCTGCCGCAGGCCGGGTCCAGCACGGTGAACGCGCGCAGGCGTTCGAGAAAGGCGTTGAAGCGGTCGCGCGCGGGTTTCGGAATACTTTTGGTGGTCTTGGCTTTGTCCAGCACGGCGGCGAGCGCGGCTTTCTCGGTCTCCCACTCGCGCAGCCAGGGTTCAACGATGACCGGCAGCACGATTTTCATGATCGTGTCCGGGTCGGTGTAGTGCGCGCCCAGCTGGCTGCGCTTGTTCGGATCGAGGCCGCGCTCGAACAGCGTGCCGAAAATACTGGGGTCGATCTCGGACCAATCGAGTCGCGACGCGTCGGCCAGCAGTTTCAGTTCGTCGGGCTGCAGGCGCAGGGTGCTGTCGTCATCGAACAGGCCACCGTTGAACCAGTCGATATTCTCGAACGCAACATCGCCGCCGGTGTTCATCGCCGCGAACAGTTGACGACTGCGCTGTTCGAACAGACTCGGGTCGCTCTGCGAGCGCTCGACAAGCTTGGTGAACAGATTGTCGGGCAGCAGACCGATGTCTTCGGCAAACATGCAGAACAGCAGGCGGTTGAGAAAGTGCGCGACGGTGCGGGTATCGTGGCCGCGTCCGCGCAGCGCTTCGGCTAGCGTCGCGAATTTCTCGGCGGCTTTCTGGGTGATTTCAGCGCGGGTGACGCCGGGGCGCAGCGCCTCGGGGTTTTTGAACACCGCTTCAAGGATCTGGCGTTTCTCGAAGTCGATCAACTCATCCACGGTAAAGCGGATTTCGCGCTTCACGGTGTTGGTGAAATTGGTGTGGATGACAATCGTCTGCAGATCGGACACCACCAGCAGCGGCGGGTTCTGCAGGGCGTCGGCGTACATTTTCAGCTGTTGGTAGGCGCGTTCCAGACTCTTGTGCGTGCCCTTGGCTTCCCAGCCGAAGAAGCCTTTTTTCCACACATCCGCCCAGCCCTCGCCGCCAGTGGTTTTGCTGGCGCCGTATTCGTAGGTGAACCACGTGTGGTCGGGGTCGGCTTCACGCGGGGTCTGATGCCCCACCAGCCGGCAAAGATCTTCAAAGAACGGCTGCGCGTCGCGGCGTTCGTCGCCGCCTTTGCGCCATTTGGCGATGAACTCGTGCGGCGTCATTCCTTGCGTGCTCCCGTGGCGATTGGCTCCATTATGCCGGGGCGTGGATGGACGTGGCGCGGGCTGGTCACGGCTTTGCCCGATCATGCCAACGCCGCGATCAGCGCGAAAATCGCCCCTTCAAACGATGCGACCTGACCCAGCCGGCCTCGGCGTAGCTGTCGACGAAACAGACCTTCACCTCGGCCATGCCGATGCTGCAGGGATGGATCCACACGGAGGCGTCCTGTTTGTTGCGGGTGATGAACCACAGGCCTTCGCCGTGAGCCAAGCCCCAACTGTCGACGCGGCGCACCAGCAGATCGGCCTGACCGCGCGCGGAGACGATGGCCACGCGCACGTGCGCTTCGCCCATGTGTTCGGTTTGATACACCCTCGCCATCGCCCCTCCTCAACGCTTGCCGGCAGCCGCTTGCCCGGGCCGGCATGGGCTTGCATACTCGGCCCACTCCCTCGAAAGGACACGGGCGATGCTATTGGAAATCCTGCTGAACCTGCGCAACGGCCGTGAACGCGTGAGCGTGATCCATCGCGTCGGCCATCTCCGGCCTGAACTCGGTATCGCGCATCCACTGGAGGATACCCGGCGTGCTTCGATTCCGGGGCACTGGGGTTGGGTGGAACAGCCCACCCGCATCGAAGCGGCCGCCACCATCGACGAACCCCTGCCGACGCGCACCCAGACCATCCTGTCCTATCGCGTGCCGGAAGACGTGCGCAAAGCGATCAACGGTGATGTGACCGATACCATGCCGGCGTCGCGCAGGCATGGCATCGCGCTGGATCTGAAGCTGTAGGTGAGGCTGAAACGACAGCACGGCCAGTCGTACGGCCATGCTGTCATAGGTCGGTTTTCTTCAGGCTGCCTTTGACTAGATTGACCCGATCGAATGCTTTGGTCGAAGGCTGTTGGCCCTCCTGCCGTTGCGCAGGCACGTGATCCAGGACCACAAAACTGTCGTATTTGCGGATCTCCATCGACTGCATCAACTGGATGTATTCGTTTCGCTCCTTGCCTTTCTTGTAACCGTCCAGCGTGCCGAGCTTTTTGCGTTTCGCATGCTCGGTGTTGAGCGCGCTCTGCAGCGCCGGCAGATCGTTGTTCTTCTTGAGGTCGGACGTGAGTGTTTCCGGCTGACGGTAGTCCCCGGTTTTCTCGTTTTGGTCGAACAGCGACATCCAGTTGTACTTCGCGGTTTGACCGTACTGGTAACGGGCCGCCAGACCGCGGTACAGGTCCGAAGCTTTGTCTGTCGTGTAAAGCTTCGGATTGAGCTCCATGTCCTTGGCGACGGCGTGCCACTGCAGGCGATGGGTGTATTCGCCGTGATCGGAGGCCGCGCTACGATCCTTGAACATGCGACCGCTGCCGAGCATTCCCATGAACTCGCCCTGGCTGGATAAGCCGCCCTGCAGACGCTCGACCTGCGGCGCGAAACCATGCTGCTGTTCGGTCTGGAACAGCGCATGCTTGAGCTTGACGCCTGTCCCGACCAGCGTATTCAACCCGCTCAGATGGCTCATCACCGTGGGCTTGTCTTTCATCAGCGCATCGATACGGGCGTAGTCCTGCTGAAAGATCGGCGTGCGCTTGACCGGCGACATCGGCGACAGCGAGTGGCCGCTGTCGGAACGGCCCTTGTTTTCGAGGCCGCTGCTGGAACTGCCGCTGTTGCGACGTCCGTTATTCGATTCCATGACTGCACTCCCTGGGGTGATGTGTGGGATGAATCCTGCGCAATATCGATCGCGGGCCGGTAATGCGGGCATGTTCGGGGTAGGACATGCTGCGCCCGGTTATTCACGGCGGGTCCATCGCTGGAATTTATAGCCTCGCCAGGCATCGTATTTCTCCTGCGTGCTGGCTTTTTTGGATAGTCCCGTTTCCCAAGGCCGGCTGTCTTTCAGGGACGCATGCGAGTCGTAAATGCTTTTGAGCGGCGCGTCATAAGGTGCGAATACGTCGACAATGGTTTTGAGGGCTCGAAGCCGCTCGGCCCCGCCTTCTCCAGCGCCGGAATATCCCTTTGTATGATCAGAAAAATCGCTCTTCGCCAGATTGCCGTGCTTGACTCTGTAGAGATTGATGCTGGCATCGGCCAGGGCTACGGTGCCGCCGCGTAGATATTCGGACACTCCGATTTCAGTCCCCAGCTCCACGGCTGCCTTGCGCTGGTCCTTTTTTGTCGATGCCAGACCATGCTCCAAATGCGTGCCTTTGAGCACGCGCAGTGCGTCCCTCGCGCCGTGTTCGTCGGACAATCGATCGACGATCTTGGGGAATGATTTTGCGCCGGAGCCCAGCTCGGCTGTCGATACATTGTGTTTCCGGATTTTGTACTGGTCGTTGACGACTTTCTTGAATTCACCGTGCGTGTGCGAAAGATCGACATAGCCTGTTTCCCAGGTATTCGCATTTCTGTATTTGTTGTGCGTGACCAGCGCGCGGCTTGACGATGCCTGGCTGCTAATATCCGACCATGTCTGTTCCTTGACCTTGACGCGCGGAACATTGAACTCAGGCACGGCGTTGGGAGTGTTGGATGGGCCTAGAAAATCGGAAAGCGTTCTTTTTTTGCTGCCGGACATAACCGCTCCTGATCGCTATATTTTGCCGGAACCTAGTTGCTGCAATCGACGCTGGGCAGCGCCTCCAGACCACTGGACATCGTCGCGAACATCGCCGACATCGCGTTGTCCTCTTTGCCGCCATCGCACCACGGGTAGTGAAGCGTCCGACAGTACGCAAGCATGTCCCGCCATTGATCCAGCGCAGACCCCGAGGCGAGAAACGCACCGTGCGACAGGTGCCGCGACAGCGCGCGCAGTGCCCGCGGGTCGCAGTTTTGCGCATGCAGCAACGCCAAACATTGCGCCGGGGTCACAGCGGACAGTGTTTCAAACGCCAGCAACATCTGGACATGATCATCGGGATGCGGCAGGCCAATCACGTCGGGAAGACATTCCTGCAGCCGCCCACCGGCGATGTCGTGAAGTGCGACATGCAGGACGCGGCCATCGTCATCGCGCTGGGTCTGATGGATGCTGGCCCCATGAGCGCGATGCCAACGTGCGAGCGCCTCGAAATTCACCTGCAGCACCGCGTCCTCACCCTGAGGGCAGATGCGTTCCGGCCTGCACTGCAAAGCGCCTGTGCGGAGCTGCGCGATGTCCTTGGCGCCCAGATCCGATGTGCGCAACAACAGCCGTCCACCGCTGGCCCGCAGCACTGCGGACAATGTCGCCATCATGCCGTGCGGCAGGGTGAATGCAGCGCCGTCGAGCGACTGGCGGTATACCGAGAGTAGACGCATCACGCCGTCGCGCCGGGTCGTGGCGCGCCAGTCCAGATTGCCGTCTGCGTCGCTCCAGGCTTCACGCAATTCGCCTGAATGCGACGCGTATAGACGCTGTAATTGCGAGGACACGCCTTCGTGAGCCAACACCACGACGGGATTGCGAATGCACTGCGGTGGGATGCCCAGGCCTTCGCGGTCCAGACATAGATCGCCGCCAGCGAGCAGCGGCTTCAGCAAGGGATGCGCGCCGAGACGTGCATGGTGCTGCACGTCGAAGCAGCGTGCCAGATAGCGGATTGGAGGCGCGCGCGGCGCGCGGCCGGACAGCGCGCTCAATACCCGCCACGCCCGCTCGCCCTCGCCGGGCGCAAGATCGATCACCCACACCACCTCGGCCGGATCAATGGCGCGCGTCGTCAGCCCCGTCGATAAAAAAGCCAGCACCGTCTGCGCGTCGTCCTCGGCTTCGCGCAGCGCACGCACGCGGCCAGCCATCCATGCGGGACGCAGGGCGCCGGTGAAGGGCTGCCATCGGCGGTCGGCATGTCGCGGATCAAGCGTCGCGTCAGGTTCGATCAGCATGCCTTGCTCCCCTGTCGGCGGCTGCGGCCCCGTCCGGAAATGTGGGTCTATTCCAAGCGCGCATCGGCGTTCACGTCCGGTCTTTGGACGATGACAGCGCACGGGCGTTTCTACGCAAGATCAACATCGCGGCGAACGGTGTTGAACCCGATGTGCCAGAACCCTTTGTGCCGTAAACCTGCGCACCAGATACCTGCGCGCCGAAAGTGATCGAGACGCTGTGCTTGGCATCCGCATGCGTGCGCTGAGCGGGCGAGAGCTGCTGGCGCAATTGCGCCAGCAAGGCGCGATGATCGGTCGTTTGCGCCGCTGCCGATGCTGTCTGCGGCGGTGCGTGTGTCTGTTCGGAGGTGTGCGGATGCGAGCCACCGTGGCCGGGCACGATGGGTGCGAATCGAGACGCGCCGCGCATGCCTTGGGTTACCTGACGCAGTGCGCGCATCGCTTGAATACCGTGACCCAGCGAAGACAGCAGGCTGCTGTTCGGCGCTTGCTGCAGACGGCCTAACGCTTCGACATGGTGCTGCGCTTTTGCCACCGCAGACCCGGCGCGCTGAAATGCCGCGGCGGCGGCGGGCGATGACGACGCAGCCGCTTTGAAAGCAGATGCGACAGAAGAAGCTGCGGAAGGCCCTCCCGACGACTTCGCTGCGAGATTTTTTTGCTTGCCCATTTCGTGCGTCACCTGACGCAGCGAATGCATTGCCGATACGCCGTGGCGCAATGACGACAACATCCCTTTTCCGGGCTGTGTCAATGCTTTGAGATGCGGTGTCGCCGCCTTGACTGCCGATGCGGCGCGCTTGAAGGCAGCCTTCACGGCAGGCGACGAATTGGCCGCGTGCTTCAAGGCATGTTTCACGTTCACCGGCGCGTGGTGATGCGGTTGCCCGGTTTTCGGCATCGCGATGCGCATCTGCGCAGCGATGACGATGGCGAGCGGCTTTGCGGTCGGACCTGTGCGGACTGGATTACTCATTCGATGACTCCTGTACGTTAGAGTGCCTCTGGATGCGCGCTGAGTCAGCCGGCCGCCCGGCCCTCGTGCGCGGTCGCCGGATCGCTCAATCCCAGCAGTTCGAAAATATTGATCTGCCCGTCGCAGCGCACGAATACTTCGTTGTACAGCTGCGCTGTATTCAAGCCGCCCCACGCCACCGCGCGGCGGATCAGATAGGGCACCGGACTGTGCGGCTCGATCGTCTCCAGGACGTGCGCGATCTCGGCCAATGCCGCATAGACCTCGCGCCGATCCAAGGATCCCGTCGCGACGTCGCCATTGGGCGCGCTGAGATCGGCCGGTGCGATGGCTGGCGGATCGCCGCTGTCCGTCGGTGTGACCACACCACGCCGACGCGCTTCAGCAACAAGCACCGCTTCGATGCGCTCCAGCAGATTGCGCATGCTGCTCATTCCGGGTGCGTCGTCGCCCAGCTGCGCATCCAGCGTGTGTTCCAGCGTCTGCAGCGCCGTCAGGCCATCGCGCAGACAGTCGCGCAGAAAGACGATGCGCGCATCCGGCGTGCAGGCCAATGCCGCGCCGACATCGGCAAGCGTGGCGCCTTCGATCTCGTTCTCGCGCTGTTTGCCCAGACTGGCGCGCAGTTGTTCGTTGCGCTGCGCCTGTTCCCAGTCGTTCCAGGCGTAATCGTGTCCGCTGCCGGTAGCGGTGATCATCACTCTGCGCAGCGGCGGCAGCAGCTTTTGGCCGATCCACAGCAGCAGGTTCACGCGATGTTCGCTGTCTTGGGGATGCAGCTTGTCGGCATACTGTACAAACAGCGCGTCGATCAACCCCAGACAAGGCGCCAGCGACTGGAATCCACTGCGCGCGATCAAGGCTTCAAACAGCCATACCGCCAGCTGCAGATCTTTGCTGCGACCCGCCAGTGCGGCCGCGGTCAGCTCGCTGGCGGCCACCCAGTTCGCGCGTTTGAGTTCGCGCTCCCACGGGCCCAAAGGCAGCGTGGCATCTTCTTCCTCGCGCTCATGACGGATGCGGCGGTAGGACGCGTCCTGCGCGGCAGGCACGCCTGCGGGCACGTCCGCAGTCACCGGTGCGAGCAGTGCATCCCAGGAGTAGCCGACCGTCGCTGTGAAGAAGCGATCTGTTTCATCTGCATGTGTGTTCATACGCCAACCTCCATAAAATCGCGTCTTCAATCTCGAATCATCACTGTCGGACGCCAAGCCATCGCGCTTGCGCCTGACGATTTGATTGCTATTGCACCGGCGCCGTGCGCGGGAAAGCCACAGGCAGTGCGATCGTCTTTTCGGTTTGCGTCTTCGGATCGATACCGCTCAACAACCAGGTCATGAACACTCTGGTTTCACTGCGTGCCGACTTGCCATCCTCTCCTGTCACCAGACTTTTCACCGGCACGTTGAAACCCAGCAGCATCTGGCCAGGCACCTTCGGCCGGGCGTTGGGTATGCGGTAGGTATCGATGAAGCGCAGCAGCGCCCAAGGGCCTTGTGCGCTCACGCTGGCGGTCGCGTCCTGCGCAATCAGTTCCGGCTGGGCCGGATCAGTCAAGGGACGCCACTGCGAACGCGCCGCCCAGCGCAGATGCAGCGCAAGCGAATCGCCCGGCAGCCACTGCAAGGGCTTCAGACCATTGGGGAACGCGGATTCCGCGTCTTCCACATTCAACCGCCATGTCACCAACTGGTCGGCGCCGACAGCTCGGGAGGACTCCACCGAAAACTCTGTGTTCAGCCCGATGGCATCCATCTGTCCGGCTGCGCCGACATTGCCGGAGAAAAACGCAGCCACCGCGTCCAGTTCCGCGACGAATCCCCTGGCTGCGCGCCACCGATTGCCGTCCATCGCGTTCAACGCAGTGGCAATGCGCTCGCGCTGATCGGCGTAGTCGAGGAAGAACGTCCGCACCGCCGGCAGGCCAGCGTCGCGCGAGGTGATCTCACCGAAGGGATAGCGCCCGGCGAGATCACGGTTGAACCGCGTCGCGAGCTGGTCATACACCGATTCCGCCTGCGCCTGTCGCTGATCGGTGCAGCGCAACTGCACTTGACGCTCCAGTGTCCGGCGACGATCAGAGAACAGGTCATTGCCGTATTCGGGTGAGGTGTAGGCCGCCAGCAGACCCGCGCAATTGGCATAGGTCATGCCTGTCAACTGAGTGATGAAATACACATCCAGATTGGCGACCTGGCCTGCAGGTTCTTTGCCTTTGGTGTAGCGATCAATTTCGTCCAGCGTATTGCGCCAGAACGCTGCCGTCTGTGGTGTGTCTCGCCAGGCGTCATCGACGCCGGGCGTGTCGCTGAGCACGGTCAGAAACGGATCGGCATAACCGGTCAAGACTTGCGCACGCGCCACTTGGCGGGCGAGGAAATCCTTGGTGACCGGCAAACCGTTGAAGGTGAACATCGCGTCCGTCCCGACCGCGACCGGCGGCGCATACAGACGGCTGCCGTCCGCAAGCGCGTCCACGCCGCCCAGATTGTCGGCAGCAAAAGCGCGTGCGCATTGACGCACCTCCGTCCCATCGTCGGAGAAGCCATAGACCGCATAGGCGTTAAGCACTGCTTTGAGCGGATCCATGCCCTGCTCCAGCTCACCGCCGACCCGCGTCAATTGCGCGTCGGTGCGGTTCGCCGCTTCAAGGCTGGCCTGCGAATCATTTGGAACGTGTTGAGCGCGGCGCAGTGTGTCGTCCAGCGCGTGCGCCAAAGACGCGCGGGCCAGTCTGTCGTAAAGCGGACGTACGCCCTCGGTGAGCGGCAGCAGCTTCCGCGACTTGGCGAAGGACTCGTATTGACGCAGATAACCGGCGGCTTCCGCGATCTCGTTGGCGCGCCAATCCGCGGCCGCGCCGACACAGGTGAAAGGCCTGGCTGACGTGAGCTGCATGTAGGGCAGTTCCACCAGCGCCGGCAATCCGGACAGCTCATCCTGCAGCTCAGGCGCAAGCGCAAGCCCGCCCTTGTCGGAGATAAACATCGGGCCATACGGTGCCAACGTCATCGTCGCCAGCGTCTGCATTTCCGGCTGGTGACACTGCTTGGCACCGAATCGCTGCAGCATGCCGGTCAGGCTGGGGAGATTGCCGTAATGGGCGATCAGCGCTTCGACATCGGGCTTGTTCGCATTGACGATGTCTTGGCAGGGATTGCGTTCGGCCGAAGAGCCCAGCCACGATTGCTGCACCCAAGACAACCAGAGGCCCATGCGGCGCGTGTTGTCGAGGATCGGCGGCTGCCCTTCGTTCAGCACCACCAGCAGATCGTCACCGGCCGAGACTTCACGGCCCAGGGCTGCGCGCAGGCTGACGCTGCGGGCTTCCATCGCGGCGGCCATGCGCGGGTGCAGACCATTGGGCATGACAGGCTGCCGCACATCGCCAATCTCACGGAAGGCGTTGTCCAACACGCCGTCCTTGCGCCACACGCCTTTGGGCAACCCTTCGACGAATACGTAGGATGCAAGCTTGTCCAGCATCTCGATCAATTGACGCTCGTCCAGTGCATCGTTCTGCTGCGACAGCGTTTGGAAGCGCGCCAGATTGTCCTCCAGCGCACGTGCATCGACGACAAGCTGCCGAAAATCGGCGCGTTGACGTGACAGCACGGACGCCGATTCAGACGCAGGGATCTGCATGGACGACAGCAGCGCGCGCGAGCGTTCCTCCAACAGGCATGACAAGGTCGGCAACAGCACTGTCTGCACCGTGGAGCGCCCGATGGCAGCCGCAGTGCCGCTGGTCAGACGGCCGTCCACCCACGACAGCGGAATCACCACATAGCGCGAACGGGTGTCGATGCGCGACATCTGTGTCAGCAGCGGATAGACGTCTTCGCGGGCCAGACATTCGCCGCTGGCGACGCCGGGTACACGCGGCGCGACTTTGTCCAGCGAATCGACGGCCGAAACGATCAGATCGACCTGCTGCGACACCCGGTAGCCTGCCACGGCCAATGCCACGAACAGTCCGACGGCAGCGGCCACTGCGAACACCTGCATCTGGTGGATCAGGCGATTGCGCGACCAGATGCCCTGCCGTGTGGGCTTGGCCAGCGCCGGCTCGCGCAGCGCTTTCTCGGAGATCAGATCATCGACGAAATCGACATCACCGCGCACCCCTTCCGCGCTGGTGCCATCGGCTTCGATGGATCCTGTGAAATACAGGCCGCGGAACAGATAGCCGCTCTGCCATGCGGTAGTGCGGAACACCGTTTCCAGCCACTGCGCCAAGGGGTCGCGCAGATCGCTGAAATGGGTGGGAAACAGAAAAAACCCGTCGACATCCTCAATGGTGTCGCTGAGCGACGCGGTGTCGGTCTGGATCTCGCGCATCCGCACGCCAACCCGGTCGAACGCGCTGTCGGCCCAATCGGAAGGCGGCCGGCTCTGATCCTGGGCAATGGCCGAATAGCCGACCATCTCGCCGATCCGATCCGATGCCTGGCTCTGCCAGAACGACGCAAAGCCCGGAATGTCATCGCACTGCGTCACCACCACGTAGACAGGCAGCATGAATTCGACGCTGGCCTGCAGCTGACCAAGCTGACGGTTGACGTTTCCCGCAAGCGCGATGCGCTGCGACTGCTTGGCGTTGCGCAAGGTGCGCGCCGACACGCACAGCACCAGGCCGTCGAGCGGGCGCTCCGGGCGCAGGTCGCTGAGTGCCTTCAGCCCTTTTCCCCACAGCTTGGCTTCTGGCAGGCCATCGTCTGCAGCGGCCAGCGTGCCATCGCCATCGATCAACACGCCGTAGCGGAAATACGACCAGCGCATGCCTGCAGCGTGCAGCTGATCGGCATGTTTCGGTGGCGGGTGCCGCCATATCGCCGACACCGAGGCGATCAGACTGCTCTTGCCCGCGCCCTGCTCGCCCAGCACCAACAGCCAGGGCTGCGCATAGCGCCATTCGCGCCGCGTGGAGAGATAGTCGATGGCGTCGAGCGCGCGCTGCATGGACGCCCGCAGCCGCGCGCAGATGCCGCACTTTCCATCGGCATTGCCCACGGTGACGATCGCATGCTTGCGCAGGCGCCGCACGATCAGAAACGCGATCATCAGCGCGATCAAGACACCGAATCCGGCGAGCGATGTCTTCAGTACATCGATCTGCGACAGATCGATAGAACCCAGACCGATCGCACCCAGATCAATGGTGCCTGGATCGACGGGGCTTGAAGCGGCCGAGCTGTGAAGGTCCGCACCTTGCGTCGACGGACTCTGCGTTGAGGCGCTCTGCGCGCCGCCGCTTTGCGCGCTCACGTTCTGTGCGGCGGCCGTCTGGCCGTTCGCGGGTGACGATGCGGTGGCGGCGGCAGCCAAGGCCATTCAGCCGCCCCCCACCGTGCTGCGGAAGGGCTCCAGCAGCCACAGCCACATCGCGCTGGAGACCGCCAGATAAACGATCAGCACCGCAGCGGCAGCGGTGTACCAGGGCGACAGCGGCGCGAGGCGCTCTGGCGTACCGCCCACCTGCAGCGACTGCATGGTCTGCGGAAACGCGATGCCGGTGGCGAGTGCGCCATGCGCGCGCTCGACCAGCCGGAACAACCGGTTGCGCAGCGCATCCAGTTCGGCATCGCTGAGCGTGCCGCGATAGCGACCTTTGAACCCCAACTGCAGTGCCATCACCATCACTGCCGCCAGATCCACCTGCAAAGGATCGGGAATCTGCGCGGCCAGCAGCTCGTCGGCCATTTCGAAAAAACGGGTGCCGGCATTGCGGGACTGGAAGAAGTTGTATTCCAGCAGCACGTCGATCCAGGCGTCGCGCCCCGCCCAGTCGACTTCGAGAATGAAAATCTCGTCGGTGATCGCCGCCATGATGTACATCGCCTTGCGATGGGCATCGATTTCGGTCGGCTTGCCGCTGCGCGCAATCTCCTTTTCCTGCAGGCGCAGCACCGCCGCAAGCCGGGCACTGAGCCGTGCAGCCAGTTCGCCAGGGTCGACCGGCGGCGGTTCATCGCCGACCGACAGCACCGCGCCCAGCCGGCCTTCGGCGATCGCCCGCTTGCTGTCCACCACCGATGCGAAGAATTCGGCGAACCTGGCCAGCAGAAAGAGAGGGGCTCCGATGCGCTCAGGCATGTCGGGAGTCCGTAGTCGCCGTCGGCGACGCGGGTGCGCCGCCCGCCTGTTTGCGGTGATGGAGAATGATCGCCGCCGGCGCATGCTGCGTATCGCCCTGCACCACCATCGTGAGGCCGGCGCGGAAACTGTTGACCAATCCCTCCGGCATTTCCAGACGTTCGCTGCTGACCGCACAGATCAATGCATCGGCGCGCAGGCCCAGACTGGAGGCCTCGCGCGCGCTGAGCGCACGCACCGATGCCCCGGGCAAGCGGCGCTGCCGCAGCACGGGCATCAGATCTTCGCTGGCGATGCGCGCCTGACTCAGCCAGGTCTGCAGCTCGACCGCGCTTTGCCCTTCCCGCTTGCGCAGTTCCAGATACACCGTCTGCGCACTGTCTGCAGGCAGATGGCGCTGGTACGTACCATCGCCCACGCGCACGAACTCCGGGCTGTCCCAATCGGTGTTGACCAACGCCAGCTTGCGCATCACGAACGCCAGCGCCGCCTGAAACTGCGGCTGGCAATCGTCATGCCGATAAGGGTCCATTTTCAACGGACGCGGATTGCCGCCGATCGCCGCCATGCGTCCGACGATCTGCGCCATCGCCCACCACGCCTGCTGCGGCGACGCCAGCGGATCGAACAGCAGCGTGTCGATCAGCGGCAGACAGGCTGCGATTTCGCGGGCGATCTGCAGATGCATGCGCGCCTCGCTGCCCAGCACCGCGACGGACTCCAGCGCATCGTCGTCGCCGGTGCCGGCGAGTTCACGCAGTTTGTCCCACATGTCGTTGCGCAGCGCGGCGAACTGCTGCTGCAGGCCCTGCACGCCCAGAAACGCCGACGCGCCAATGCGGAACATCGGCGGGTGATAGCGGGTCAGCGACACCGCGCCGTAGGCATCGCGGATGATTTCCAGCAGCGGCAGCGCGGGATAGCCCGCCGGCAGATCTTTTTCTGCGAACAGTTCGACGCGTGCGCGCTGCCGCTCCACCAGCACATCGCCGATGCCAGTGACCTCGTCCATCGTTTCGATGCCAGGCAGGCTTTCGTAGCGGCGTTGCGAGGTGCGCGAACCGACAGGACCAAGCCCCGCACCGGCGCGCGGCGGAATAGCGAGGTACACCCGGACCGGCGCGGGCGCGCCATCAGCGCCGTATTTGGCTTCCACCTGAAGACTGAGATCGACACCCGACGCGATGCCGCGAAAAATAAGCGGCAGGCCGTCAGGCATCACCGCGTCGCACTCGGTGATCTTGATCAGTCCGTCGGCCAATCGTGTGCTGTCCAACTGCAGACGGCGCACACCGCAGGCATGCGGCATGACGCTGGCCAGGCGCTGATGCAGCATGGCCTGCGCATGGATGTCGTTCTGCTGGAAATGCTGCGGCGTCAGCAGCATGCCCTCGGACCACTGGACCGCATCGGGCAGCCATTCATTGTCGGTCATGCGACGCTCCTCATTGTTCTGAAACATCGATGGACGTCGCCTGCAGACGCAGCGCGACCTTCTTGTACGCCGTCAGTGCGATCGGCGGCCAGCCTTCGGGCGCCACGTAATTGGCGAAGGCGTACACCGCCAGTCCTTTTTTCCGGGTCTTGCGCGGCAGCTCCACCGCGAACACTTCGTCGGGCGTGACGCTTTCCACGGACACCACTTCAATGTCCTTACCCAGCGATTTTTCCAGCGCCGCACGCTGGCGGAACCAGTCCGGCCCGGTCTTGGGCAGCATGGCGCCGGCAGTGCTGCTGTACACCACCACGATGTCCAGCTGCGTGCCGTTACCGCGGTTCGCGCCCGGGTCTGCGGAGATGGTCAGGCTGCGCAGGGACGCATGCGGCGGCCCGATCCCGAGCTTGCTCTTGATCGATCCACAGCCGCCCAGCACACACAGCGCGAGCAGCAGCACCCAGCGGTTGTACGCGCCGGTCACGACAGCACCAGCACGCGAAACTGCGAGGGCGTCAGACAGATACCGACCGTGTTGGGCAACAGGCCGTTCTGGCCGTTGATGGAGGTCAGACGCGATACGAAGATCGCACCCACCAACAGCTTGAAACTGCCCAGCAGCGACCGCTTGGGCCCCATGCACATGCCCGATACCACTCCGACGCCGACATCCGCCGTGCTGAGCGCGCTGATGGTGATCAGATTCTCGACCAGACCGCCGCCGTACAGCACGTTGAATACCGTGGGTATGTTGGTGATCGAAAAGTCGATATTGACCTCCGGCACCGGGACGATGCCGACGATGCAGACGTCCGGAAATCCGAGGCTCATCACGCATAGATTGTTGTTGGCGAACACGGCTCAGCCCATGCTGATGCGTTCGGCGTCGACCTTGATGTCGCGCGCCGCGGTGAGAAGGGCGTCGTTACCGTGCAGGCGCAGCAGCGCACGCACATCGAGCAGGTATTGCCCGATCTTGCCGACGTAATGATTGGCCTGTTCGACGATCGAATCGGTCACGGTCACAAACAGGTTGCGGCCGTTCAACGACAGCGTGCCGCCTGCGGCGCTCAACGAAGCCTCGCCGGCGCTGCCCAGGTGCAGACTCTCGCCGGCGTGCAGCGCGATGCGCGATTGGCACAGCGAAAGAGCGTTCGCACCGGGCACGCTGAGACGTGCGCTGTCGCCCTCACTGCGCGAGAGGATGTGCAGCAGATGACATGGCCCATCAGCGGACGTGCTGGCAAGTACGCGGTCGCCAACCTGCGGTTCGACCAGACAGCTCACCGCGCGCAGGGCGCGCATCCCGTTGCTGAGCAGGCAGCTGCCGTCGTCGAACAGCACCGCGATGCGGGTGTCGGCCAGCGCAACGGGCGTTGCAGCGACGAAGACGGGCACGGGCACGGTGGATTCTGCATTCAAGGTGCGCAAGGGATGCTCTCCAGTTCAAGGGTGGGCGCTTCGATGTCCAGCAGCGCAGCGTTGGTGCCGCGCAGGCCTTTGCGCTGTACGCGGCGCATCTGCACATCGGTCTGTCGGGTGTTGTGGAAACTGCTGGTCTGCAGCTGGACGCGCACGAATTCGCCGCGACTGATGGCGGCATGATCGAAGCGTGCGTCGCGCAGGTCGCAATCGGCAAAGCGGACATCGCGCATCCGGCTTTTTTCCCAACTGCTCTCGCGCATGGCGCAGTCTTCGAAACGGACGTCTTCGACCACGGCGGCATGGAACATCGCGCCGCGCAGATCGGCGGCGCGCACGCTGCAGTGCGCCAGCCGCGCGGACAGGAACATGCCGCGCTGCGCGCGCAGGCCGTCCAGATTCGCGCCTTCAAAATTCACTTGAATACAGCCGGATTCAGCGAGATCCGCACCGCGCAGGTCGGCGCCGCGCAGATCGCTGCCCTGCAGTTGGCAGCGCAGCAGTTTGATACCGGCCAACGGCTGGTCGCGCAGATCGTTCTTCATCAGCGCAGTCAGGCTGGCATGCAGACCTTCCAGCGCCGTGTGGCGCAGATCGGTGTCGCACAACGCCGCCTGATCCAGCACCGCATCGCGCATGTCGGCGCCCTGCAGCTTGGCTTGCCACAGCACGCTGCGCTCCAGACGCACGCCGCGCATGAGCGATGCGGTGAAATCGCAGCCGCTGGCCGCACTGCGCGCCAGATGCGTGCCCTGCCAGTCGGACCCGGTCAGCGCGCAATCGACCAGCACGATCTGCGCCGCGGCACCGATCGGCATGCGTGCGCCGGCCATGCGGCAACGCACGAACGTGGTGTTGGTCAAGGCCGCAGCGCGCAGATCCACGCCGCCCATCTCGCAATCGATGAAGCATGCGTTGGCAAGGTCACTGCCGCCGAAATCGACGCCGGTCAAATCGCAGGTTTCGAACACGCCGCCGGCCAGCGCGCGGTCGCGCAGCGACAGCGTCAGCAGCGACAGCCCGCTCACCGGCCGCGACAGGCGCAGCAGGCGCGCGATGTCGTCCCAAGTCGGGGCGGGCTTGGCGGTAGAAGCAGCGATCGTCATGAAAGCCTCGCCGGTTGATTCAGCCGTGCGCCGGCCATCCTTGCGCCGCGCATCACCGCTTCGCTCAGATCGGCCTGCACCAGCACCGCGCCTTCCAGCCCGGCGTCGCCGAAATCCGCCTTGCGGCACAGCGACTGGAAGAAGCTGGCGTTGGTTGCATCGATTCCGCGCAGCGTGGTGCGCATGAACAGCGAGCGGTACAGCTGCGCACCGCGCATCCGCGCACCGCTGAGATCCGCTTCGCCGAAATCACAGCTGCTCAGCACCGCTCCGTCGAGGCAGGCCCCGGCCAAGGTGCTGCCGCGCCAGCCTGACTTGTTCGCGCGCAGCAGCGAAAGCGTGCTGTCGCGCCAGTCGGATTTGCCGCCGGCATAGACCGTATCGAGGGTCGCGCCCTGCCACGAACTGCCGACCAGCGATGCGTCCATCAGCACGCTGCGGCTCAGCGTCGCGCCATCGAAACACGCGCCGTCGAAGTCAGCGGAAGGCGCAACGCACATGCTCCATCGCGTGCCCACCCAGCGGCTGCGGGGCGCCTTGACCTGCATCAGCACCGTGCGCGTCAGCTGGGTGTCATCGAGCTGTGCATCGCTCAGGTCGATGCGCATCAGCAGCGCGTCGTCGAGCTGCGCGCCGCGCAGGTCGGCAGCGGGCCAGCGCGCATCGAAAGCGCGCGCGCCGGTCAGCACTGCGCGCGCGAACGAAGCGCCATGTGCGGAACTGCCGCACAGGTTGGCGGCCTGCAGACGGCAGTCCGACAGATCGGCGTGGTCCAGCCGTGCCGCGGTCAGCGCGGCGGCGGACAGATCCGCACCGGCCAGGCAGGCACCGCTCAGATCCGCGCGCTCCAGCTGCACCTCACGCAGATCGGCGCCGCGCAGGTCGACGTTGCGCAATGAGGCGCCCGCGAAATCGCGCCCCGCCAGACATTCGCCGGCGCGGTGCATCGCCATCAAGCGCGCACCCAGCGCCAGCGCGACCGCATCGGGCAATGGCGCCTGCAGGGTGGTCGGCTGCGGTGCTGCCGCACGCGCCGCACGCTGCAGCGCAGGCACGCCGGCCAGCGCTGCGCGCGCCTGGGCCAACTGGGCGGGATCGACGCTGCCGGGTGAAGCGCGTTCGGCAAGCGCCAGGGCATCAGCCAGTTCAGGCGGCAGCGGCGCCTGCTGCGCGGGCGTCTGCAGGTCGTAGGCAGGCTGCGCCGCGCGCGCCAGCGCGGCATCGGTCTGCTGCGCAACTGTCTTCTGCGGCGAGGGCGGCGCAGTGGGCAACTGGCCCGACAGCGCGGCAAGCCTGGCTTCGCCGTCGCGGCGCGCCCCGTCGGCCAGCACCTGGGCGCAGGCATAAAGTTCGGCCAGATCGAAATCGCCCTCGGCCAGCGCGTCCACCGACACCGCAGGCAACAGCGGTGCGGGCGCCTGCGGAGGCTGATGGTCGTCCGGTTTGGGCATCCCGCTGCGCTGCCAGAACTCTTCCATCGTTTCGTCCAGCAACGCCTGACGATGCGCCTGGTCCGCACGCGCCTGCCGCGCCCGTGCGGCGTCGCGCTCGGCCTGCGCCTGCGGGCTGCGTTCGGGCGCCAGTTGGGATTCGTTGAACGCGTGCATAGCCGCGGTGTGCGGGTCTCGGCGCAGGGCCATCACCTGGCGATAGTGCGCACTGCTGCGCGGGCGCGCTGCGGCGTCGTAGGCGACCATCAGCGTATCGATGTCCAGCGCGTCGCTGTCGGCGATCGGCACTTCGCCGCGATAGATCATCAGACCCACCGCAACTTCAGGGAAAAACCACACGGTGTCGCACTGCAGCGCGATGTCCTGCGCGCTGTCCACGCCCTGCCCCTGCGCCAGCACCAGCGCGCGCGCCTGCATTGTCGGCAGACTGCCGGCCAGCGCCGCTTCGGTGGGATGCACACCTTCCAGCCGATAGGCTTCGCCGCCGGCAAAGCGGCCGTGGAACTGTTGATCAATCGGCGACAGGTTGTACAGCGAGAAATCGAAATCGCGCGGCAGCCCGGGAAAATCTTCGCTCAGCCAGCGCTGGTCGTAGGTGCCGCTGGCGATACGCTTGCGTTCGGCATGCGCGAGCTGCTGCGGGGCGAAACCGGCATAGGCGTGTTCGCTGCGTCCCGGTGTCAGCGGCCGGTCGGGGTATTCGATATTGGGCATCTGGCCGGACTGCACCTGCAGCCACGACAGCGCCGGCAAATGGCCACAGCCAAGGGGATTGTCGTGATCGGCGCCGCCGTAGGCACGATCCAGGGTCAGCGGCATGCTGGTGAACGGCGTGGGCACGTGCACGCAGACCGAACGCGTCCAGGTGCGGTCCCAGCGGCGGTCGCCGATCACCCGCAGACGCTTGTCCACCGGCCCGCACTGCAGGCGCACATGCATCGCTTCTACCGGCTTGGGCGCATGCGCCGCACCGCACAGCATCACCTCCGCATGCGCCTTGGGCAGCACATGGTCCAGCGGCTGTCCCGCCGGCAGCTGCGGCAATACGCGCGGCCACTGCAGATTGTCCACAAGGAAACGCTCATCGCTGCGCCCAAGCGCGAAAAAGCCCAGCGCGGCGATGGACAGCCGGTGCTGGCCCTGGAAACGATAGGGCTGATGCAGCACTCCCAGCGTGAGCGGTTTGATGATCTTCATCGGTCACAGCACCAGGATGATCACGGGGATCTGCATCACCGGCCCGTTGAGGTCGATGCTGGCCTGGGCGGATTTCGCCGAAACGTGCACGCCAGGCCCCGCGACTTCCACGGTGGTACTGGCGCCGGTCACGCTGACGCTGTTGGACTCGCCGTTGACGCTCAGCGTGTTGTTCATCCCGGTCATGGTCATCCGGTTTTCCATGCCGGTGATGGACACGGCATTGCCCATGCCCTGCAGGGTCAGATCGATATTTGCGCCGATCAGCGAATTGCGGTTGCTGGCCAGGGTCGCCGAATTGGCGTTGCTGATCCCCACAACGTCGTTGCTGTTGGTCGCACCGATGGCGCTGGAGCTGCTCTGCGCGGCGACGGTGGTGACGTTGTGGACGATGTTGTGGGTGCTGCGGTTGGTGCTGGTGCCGGTGATGGTGGAGGTGTTCTCCGAATCCGCGAAAATATCGCTGGTGCTGCTGACCTTGCCGTGGTGGGTGCTGTTGGACATCACCTTGCCGTTATGAGTGCTGTCGTTTTGCACATCGCCGTCATAATTGGCCACCGACTTGGTGGCGCCGTGGCTGTCGCTTTTTGAATAGGTGTTGCCCCACACCACCGAACACGAGGACTGCACCGCCGCCAAGCTGTCGGCGTCGGCGGGTTCGGGCTGGACCTGTGCCGGATCGCTCTTGCCGACCACCGACTGATGATGGCTGCTGCCGGCGGCGCTGAAGCTCTTCTGCTCCAGGCTCCACGAATAGCTGTAGCTGGACCCATACGACCACGATTCGTTGAGCGTGCCTTTCTCGTGATTCTCCGACGTGGAATACCCATAATTGCCGCCGCGCGAATAGGACGCATCGCGGAATTTGCCGGTGGCGTACGCGTTTTCGACCAGTTTCACCGCCGTGCTGACGTCCGCACGGCTCCACGGCTGGCCGAAGCGCAGGCTGCGGCTGTCGCCGAAGGTGGTCGAATAACTGCTGCCCACCTGGGTATGCGCGGTCCAGCCCGATTCGGTGATGGTTTTGCTGCCATCGGCCTGCACCATATTCTGGACTTCGGGCAGCTCGGATTCGTCATTGGCGCGCGATATCCACACGCAGCTGCCTACTTCGGGAATCGTCTGCATGTGCGAAGCGAGTTTCACCCACACCGGCGGCGCATCCGGGCCATCGCAGGAAAAACGCACGTGCACGCCCTTGGCGTTGAGCCGGCGATGCACGCCCTGGCTGTCCTGCAGCAGTTGTCGGCCCAGGCTGAAATCATCGGGCACGTAGTACGGCCAGTCCTGCACCGCATCGCTGCCCTCCGGCGTGGTGACGTGCGCCAAGACCATGCCCTGCTGGGTGTCCTGAATACCGACCATCGACACCAGACCGCTGGCCAGCGTGGCCGAAAACTGGTTGCTGTATTCGCCGTCCAGGCTGGAACTGTGCTGCACGTGGGTGAGCACGAACTCCACGCCGGCCAGCTCGGGGCGCACGTCGGACCCGGTGTAGTCCGAAGCCGTCGGCTGCATGTGGAAGCGGTGGCCCACGCGGAATGCGGGACAGAAACTGGCGCCGGTGAACTGCACATTCGCGGTGTGCATGGCCAGCTCGGTCGACTGCGCGAAGTCGCGCACTTCGTTGTCGCTGAAACCGTATTGCACGATCTTGTACTGGGTGAACGGCAGATCGCCGGTGTCCGGACGGCTGTTGGCGCGGAAGCTGGTGAAGCTGGCCAGCGGGTCGCCGGGCTGGGTCACGTCCCAGGCCTCGCTCTGCAGGGTGAACACGCCTTCGACGCCGCTGGTGCCCATCGACTGCTGATAGTTGTACTGCGACACCAGATCCGACTGGTGCATGCCCAGCGGATCCATCGACGAAAACGTATAGCGCAGCGGGGTATCGCCATTCATCGTCGGCGGATAGACCGGCTGGTTGTCGAACACCATCAGGTGGCGGTCGGCGCTGTGTTTGAAGTAATAAAACACATGCGCCTTGGTCATCAACCGGCGCATGAATTCCAGATCGGTCTCGCCCGCCTGCAGCCAATCCTGCACCCGGCTGGATGCCATGTTGGTGCTGCCTTTCAGTCCGTCGAACGAGGCCTGCACACGATGCTCGCGGCACAGCTGTTCCAGCACTTCGCGGACGCTTTTCTGACTGAAAATACGATAGCGGTTGGTCAGACCCATGCGCCATGCCGCAGGCCGCATCGTCAGCCGATATACGCCGGGAATATCGATCGCGAAAGACGCCACGATGCCGTTGAACAGCGCGAACAGCCCCTGGGGTTCGCTGCCGTCCAGCGCGCGCTGAAACGCTTCATGAGCCACATCGCTATCTTCAAACGGCGTAATGCCGATGCCGACCGTCAGCGGCCGTCCAATGATTTGCGAAAACACCAGCGGCGTCGCCGCGCCTGTGCTGGCATCGACCGTATCGCCGTGCAGTTCAAGCTGGTATTCGAACAGATCCGAAACGCTCTCCTGCCCCTGAAAATGAGTCAGCAACAGCGCGTTTTCACCCAGGAACTGTCCCTGCGGCATCTCGATGCGGCAGTACTGGAACAGCAGCGGCTGCTCGATGAGTTCGACCGCGCTTGCATTGATCGGATCCAAGGGCAGATTCACGCAGCGGCCTCCGCATCGAAGGCGCTGACCGTGAAGCGCACCGGGCGGCCGGTGTGCCGTCCCAGCCAGGCGGTCTGGCCCAGACGCAGGCCGAGACCGCCGCCGCGCCACGGCAACTGCAGGCGCGACGGTGGCACCGTGGCGGACTCCAGCGTCAATTCGACTTCGCAGTCGAAACGCCGATCCAACAGCATTCGGACCATCGCGACCAGACCATGATGCGCGGCGCCCGGCTGGGCATCGTCAGCGTGCGTCGAACGCAGCGGCAGCAGCGCACAGACGGCGTCGTAGGGCATGCACGCAACCCACAGGCGCACCGATGCGTGCGCGTCCCAGGTGCGGCTGCCCAGCAGACTCTGCTGTCCAAGCGCATGGCGCTTCCGCCCCAGCGCGATGCAGTCGCTCGGCTCGATATCGCGCCAGCGGCCCACCATCGTCTGCAGACGGCACGGCACGCCGATGTAAGCACTGAGCACCTGCGCGACCACGGCTGCGCTTCTGCGCGTGTTGACCAGCACTCCAGCCAGTCCCAGCCACGCGCGAATCGGCAGCGGAATCTGCGCCTGCTGTGACGGCAGGGCCACGCCCATCAATGCGGCCAGCTGCGCGGCGTAGCGCGTTTCGCTGGGCAGCGCCGGATCCAATGTGCGCAGCGAGCGCTGCTTCAGTTCATGCCGCAGCACGTGCACGCGCTGGTTGAACACATCCAGAAAGGACGCCATCGCGTGGCCGTCAACAAGACGCTCTTGATCGCGCACCCATTCCAGAAAAGGCTCCGGCAACGGGCCCAGTTCGCTGGCCACGCAGTAGTTCGGCGTGCGCAGCTCGATGCGCGCCGGCAGCTTCTGCCCCACCCGCGCCTCGTGGCGGAATGCAGGCATGTCTTTGGCGAGGCCCAGGGACGTGACTTCGTGCCCGGCGAAACTGGCGCGCAGATCCGCGCGGAAACGCAGCCGCAAGCTGACCGGCCACTCGCCACCCACTTGGGCGCCGGGTTTCTGCTGCAGCAGACGCACCAGCTGAAAGACATTGAAGCGCGCGTACTGGCCGATGATCGCCCGATTGAGCGAAACAGTGGTCGCAGATGTCTGATCCGTGCGGTTCATGGAGGTCCGGGTCATAGCAGAAGTTGGTTGCCAGCCAACGGAGGCCATTCCTTCAGCACTCCCTTGATGTTGGGCATGAACAGGCGCACCTGCACCACCGTATTGACGGCGGCGTACAGCGCGAAGAATTGCCGCAGGACGGCGCAGAACAGCACTGCACTGGTTTCCTCAAAGCGCGAATGATCCAGGGTGAGATCAATCTCGAAGCCCTGCGCGTAGCCGCCGGGCCGCCCTTGCCATCGCACCAGCGGACGGCTCTTGATCGAAAGAATGCCGTCGATGGCGCGATGTCCCAGCGTGCTGCTCGGGCCCACATGCTGGCGCAGGATGTCCTTCAGCGCAGCCAGCGCATGCGGACCGCTGGCCAGCGACAGATGGTTCAGCGCGAGCTGCGACACCAGCAGCCACGGCCGCTCACCGGTCATCGGCGGGGTCTGGTGCGCGGTCGGCTTGCCCAGCACGCGCATGTCGATGATCGGCGCGGCGCCCTCGATCTGCAGACGGTCGCCAACGCGCAGTCGCTCCGGCATGCGGCGATTGGTGCACAGCGCACTTCCGCCGATCACATCCTCGGCCGGATCGGTCAACATGAATCTGGCATCGAGAAACGACACGTACAGCTCGGTGCCGCCAATACGCGGGCGCTGGCTCGCTTCACGCCGCGCGATGTAGAAATAATCCTGCCCTTCGACGTGCTGGAAGTCGTCCATCGTGAAATACGGCACCACCACCCGCGGCTTGGCGCCCGCGCGCACCGCATCCAGCCGATCGATCCGGTAGATCTCGCAGTTGTCGTGCTGCGAAGCGTCTCCGGTCAGCCGGTATTCGTAGCGCGCGTGGTCCAGATTGAGCGGATCGATACGCTGTTGAAACAGATTCACCAACGGCACGCAGTTGGTCGCCAGCATCGCCGGGGTCAGCCGCAGTGCGGGATTCGGCGGCACGTCCAGCATGAACAGCAGATCGACCGTATCGCCGGCGGTCTTCAGCTGCAGCGACGCGAGATCGAAGAACAGGAATTTTTCCGGAAACGCGAAATACTCCTGCAGGATGCGGAATGCGGGATGCGCCTGCGGGTGCGACGGTAGTGCCGCTTCATCGTCTCCAAAGCCCACCCAGCGCAGACTCCCGGCCGGCAGCACATGCGGCACCGGCTTGCGCTCGGCGCTTGGCTCAGCGCTGCGATCAACTCTGCGATCTGCGCTGCGATCAATATTCTTCTCAGGATCCTCGACCACCGCAATACCGCGCAGATTCGCAGCCAGCAGATGCTGCAGCGCGTATGCGGCACTGCCGGCTTCGGCATTGAGGTGAAACCGCAGGTTCTGCGGCTGCAGTTGCGCCAGCGACGCGCGACCCTGCTTGCGCAGGCGCACCCGCAGAATGCCACGCACATCGGGATCGGGCGCGAGCAGCGGATAGTCGCCTGGAGACACGATGGCAAGTTCGGTCACCGTCAGCGGATACAGCGCAGTCTCGCAGCAGGTGCGGAACCGGCAGACGACGTTGCCGCCGCCTTTGACCGGCACCGTCACCATCACGCTGCGGCCGCGCTCGATGGTGGCATCGCCGTCGGGCTGCACCGCAATCTCGGCGATCAGCATCGAAGGCAGCGGCGCTTCCAGATGCGGATACAGATCGCCCAACAGCGCATTGGGCAGATCCGCCTGATCGATTTCAAGCTGATGACGCAAACGCCCGGTCAGATAGGCGAATGACTGCATCAGCATATCCACCTGCGGATCGGAAGAGCGGCCGCGCTGCAGCCCCAGCATGCCCGCCTGCTCTGGAAAATCGTTGGCGAATTCGCTGGCTTCCTCGCGCAGCGACGACAGCTCCTGCTGATAGAAGTCCTTGAGCCGGTCCGCCGGAGACTGCACGCGGGTTCTCCTCTGCCTTATCAGAACGGCGCAGCGACGCGCACATTGCGCGGCTGGTTTTCATCGGGAAATATCGCGCTGACCATCAGACCATACGGACTCAGCGGATCGTCGTTGCGCTCGACACTGACGCACACCGACTTGATCCGCGGTTCGTAGCGCGCGATGGCATCGCTCAGTGTTTTCGCATACGCCTCGATCTGCAGCGTGGCGTTCGCGCCGATGGTAGGCACCGCGCACATGCCCCAAGGCACCACACCAACCGCATCGCCGACGCAGCGTGAGGTGGAAGCGATCCGCTGGATCTGCGCCACAATCGCCGCCGCCTGGTCGAATGGCTCTGCTTTGCCATCCAGGTTGCGCGGAAGAACGCTGAGACGCTCGAACAGGTACTGCATGGGGACACCGCACTGGTCAACGCACTGGAAAGCATGCCGCCGACAGGACATGTCGGCGGCATGGACGGACCTCGGATCAGGTGAAGCTGCCGATCGGACGGTTGTGCATCACACTCCAACCCTTGTGGATGCTGCCCTTGGTCGACATGTCGACATCCTGGATGGTGTAGGTCCACAGGATTTCGGTGAAGTTGAGCTTGAACTGCTCGGTCGGCATGTCGTTGGGATGCGACTGGAACTGGATCTCGCTGATGATCGCGTCGCGCAGCGCGAAGGTCATGATGTTGCCGGTCCTGTCGCCCGAGTTGCGGGCGATGTAGAGCATGGTGGGCTCGTCCTTGCCCGACCCCAGCGTTTCGGCGCGCAGGCAGTAGTCGTAGAACTTGACCGATGTCTGGTCGACGTATTTCACGCAGGTGAACTCGGTGATCACCGGACGGCCCGAGGTGCGGGCCTTGTTGCTGACATCGGTGGTGATCTGCTGCTTCATGCCCTGGTGGATCGATACCAGTTCAAGACACATGTCGAACTTGAAAATCGGGTCGCGCTTCCACGAATCGTCGGTGATGTCGTCGATATAGGTCGAGCTGGTTTCCCCGATGACGTCTTTTTTTCCGGGCCGCAAAAGAATCAGGTCCATTGCTTTTGTTCCTCAAGATTGAATGTGTTGGGCGATGTCTCGCCGGACGATCTTCGGGCCGCCTACTTGGGCAGATCGGCCACCAGCCGGATCGATGTGGTCAGCTCTTCCAGCTGGAAATGCGGCTTGAGGAACACGGTCGCCTTGTACGCACCGGGTTCGCCCGGCACATCCACCACGACGATGGAGGCCTCGCGCAGCGGGAACGCTGATTTCACGTCCTGCGAAGCGTTGTCGTCCAGCAGCACATACTGCGAAATCCAGGTATTGAGGAAGTTCTCCACATTGCCGCGAGTCAGGAAACCGCCCACCTTGTCGCGCACGATCACCTTGATGTAGTGGGCGAATCGCGAGGCCGCCATGATGTAAGGCAGACGCGACGACAGCGCAGCGTTGGCGTTGGCGTCGGCATTGATGTATTTCTTGGGACGGTTGGTGGTCTGCCCGCCAAAGAACGCCGCCTTGCCGCTGCCCTTGCTGTGGCACAGCGCGATGAACCCCAGATCGTTGATTTCTTTCTCGCGCCGGTCGGTGATGGCGACTTCGGTGGGGCAAAGGATTTCCTTGATGCCGTCGTCGCCGCCGCTGCTGAAGGTGTAGATCGGCAGACCCTCAACCAGACCGCCGCCCTCGACACCGCGGATCGCCGCCGTCCAGCTGTACAGCGAGAACGCATTGGTGATGCGCTCGGCCAGGAAATACGCGGCATTACCCCACAGGAAGTTCCTGTTGTCCGGCACGCCGTCATCGCTCAATACGGATTCCTCGAAACGGAAACCGTCGGCCGGCAGGGTGTTCTCGCCGTACGGCAGGCGCAGCATCGCGTGCGGCAAGACCAGCGAGACATACCGCGAATCTTCGGTGCCGCGGAACTCGGACCACGCGGTCAGGTCGGCGCCCTCGAAAATCTTGGCGAGATCGCGCGGTTTAGCCAGATCGCCGAAATCCGGCAGGCCGAACATCGACGGTGCCGCCGACGCCAGGAATGGCGCATGCGCTGCCGACGCCACGCTGGACATCGCATTGATGAAGACCATGTCAGGCGCGCCCGGGCCAATCTCGTAGCCGCCCAACAGCATGCTGTAGGGAGATCCGCCGAAAGTGCCGTACTCTGCTTCATAGATCAGCTTGAACAGCTTGCTCTGATCGAACTCCACCGCCTTGGACATGTCGTCCTGCAGCTCCTTGAGCGTGGCGTTGAGGATGCGCAATTTCAGCCGCGTGCCGGTTTCGGTGCGCGACACGAGATGGAACAGCCCACGCCAGGTCGCTTCCGTCTCCTTGAACTTCGCGCTGTGCATGATCGCCGACAGCTGTCTGCTGAGCGCGGCGTCGATCGCCGCCACCGCGAAATCGATCGACAGGGCCGACCCACGGCCGACACCGCTGCCGTTGGGAGCCGTGACGATCGGGAATACATGGTCCTTCAGCGCGGCAACCACGCCATCGACAAAAGCAGTCGAATTCGGCAACGCCGTATTGAGCGACGCCTTGATCGTCGTCTGCAGCGCATCGGTGAACGCGGCAGGCGCGGTCAGACTATCGATCAGCGCAGGCAATGCTGTCGCGCTGGCCTGCAGTTTCGTCACATTCGCTTCAGGCACTTTCGTGACTTGCGCGGTGAGCGCCTTGACCGCGTTATCGGCATCGGTCGCAGCCGTTTTGATCTGCGTGACCAGTGCTCCGAGCGCAGCGAGCGTCGCGGCGCTGGCCTTGCCTTTGTCGCCCACCGTCAAATTGGTTTGCTTGGTTTTTTCACCATCGATGAACTCGTGTGTGCTTTTCAGCACTGACGCAGCCGCAGTGATGGCATCGCTGGCCGCCTTGATCTGTTCGGCAGTCGCATCATCCGGCGCTGCGACCGCTATCTTGGCGAGCGCATCATTCAAGGCGTCAAGGCCCTTGCGGCCAGAATCGGTCCAGGGCGCAGCCAATGCAATATCGCTGACGACCGCAGCGGCGGTCTTTTCCATCTCGGCAATGGCGCCATCAAGCGCCTTCGCGGCGCTGTCGTTGACCTCCGCCCGTGCCTGCGCATCACGGAGCAGCTTGCGCTGCTGGTAGATGGCGTCCAGCACCGGCACCTTGTGAACGATGTTGATCGGCTCGAAATCGGCCATCGATTCGAACACCAGCGCGCCTGTCAGCGGACTGCCGTCGCCGCCGGGCAACACGTTGTTCACGGTTTTCAGGGCGATGCGAGGAACGCTCTGCTTGAGCACCTCGTTGAAATTATCGCGATCGATATCGACGATTTTGCGATCTTTATAATCCGCCAGCGCCGCTTTCGAATCTGCAGGGTTTGGATCGCGATCACCGGACAGATCGGCAAAAATGCCGACCACGAACGGCAGCTCGCGTTTCTCGATGGCTCCATTGGTATGTACGTCGTAGGTAATGCGCACACGTGGTGGACGCACCCGCAACAGCTTCTTCTGAATGCTTTCGCTCATTCGCTTGTCCCAATCCAGGGTTGTGTTGATATTCGATGCGTCCGACGTGCGGACCCGTGCCGGCTGCCGGACTGCATGCAACCTTCAACAACGTCAGGTCGATCCTTCGCAAACGCGATGGCGGCCACAGCTGTTTCGAAGATATCTATAACAAGTTGCGTGCCAACCTTAGGCGACGATCAAAGTTATTGAAATCAATGATTTTTTTCTCTTTTCAGAAAAAACGTCCGCATGCAATGGAGTGCATCCACACTCAGTTACGATGCCTCGCAGACGGGAAAGCGACGCATCTCACGCTGCCGCAAAGCCTTTGAATCATGACGTTGCGGACAGTTCGCAGCGTCGGATGCGGCCGCATTGTGCGGTGAGAAAAAATTCATCCGGCATGGGTGAAATTCCACCCATGCGCTGATCGAAAAGCTTTCATGCTTGAACTGCCGCACGCACTTCATCGATATCATTCGTCGACATCACTCATTGACATCCGTCATCGACATCGCACAGTGCCATTGCTATCGTCCGACGACACACGCAGCGACGCATCGTGCCCATGAGCAGTAGAGACGGAAACGGAAAATTCGGTCCCGGTGCGATGAGTGCCGCTGAAAAAGCCAAAGGTGGCGCAGGCGGCGTGCCGACTCCGCCGCCCAGACCGGGCGCGGCCCGCGCCGTCGCATCCGCGACGCAGGCCGCCGCCGCGAATTTCGCTGCTGCGGGCCCGCCCCAAACAGCGGCTGCAGCCGCTGCAGCTGCTGCGCTGCCTGCTGCGGCACCCGCAGCGCCGCTCAGCGATGAAGCGGCCCGGGCGCGCGTTGCCCGGGCCGGGTTGCGCCAGTTCAAGCGCGAATACCCCGCCGGCAGTGGTGTTGTGCACACACCGACAGGAGACGCCATCGCACACAAAATATACGAACGCAACACACAGGGACGACCTGTCGATTACATCCGCACCGATCCGGCCGCCTATCCCGGTTCCACCGAACCGAAACGCTATGAACACATCGCGGGAACCATCACACCTTCCGCAGCCGCCGCGGCATTGGGCTCGTCTGCTTTGAGCGCGGACGAAAGCATGCCGGCACGGCGTGCATCGACGACAGCCAGAGCGCTCGCGGACGTGTCGGAGCAGCAGCGAAATGGAGGCGGCAAACACGCCAGAGCTGCGTTGCGCACTGTGGCAAAAGGCGCGTTGTCGCCCCAGGAGGTCTACGCGGGAAAAACGCCCGCGTTTCCACAGGCAAAAGCACCGGGAGGCGTGCAATATCACCGCGATGTGATGGCCGAACGAGCCGTCATGACGCCTGCTTTCAAGACCGTGGTCGAACATTTCTCGGACAGTTCCGACGACGAACAGGTGGCAGCGCTTTCGCCGCGCGAGGCCACCCGGCAGTATCGCCTGCACACCGAAACCGCAGCCGTCCGCAGTACGTTCGGTGCTGCCAGCGCCAGTGCTGGAGCTGCAGCCAGCGCAGCAAGCCAGCCAGACGCGATGAGGCCAGCACCGGCTCCTCGTCGGGGCAGGACCATGCCCGCGCAGGCCCGAGCGGAAGACCGCGCCGACGCGTTCGCTGCCAGCAGTACAGGGCCAGCAGCTGCAGCCGCCGCAACTCCGGCAGCGGCGTCTTCAAGCACGCATGCAAGGACCGCCCGCTTCGAAGCCAGGGCGCAGCTGCGGGCCGACGCGTTCGTGGCCAGACGCGCCGCGGCCGCACCCGCCGCTGCAGCAGCCGCGGATGTGGAGATGGCGCCTGCAGAAGTTGCTCGGGGGAAACGCCCCCGCTCCCCGGAAAGTTCGAAGAGCGACGCCGAACGCCAGCGCAAATTTCCAAGCAACAGCGGAAGCAGCGGTCGGCCCGCGACCCGGAAATAAAGACAGTAGGTACCCGAACACCGCGCTATCGTCGCTGTCCGCTGTCGGCTGTCGGCGACATCAGGACTCGCCTGCGCATCGTGTGCTTCTGTACGTGCTGTACTCAGACCGTGATGCACCGCCATCGCAGGTCGCCGTGCGTCGCAGTCCGCGGTGTGGTCGCCATTTGCCGTGCCTGCATCCCGGACGCGTAGACCGGCATCGGCACCGCGATCCGCGTGTCCGACCCCATGCGCTCGAACAGGACGCGCAACTCTTCTACACTGCATTGCCGCGGCTGCGGCGGCCCCAGGCGATAGAGCACCTCATGCACGCTGGGCGGCGTGGGACAAAAATCCAGCGCTTCAAAACCGAGTTTTTCCAGCGCACGGCGCGAAGGCAGGTTGTCCTCGAACACCTTCGCGTAGCAGGTACGCATGCTGCGCTGTCTGTGGGCATCGTCAAGCAACAGTCCCGCCGCCGCCGGGCCCAGACCATACCCCTGGAAATCCGGCCCCAGCCAGTAGTAAAAAAATCCGACATCGTCGCGAATGATCAGACTTACGCTGCCCACAAAGCCCCATTCGGGATGGATCACGGCATACAGGCGCTGATCGCCGTAGCCCCAGCACTGGTCGAGCCATCGATGCCAGTGGGCAGCATCGGCAAACGTCGGCAGACAGCAGCGTTCGGCAATGGCAGGATCGAAATACTGGTGCGCGAAGTCGTCGGCATGGTGATGTCCCAGCGGTTCCAGCCGGAGTGCTTCGCCGATGATGGGAGGCGCACACCGGTCGACAAACGCGATCCATCGCTGCAGCGCATCGTGCATGTCGGTCGCCCAGCGATCCTGCGGGTGCAGCAGCGCCATCGCACGACAGCGCGTCAATGCGCTGTGCGACGCACCCAACCGCAGCTGCGCAGTGATCAATACAGGTTCTGCCCATGCCGGCAATGCCTCGTCCGCGTCCAGGCGCGCGCAGAGCGTCGACAACAGCGGCCAATCGCACCATGCACCGGCCAGCTGCACCAGCAGCTCACTGACGTTCGCTGGCGCCGCCCATGCATGACGTGCCGCCTCGCGCAGCCCCATCAACCATGCAGTGCGCGCGTCCGGCGCGAGTACAGCTGCGTGTGCCAGCACGTCGGGAAGCCAGCGCTCGAGTGCGCGCGGCGACCACTGCGCGGATTCCAGCGTCTCCAACAGAATCGGCAGCGACAACGCAGCAGGCATGTCGCTGCAGTGATTGCCCGTGGCCGACCGGATGTCACTGTGTGTTGTGGCGTGCATGCGAACGGGCCCTAGATTACGGTGCATTCCAATATGTGCAGGCCGGCATCATCGGTGAACATCTCGCGGATGCACGCAGGCGGGAACGCCCTGCTATTGCTGCTTCTTGGATGCGGACTCTGGCTCCGGCGCCGGTGTGCTTGCGTCGCTTACTGCCCGGAATCTCGATCTGAACGGCGATAACAGCTGCTGTCCGCCTCCGCTGGTGGGCACAGTCACGCCCGCCTGGAAAGGCGACCACGACGGCTTTCCGCCTTCCCTGGCGGGAACAGGCACGCCCGTCAGCGACCAGGTATCGACGATCGGTCTCGCTACGCTGGACACGGCCGGCACGTCGGTCAGTGCCTCGTAGGTCGTGGCCCGCTTCATGGTGGGCACCCACGACTCCGCGCCGGGCAGCATCACGCCCTGGCCGTTTGCCAGCGGTGTGGGCGGAAGCGGCGTACCGGGCCCCATTTCGAAAACGCGCATCATGCCGGCCCGGCTGATGCCCAACTGGTCCGGCGTCTGGCCCGGATCGGGCGAATACCACTCGCCCTGCGGGCCTCCGGGCACCTGCATCTGTGTGAGCTTGGTGCCTTTTGAAATCACCGTGTGGCGGATGCTGTCAGGCTGCATGCCGCTGAGATGCTTGTCCTGGATCGGAACGAACTGGTGACCGTAAGGCACCATCTGCGACTGCGGCTGCGGACGGACTGCAAGCGCCGTGGACTCGATGGGCCGGACCGGCGCCTCGACCGGCGGCACAAACGCCTTGGGACGCTCCGGAAGATCCGGCATCGGCGGGGCATGTTGTGCGCTACTGAGCGGCGGAGTAGATACAGCACTCGCTTCCGACGACAGCGATGCCGATGCGCGACTTGCCAGCGATCTCGACGCGGTTCGCGCGAGCCCCAAAAAACTTCTGATTCCCGACATTGCCGCACTCCTTGATTCTGATGGGATCCGCCGGGCAAACATGCGCGGAATGTATGCATGCACGTTTGCACGCTTCACCCCGCAGGACAGCTGCCTGCCGCAACACGAGAATCATGCAAAGCACAGCGAACGGTCCAGGTTTGACGACATCTCCCACCATGAAAAGCAATTTCTACGCCAACCTAGGCACCATGTAGATACCGCCGCAAAAACAACGGCCTGTACCCGGCGCTTCGCATCGCGGTTGATTGACGAGGTGTTTTTTCACCCACTGCGGGCACGTGCAGCGCCGGATGTCGTCAATGCACAAATGGCCGAACAGCGCATGATTCGCGGCTCAAAGTCACTTTCACGCACCGGCAGCTGGCATCGTGATCATGCGGGGTGAATTTCGACCAGGTGAGTGAATTTCAACCTCACGATTACTTTGATCGCTGCCATCAGCATCCACGGTCAGGGATCGACTTGCACGGAGCGCAATCGAATCGTCGGAGTGAGCGCTGGAAGTAAGCGTTTGAAGTGAAAGATCGCAGTCAAGATCGAAATAAAGCATCCGGACGGGAAGTGATCCATCGACAAAGCACATCAGGCGGTCTTCGATGACCCAGGGCAATGCTGGATATCTCTGCGCGATGACGGCAGACGGGTATGCGGAGCGAGCATCGATAGCGCAGGTGTCGAATTCGGCGCGAAAGCCTTCGGACATGCGCCGAACACCTGAGTCAAGACGCGACGATACGGAGTCGGGTTGAGCGAATTATCAGGCCTTGGCCAGGATGAAATTGCTTTGCCATGCGCGCAGGTTACGTGAGCCCACACAATTCCTAAAAAAAAGCTGCGGCATTCAAGCTGCCGCAGCTGATGTCATGCGAAGACGCATTGCCAGTACCCAATCGCCCACCACGGGTCATTGGAGCATCCTTCTGGAGTAGGGCTTGCAAAAGCTGCACCAGCCATGACCAGTGCAGCGACCGCAATCAAAACCCGTAACTTCTTCAGCTTCATTCCGTTTCTCCATGCCAAAGGGCGAAGTGCCCAGTGGCACCCTAATGGGTTCAAGAAATTTGATCAAGTTGCAACAGTCCGCTGAGGATCGAAGCAAGACCTGACTCGTCATCATCGAACAGCCTCGGCATGGTCCGGTTCGATGCTGTCTGGAAACTCACTGCGGGGACGGCGCCACAGCATCTGATTGCCGAGAATCACAGACTCGATCTCACCGCTGCTTTCCAGCCGCTCCAGCGCGATCTGTGTCACCACCGGCGATTCGGGCAGGCCCGGCCACAGAATCCACCAGCGGTGGATTCCCTCGACGGTATCCGCGCTGTCCGGGCGCTCGCCCAGATAAACGCGAATGGCATTTTCAGCAAAAACAACCAGTTGTTCGTCCATAGACCGGATTCTAAGTGGATGCGCGAGATGATCTGACCCAAGAATACCCCGCAGCGTGCTGAAACCGTCGGTCCGTGCCTGACCCTTGCAGGCTCAAGCACGCGACTACTATGGTTTGCGCCAAGAGGCACACGGCCGGATTCTCCTACGCCACCTGACCTTCAAAACCGCCCAACCTGTACTTGCGTACAAGCTTGCCGAAGGCGCTGCGTTCCTGCTGCGACAATCGTGCCGCCTGCGATACGTTGCCGCCGGTACGCATCAGCATCGCGCGCACATAGCTGCGCTCGAATTCGGCCACGGCATTCGCCTTGGCATCGCGAAAAGGATGGTCGATAACATCGCTGCAGGTTTGCTGCACAACCCCGCCCATCAGCGCTTCGCAGGATTCCTGCAGATGCAGTTCCGCATCGTCGCTCATCAGGAATTCGCGATGGATGACGTTCTCCAGTTCGCGCACGTTGCCGGGCCAACGGTATTGCTGCAGAAATGCCAGACCGTCGGGATGCAGATGTTTGAGCGGCAGGCGGTACTGATGGCTCAAACGCTGCAGCACCGACTTCGCGAGCACGGCCGCGTCGCCCTCACGGTCGCGCAGCGCAGGCAAATGCACCGACAATACGTTCAGACGATAAAGCAGATCCTGACGGAACTGCCGGTTTTGCGAGAGTTCCGTCAAATCGGCATTGCTGGCCACCAGCACGCGCACATCGACCTGCCGCAGTGCGCCACCGCCGACCCGGCGATAGGTGCGGTCCTGCAGAAAACGCAGCAGCGCCGCCTGCGCTTTGGCGCTGAGGGTGTCTACTTCGTCCAGGAAAATCGTGCCGCCGATGGCTTCGCCGATCAACCCCGCAGAAGCGGTCTTGGCGTCGGTAAAGGCCCCGCGCTCATGGCCGAACAGTTCGCTTTCGACCAGCGAATCTGCAAGCGCTCCGCAATTCACAGGCACAAATGGCCGGTCGGATCGCGCACTGAGATAGTGGATCGCGCGTGCTGCCAGCTCTTTGCCTGTCCCGGTTTCGCCCGACAGCAGCACGGTCGCATCCAGCTTCGCCACCCTGTGAATCTGCGCAACCACTTTCAGAAATGGCTCAGATGAGCCTATCAAGTTAAGACGCGTATGCGCTTCCATCGTTCATCCCCCCGGATTCCGTGATCTCCCTGACGGGCGCCGATACCGCAGCCCATCCCCCATGCAAAAGACTGGCGCACCGGAACACGTCCGGTTGTTTGTAGCGGTCTGTTTTTGAAAAAGCAGTCGTATTGCTGTATCTCATGCCGTACCTCCCTGTGATATTTCAATCGCCCTGCTGCCCACGTTGCATGGACATCCCCAAAGCAAGATCTGATCTACCGAACGACGTGTGCAGGGCTTTCGAGGACCTGCGGTCGACAAGACAACAACGGCGCTGACGGATTTGGACGATACATCTTGCAGTCCATTTACGCGGCGCTGCCGGAAGCACGGCGCTTCATGTTTCGAACGACCGGACCGACAACAGCACTGTAGGTATCGAATTCAAGGTATATCGAACTCAGACATCGCACCTATCCCACTGTTCTTCAGCCGAGGACCGATAGTAGGGCAGCGAATTTACAGATACAAGCGCGCCACGGGCGAATCATCCTACGGATATTATCGGATGCCGAGACTTCGGCACGCGGCCATTCTCCCTGTGCGTTCGGCATGACGCACCCAACATGCCGCATCCAATAGACGCCGATTGAAGCTCTGCGGACACACAATACCGATTCAGGATTTGCGGCTTCTACATACACGCAGTTTGAACGCGACACAGGCCAGGAGTTTCTGCTTTACGGCACGGTCGGCATGACGGCGCATGATCTGCGCCAGTCTTTACGCAATAAGAAAGGCCGCCCTGAGGCGGCCCGTCACGTATCGCGGAAGCGGTGAAACTCAGCCGCCCTGGCTCAACGGCACCACGCGGATTTCGACCCGGCGGTTTTTGGAGCGGCCACCATCGCTGGTGTTGTCGGCGACCGGATAGCGTTCACCCATGCCGACGACTTCGAAACGCTCGCGCATCAAGCCCTTGCCGACCAGATAGTTGGAGACCGAGCCGGCGCGCTGTTCGGACAGACGCTGGTTGGCAGCGTCGCTGCCGATACTGTCGGTGTGACCGCTGATCTCGACGATGGTCTGGTTGTACTCGGACATGGTCGATGCGACCTGATCAAGCGCGGGATAGAACTGGGGCTTGAGGTCGGCGCGGTTGAAGTCGAAAGTCACGCCATCGGGCAAATTGAGTTTGATCACATCACCGTCGCGGGTCACTTCAATACCGGTACCTGCGGTTCTGCGGCGAAGCTCGGCTTCCTGACGGTCCTGATAAACGCCAACGGCGCCGCCGGCGACGGCGCCGACACCTGCACCGACCATCGCGCGCTGGCGACGTTCGGTGGCGTCATCGCCGCTGAGCAGGCCGGCGACCGCGCCGATAGCCGCGCCGATCAAGGCGCCGCGCTGCGTACGGTTGGGGTCATCGGGGGCCGTGGTCTGGCCTGTATAAGTGGCACAGCTGCTGAGCAGCAGACTGATCGTAATCGCGAGTGCGACCGGGGCGTAAGCGGATTTATTCATGGCGAACTCCTGAAGACCAGCCTTGGCGGCCGGTGGGCGGAGCTACCTTAGGCTCGATTAGCTGACAGCAGGCTGTATGTGCGATTTGCGCACCGCGTCATGCGGAATGCCAAGTCGATCCTAGACGACACCATGCGCTGGGATAAGTATGGAAAGGCTTGGGGCCTGTTCAAATCTCTGGAAAGCGTATCGGTAGAGCGGCCTTCAGGCCGCTGGAGTCCACCGAAGTCACCGATGCAGCGGCCTGAAGGCCGCTCTACCGAGGATCAAGTGTGAGAGGGAGACCTATTCAGCGGTTTCGCGATGCACCACCACCAACTGCACCGCATCGCCGCCGCGCCAATCGTCGGGCTGCAGTCGATACGCGATGCGCGAACGCGGCGCAGGCGGTTCACCGGCCCAGCCGCCGAAGTGGATCGCGTTCAAGCGTTTGGCGCCGGCGCCGGGCCAGGCAAGTTCAAGTTTGAGATGCTGTTCGCCGAGGATTTTCCAGCTCAACACCTCG
>JANOKD010000072.1:0-3947 GCA_031419075.1 Lysobacterales bacterium
TGCATATCTGCCAACCGACGCAGCTAAGGCCATATTGGGGCGGCGCTGAAATTACAAATGAATCTGCACTATCAATGATTTGATCTATAGTAATTTTCTTTTTTTCGTCGTTATTTCTGCCAGTTTCCGGATAGCTATAAATCTCCGGATCGACCCACTTTGTTCCTTTATGCAATCCGAATGTCTTTAGCGCATTTGAAATACCGTCCATGAAGTAACGGGCCGCGACATCACAACTATTCAGTCCAATTTTCTGGAGAGGGCCTGCGGCAAACTCCACGATCCCGTTATCGGTGCCCGCCATCATGGAGCCCGAAACAAACCGTGTCTTATGATCCCATTGTCGATAACGAATTGACTTTGATCCGTCCTGAGCAACGCTTGCAATTGAGTACCCCATTGGACGGCGCTTATCTGTAAGCAGCGCCGGAGCATTGAGAACCAATGTTCGGCCCGAAGCTCGATGCTCATCAGTAGCATCCTGTTGATGCTCATGCCCAAAAAAGGCCAGATCGAAATGCAGAAGTGATTTCTTAATCTCTTGAGAGCTCCATTCAGTCAGCCAGTTCGTCGGATGATGGCACACAAAGACCCTTGTCCGATGCTTACTTTGATTAAGCCAGTTCGCTAAATCCCGAGTCCCGACTGACAGTCGACCCATATCTGAAACTGGAACTTTATTTATCTCGATACCACCAGATGAGAAGAATGCAGAGTTAGCGCAGAAAATTCCAAGCTCGTCCGAGAAGGAATGGCCAGAGCCACCAACCTTCGAAGAAGCGACTCCGAATGAGGCAAAAGATTTTTCAAACTCCAAGTAATTTTCAAATTTTTCATCATAAACTTGATTGTGATTAATTAAGTATTCGTTAAATGTGCTTTCATTCAAGTCGGCTTTAATTACAGCTTCGTGATCAACCAGCCGCCGCCCTACCACTTCTCTTGAAATATCATGATTACCAGGGACACACACCCGGTGAGTCTTAGGAATTCCAGCTGAAGTTAAAATCGGATCAATCTGGTCAAGAAAATTTATGAAATCATTCTGATGTGCACCAGAGCCAGCCACGTCGCCAGATAAAATCAAAAAAACCTCACCTGACAGATGCTTAATTTGTGTTTCTAAGTCTTCCAGAAAAGGTCGAAAGGCCGGGCGCTTCTCGTACGCACCCGGTGAAAAATGTATATCTGACACATGAACGAAGTGATACATCAATCAAATCTCCTTTTCTTGATTCAAGTCCAAGCAAAAAAACCGGCCCCATATTCCCACAATACTTTCCACATACGTCATAAACGCATGCGATATCTGTCCCAAGCTGTAAGATTTGACAGGATTCATCAAGGCGGCGAAAACATTCCCGCGGTCGCGGATGATTTCTGAAGATACCCCAATCGAGAACCGGGGTCAGCCCGCAGGCTGAGTCATCAACCCAGCATCTTCAAACCACTGGGTCGTCGACCCAGCCTACAACGCCAAAAAGCACTCCGCCACAATCATGCCGCAAAGAATTGGGGTCAGGTTGAATTCAACGTCTTTGTCCGGGAATAATGGGGTCAGGTTGGAATGGCAATTACTTAAGCCTCGCCACTCCAGAAAAGACGGGGATCCACTGTCTTTGCTGGTCGTAAACAACTGAAATCACTGGGTCAGAACTCTCGCAGAAATCAGAAAATCCTGCGAAAAGCGCTTAAGTAAGTCCCATTCTACTCTGACCCGTGTTTTGCCCGATAAGCGACAGCGGTGCGCCTTGGCGAAGCAAGCCCACAAGCGATTGACTCGCCGGGCACAAGTCCGGACATATGCCGGACTCACGACTTGAAAACCATATCTGAAGTACGTTTTTCAACCACCTGTCCGCTATCGGCTCAAGGTCGCGTAGTGCGGCATCATCCGCGATGGCGCACCCGGCTCCGGCGGTTTGCGCAGACGTTTGCGCAGGTTGGCGTCCACGCGCTGACGCAGCGGGATATCGGGCTCGAATCCAGCCGCTGTCTGCCTTGCGCGCATCTCGCGCAGCATCGCAGCCGTCGTCATCCGCTTGCCGGTGATGCGCGGCACATTCGCCAGCGATACCGCGACGACATCGGTGCGGTTGTCGTCTTCTCCACCATTGGTGCGCGCGTAGAACGGCATGAACTCGTCGGCAAGGTTGACCAGCGCATGGTAATCGCCAACGAACAATCCACGCGCGAACGGCGCTGTGCCCAGATCGAACGGCGCGCCGATGCGCAGATCGCGCCAGGTCGCGCCGCCGTCGTTCGAACGCGCGAGCCAGCTGTCGGTCAACAGCGGCGCTGCGGCGGTGTCGCTGCGCAAATCCGAATAGGTGACGCCGACGGTGCCGTCGGGCGCGACATGGATGTTCGGCGTGAACGCGGGCACATTGGGCGCGCCATTGACCCGCGTCGGCGTCGACCAGGTCAGACCGCCGTCGCTGGAGCGCGACATCGCGATACCGTCGTAGGCACCGCCGCTGAAACGCGAGTCCTGCCATGCCACGTAGACCGTGCCGTCCGGTGCGACCGCGATCGAAGGAATGATCGACCCATCGCGCACCGAAAGCCCCGTGGCCGCGTCGCGCGTGCCGACACCGAGCATGTCGGCGATGTACACCGGCGCCGACCACGTACTGCCGCGATCGAACGAACGGATCACCGCGACGCGCGAGCGCTGCAGCCCCCCGGGCGGGCTGTCGATCTGCGAGAACATGTTCAGCAATACGCCGCCCGGCAGCACCACGACGATATTGCCGATGGTCTGGTTGCGCGTGCCCGGGTCGTAGATCGCCCGCGCCGGCTCCCAGCTGGCGCCGTTGTTGGTACTGCGCGCGAGATAGGCGGGGCCGGTATCGTTGGAAGAAATCAGACGGTCCCACACGGCGTACACGTACTTGGCGTCGAACGGATCGGCGGTGATCGCGTTCTTGTCGTTGAACGCAGCGGCGCCATCGAGGACGAGCGTCGCGGCATTGCTCCAGGTGCGGCCGTTGTCGAACGAGCGGCTGGCCAGCATCGTATTCACATCGCCCCGCGTGGACAGCGACATCGCGTGGACCACGCCGTTCGGCGAATACGACACCCACGGATCGGAGGCGCGTTCGTAATCACCGCCGTTCATCACCGTGCCGCCACCACAGCGCGAGAACGGCAGCGCGCGACGCGTCCAGTTGCGGCCGCCATCCAGCGAGGTCGCCGCGACCAGCGCGCGCGCCGAACCGTTCGACCAGCGATCCTGCTGCCAGGCGCCGACGAGGATGTTCGGATTGGTAGGATGCGCCGCCAGTGACGGCTCGACTTCCGCGCCGATGTAGACAGTGCCGCCGACAAGCGGACCATCGCAGCCGGGAGACAACGGCGACCGGCCCGAGGCGACATACGACTGCGGCCCGGCCAGGACCGCCGGCTGCGGACCGCCGGTGATGCGTGGTTTCTCGCCTGCGGCACCGGACGTCGGCAGCGTCGAGGAAGACGGCGACGCACGGGGCGAGAAGCGCGCCGTCTCCTGGTCCGTGGACGGGCTGCACGCAGACAGCGCGAAAGGCAGCGCAAACACGAGGCCGATATTCCGAAGCCAACGTGACCTACGATCTCCGGATACCCACTGCATACGCATGACCATCACCCCTGCTCGACATTGCGCTGAACGCTTCGACATCCTGGCGACGCCGATGGCGGGCGCCTGAAGGCAGAACCGCCTGCTTCGCGCCCAGCATAGGACAAAGCGCTTGGCCGGGCTTGGCGGCTCGCGCTGTCGGACGTCAGGGACAGCGGTGACAGCCCGCCCCTGACACACGGAACCCGGCTCAGAGTGGACTTTCCCTACGTGGCATCGCGCAGATCACTGATCTACCGATGCCGCACAAGCAGGCAGCATGGCGAGGCTGTTTTCATCGGATGCCCTGATGCCTCGCCAGACAAGACTCGATCTGCCCGAAGTGCCGCAG
>JANOKD010000073.1:0-23502 GCA_031419075.1 Lysobacterales bacterium
CTGCGGCACTTCGGGCAGATCGAGTCTTGTCTGGCGAGGCATCAGGGCATCCGATGAAAACAGCCTCGCCATGCTGCCTGCTTGTGCGGCATCGGTAGATCAGTGATCTGCGCGATGCCACGTAGGGAAAGTCCACTCTGACCCGGGTTTCCCCCGGGTTCCCCGCGGCGTTGGCGACGGTACCGATTCCCAGCAATTCCGTGACAGAATCGAGAACCAACGCTCATTCCTTCATTTCAATCATTGCAGGTCCGCGGCGCGGCAAGATAGGTTCGCCAACGCTGCATGCTGAAGAGGACGTCCACACCCCACGGAGCGATCTCCGTGTCATTGCTCAAAAGGAGAGGATCGATGATCAAATCAAGGCTTGGCTTTATATCGACCATCGCGGCTTTGCTCGCCGCGCAGTATCTGTTCGCCGCCCCGGCACGCGCGGCGGCTCCTACCGGCTGCAGCACCTCGATGCAATGGGTGCAGGAAGGCAGTAACTACTATTACGGCCGCGGCAACCTGCAGTGCACCGGTGGCCGTTATACGGTCAAGCTGCTCTGCCGCAACCAGCAAACGGGGGTCGGATACGTGGTGTATGGAGGCGCCGCCGTCAATGCACCCGCCACTGTATCGACCACATGTAACACCGGAAACACGGTGGAAGGAGTGTTCGCTATGGAGGATCCGAGGCCTGTGGGTGTGCTCACCGGCTGTACGCCTTGGGCTGAATGGATATCCTCGGGCAGCAATTACTATTACGGCCGGGGACGGGTCCAATGCGACACCGGGCGCTATAAGGTGTACATCCAGTGCCGTAACATTCAGACGGGCCAGGGGTACATCGTCACCGGTGCCGCGGTGGATGCGCCCAATACGGCCACAACAAGTTGCAATAGCGGCAATCAGGCCGAGTCCGTGTTCGCAGCAGCCGATCCAAGGCCGTCGGGGATGAGCGGCTGCGCCACCTGGAGGGAGTGGGTTCACCAAAGCGGCCACTCCTACTTCGGACGTGGCAGCGCCCAGTGCGCGAGTGGCCGCTACATGGTCAGGCTGAGCTGCCGGAATCTGCAGACGGGCGCCACCTACACCACCGACAGCGCTGCCATCTATGCGCCTAACACGGCCACCACAACATGCTATGTCGGCAACGTCGTAGACGCCCTGCAAGCGATCGCGCAGTGACAACCGCTGGCGCCTCGGATCCGGGGCGCCTCTCCCCTCGCTGCGGAAGAGCCTTCAATTCCGACCCGGTTACCGGAAAACGTGACCGATCTGCTGCAGCTCTCGGCGCGATCAATACATCGCATTTTGCGCGTGGTGCGGACGATCGCCGGTATTGCCGCAGCGCCGATATCCTTGGTCTGGTGGCGATAGCTATCGGGGGGTATCGCTGCGGGATGCCGTCGCGAGCGGTGTGAATGTACGTTGGGGTGCATGCCCGCATCGCATGATCGAATCCAATACGACACGGGAGTCTTCCGATGACCTCATCACACGGCGGCTGCCTCTGCGGCGATGTCCGCTTCAACGTGGACTGGCCCAGTCTGTGGGTGGCGCACTGTCACTGCACGATGTGTCAGCGCGCCCACGGTGCGGCATTCGTGACCTGGTTTGGGATGGCCGACGACCGCGTGCGAATCGACGACATCGCCAGTTCGCTGCGCTGGTACACCTCATCGCCCGGCGCCGAACGCGGCTTCTGCACGCGCTGCGGCAGTTCGTTATTTTTTCGCTCGCAGCGCTGGCCCGGGGAGTTTCACATCACCTTGGCGAATCTGGAAGGCGAGGCAGACCGCGCGCCGACGGCGCATGTGTTCTGGGATACGCATGTGAACTGGGCGATGCTCGACCAGAACGACGGGTTGCCCCGAAAACCGGCGATCGAGTCTGGCTGAACAAAAACGGCCGGCATAGCGCCGGCCGTTGCTTTTCCATGCAGCGGATCGATCAGGCTTGGCTGAGCGATGCGTGCATTCGCAGGTAGTCTTTACGATATTGCTTGGCGAGTTTGGTTTTCTGCGCGTCGCTCAAAATCTTGCCGGATACCTGAAAGAACTTCTTCTCTTCTTCCTTCAGGTGGTGATGCACTTTCTCGGAAAGCTTCTTCGCCTTCGCCATCCATCCGCGATGGCCGACCCCGAGCGCCTGCATTTCTTCGATGATTTCGTCCACTTGGTGATGCTCGGCCAGAGCGTGGCGCGATGACATCAGGCCCATATCGTGCATCAGGATCGGCACATAGAGATAACGCTCTTCCGACGCGGCATGCGCAGCAAGCTCGATCCGCAGCGCAGTGAACAGTTGTTGGCGGACCTGTGTGCCGGGCTTGGAACGCAGCAACTTCCGGCACAAGGAACGCTGAGTCTCATGGCTTTCGCGCAGGGCGTCGTAAATAGTCTCAGTCATAGCGATGCGCTTCAGTTGCCTGCGCAATCGTCGCACTTGTATTGCGTCCGCATGCCCTGCTGCGCGCCATCGCGGTTCTCGCGCTGCTCCTTGGCGGTCATACACACCGAGACCATCCGGTTGGAGCCGACAGTGCGAGTGTATTCGCAGATCTTTCGCTCGTCTTCGGCCTTGGTCACCGCGGCCTTGATCCACTCCAGCTCGTTGAAGACCACTGTCCGCTGATCGGGCGGCATGTCATCCAGGGTTTGTTTTTCGCCAAGCATCTGCAGCACGCGATCCTGACGTTCGGCAAGCGCCTTACGCTCTGCCTTGCTCATGTCCTTGAAGGCACCCTTGCCCGCCTTGACCTGTTCACGAAGCTGGGTCTGCTGGGTCACGATGTCACGAATGGTAGGCGGCTGCGGATCGGGGGCGGCGGTGACCGCACTACTGGCCATGACCAGCAGTGCGGCAAGTGCGACATGTTTCAGAGTCGAAACATACTTCATGAGCATAGTCCTCATTAGGGGGAACGCGGGTCGGAGTTACCCGGCGCAAGTATGGATAACCTAATCCCATGCATGCCGCAAGCCCGGGCGCCATACAGCCCCCCACTCAATCCGAATCAGGCCGCAGCCGCTGGCCGATCATCGAACTGCTCTTCCTCGGTCGAGCCCTTCAAGGCAACCGTCGAAGACTTCCCACCCTGAATGGTCTGGGTGACGCTGTCGAAGTAGCCGGTGCCGACTTCGCGCTGATGTTTGACCGCAGTGAAGCCACGGTCGGCGGCTGCGAACTCGGCTTCCTGCAGTTCGACAAAGGCGCTCATCTGGCGGCGCGCGTAGCCATAGGCGAGGTTGAACATCGAGTAGTTCAGCGCGTGGAACCCAGCCAGGGTGATGAACTGGAACTTGTAGCCGTAGCCGGCGATTTCCTTCTGGAACTTGGCGATGGTGGCGTCGTCCAGGTTCTTCTTCCAGTTGAAGCTCGGCGAGCAGTTGTAGGCCAGCAGCTTGCCCGGATACTTGGCGTGAATGGCCTCGGCGAACTTGCGTGCGAACTCGAGATCCGGCTTGCCGGTTTCGCACCACACCAGATCGGCGTACGGCGCGTAGGCCAGACCGCGGCTGATCGCCTGGTCGAGACCGTTGTTGGTTTTGTAGAAGCCCTCAATGGTGCGCTCGCCGGTGCAGAACGGGCGGTCGTTGTCGTCGATATCGCTGGTGATCAGATCGGCGGCTTCGGCATCGGTGCGCGCCACAATCAGCGTCGGCACGCCCATCACGTCGGCGGCGAGGCGCGCGGCGACCAGTTTTTCGATGGCTTCGCGGGTCGGCACCAGCACCTTGCCACCCATGTGCCCGCACTTCTTGACGCTGGCCAGCTGGTCTTCGAAATGCACGCCAGACGCGCCGGCTTCGATCATCGCCTTCATCAGCTCGAATGCATTGAGCACGCCGCCGAAACCGGCCTCAGCATCGGCCACGATCGGCTGCAGGAAATCGATATCGCCAACGCCTTCCGCGCACTGGATCTGATCAGCGCGCAGCAGGGTGTTGTTGATGCGCTTCACCACCTGCGGCACCGAGTTGGCCGGATACAGCGATTGGTCCGGATACATTTCACCGGCGATATTGGCATCGGCCGCGACCTGCCAGCCGCTGAGATAGATCGCCTTCAGCCCCGCTTTGACCTGCTGCATCGCCTGATTGCCGGTCATCGCGCCCAGCGCATTGACGAAGTCTTCGGTCTGCAGCGACTTCCACAGTTTTTCCGAACCGATCTTCGCGATCGAATGCTCCACCGGCACCGTGCCGCGCAGACGCACGACTTCTTCTGCGGAATACGGACGATTGATCCCGGCCCAGCGCGGATTATTGTTCCAGTCCAGTTTCAGCTGTTCGGCGGTGGGCAGTGTGCTTTTCATGACGATTTTCCTACGTGGGATATGAGGTGGGGGTGCGTTATTTCTGTAGGAGCGCCGGAAGGCGCGACCGACTGCATGGATACGTACAGTCGCGCCTCCCGGCGCTCCTACAAAGAGCAATCATCAATCAATCAATTCATAAGCCGGCAACGTCAAAAAATCCGCCAGCGTTTCGCGATGCGTCAGCTCCGACAGCAGCGCAATCGCATCGCCGATGCGCGCGACACCGGCAACACCTGAATCTGCGGACAGCTTCGACGGCAGCCCGATCAACGCGCGCTCCAGCAGCGCGAAATCCACCGGCGTGCCGTCGGCAAGATGCAAGCTGCCGTGATGCAGCCACTGCCACAGCTGCGCGCGCGAAATCTCCGCGGTGGCGGCGTCTTCCATCATCCCGTGGATCGGCACGCAGCCGTTGCCGTCCAGCCACGCGGCCAGATAACGCACGCACACTTCGACATTGCCGTTGAAACCTGCAGTGCTGATCGTGCCCAGCGATGGCTTCAGCAAATCGGCGGCGGTCACGCTCACATCATCGCGACGCATCGCGTGCTGATGCGGCCCCGGCATCTGCGCATCGAAAATGCCGCGCGCCAATGCGATCAATCCCGGATGCGCCACCCACGTGCCGTCGTGGCCGGCGTTGGCTTCACGCAGTTTGTCGGCTTCCACCCGCGCGAATGCGGCGGCGTTCGCTTCGGGATCTTTCGGGCTGGGAATCTGTGCAGCCATCCCGCCCATCGCATGCGCGCCGCGCTTGTGGCAGGTCTGAATCAGCAGTTCGGAATACGCCTTGAGAAACGGCTGGGTCATCGTCACTTGACTGCGCTCGGGCAATACGCGGTCACGATGCATGCGCAGCGTTTTGATATAGGAAAAAATATAGTCCCAGCGTCCGCAGTTCAGGCCGACGATGCGGCTGCGCAGCGCGTGCAGAATCTCATCCATCTCGAACGCCGCTGGCAGCGTTTCGATCAGCACCGTCACCTTCATCGCGCCCTGCGGGAGATTGAGCTGTACTTCGATCTCGTCCAACACCGCGTTCCACAGCGCTGCTTCTTCCATGCACTGCAGCTTGGGCAGATAAAAATACGGGCCACGATCTTTCGCAGTGAGTGCGCCGGCATTGTGAAACGCGAACAGACCCAGATCGAACAGGCTGGCGGACAGCCGCGCGCCGTCGATCCGCACATGCTTTTCGTCGAGGTGCCAGCCGCGCGGGCGCAGCAGCAACACCGCGCGCTCGGCGTCGGGCTTCAGTGCGTAGTGTTTTCCATTGCCTTCGAATTCAAGCGTGCCGGCCACCGCCTCGCGCATCGCGTGCTGGCCTTGAATCAGATTCACCCACGTCGGCGCGGTGGAATCCTCGAAGTCGGCCATGTAGCAGCTGGCGCCCGAGTTCAGGGCATTGATGACCATTTTCGGATCGACCGGGCCGGTGATCTCCACCCGACGGTCCAGCAGCGCCGCCGGAATCGGCGCTACCCGCCAGTCGCCCTCGCGGATCGTCTGGGTGTCGGCGCGGAAGTCGGGCAGCGCGCCGGCATCGAATTCGGCCTGCCGGGTCTGGCGCGCGGCCAACCGCAGCTGGCGCGTGGACTCGAAGCGGCGGTGCAGACCCGCCAGAAATGCCAAGGCCTCGATGGTGAGCAGGGCGGCCTGCCCCGGCGCCTGGCCAATGACCTCGATGCCGGGGGCCTCAGCGTGGGCCTTGAGGACTGCGGACATGGGCAACTCCATACAACAACGTGGGCGCTCAACATCCGCCTGCGTACTGTATTTGACAACTTTGTTTTTGCAATGCTAACTATAAGCTTAGCTTATAAGTAATCGAATCAATGGCCTTCGAGGACGCACACAAGGGCACCAGCCCGCCCCGTTTCGCCTACAAAGGCGACCGGATGAAACCGCTGCGGGCCTTTTGCCAAGTCGCGCGCCTCGGGTCCGTGTCGCGGGCGGCCGGCGCGCTGTACCTCAGCCAGCCCGCCATCACCCTGCAGCTGCAGGCGCTGGAGCGCGAGCTGGGCGTAAAACTGTTCGAACGCGTCGGCCGTCGGCTCACGCCCACCCGCGAGGGGGAGGCCCTGTATGAACTTGCCCGCCCGCTGGTGGAAGGCATCGACGGCCTGCCCGCAGCGTTCAAAGAGCAGATCAAGGGCCTGGACGCCGGCGAACTGCACGTCGCCGCCGGCAGCTCCACCATCCTGTATCTGCTGCCCAAAATCGTCGAGGCCTACCGGCAGAAGCACCCCGAGGTCCGGCTGATCCTGCACAACGTCACCGGCGCCGGCGGCCTGGACCTGCTGCGCTCGGACGATGTCGATCTGGCGGTGGGTTCGATGCTGGATGTCCCCGGCGACCTCGACTACGCCCCGGTCTACCGCTTCGAACCGATGCTCATCACCCCGCCCGACCACCCGCTGGCCGGCAAATCCGAACTGAAACTCGACGACCTCTCCCCCTACGGCCTGATCCTGCCGCCGCAGCGCCTCACCACGTATCGACTCGTCGACCTGGTGTTCCAGCAAAACAGAGTCCCCTACACCGTCGCCCTGGAAGTCGGCGGCTGGGAAGTCATCAAGCAATACGTCGCGATGGGCCTGGGCATCAGCATCGTCACCGCCATCTGCCTCACCGACGCCGACCGCACCCGCCTCGCCGCGCGATCGCTGGCCAAGTATTTTCCGTCGCGGAGCTATGGCGTGGTGGTGCGGAAGGGGAAGTATCTTTCGCAGCAGGCCAGGGATTTCATCGGATTGATTCAGCCGCAGATGTTGGCGATGCGGGAGTACGATGAGACGGGGCATTCGGGGAGGTGATTCCCTTGGGACAACATCAAATTGCCGGGATGCGTAGGGTGGGGTGAGCGCAGCGATGCCCACCATCCCGACACGTCCGGTGACGCAAGTATCGAGCGGAGCGGAAAACGACGCGGGATGCATGAAGCTTTGCGGGTGGTTTGGGTGGGCATCGCTGCGCTCACCCCACCCTACGCGCTGCCTCACCGACGCCGACCGCACCCGCCTCGCCGCGCGATCGTTGGCGAAATACTTTCCGTCGCGCAGCTATGGCGTGGTGGCGAGGAAAGGGAAGTATCTGTCGCAGCAGGCGCGGGATTTCATCGAGTTGATCCGGCCGCAGATGCTAGCGATGCGGGAATACGATGAGACTGGACATTCGGGGCGGTAAGTCCCTTGCAACAACATGAAATTGCCGGGATGCGTAGGGTGGGGTGAGCGCAGCGATGCCCACCATCCCGACATCCGGTAACGTGGGTATCGAGCGGAGCGGAAAGCGACGCGGGATGCATTGAAGCTTTGCGGGTGGTCTAGGTGGGCATCGCTGCGCTCACCCCACCCTACGCGCTACCCCGCGTCGCGTGAACGTGTGCCCGGGATTGGAGGGCAGGACCACGCATTGCGGATCCTGCCGTGCCAAAATCATGCCCTCATCGAGACAAAGGACAACGAACTGTGGCACCTCATGTGAATGCCATCGTCGCGACGCTCGACTTAGTCTGTCCTCCGATACCTAATAGCAGTCTGTCCGGCATTTCACAGAATAAGGAAGTAGTTCAGATACTGAGAAGAAGTGACTTTTACATGATAGGAGGGCGAGCAAGAGCCCATTACACGGATGTTACCGTAGACGATGAAGGAAAAGTCTGCTTCGGAATCCAAGTGCAAGGCGGCGCAAGAGGAAACGGTTTCATAGATATAAGAGCAATCCCACCAATCGCAGCTATTGATGGGGATGTCCGCATTAGCTTTGGTTATTCCGAAAATTTTCTGAATTTCTATCGCGTTGGAGAAAATGGTGAAAAGACTCTAGTTGCGAAATTTCACCCTGAAGATATTCTCTGGCGGCGCGGCAGAAGAGAGAGATTTATTAGTGGACTAGAAAACCATCTCGATCTTGCCTGCTATGACCTGCTATATGTGGGAATCGCGACCAAAACTGATAGTTATGACAGACTTATTGCGAAAGGCCATCAAGCTAGGCAAGAAATCCTATCGGACGAGCCCCAGAGACATCCTGGCGCGCATGTCAGCGATGAAATATATCTGTTTTTGTTCAATATTGATCCACTACTAATTAAGTCTTGGCGGCCCCAAGATGAATTCGAAGTAGACGACACCGTTATGACTTATAGCAACGAGCGTCTAGTTGCGGACGCGGAAAAGGCATTCATCAGCATCTTGAAGCCATCGTACAATAGTCAGCTTTATAAGAACTATCCAAAAGGGAGAGATGGCCTTTACGATCATGGTTACACTGGTTATTCGTACTCCATTTCAGATGGCCTGACTTTTAGGACTCCATTCGGATCAATGAAAGGTGCTCGCGAACGAAATATAACTTTGTCGAACGACGCTGACTCGATTTCAATTAAAGGCGATTCGGTGAGGCTGCACATTGCTGGCGCTGATTACGAAATTGATGCATCTAGCACCTGATGCCAACCCGTAAGGCGGGTTTCAACCGGCCACCAAACGAAGCGACAAACTGCAAGCAACATCGCCTTCAACGCACATCTTGTTCTCCGCCATGAATTCGATACAACCGGACGCGCAGCAATGGCGGGTTGAAACCCGCCCTACGCGATGGCGTCGCGGATTGCGGCGACGTGCCGGGGGCCGCATCTTCCGCCGCGTCGGACACGTATCATCATCGCCATGTCTACACCGCTCCGCTCTCTCACCGCTCCCGCTACTGCACGCATCCGCGCGTTGGTGCTGGGTGTGTTTTGCGTGGGCGCAGCGGGATCGATTACGACGCACCCGCGGGCGATGCGGGTCTGTTCGAGCCCGACAGCATCACGTGGCGTATTCCATGCATGCTGTCGGGCGGGCTGTGCGCGCTGATGCTGCAGTGTTTGAACACGCCCTACGATATCGCATAGCAAGCAGACAGGAGACCGCTCACAATCTGTGCAAGCGGCCCCGCATCCTCTACCTAACCGTTACGGTGCGAGCTGCACCGACGAGATCGCGTTGTTCTTGCCGTTCCAGTCTTCATATGTCGGATACGTGCCGTCGCCATTGGGGCCGCCGGTGTTACTAACCACCCAGTTGGTGCCTGCATAGTCTGGATGCAGATACAGATTCCACGCGCCTTCGATCACGATGATCGATGAGACGTCGTTGTTGACCCCGGTGCCACGCAGGCCGGGGCTCGAATCGGTGAGGACGACGGTGCTGTCGCCTTCAAAATTCTGCTTTGCGAAAAGAATGATCTTGGCCATGGTTACGCTCCTTGTGTATGCGATGCCGTGCATGCGGTAAAACCAACAACGGTTATGTCCGGGCGTGACACGGGGCATCGGGACCATCCATGGGATGCGCTCGGTTGCTTCGCCGGATCATGAGCAGACAATAAGCCAATACGCATTTGCGTATGCGCTCAGGACAGCCGTCATACGGTGCATGTGCGAAGCGTCATGCACCGTCTGTTGATGGGTGCGGCAGGCGCATAAAGAAGTTGGCCGCTTTGTGGGGCGGCTGAGAGGTGTGCGTCATCCTCAATGGTGGGGTTCGCTGCGCTCACCGCCACCCTACGAGTCCAACTTACGCGTTTAGAAGTTAAACCTGACCCCTCTTGATGCGCGTCAGCAGAGCGGTTGCGGTGTCAACGACGGTAGTGTGTCTGCGATCATTCGACCGCTGAGCCGCGCGCGTACCGGGCGGCGCCCTCGCGCAGCGCAAGAATCTCGGCGCGCGACACATACCGGCCCGCACTGATGATGGCAAGCGGCTCTACGAGGGTTTGCAGATATTCCAGCGGGTTGCCTTCCAACAACACCAGGTCCGCAAGAGCGCCTTCGACGATACGGCCATGGTCGGGCACGCCGGCTTTCAACGCTGCTCCGCGCGTTGCGCTATAGAGCGCCTGCTGGCGCGATAAGCCGGCGTCCACAAGATACTGCAACTCATCCAGAAGAATCAGTCCAGGCACTCCGCAGCTTTCAGGCGAGCCATCTGTGCCGGCGAGGATAATTACCTCGGATAAAACAAGCTCTTTGACGACGTTAGAGATCATGCCCAAGTAGGCGTCAAGGTTCGGTCCCGCATCGTCCCGAAAGCGCTTGGAGTCGCTGCATTTTTGCATCTGCCCGTACGGCAAATAACGCCTCGCCGCATCAAAAGTCCGTGCGCGAACCGGTGCGCGCACGCTGAGAGTCGGCGTCACGGATACGCTCGCCATCGCGAGCGCATCAAACTGCGGCTTGCATCTGGCGGGCTTATAGAGCGCTGTCATTGAGCGTTCGTAATAGCCGGGACCGCCAGCGTACCAACCATCATAAAACGCGTTGGTCGCGGCCTCTCCGTCAGGGCCGCAATACGCCAGCAACTCGGGCGGCAAGTGGTCGAAATCCCGTTGGCCTGCGGCCGCCGATTCGAGCGGGCCAGAATACGGGCGCAGGTGACCGATAACCCCACGACCTTCAGCGACCGTCGCCTGCGTCACCGCAGCATAGATCTCTGGCGCAAGGAAATCATGGACCTTGATGAAATCAACGCCTCGCGCGAGTTGCGTGCGCACCATTTCGCCAGCTTGCTCGGGAGTCTCAGGAATCAGGGTGTGATCAAACGTTCCCCAAGGCTGCTTGCCGGAAAAGGATTGCCCGGCCACTTTGAGCAATGGCGCCGGTTCGCCCATTTCTCGCTGCGATATCCAAGCGCTGCGAAGGGCCAGGATCTTGTCGGTGCGCGAGCCGAGATCGCGCAGCCCGAGTACGCCATACGACATGGCGAGTGGCGCATACCATTTGGACGGCGCGAGGTCCGGGTTTTTGGGGTCGCTGTAGGCTTCGAGATGGACATGCAGATCCCACAGACCCGGCATCAGGAATTTACTGGCTCCGTCCACCTGTCGACAGCCGGCGCTCTGGCAGCGATTTCCCGCTTTCGCGATACGGGCAATCCGGCCGTCCCTGATGAATACATCCCGAGGCTCGGAAACCACGCCCTTCTCGGCGTCCACCAGGCTGACCGAGGTGATCAGCACGACCTCGACATTCGGTTTTACGGGTAGGGACGTACACCCTGCGACAGCGGCCACAACCGGAATTGCCAACAATCCTTTCAGAGCCCGTAAGGTGTGCATCCGATTGCCTTTCGCGCGGATAGGGTTCCTTAGGGTATCCAACCAGCGCAAAGATAGGAAATCAGATCAACCCGTAAGGCGGATTTCAACCCGCCACCAAACGAAGCGACAAGCTGCAAGCAATATGGCCTTCACTGCACATCATGTTCTGCGCCATGAATTCGATACGACCGGGCGCCCCGCAATGGCGGGTTGAAACCCGCCCTACGCGATTGCGCCGGGGATATTGCGGCGCCGCGCCGGCGACGCATCTTCCGCAGCATCGGGCACGTATCATCATCGCCATGCCCACACCACTCCGCGCACTCACCGCTCCCGCTACTGCACGCATCCGCGCGTTGGTGCTGGATGTGTTTCCGCGTGGGCGCAGCGGGATCGATTACGACGCGCCTGCGGGCGATCCGGGGCTGTTCGGGCCGGACAGCGTGACGTGGCGTATCCATGCGGATTTTCCGGGGATGCTGTCGGGCGGGCTGTGTGCGCTGATGCTGCAGACCCTGCATCCGCGTGCGCTGGCGGGGGTGTGGGATCACTCGAATTTCCGCGAAGATCTGGTCGGCCGGCTGAGGCGCACCACTGATTTCGTCGCCGGCACCACGTATGCGGGCCACGACGAGGCCTCACGCTTGATCGCACGGGTGCGGGCGATTCATACGCGCGTGCAGGGCACCACCGCGGACGGCACGCCGTATCGCGCCGACGACCCCACGCTGTTGACGTGGGTGCACGTGACCGAGAGCTTCGGGTTTTTGCAGGGCTATCGCCGCTACTGCCGCGCGGTGCCGACGGCGCTGGCCGATGCGTACTACGCCGAAACGGCGTGCGTGGCCGAAGCATTGGGCGCCTGCGATGTGCCTGCCTGCGAGGCCGATGTCGCCGCGTATTTCGCCTCGGTGGGCGACACGCTGCGCTACGACGAACGCTCACGCGAAGTGTTGGCGGTGCTGTCGCGCATGCGACTGCCGGTGCCAATGGCGGGGCTGTCGCGCGACCTGTTTCTTGGTGCGGGCGCCGCCCTGCTGCCCGATTGGGCGGAACGCTTGTTGCAACGCACGCCATTGCAGCGGATCCAAACGCGGACTGGCGCGATCGCATTGGCAAGGCTCGCGCCGATGTTTCGCGCGGCGCTGCCGGACGGCATTGCGCCGCGCGCCTGTGCGCGGGTCAGCATGGATGCTTCGCTGCTTGCGCAGTGGCCCGTCGGGAAGATGGTGTCGGGCCCACTTCTTTCGAAGTGAATCTGACCCGAATGGGGGTGACTGCCTTCGAGGCCACGCTTCGTTATTGCATTTCGTCGCGGGAACATGGCGATGGTGGGGTTCGCTGCGCTCACCACCACCCTACGTTGAAACCATGTTGGCTGGATGTGGAATGCGGTGGGTTTTGGTTTTCCAAACGCGATCACTGCATCTCGAAAGCGGCTTTGGCGCGGAGTTTGCGCTCCAGGAAGCGGCCGCTGTTAACCAATGCCTCGGCGTCGCCGGCGAAGGCTTCCTGCGCGATCTGTTTGAGTGAATCGTCGAGCATCTGCAGTTGGTCGATGAGGGTCTTGGTCGCGGTTCTGCCATCTTTGAGCGGCTGCATTCTGGCGAACGCTGGCGGAAGTTTGATGTAGCTGGTCAACATGTCGGGCAGGTAGCGGCGCAGGGTTTCCTCCACAGTGAATGCGGATTCGACCGACAGTGCGCCGGTGACTTCAAGCTCGCGCAGTCGCGGCAGCAGATCCGCAAGCGTGGTCTGGATGCTGTGCAGCGACGCCAGGGCCGGCTCCGGCAGGCGCTTGGAGACGTCATTGATCAGACGCTCCAGCGCTTGCGCGAGGGTGTCGACCGAGACTTCCACGGGTTCCTCAATTTCAGAAATTTCAGCAGTTTCGGTTATTTTCCTGCGCGGCCATGCGAGTACGCCGACGGCATACAGCCCGGCGACAATCAACGGCCAACCGGTGCTGATCACGCCGGTGAACAACAGCACCAGCCCGATAAAGGCAAGGCAGCAGCCGGCGATGTTGCGCGGGCTGTAGAGAAAGCGGGAAAAAAGACTCATGAATGTGAATTATTGATAGCCGCGGATATCCTTGAACACCTTCGCCAGCGATCCTGGTTTGGCGTCGAAGGCTTTGCCGCCGGTCGCTTCCGCGAGTGACTTCATTTCATCGGCATCGGCATTGCCGAAGACGATCGGGAACACCCGGATCGACTTCACGGCATCGCCCTGCGATTCCCGCCAACGCAGCAATGCGCGCAAGCTCATGCCATCGGTGTTTTCGCCATCGGTCATCAGCACGACGGTGTAATATCTCGGCGTCTTGTCGACACTCTTTTCTTTCGACAGTTCGATCAGCGCACGCTGCACGCTGTCGTAGATCGCGGTGCCGCCATCGGACTGCATTTGATCGACCGTGGTCTTGATCGATGCCAGCGTGGCGCCGTTTTCAGCAGAGGTGGTGCCCATATCGAACAACAGCGTTTGCATCGGCTCGTTGTTGAAGGGAATCAAACCGATACGCTCACGGTTCTGGAAGCGCGCGTAACGGCTGCTCAGCGAGCCCGGATCACCGCCAGCCAGTGCGTTCATCGCGGACTTGAGCTGATCGATGCGGCCTTCTTCATTCATCGAGCCGGAAAGATCCAGCACATAGCGCGATGTCGACGGCACACGCACATCGGCCAGAAACACATCCAGCAGGCCATTGATGACCTGCGGTTGGCCGGGAAACGGCAGTTCGATCAAGGTGCGTTTCGGGATGGTGGCCGCCGCGGATGCTTCGGCATTCACCGGGCGGCGCAGCGTGGCTGCGGACAGCGCCGTCTGGAACGCGGTCGAGCGCAGATGCGCGACCAGACGGTCGTATTCGCCGCGCTTGCCGCTGTTCAACAGCATCAGCGGATAGTCCGCAGTGATGATGCCCTCTTTGGGATACACCGGCACCAGCGGCTCACCCAGTTTTCCGCTGGCATTCAACGACAGAATCACCGACTCGTAGTTGATGATGCCGTCGACTTTCGACGGGTCGGCGGCGTAGGCATCGGCCAGCCAGCCTGAAGAGCCCGCCGTCATCCGTTGCCCCTGAAAAAAGGCTTTCAGCGCCGGGTTGGACACGTCCGCCACGGTCAACGCATCGGGGTTGGACGCCAGCGCCGCGGCGATGCCGATCACCGCAGTGAATCCAGTGTTGCTGGACGTGGGATTGGTCATGCCGAAGGTGAACTTGCCGCTGCTTGCCGCATCGGCAATCTCTTTCCATGTCGGGTCGTTGCGGTCCCATCCCAGCGCTTCGGCCCTGGATCGCTTCACGCCGAGAATCACTGGCGACAGCATGATCTTTTCCTGCGCGGCGATCCTGGCCTTCAAATCCGGATTCATGGCGAGATATTTGCCGTGGCTTACCCACACCGCATCGAACTGCTCACCGGCGTTGAGGCGATCGATCGCGTCGAGCGTGCCTTCATAGCTGAACTGGACGTCGATGCCCGTGGCTTTGCGAATCTGTTCGCCCAGCTGCGCGTCGACATCCTTGAGCTCGGATCCGGCCAGAATCGTGAAGGAGTTGGCCGACCGCGCGGCATCATCGTTGCCCGCAGATGAATCAGACCCTGAGGAGCATGCGGTGACGATACCGAGCGCCACAGCGACAGCGGCCCATCGAAATAGCTTGTAAACATCAGTCATGGCGTCTTGATCCGGAGAGTGATGAAAGACCGCAGTCGGCATCGATCTGAAAAATACTGTGCGGCGCTGTCGAACATCCATGTATGGATGTGCTCATCGACTTATTTACCAAGTCTGGATTCGATGCGCACGATCATGCGCTCCAGCAGATCGTAGGTCGGCGGATCGACCACATCAACCAGCGTCTGCGGCACTTCTATTTTGCGAGTCTTGGCTTGAGCGAACAGCGCGGCATTGTCGATGCCGCGCAAGCCGTAGCGACTGGCGATTTTTTGCACCTGCGGATTGCGCTCGAACACATCCGCGAAACGTGCGCCCTTGTCGGTCAAGGCGACGATGGTGTGCTTGGTCAACACGGTCGGCTGTGGATACAGCAGCACCATCTCCGGATCCACGGCCGAATGTTGGAATGCATACTGCAGAAATTGCTGCTCGTAGATCATCACCAGCGGACTCTTGCCCAGCTTCATGGTGACGTAATCCTCGAACGGGCCGGACGAGCTGGACTCTTGATAGCCCTGCTTCGAAAACAGGCCCAGCAGACGATCCACCACCTGATCGGCTGCGGCATCGTTGTCGACGACGTTGTCGCCGTTGGCGACATAGCTGGCCAGTGCGAGATACATCGCAGCGGAGTTACTGGTGCGCACGTCGGTGCTGCTGATGAGCACCGACTTGCTGACGGAATACGCCGGATTGGGCTGCAGATCTTTCCAGCGCGCGCCCTGCTCCATCATCTCGACGAGCTTGTGCATGTCAACGATGTAATAGGCGCCGCCCTGTTTGCGAACGATGCCGTTGGCTTCCAATGGCGGCAACAGCTGCTTCCAGCTGGCGACCACCATCGGCGTGTAGAAACTGTTGCTGATCCGGCGTGAACCCGTAGCCGTAGCGATTTTTTTGGCAGCCGCCACGCCCGCCGGGTAGGCCACATCAAAACTTTTCAGATCGGGACGGGTTGCGATTTCGCGCGAGCCGGCTTTCTGCACGTCCAGCACGATGCCCTCGGCATCCAATACCTTGGCCAGCTCGGGGTCGCGCAGAAAATCGAGCTTCTCCGATCCGGTCAGAATACGAATGGTCGTCTTGCCGCTGGCTGCAGCGCCATTGGCGGCGGCATTGGCCGCGTCCTGCGCACCGCGTTCGCTGGCCTGCTTGTCGCGGGCGGAAAACACGATGCCAAACACCACGCCTCCCAACAACAGCAGCGCCAATGCCGGACCCAAAAACTTCTTCATCAACGGTTCCCCTGCGGTAGAAACATCAAGTAGCTGCCGACGCCCCGCGACGGGCGACCGGATCGTCATCGTCCAAGCCCCGGATCGGAATGCCTTTGCCGCGACAATACTCGATCGCCAAGCGCTCGATCAGATTGGACATGCTGCGGTTTTCCATGCCCGCGGCGAGCTCCAGCGCATCGCGAACGCCGGGCTGGGTGCGGAACGTTGTGGTAACTGTGCGGTTGGGAAGCTTGGACATCGGCGGTTAGAATACATTCGATGGCGGTCTGCCGGGCATTCAACCTCAGATGTATTCCAACTTTATGACACTGTGAGCAGGCTTGGGGATGTGCCGCTTGGGCTGAAAACCTCATCTGCGGACATTCGCAGGCGACATGGTTGGCCCCGTTAATCGCTGCTTGCGCGGCAAGGCCCGTTTCAATTTCGATCTCCTCAAGAGAAGGTCTGGCTCATTCGATCCGGGTGTTTTTTAGCTACGATAGTCTTCATTGCATTGAGATGAACCGGCCGCCTCACCATGACAGACGCTGACGCTTTGAACGTGCTGGGCACGCCGCTGGCGTGCTGCGGCACTGCGCCGATGACCGGGTTTTATCGCGACGGATATTGCCGCACGGGGCCGAATGATCTGGGCAGCCATGTGGTGGCCGCGATCGTGACCCGCGCATTTCTGGACTTCACCCGCGCGCAGGGCAACGACCTTGAGACGGCACATCCAGCGTACGGGTTTCCGGGCCTGAAGCCGGGCGATCGCTGGTGTCTGTGCGCGATGCGCTGGAAAGCGGCGGAGGCCGCGGGCGTTGCGCCGCCGGTGCGGCTGGAAGCGACGCATGCCAAGGCGCTTGAGGCCATTCCACTGGAAACCCTCAAGCGGTACGCGCAGTGATGCGTGAACCCATCAGCGGTGAGGTCTTGTCGACCACCTTCGCAGACCGCGATGCCCTGATCGCTCATGTGCATGCGCTGTGCCCGTGGGCCGAAGGCGATGCCAGCCCGATCGTCGGCGGTGCGACGGCGGCGCAGCGGCGGCTGCAGGCGATCGATCCATTGCGCTATGCGGCCACACGCAATTTCGCCGACGGGAAAGTCAGCCGGCTGTCGCCGTATCTGCGCCACGGCGTGCTCAGTCTGAGTGCGGTGCGCAACGCGGCGCTGGATCATGGCGAAGAACCGTCGCGCGTCCTCAAGTTCATCCAGGAATTGGCGTGGCGCGATTTCTGGCAGCGTATCTACGCGGCGCATCCGGACTGGATCTGGCAGGACATCGAGCCTTACAAAACCGGATTCGTTGCGGACGATTACGCCGACACGCTGCCGCAGGATATCGCCGAAGGCCGCACCGGCGTCGCCTGCATTGATGCGTTCATCGCCGAATTGAATCACACCGGCTATCTGCACAATCACGCGCGGATGTATGTGGCGGCGTACACCGTGCATGCGCGCCGCGTGAAATGGCAGGCGGGCGCGCGCTGGTTTCTGCATCACCTGCTGGACGGCGATCCGGCCAGCAACAATCTGTCGTGGCAATGGGTGGCCAGCACGTTCAGCCATAAACCCTATATTTTCAATCTGGACAACGTGACGAAATATTTCGGCGCGCAGGTCAATACCTCGACCGCTGCGAATGCAGCGCTGGATGCCAGCTACGAAACCCTCAACAGCCGCTGGTTTCCGCATCTTGGCGGCGCGCGATGAGCGGCGATCTGGTCTGGCTGCATGAAGACGCCCTGCGGCGCAGCCATCCCTGCGTGACGGCTGCAGGCGAAGGCGCATCGTGCGTACATCTCTGGGACGATGCTTACCTGCAGGCCGCAAACTACAGCTTGAAGCGGCTGGTGTTTTTGTACGAGACCGCCGTCGAAGCCGGCGTTGAGGTGCTGCGCGGCGACAGTTATCTCACGCTGCTGCAGCACCCGTCAGCGCACGTGTGGATTCCGTACAGCCCCAACCCGTTCATCCGCACGGTGGCCGAACAACTGCAGGCGCATAAACGCGTGACCATCGTGCAGGACGATGCGTTTGTGCATCTGCGGCCCGGCACTGTGCACACGCGATTTTTCAGCTATTGGCGACAGGCCGAAAAGACCGCGCTGCTGCGCGATGGTGGATAGCCCGCTCACGATTGCGCAATACTGACTGTCTTCACCGATTCCAACAGCATCGACATGACCGAACCCGCTTCGAATCCGCGTCTGGCACAGGCGTTGACGTACGCCGGCACACTGCCGCTGATCGGATGTGCGCTGGTGGCTTGGACGCGATCACCGCCTGACGTGGATGCTGCCGTGATCGGCATCGCGTACGGCGCGGTCATTGCTTCTTTCATCTCGGGCATTCATTGGGCGGCGTCGCTGTTTTTCAGCGCACGCTGCGGATCTCTGCCGCTGATCGTCAGCAATGTCATCGCGCTGCTGGCGTGGATCAGTCTGCTGCTGGGCAATCCGCTGTGGGGCTGTGCGCTGCTGGCGCTGTGTTTTGTTTCGCTGCTGGCGCTGGATCGCAGACTGCATGCGCAGGCGGTGCTGCCGACATGGTTTTATCGTCTGCGCCGCAATGCAACGGTGATTGTGGTGTCGCTGTTGTTATTGATGGCGCTTGCCCAACGCTGAGGCTTGAAACCTGCGGCGGACTGCATCACCGTATCCTGATGCAACTTCTGCTATCGAAACAGCGGATGGTGCTTGCTGCTGATGCGCCGCAGTCGGCAGTCGGCCAGGAAATCCGCTGTGGGCCGACAAAGTATCCAGAACGGCCACACGCCGTGCCATTGACGCTCGGGCAGCGTCGATGGCGCAATTGCACCGTCGATAGCGACATCGTCAGGCGTTCATTCGCACAGCCGGAGCGGCTTTGTTCGTGTCCTGCATCGACGGCTCGGCCTGTGGGACAGACTGGGCGTGCACGACAGGCTTCTGCGACTCGGCCATGCTGGTGCTTTGCGCCACTGTCTGACTCGTCGCCTGGTTGTAGTCGATGTACGCGCTCTTCGCCGCCGGATTGGTCGGGTCGCCCTGCACCGCCACCAGATAGCTCTGGCCGTTCGGCGCATTGGTCTTGCTGATGTGATCGATCGCTTTCAAACCCGTTGCCTTGGCATCCACCGCCACCGCCGCGGCCGCCTTTTCCAGATCCTCCCGCGACTTGAATCCACCGCTTGGGCCCAACTGCTCCAGACTCGATATGGCCTGCTGATAAAGCCTGTTGTCCGGATGATTCGGGTTGGAGATCAGCAGCTTGGCGGTTTGCGTCGGCAACTGCGGATCGGTGTTGGCCGGCGCAGGCGGCTTGTCGGCCTGTGCAGCGGGTGCGGTATTTGCCGGCGGCTGCGGCTTGTCGGTTTGCGCCGATGGCCGCGGATCGGTGTTGGCCGGCGCAGGCGGCTTGTCGGCCTGTGCAGGCGGCGGAGTCTGGGTGGTCGTGGGTGGCTTGTCGGCTTGCGCGGGTGGCTGCGGATCGGTGCTGGTGAGCGGTTCCTGACGCTTGCGCACATCATCGACCGGCCTCGGCACGCCATCGGCCGGCGCACCGGTACCCAGCGACAGTTTGGACTCGCTCTGGGTCGGTGCTGGCGTGGTCGGCTGCGCAGTGGTCGGTGGCGTCTGCGGTTGCTGCGGGCTCTGCTGTTGGTTCTGCACGAATCGCAGGCCGGGATGAATCCCCAGCGCGACCTGGGTCTCCTTGTTGGCTTCGCCGGTCACGGTCAGGCCGCTTTGACGCTGGTACTGCTCGACTGCCTGTTTGGTCATGTCGAGGAAATTACCGGATGTCGGCAGCGGCTCGCCATTCACCCGGATGCCGGCGCCGTTCAGCGCTTCCTGCAACCGGGTCACGCGCTGGCCCTCATCGCCGCGGCGCAGCGTGGGGTCTTCGAAGAAGTGCTGGTGCGCCCAGAGCGAACTGTTCACTTCCGGCGGCGTCGCGCCCTTCTGCCGGTACAGCTCGCCCAGCCGTTCTTCAAGGCGGTCGACCACCGCCTGCTGGCCCTGCAGGGTGCCCGCAGCAATATCCTGACCGTTCGCGCGGGTGGCGAGCGCGATCCTGAACTCGTCGACGCCGCGATATCGCTCGAAATTGTTGCTGATGTTGTCGTAAAGGTTGTCCGCCATCTTCTGGACACCGTCGACCGTCGGGCGATAGCCCTGGATCTCGACGACATCCGAACGCGGCGCCAGCCGCGCCATGTCGATCCCCATGCGCAGCGAACCCTGCGGATCGGCCGCAGAGGAGATGCCGGTATTGAGGCCGGCGCTGTCGATGGTGCCCAGCACGCGTTCGTAGGCGCCGGTGATGGCGTTCTGCGTCTGGCTGTCGTTGAAACCGTTGACGCGCTTGAAGGCATCCATCGAGGGGCCCGGAGGTATACCGATATGGTCGTCCACCATGACCGCGCCGATGCCCAGATCCTTCGCCAACTGCACCGCCGGCTGGACGCGTTTCTCGATGAAGAAATCCACGACCGCCGGGTTGTTCCAGTTCGGTACCGCGCGCGGGACGGACTGCGAGCTGTCCGTCTGCACGGTGCCGCTGCCCGGCTTGTTACGGTCCTGTTGCTGCAGGAAGGTGGCGAAGTCGTTGTACGGCCCATTCGGGTTGTTCTGGTCGCCGACGACCGGGCGCCCGTCGGACACGAACAGCCGGATTTCCGGGCGCTGCCCGGGCGGCACCAGTGCCAGTGCGGCAGGCAGCGTGCGCCGCAGGTCGTCGGTGTAGTCGCCGTCGCGCGGGCCGCTGGCCTCGATCAACATGACCTTGCCCGGACCCACGCTGCGCATGGCATCGGCCAGCTTTTCGATCTGCTGCTGGTCGCTGAGCACCCGGCCCTGGACCACGAGGTTGTCGGTGCGCGAGTAGTACACCCCGACGTCCGTGCTGTTGACCGGATGACCCCGGTGTTCGGAGATCGGTGTCTTGATATCGGGGACCCGCTCCCCGCTGGGATTCGCCTTCGCCTGTGTATTCATCGACCATCATCCTGTGGATTGTTGCTGGCCCGCCGATCATGACATTTCGGGTGGCTGTTCGGGTATTGACCGTCCGAATTCCAATCTGGAAGCATGCTTGCACGCTGGCGGGCGGTATCGCGATGCGCATCCAGCGCGGGAGGGCGAAGCGCAACCGGGCCAAGCGGCCACGTCGTGCGCAAGCTTCGGGTGTGGTTGTTGGCTGAGGCTCGGCTATAAGGCTGGATTTTCACTCATCAAGCTTACCGATGCCTTTTCTGTCCAGATTGAGTTCGTTATCGCCAAACTTGAGTTTGGCTGAGGACGCCGACCCAAGAAGCGCCTCCGCCAAATGAGCAGCGGGCGTTCTCGGCCCATCGGCTTCCGTCCCTGAGGATTGAAACAATCCGCTCGATAAACGTGAAGCCAGAAGTTCCGGGAACGGCTCCTGCGAATTCGACTTCCATTCCAGCACGGTCTCCGCCAGCCATGAAGCGCGTTCTATGTCCAAACTGAATTGCTGGAGCTTGAACTCTGCATCCGCGATTCGCTGAAGCCAACGATTGAGCCAGCCGAGATACCAAGAACCAAGTGCGATGGCAGTGACGGCCAGTGACATGGACTTGACAATCAAAGCCAACTCCTCTGCTGGATACGTTTTAGTTTGGGGGTCTACAGTAACTTGGGACCCAAAATAAATCGACCCAACTGCCAGAATCGCGAATCCTGCAATAGAAGCGGCATTCACTGTCAAGTATTGACGTTTGGTTGCGCCGGAGACCGAGAAATTTTCAAGCCGATCTTTTGCCAGTTTGAGCAGGCTCGAGCGAATTTCCCGCCTGACATGCGTGTTGTTGCGATCATCGAGCTGTTGCTGAAGCAACTCAAGATCTTCTGTCTTTTTATCAAGCACATCCGATCGCTTTGTAAACAACTCTTCTTGGCGGATTCTCTCTTGAGTCAGCCCTGCACGCTCGCTAGCGACAAGATCATCAAAATACTTTTGCCTCGATTCCTCTCGATTCAAATATTGAAGGTCGAGATCGCGCCTATGCCGGTCGGTTTCAGTGATCAGGTTTGCAGCTACGCTTTCCATCGACTCCAACACATGACTGTGTGAGCGCAATACAACCAAATCCTCCGATTGAGGAACAGAGGCGAGGGGCCTGCTCAATGCATCTGTTAAAAGTGCTGTGATTTTATAGAAGTCGCCAATTACTTGTGGCCGTCCGCCGTTTTGTACTGGCCGGTCATTGAAATGTAATTCAACTATGTCAAGACTCAAGTGTTTTTGATCTTCCAGCCTGCGAAGTAACCAAGCGACATTGTGACTATGAATTTTTGCTGATCTGATTTCATACCCTTGAAGCTTCACAATTTCATCAATATCTTTTTGGTCAATCGATTGATGAAATTGATCGGTATATTCAATAACCCGATCCGGATAGGATGTCTGCCCTCTGACCAGCTCAAATGCACGAACAAGATCGCGGTCCTTCAGCTTCGGCACAAATCTGTTCGACATATTCCATTGCCCCTGTCTTGTCGGTTGGACTCCGAATCCTACACGTTCTATCCAAGACTAGGCGGGCTCACTTCTTCCTGCACATCGTCACGACAACCGCTTCGTTCGCCCCTCACCCGCCCTTCGGGCACCCTCTCCCCGCAGGCGGGGAGAGGGATCAAGCTCGCAAACTGTGCCCGCTGCCAGCTACTCAATAGAAAAGAGGCTGGGTCAATGACCCAGCCTACACATCAGAAAGCCTGTCGCGACTTGCGTCGCTCCTACAGAAACAATCATTAAAACCATTCGGCCTGCATGTCGAAGGCGCTGGGCTCCGCGTCGCGCACGAGGCGTGCGGCGTGTTCGATCAGCGGCACTTCGGTAGCGAAAAAGAAGCGGCAGGTCTGCAGCTTGCCCGCGTAGAAATCGCGGTCATCGCCGGTGGCGTTCGGTAGTGCTTTGTGCGCCGCTGTCGCCTGCTGCAGCCACAGCCAGCCGATGGTGAGATGGCCCAGCGCAGTCATGTAGTGCGAGGCGTTGGCGAGCGCGAGGCGCAACTCGCCCGCAGCCATGCGTTTGCCTGCGGCGCGTGTGGCGTCGATGGCGTGTTTCGCGGCGATGGCCAACTGGTCGGCGAGCGGTTTCAGCGTGTCGTCCGCGCCGGCTTCGATGCAGGTCTGGGCGATGTTCGCCATCAATAATTTCAGCGCTGCGCCATCTTGCATCATCGCT
>JANOKD010000074.1:0-14488 GCA_031419075.1 Lysobacterales bacterium
TTCCCGCTGACCCGGCTGCTGTGCTGGCTGATGGTGGCGCATGCGCTGGTGTTGATCTACGGCGGTACCTATACATACGCGGAAACGCCGCTCGGATTCTGGCTGCGCGACGTGTTCGATTTTCAGCGCAACCCTTGGGACCGGGTCGGTCATCTGATGCAGGGTTTCGTGCCCGCGATCCTGGCGCGCGAACTGCTGCTGCGCTGCACGCCGCTGCGCCGCGGCGGCTGGCTGGTCTATCTGGTGCTGGCCGCCTGCCTGAGCTTCAGCGCGTTGTTCGAGCTGATCGAATGGTGGGCCGCATTGATCTACGGCGCCGACGCCGATGCGTTCCTTGCGACCCAGGGCGATGTCTGGGATACCCAGTGGGACATGTTTTTGTGTCTGGTCGGTGCGGCGCTGTCGTTGCTGCTGTGGTCGCGACTGCACAATCGGCAGCTTGGGCCTGCAGTGCTCGTCGATCGTTAGCGCAGCGGAGGCAGCGGATCTTCGTTGGGCGCCGACGCTTCCCGGGTTGGAAACTGCAGGATCACCCCGCGCTGCGCTTCAGGACGGTGCCACAGCACCGGCACATCGTGCGGTGTCGGTGGTTCCAGCTCGCCATCGTCTGCGGGTGCGAGTTCGTCTTCCAGCTCCCAGCTGTACTGCTTGCGCGGCGGGATCGGGTCCGCATGGCGAAACAGGAACGCTGACAGTACGCCGCCCAGCGCGCCGCCCAGATGCGATTGCCAGGACACGCCCGGTTCCTGCGGCAGCACCGTCAGCAGCATGCCGCCGTAAAGCAGGAACGCGATCATCGCCGCGGCGATCGACGGCCGGTCACGCCTCAGCAGACCCAGTACAAACACCAGAAACATCAGGCCGTGGGTCAGGCCGCTGGCGCCAAGGTGATGACTGGCGGGATCGCCCAGCAGCCACGCGCCCAGCCCCGAACCCAGCCAGAAGATCGGCACCGCACGTAGGGTGGCCTTCGGATAAACGCTGCCGGCAAGGGTGCCCAGCAGCAGCAATGACGCGGCGTTCGCGGCGATGTGTTCGAGCGAACCATGCAGCAGCGGCGCGGTCAGCAGGCCCCAGAGCCCCTGCATGCTCAATGCGGTCACGGTGAGCGGGCGGTAGTCCTCGCCCTGCTGCAGTGCGAACACCGCCGCCAGCACCAGCACGAAGCCGAGACTGAAGTTCAGCGCCCGCAGCAGTTGGCGTCGGTCTGCGGCGCGCTGCGCGGGGGTGTCGAGGATATCTTCGGGTGTGTGCAGGTGCATCCGGATTCTGTGGTGCCGCGCATGGCCCCGATCAAGGCCGCCCCGCGGTCGGGGCGGCCCACTGTGCGAAACGCTGCGTTCAGCCCTTTGCCGCCGGCGGGTGCGCCGGCCGCATCAGGCTCAGCACCACCGTAGCTGCGATCGTCGCGACCACCACCCCCAGCGACACCAGCACCGGGATCTTGTAAACATCGATCAACAGCATCTTCGCGCCGATGAAGATCAGCACCGCCGCCAGGCCGTAGGGCAGCAGATGGAAGCGGTCGGCCATGCCGGCCAGCAGGAAGAACATCGCGCGCAGGCCCAGCACCGCGAACACGTTCGAGGTCAGCACGATGAACGGGTCTTTAGTGATCGCGAAAATCGCCGGGATCGAATCCACCGCGAAAATCAGATCGGTGACGGCGATCAGCACGATCACCACGAACAGCGGCGTGTACCAGCGCTTGCCCTCGATCTTCACGGTGAAGTCGTTGCCGTGATACTCCTTGGTCAGCGGCAGGTGCCCACGCATCCACTTCAGCGCCGGGTTCTTTTCGAGATCCGGCGATTTGCCTGCAGCAATCAGCATCTTGATGCCGGTCAGCACCAGGAAGATGCCGAACACGTACAGAATCCAGTGGAATTTGGTGATCAGGATCGCGCCAGCGAAGATCATGATCGCTCTGAGTACGATCGCGCCCAGAATGCCGATGATCAGCACTTTCTGACGCTGCAATTCCGGCACCGCAAAATAGGTGAACAACATCAGGAACACGAAGATGTTGTCGACCGCCAGCGACTTCTCGACCAGATAGCCGGTGAGGAACTCCAGCGCGACGCGGTTGCCGACGACTTCACCGGCCTCGCGGCCCACATACCACCACAGCCACGCGTTGAACGCCATCGCCATCGCGACCCAGCCGATGCTCCAGCCCAGCGCTTCTTTGAATGTCACCTTGTGCGGGCCGCCGTGGCGCATCAGCACCAGGTCCACCAACAGCGCGACAACGACAAGCGCGGCGAACACGCTCCATAACAACGGACTACCAATGGTGGTCATGCATCACTCTCCGGTCAGAAACAAAAACGCCCAACCGCAGGGCTGGGCGTCTGTTTCGAGCCGGGCATGGAGAACCATGCGGTCGGACGGGACGGACCTTCGCCATGCGGCGAAGGTCTCGCTCGCAGCCGCTGGCAAAACATCTGCCGTTTGCGACTGCCGCCGGGCCGGAGCTGGGCGAACCCAGACTCGTATTGACGACCGCGACGAATGGGAGCTACTCCCCTTCAGAACCGCGGATAGTCCGGGAAAGGCCTATGCCTGTCAATCACCACTACAATGTGAACATGAACGAAAACAGCGCATTGCCACAGATCCATCTCAAGAACAGCTGGACCTCCCGCCATCCCTGGATTTTCCAGAAGCTGGTCGAGAAACCGACCCAACGTCCGAAACCGGGCAGCCTGGTCGACATCATCGGCAACGATGGCCTGTGGACCGCACGCGGTTTCTACAACGGCCACTCGCGCATCTCGCTGCGCCTGCTGGAACGCGACCCGGACATCGCCGTCGACGCCGCGTGGTTCTCGCGCAAGATCGCCGAAGCCGTGAGCCTGCGCCGCGATGTGCTGAAGCTGGATGCGGTGAGCAACGCCTGGCGCGTGGTGCACAGCGAGGGCGACGGCCTGAGCGGCCTGGTCGTCGACCGCTACGACGATCTATTGGTGGTCGAATACTTCAGCGCCGGCATGTTCCGCTATCGCGAGTGGATCTACGCCGCATTGCGCGAACAGTTCCCCGGCTGCCGCTTCCATGCGTTCGCCGACGAGCACGTACAAAAGCAGGAAAGTTTCGATTTCCGCGGGACCGAGCCCGCCGCGCCCGCGATCATCACCGAATACGGCATCAAGTTCCGCGCCGACCCCGCCGGCGCGCACAAGACCGGCTTCTTCGCCGACCAGCGCGACAATCGCGAATGGCTGTCGCACCAGTGCGCGGGCAAGCGCGTGCTCGATCTGTGCTGCAACACCGGCGGCTTCGGCGTGTATGCCGCCGCGCGCGGTGCCAGCGAAGTGGTCGGCATCGATATCGACGACAACGTGCTGGAGATCGCCAAGGGCAATGCGAAACTCAACGGCGTCCGCCCGCGTTTTGTGCAGGCCGATATCTTCCCGTGGCTGCGCGATGCCGCCAATGCCGGCGAGCAGTTCGATGTGGTGATTCTCGATCCCGCCAAGATGACCCGCGATCGCGAACAGATCATTCCTGCGCTGAAGAAATACCTCGACATGAACAAACTAGCGATGGGCGTGGTGAAACCCGGCGGCCTGTTAGCCACGTTCTCCTGCACCGGCTTGGTCAGCGAAGAACAGTTCCTGGACGCCGTGCGCCGCGCCGCGTACTACGCCGGCCGCACCGTACAGGTGCTGAAAGTTGCCGGCGCCGGCGCCGACCACCCGTGGCTGACCGATGTGCAGGAAAGCAGGTATCTAAAAGCGATGTTCTGTCGCGTGGTGGATTGAGCGGCGCTATGCCCAACATCGATCTCATGCTGATCCTGCTGCTGATCGCCGTTGCGATGGTCATTGTTTTGTTGATCGTCCTGCTGCTGCGCAAACCCGACGCCGCGCTCGACCGGCTGCGTGGGCGTGTCGAAGAGGCTTTGCGTGACGAACAGCGCGCCGGGCGCGGTGAACTGCGGCAGCAGCTCGACAGTCTGGAGCTGGCGCAGGCGCAGCGGATCGAAGGATTCGGCCGCAGTCTTGCCGACCTGACCCTGCGCACCGATGCGCGTCTGGATGAGCTGCGCGCCGCGCTCAACGATGATGCGCAGAAGTCGCGCACCGAGTTGGCGGGCGGGCAGAAACAGTTCGCCGACGGGTTGGGTGCGCAGCTGCGCGACCTCACCGATCGCAACGAACAGCGCCTCACCGAGCTGCGCGTCACGCTTGAACAGAAGCTGCGCGAGCTGCAGACCGGCAACGAGGCGAAACTCGAACAGATGCGCGCGACGGTCGACGAGAAACTGCAGTCGACGCTTGAAACACGGCTGACTGAAAGCTTCGGCAACGTGGCGCAGATGCTGGTGCAGGTGCATCAGGGCTTGGGCGACATGAACAAGCTGGCGTCCGACGTCGGCGGTCTGCAGCGCGTGCTGACCAATGTGAAATCACGCGGTATTTTCGGCGAAGTGCAGCTGGCCGCGCTGCTGGAGCAGGTGTTCGCACCGGATCAGTACGCGGCCAACGTCAAGACCGTGCCCGACAGCGACGCCAGCGTCGAATTCGCGGTGCGGTTTCCCGGCTCCGAGCGCGACATGCCGGTGTGGCTGCCGATCGACGCCAAGTTTCCGCGCGAAGACTACGAACGCCTGCTGGATGCGCAGGAGTTGGGCGATGTGGACGCCGCACGGCTGGCCGGCGACGCGCTGGAGCGTCAGGTGCGCAAACAGGCGCGCGATATTCACGATAAATACGTGTCGCCGCCGCACACCACCGAATTCGCGATTCTGTTTTTGCCGACCGAAGGCCTGTACGCCGAAGTGTTGCGGCGGCCGGGACTGGTCGAAGCCCTGCAGCGCGATCAACGCATTGCGGTCGCCGGCCCAACGACGCTGCTGGCGCTGATGACCAGCTTCCAGATGGGCTTCCGCACCCTCGCCATCCAGGAGCGTTCCAGCGAGGTGTGGCGCACGCTGGGCGCGGTCAAAACGGAGTTCGCCAAGTTCGGCACGGTGCTGGACGGGGTCAAGAAAAAGCTCGACGAAGCCAGCAGCAAGATCGAAGACACCAGCAGGCGCTCGCGCGCCATCGGCCGCAAGCTGCGTGAGGTCGAGGCGATGCCCGCGGGTGAAGCGCAGAAGCTGCTGGGGGATATTGCAGCGGAAGCGGCGACCGACGATGACGCTGTCGACGAGGGTTGAACAAAGAAAGTCGCGTCGATGTTGCTCGTCATCCCCGCGAATGCGGGTAGGAACCTGTTCAAAAACGCTGATCTGTAAAAATCATGTCATCCCGAACGAGGGCGAAACCCGAGGAGGGATCTGCCTGTGGCCGGCGCGCACAATAGCAGAGCCCTCCACCCGCTGCGCGCGCGTTCGGGAGGATAGAAATATCGGGCCTGGGCCCGACCTACGGCGTACCCGGAATCACCGGGATCGCGTCGATCGGCACGGTCAGGCTGTCGTCATCGCTGTTTTGCAGATAATCCGGCAGCGACACGTCGCCGTCCTGCTTGCGGTCGCCGAAAATCTGATATTGCCGGCGCTGCATCCATGCGTCGCGGACCAGCGCGTAGTCGTCGGTGGCGCCTTCTCGCATGCGGTCCACGGCCATCAGTTGGGTGCGCACGTCGACCAGCTGCAGCCCCTGCAGAAACACGCGCAGCTTGTCGGCCTCGATGGAGCGGATCGGCGACAGCGGTGAGTCGCCGGCCATGCCGAGCGCGTCGCGGATGGTGCGCGGGCCGAACAGCGGCAGTTCGACATAGCGCGACTGCTTCCAACCCCATACGCCGAGGGTCTGGCCAAAATCTTCGCTTTTGTTCGGCAGCTTGGCCGATGTGGCCGGGTCGAAAACACCAGCGATCCCCAGCGTGCTGTTGACCAGAAACCGGCCCAGCGCTTGTGTAGCCTGTTTCGGCTTGCCCTGCAGCAGTGCGTTCACCGCGCTGACCGGCTGGCCGAGGTTGTTGAAGAAATTGCCGACGCCCAGCCGCACCGGGCGCGGTGTCACTTTGAGGTATGCGGTGGCTAAAGGCTTGGCGATGGTGCGATCGACCGCGTTGTTGAAGCGATGCACGCGCCGATTGAGCTTTTCCCAAGGGTCGTAGCTGATCGGCTGGGTCGCGGGTGCGGGCAGGGTGGGGTCGGCGATCGGGTCGTATTCCTGCGGGACTTCGCCGTTGCCGTAGATCGCAGCAAAATCCTGCTCGGCTTCGGTCGGCGGCAGCGTGCTGGCCGGTGGTATCTCCGCGGCCCGAGCGTTGTCGACGCCTGAATCTGCGACTGCATCGATATCGGCGGACGGCGGTGCAGTGTTTGCATCGGCAATCGGCGCTTCGACCACGGTGATCGTGGGCGGGGCATCGTACGAGGCGGCTTTGTGCGCGCAGCCGCTGGCGAGCAGCGCGGCGAGGACTAAAGCGGCCCGGGGGAGGAGGCGCGAGGTCGTCATGGGATGAGTGTAGCCGTTGCGATGGCAGTGGGGCGTGGGCATGAAGTCGTAGGCATGAAGTCGTAGATATGCAGTCGTGTGCGCCGCGTCAGTCGCGGACGAAAGCGAGGCCATGACCCAGGCGATACGCCGCGCGCAGCTCGGCGAAGCCCTCAGGGCTACCGTCGATCTCGACCGCGCCGCAGCGCGCTGCGAGCAGCGAAATCAGGGCCAAACCGGCGCTGTCGATGGATTCGACGGCGCGCAGATCGAAACGCCGCACACCCTGCAGATCACGCGGGACGCGCGACCACAGGGCCGCGATGGCGCTGCGCTGCAGCGGGCCCTCGAAACGCAGTGTTTCGCCGGTCTGCACGATGCTGCTGGCGACACTCACTGCGCTGCGTCCGCCTTGATCTGGCCGTTGCGCAGCTCAGTGGCGACCTGCTTGATGGTCTTGCGCTGCAGTTCGGCGTCGAACTGGCTGCGGAAGGTCTGCACGTAGGACACGCCTTCGACCATCACATCGAACACCTTCCACTGGGTGCCGGTCTTGCGCATCAGGTAATCCACCGGAATGGGTTCGCCGCCCTGGCGCAGAAATTCGCTGGAGACCTTCACTCCAAGCCCGCGCTGCAGCGGCTCTTCCGACTTTACCCGCACCCGTAGCTGGGTGTTGAAGTCGAGCAGCGACGAACCGTAGCGCTGCATCAGATTATCGGCCAGCGCATCGGCGAACAGCTTCACATCCGCCTCGGCGGCGCCGCGGCCGTGGCGACCCAGCACCTGACGTGCGGCGTAGTCGCGGTCGAACATCGCGTTGAATTCGGTGCTGATGAACTGGCGCAGCGCGGGCCGGTTCTTGCTGAACTCGGCGCGGCGTTTTTCCAGGGTACTGAGCACACGCTGGCTGTTGTTGAGCACCAGCTGGCTGGGCGTGCCCTGCATCGAGGCCGATACCGGCGCAGCGGCGCGTTGGGTGGTCTGGGCAGTCTGGGCGAATGCCGCCGGGACCGCGGCTGTGAACACGGCAGCGGCGATCAGAACGTGCAGAAAACGATGGTTCGTGGTCATGGGGTCGGGGTCTGCTCGGTGGGGGAGGCATCATCTGAAGAAGCGTTGGAGTCGGCGGCGTCCGGTTTGGTTCCAGTCTCGGTTCCGGTGCCGCCGAAAATGTATTTCCCGGCCATCTGGATCAGGTCGACCGCCGGCGTGGTGAACACGATCTCCTCGCCCGGCTTCAACACTTCCATGTCGCCGCCCGGCAGCAGACCCACATAGCTTTCGCCAAGCAGGCCGCCGGTGAGAATGCCGGCCGAGGTGTCGATCGGCAGATCCTTGTAGCGGCTGTCGATGCTCAGCGTCACCACCGCGTCGAGTTTGACGGGGTCGAGTTCGATCGTATCGACCTTGCCGATGGCGACGCCGCCGATCTTCACCGGCGCCATCGGCCGCAGCTGGCCCAGGTTGGTGAAGCGGGCTTTGAGGTTGTAGGTGTCTTCGCCGAAACCGAAGCGGCCGTTGGTGGATGCGATCGCCAGCACCAGCAGCGAGGCCAGGGCCAGCAGCAGAAAGGCGCCGACGGCGAATTCGAGGCGTGGGCCGCGTGCACTCATGATGTTGAAGTCTCTTTGGAAAGCGGGTTTGTAAAAAACATCTCAGTAAAAAGCATCGCGTTCATCGCGATCACCGGAACAGGAAAGCGGACAGAATGAAATTGAACATCAGCACCAGCAGCGACGCATTCACCACCGCGCGCGTGGTCGCGACCGAAGTGCCCTCGATGGTCGGCTCGGCGTGGAAGCCCACGTACGACGCCACCAGCGCCGCAGTGCCGCCGAACACCGCCGATTTCAGAAACGCCGGCAGGAAGTCTTCATAAACATCCACCGCATCCTTCATCACCTGCCAGAAGCTGCCGTTTTCAATGCCCAACACCTGTACGGCCTGAAACCAGCTGGCGGCGATCGCAAAGCAGCAGAAGAATGCGGTGAGCAGCGGAACGGTCAACACCGCCGCCCAGAAGCGCGGCGCGACTACCTTGCCGACCGGATCGATCGCCATCAGTCCCAGTGCGGTGATCTGATCGGTGGCGCGCATCAGCCCGAGTTCGGCGGCGATCGAACTGCCGGCGCGGCCGACGAACAGCAGCGCGGTCAGCACCGGGGCGAGTTCGCGATACATGCCCAGGCCGATCAGTGCGCTGATCTGATTCGCGGCGCCGTAAGTCTGCAGCGCGCGATAGCCCAGCAGCGTGATCGACAGACCGACGAAGGCCCCGCCGACCGCGATGATCGGCAGGCTGCGCGCGCCGACCTTGTAGATCTCACGGGTGAGTTCCTGCCAGAAATCGCGGTTCGGCTTGGTGGCGCGGAACACCGACAGCGAAAACAGCCCGGCGCGACCGATGCTGCGGATGGTCTCGGCGAAAGGCATCACGCGGCCTCCGTGCGCGCGATGGCGTCGAACGGAATGGGACCGTCGGGCTCGCCCTTGAGGAACTGGCGGATCAGCGGGTCGCCGGTGGTTTCGAGTTCCGACGGTGTGCCGTCGAACATGATGCCGCCGTTGGCGATCACCACCGCGCGGTCGGCGATCGGCAGGGTTTCGTGCACGTGATGGGTGACGATGATGCTGGTCAGGCCCAGGCTGTCGTTGAGCCGCGAAATCAGACTCATGATGACGCCGCTGGCGATCGGGTCCAGCCCGGTCAGCGGTTCGTCGTAGATCATCAGCGGCGGATCAAGCGCCAGCGCGCGCGCCAGCGCCACGCGTCGCGCCATGCCGCCGGAGAGTTCGCGCGGATAAAGATCGGCGGCGGCGCGCAGGCCGACCGCGTGCAGCTTCATCTCCACCAGATGGCGGATCACCTCCGCCGGCAGATCGGTATGGGTGCGCAGCGGCAGGGCCACGTTTTCGGCAGCGGTGAGATCGGTCAGCAGGCCGTTGCCCTGCAGCAGCACGCCGATACTCTTGCGCAACGCCAGCAGCTCGCGCTTGCGCTGCGGCACGATCTGACCGAGCACTTCGACCGTGCCGGCAGTGGGTTCCAGCTCCCCGGTCAACGCAGACAGCAGGGTGGATTTGCCGCAGCCGGAGGGCCCGAGAATCGCAGTGACGCTGCCGCGCGGCACGCTGAGGTCGATGTCGCGCAGGATCGTGCGCGCACCGCGATCAAGGCGGAGGCCGGTGACACGGACGGCAGCGGAAGCGTTGGGCATCGGGTCTTCGGGTTGAGTGTGGAGGCTTGCGGACAGCTGCAGCTGGGCCGCAGGGCCGTTCAGGATGGCGGCTGCAGGCTGAATCCATCGGGAGTGATGGGCCTCAGGCCGGCATGCGGGCGCCATTGTCCCCGCCACGGCTGCACTTGTCTGCGGTCGTGCGGACGAGGAGTATTCCATTGGCGGCGTCGGCCTTGTGCCGACACCCGACAGCGGCGACGATATTGCCCGCTGCCGCGCCGCGCAGCGCAGGACAAGAGAGCCCCATTCCATGGAACTGCTGACGCTGGAACACTTCGCTGGCTGCGTGAACGAGACATTCACCGCCGCGATGAACGATATGGAGCTGGATTTCGTGCTGGTCGAAGCGCGACCGCTGCCGACCAATGCCCAGAACGCGATGCGTCAGCCGTTCTCGCTGCTGTTCCGCAATACCGCCGCATTCCTGTTTCCGCAGCAGATCTACGCGATGCGCCACCCGCGGATCGGTGAGGCCGGCATATTTCTGGTCCCGGTGGCGCAGGAGCAGGCGGGGTTTTTGTATCAGGCGGTGTTCAATTGATGGATTCGCGCCCGTAGATGCGTAGGGTGGGCTTTACGCCCACCAATGCAATACATCCGTTGTCGCGAACGATGAGCGGAGCCGTATGGCACGTTGGTAAAGCAATGCTTAGCTATTGTTCAAGCTTCATTCGGTGGGCGTGAAGCCCACCCTACGGCCCTATCGTTTAAACGGTTCAGATCTGTACGAGCAGCCCGCCAGATCCGTCACCACAATCGAGTATTCCATGCCTCCGGGTGGCGGGTCTCCATAAAAAAGCCCATTGGCATAATAGGCAATCTTTTTTGTCTGGCCCGGCTTAATAATCATGTGCCCGCTCCATCCCATGACTTCTTCCAATGCAGGGTTGAACATTCGCCAGCTACCGTTGCTAGAAGGCCGCTCTTCTGGAGTTGCGTATTGAGTGTGGATATGACGACTACTCCCCCAATCAAGGGGTAATTTCACAGGTACGTTCCCTGTGTTTGTAACCGAGAATATTCCTTCCCGACCGACGCCTTGCGTACCCGGAACGTTATTTACATAGCTGATATTCAGTGTTGAGCAACTTGTCTGCACACTCTTCGTGGTTGCGCATGATGATGCGTTTATCGAAAATAGTATTGCAAGGAAACATATGACAGAAGGCTTCATCTTAGTTCCAAGCGCTAATTAGGCACGAAGTGTCGGGGAGGATTACCTACATCCCAACGGCGATGAGACTCGATAAGAGCAGGTAAAATATCGTCGTACAAATATTGTTGCATGGCGTCTTGCCCCGAATTTTTGCAGTCAGCGTCTGATGAGAAACGACGGCTTTTAAATTCTGTTTCCAGCGCCTCGGCGTTCGTTCTTGCACCATTTGCCCAAGCACTGAAATCATTCACATGATCCTGCTCATTGCGACGCACTGCCGTTGATACCCGGGATGAGCTATAGCGCCTACGAAGCGTAACCTGTGGCGTAAACGACACATTAAATTCGTTCAAGGAATAATTGCCATCATCGCCGCATGTGCATTGACCTCCAATGTCCCAATTCATGCTGGTAAGGGCTAAGGTGTTTTCCCTAAAAACGGTTTGTGCAGTAGCCCCCGTGTACAAGTTCACACGCGTACCTGTTTCAGCATTATTTCTCACGTCTGTTGGCAAGACTGTCCACTGCAATAGCCCATTCGGGTCAATTCGCGTCAGCGGATTCCCACCGACATAACCATAGGTGCTCATCCCACCCGCGAGCCCAATCGGATCACTTTGGCTATACCGCCCCGTACTCGGATCGTAATCCCGGAAGTAGTTGTAATTCAGTCCACTGACTGCATCATATCGCTGACCCGGGAACCGTATATTGAACACAAACTGGTTCGCATCCCCATCCGGGTTCTGATTCGGCGCAGTGGTGCCGAAGGCTTCTCCCTGCAGATCCCAGTTCCACACCGCGGTGCCGCTTGCGCCGCGTGTCGGGTCAACAACCACTCTCGGTGTGCCCAGGGCATCCGCTTCGATGTAGTGCAGTTTTTGCGCGGTGGTCGCACCCACGAGTACGCCGATGGGTAAGTCGTCCATCCAGATGACTTGCTGGGTCGGTACGCCGGTGTTGTTGTAATCGCCCAGCCAGTGGCCCATGTTGTCGTACAGGCTGTAGGTGTTGATGGTGCCCAGGTATTTACGGACCTGTTCGCCACGGCCGTTATAGACGTAGTTCATTTCTACCGTGGTGCCGGATTTGACTTGGCTTATCCGGTTGAGGTCATTGTAGACGTAGGTTTTGGCGGTGCCGACGGTCAGCGTGTTGCCATTGGCATCGTAGGTGCGGGCCGTTGCGCCGGCGCTGCTCAAACGATGATTGGTGGTCGGATAGGTGTAGGTGGTTGTCGCTGCGCCGATGGTTGCGCTGGTGCGGTTGCCGGTCTTGTCGTAGGCGTAGGCCTGCAACACAGCATTCGTAGTTCCATCCTTGGTATTGAGCAGGCGATTGAGCGCGTCGTAACCGAACTGTCGCTGCGCCGGGTCGCTCTGGTTGCCGTTGCGAAGCGTCTTCAAATTGCCGAGGTCATCGAACTCGTAGCCGACGCTGATCCCGCCGCTGCTGTTCACCTGGACGATACCCGGCTGGTAGTTCTGGTTGAGCGTCCGGCTCATGACTCTGCTGTTGCCGTAGGTCCACTGCTGCGCGGGGCCGAATGGGTAGTAGGTCGCACCGCTCAGCAATACTTGTCGGGTGCCGCCCGGCGATGTCACGCCAACCGCGGTTGCGCGGCCCAATGCGTCGCGGGTGTAATCGACCACCGCACCGTCCGGGTAAATCATGGTGCTCAGCGTGCCGTTCACCGCATAGCCATAGCGCAGCGTGAGCGTCTGGCTGTTGGTGGTTTGGGTTTTGCGCACCAGATCGCCGAAGCGGTTGTAGCAGTACACCGTGGTGCCGCTGCCATCAATCACCTTGGTCAACCGGCCTGTGCTGAAGGTTTCGCCGGTGAGGCACCCGGTCTGCGTGGTGTCATAGGTGTATGCGACGTTGAGCGTGGTCGTGGCGGGATACGTGACCGAGACCAGCCGGTTCAACGCGTCGTAGGCGTAGTTGGCGACCTTACTGCGTGCATCGGTCTGGCTTGCACGGTTGCCGGCGCTGTCGTAGGTGTGCGTGGTGGTGCCAGTGTCCGGGCTTGTCTGCTGTTTCAGTTCACTGAAGCCGCTGTAGATGTAGTTGGTATTCAGCAGTTTTGGATCGTTGACCTGAGTCAGGTTGTCCAGTGCGTCATAGGTGAACTTGGTTTCAGCCGCTATGCCGGCCATGTCCTGCAGCGTACGGCTGACGCGGTTCAATGGGTCGTAGTTGTTGTCGACGACCCGTGTCAGGGCATCGGTGGTCTGGTCGAGATTGCCGTTGGCGTCGTAGGTGAAGCCGGTATTGCGGCCGTAGGCGTCGGTCTGCGTCTGCAGGCGGCCAAGGTTGTCGAAGATGCGTGCCAGTGAGCGGTAAAGAATGGTGCCGTTGTTGTTCTGGACTTTTTCGGCGACGCGATCACCTGCTGCGTTTAGGGTGTAATTGACCCAATAACCACGGTTGTCTCCAACTGAAGTCAAGCGATTTGCGGTGTCGTAACCAAACACGACATCTGCAGCTCCGCTCAGCCACACGCGTTGCACCGGACCATGTGGGTAATACGAGATTTTTGTGATGCGATCATCTGTCTCCGTGGCGTTGTTTGTACCGCGCAATGCTGATGTTCTAAGCCAGCCTTGCAATGTATAGGCGTAATCGGTTGTCACCCCGTTGGGATCGGTAATGCTCAACGGTCGACCAGCTCCATCGTATTTCAGTGTTTCGGTCACTTGACCCAATGCGTTCGTGGTCTTCCACAGATCGCCTTTGCGGTACAAGCAAGTAGTCGGTGTGGTGGAGCAGCTGGCTTCATCGCTTTGGCGATAGCTGAACGTGAGGATATCCGTGACATCCGTGCGCGGGCCGTTGATAGATTTCACAAGGCCCACGTATGGGCAGGTGTTGGCAGTTACATCTGCCTGCTCGCAATAGGTGTATGTGGAAGTGCGCGTGGGGTTGGGCGTGATCGATGGATCGGTCGCTGTGACCGTCTGTATCTGATTGCGGCCGTTGTAGCTCCAAGTGGTTTTGGCCTTCAGCACGCCGCTAGCATCGAACGTACGGCGTTCGGTCACGAGATTGCTGGCTGAGTCGCGGGTCGTTTCCTGCCGCCGTTGTTGTGGCGTGCCGACTGCTTCCACCGTTGCTGTGCGATAGCCGGATGTGTACTCGTAATTGCTTACATAGCCGCGCTGGTCGGTGCGACTGGTCATCCGCCCTGTGGTCGAGTCATAGGACGCGATGGTGCTACCGGCCGGGTCGGTCGTGCCCGTAACATGGCGGTAGAGATCAGTGTCGAATGTGTATTGCCGGGTTGCGCCGTTGGCAGTAAGGATGTTGGCTTGGCTATTGCTGGGATAGTTTGCTGTCGTGACTTCATCTGGTGTGCCGTGCACCGTACTTGAGATCACCCGGCCTTGTGCGTCATAGCTGAATGTTGCATATCGCTGAGTTAATTCGTTGACGATGCCGGTGAGGTGATGCACAAATTTCGGATCGACCAGACCTGTCTCATGATAAACATACCAACGAATTCCGCTGCCGTAATCGACCGAGGTCAAGTTCAAATCCGTGTCGTAGCTGTAGCTCACTGCGACGCCATCAGGTTTGACGATGCGCGCCAGCAGATTGTTCGCATACTCGAATTTCAGCTGCCGGCCCTGCGCATCGGTTACTGATGTCAGCAGCCCGTTGGTATAGCCGAGCAGGACGTCGTTCTGCGG
>JANOKD010000075.1:0-2171 GCA_031419075.1 Lysobacterales bacterium
TTTTGCTCAGGTTCATAACCCAGCGCATCAATGCCCAGCTTGGCACTGGAGGGATCCAGAATACGCAATACTATTTTTTCACCAAACAACGTTGGGCAACTATTAACGCGAAAGTCGATGGCGCGGGTTTTTGACAGCACCATTTTCATGCGCCCGTCCTGCGGCACGCGTTTTTCGGCGATATCCAACTGCGACATCACTTTGAGGCGTGCGGCGATGCGCTGGCTCAATTTGACCGGGGCCTTGGCGACCTGCTTGAGGATGCCGTCGATGCGCAGCCGCACGCGGTAATCGGTTTCGTACGGCTCGAAGTGGATGTCCGAAGCGCCGCGGCGGATCGCATCCACCAGCACCTTGTTGATGAACTTCACGACCGGGGTATCGTCATTCTTGCTGTCGATTCCGCCATCGCTGCCGGGCTCGTCATCGCCGCTGGACACGTCCAGATTGTCCAGGCCCTCGGCGTCGTCCAGATTTCCCAAGGCATCGTTGGACTCCATCCACAGCTGCATCGTGCGCTTGATGGTGTCCTCATCAATCAGGATGGGCTCTACCAACAGGTTGGTGTGGAACTTGACCTCGTCGAGCGCGGCGGTATTGGTAGGGTCGGCAATGCCTACGAACAGCCGGCCACCGCGTTTGAACAGCGGCAGCACGTGGTGTTTCTGCAGCAGTTCTTCCTTGACCAGCCGGATTGCGCTTTGACTCGGGTCCATGACCGCGGGGTCGAACAGCGGCATGCCGAACTCGATCGAGTTGGCGGCGGCGAGCTGCGACGGCGTGACCAGTTTCTGGTCGCGCAGGTAATTCGCGATCGGTTTGCGCTCGCGGGTGGCGGCGTCCAGCGCTTCACGGGCGGCGGCCTCGTCCAAGGCGCCATCCAGCACCAGACGCCGGGCAATGCCGGTGATGCCGATCAAATTGGAAGTGTGAGCAACATTCACTTTTTACTGCGCCTCGCTCGCGCGGACCCATATGGATCATCCACTCCCGACAATAACATCGAAACCGCATGAGGATTCGCGAAATAGTACCGCTTCCGTTCAAGCCTCGGGAAGGTGGTCTACATCGAGAGTGCTGAACTGATCAACCGGCATGGCCTGCCCCATCAGGTTGTGCTGTGTTGAGTGGATTGAGCGCTGGAAAAAAGCGGTTCGAAGCAGTGGCCTCGGGCTCTCAGGCCCGGAGTCTGCGCTGTGACATCAAGGACCGCAGCCATTTGGCCGATAAAGCGCAGTGACCGTGGTGCTGCAGCTCCAGAGGCCTTCGCTATCACGGGTCAGGGTCAGGCTTTTGCCCGCGATGTTGGGGTTGCCGGCGAGGGTGCAGGCGATGGTCTGGCCACTGGTGGCCGTCCAGTTGCCGCCGGGCGTGATGGCGCTGCACCGCGTGGTATTCAGCGGCAAGCCGATGTCGTTGGCATTGGCCGGGCTGCCGGCGCCGCTATCGCCGTTCTGGATCTGTTCTTCAAACGTGACCACGCCGCCGCGCATGTCCGCCAAGCCGGCGGTTGCCTGGGATCTGCCCACATAAATCTGATAAGCCGGCAGCGCAATGGCGGCCAGGATGGCGATGATCGCGACCACAATCATCAGTTCGATCAGCGTGAAGCCTTCGTGGTTCGATCTCACGGATTTCATGAGGGATAACCTCGGCCGGGAATATGCATGCATGCGCGGAACGGCTTCATGCAAGTTGTGGGTGATCAAACAAGAAAGGGGTGCCGAAGCACCCCTTTCCGGATTGGAACGTCTTGAGGCCTGAATTAGCAGCCGTTGGGTTCGTAGTTCACGTTGCCGATGTCGTTGCTGCAATCCCACTGGCCGGTGCCGTTGCGGGTCAGGGTCACGGTCTTGCCGACGACGTTCGGGTTGCCCTTCAGGGTGCAGGCGATGGTCTGGCCGTTGGCTGCGGCCCAAGAGCCGGCGACAACGATGGTGCATCGCGGGGTTCCGGCATTGCTCAAGCCGATATCGGCATTGGCCGGGACGCCAGCGCCGCGCTCGCCGCTCTGGATCCCTTCTTCAAACGCGGTCACACCGCCACGGATGTCGGCAAGGCCGGAGGTCGACTGCGACTTGGCGACATAATTCTGGTACGCCGGCAGAGCGATGGCGGCCAGGATGGCGATGATCGCGACGACGATCATCAGTTCGATCAGGGTGAAACCT
>JANOKD010000076.1:0-35455 GCA_031419075.1 Lysobacterales bacterium
CGGTAGAGCGGACTTCAGTCCGCTGTTGCGTCGCAGGAAAGCCAGCAGCGGACTGAAGTCCGCTCTACCGGGAGCGATCAGCTCCGCAGCATGGAAGCCGTGAACAGCTTTCGTCAGCCCAACGCCGCTTCAATCAATGCGCGGATCACTTGCTGCGCATTCACCGCAAGCGCGTCGTCATACTCGAACGTCTCTTCATCCATATAAATGCGCTGCGCGATCTCCAGCTGCACCGCATCGATACCGTTCCCGGGATCGCCATAGCGGCGAGTGATGTAGCCGCCTTTGAAACGACCGTTGACAACACCGCCGTATCTATTTTTTGCGTGCAGCACAATCTCGATCCGCGACTGCGTCGCCGCGGCACAGCTGGTGCCGGACGCGGTGCCTATATTCAAATCCGGCAGACGTCCGTCGAACAGAAACGGGCACTCGCCGCGAATAGAGTGCCCTTCCCACAGCAGCACACGGCCATGTTGCGCGCGCAGACGGTCAAGTTCATCGCGCAGCGTGTCGTGATACGGCCGCCAATACGTGTCGATGCGCGCGGCGATCTCATCGGGCGTCGGTTCCAGACCGGGCAGATACACCGGATCGCCTGAAAAGCGTACGGTCGGGCACAGGCCCGTGGTGTTCTGCCCGGGGTACAGCGACACATCGTCCGGCGGACGATTCAGATCAATCACGTAGCGCGAATAGCGCGGCACCAGCATCGATGCGCCCAGCTCACGCGCAAATGCATACAGCCGCGAGACGTGCCAGTCGGTGTCGGGCGCGCGCCGCGCCTCGGGGGTCATGCGCGCGGAGATCACATCGGGAATATCGCTGCCGTCATGCGGCAAGCTGATCAGCAGGGGCGCGGTGCCGCGATGCAGTGTGCAGACGTCCATGCCGGCAGTGTACCGGCACGAACCGTTCACCAGATCATGCTTTGACCTTGCAGGTGTTCATGCCCAGCAGCGAATACAGCGGACACCACCCCACCAACGCGGTAAACAACGGCACGATGCCGATCAGCCCGACATACTTCATCGGCGCTTCCAGCACAAATAACAGGCTCAGCAAGCCGAGGCCCAGGACGATGCGGACGATCCTGTCCGCGGAACCGACGTTCTTGTTCATGGCGCATCTCCGATCAGGACGTGCGGAAACACTACATCCTGATCGACTCCCGTCGTTTGATCGTGCTCAATTTCCCCGCTCTGCCTCCAAGATCACGCCCGCACGAAGCGTTCCGGACGATACGGCGCGGGATCGATCGTCGGCGCGCGGCCGGCCATCAGATCGGCGAGCAGCTGTGCGCTGCCGCTGCTCATGCCCACGCCCATCATGCCGTGCCCGGTATTCAGCCAAATGCGGCGCGTGCCGGGCGCGCGGCCGATCAGCGGCATGTCGTCGCGGCTCATCGGCCGCCAGCCGTACCAGCGTTCGCGCACTTCGGGGCCCACCGGATCGTGCAGGTATTCGCGCGCGCCGCGCTCCAGCGCACCGAGCCGGCGCGCGTTGAGCGTGTCGTCGAAACCGGAGAATTCCATCGTGCTGCCAAGGCGGAAACCATCGCTCCAGGACGTGACGCAGACCGAGCGCTCACGCAGCACCAGCGGACGCTTCGGCACGCGGTCCGGCGCGCGATAAGTGATCGAATAGCCTTTGCCGGGCTGGATGATGTTTTTCATCCACGGCAAGCCCAGCGCATCGGCGGATTTCGCCGACCACGCGCCCAGCGCCAGTACCGCGTTGCGCGCGCGCAGTGGGCCGTGTGCGGTGTGCGCCAACACGCCTTCGCGATCCTCGCGCAAACCATGCAGCGCGCAGTGTTCGACAATCTCACCGCCACGTTCGCGCACCGCGCGCGCCAGTTCGGCGAGGTAGCGATCCGGCCGCAGCGACGCGTCGCCGCTGAAGCGCAGCGCGCCGGCCACTCCGGGCTTCACCGCGGGCTCCTGCGCCTCGTACGCGGCGCCATCGATCGCTTCCACCGCCACCCCCAGTTCGCGCAGCAGCGGCAGTTCATGCTGACCGTGGGCGAACGCGCGGGCATTGCGATAAACGTAATCTTCTCCGGATTCGACGAACTCGCACTGCAGATCGTAGTGCTTCACCCAGTCGGCAAGTCGATTGCGGGAATCGTTGAGCAGCGCGTATTTACCGCGCGCGCTGGTCTGCCAATCGCGGACGTTGCAGCGCGCGGCGAAACCCAGGAGCCAGCGCCACAGCAGCGGGTCGAATCGCGGCGGGATGTACAGCGGCGCATCGGGCGTGAGCGTCCATTTCAGCGCCCTCGCCACTGCGCCGGGCGCGGCCAGCGGCGGCGCGTGGCTGGGGGTGATGGTGCCGCAGTTGCCGTGCGAAGCGCCGCCGCCGACAGTGCCGGCATCGATCACGCGCACGCCGCGTCCGGCTTCGAGCAGCGCCAGCGCAGCGGCCAGGCCGGTCACGCCCCCTCCGGCGATGAGTACGTCGCAGTGTTGTTCCATGACCACAGTGTAGCGGCGCCGCGATGGGCGCGGCCCCGACCCGGAATGCGAACGGCCCGCTTGCGCGGACCGTCGAGACTTTCGCAATACGCTTGAAATCAGTGCTGATGACCGCCTTCACCGTGCACGTGACCATGTTCAAGCTCTTCGGCACTGGCCTCGCGCACTTCCACGACTTCGACGTCGAAGTGCAGCGACTTGCCGGCCATCGGGTGGTTCAGGTCGACATCGACCACGCTCATGCCCACCTTGTCGATGGTCACCGCGCGCGGGCCGTAGTCGGTCTGCAGCACCACCTGCATGCCCGCGATCAGGCGCTGTTCGCCGAAATGCTTCTTGGCGATGCGCTGGGTCATGCCTTCACGGCGCTCGCCGTAGGCATCGGCTGCGGCCACATCGACGGCGAAGCTTTCGCCGGCTTCGCGGCCCTGCATCGCGTTTTCAAGGCCCGGGATGATGTTGCCGTGGCCGATCATGATCGCCAGCGGCTCAGCGCCGAGGGAACTTTCGGTGGCCGGCTGGCCTACTTCGCCGACGGTGTAATGGAAGCGGACAACGCAGTCTTTCTCGATTTTCATGGGTCTGAACTCGGGTCTGGGCCGCGAGGGGCGGCCGGAGGGCACAAGGGGCGGCTTGATCGCCACCCGGTGATGCGGCCAAGATGGCCGCCGTGAAGGCCGCGCATTATCCGTGCTCTACCGCCCCGGCGCCATTGGTGCGGCGGGCTGCTATGGCTGCGATGTTGATGGGGTTCGCGCTGGCGGGCTGCGGCAAGCCGGAGACGGTGCGCTCATCGCCGCCCCCGTCCCGCCACTGGTCAGGCACAACACCCAGCGATCCCGCCGCCGCAAATGCAGTGCTGATGCGGGCGATCGGGCTGGTCGGCACGCCCTACCGCTATGGCGGCAATACGCCGGACACCGGGTTCGACTGCAGCGGGCTGGTGAATTACGTGTTCCGCGACATGCTGGACCTGCGGCTGCCGCGGACCTCGCGTGAACTGGCCGCGATGCAGGGCCCAAAAATAGCCGCAAACCGTCTAGCTGCGGCCGATCTGGTGTTTTTCGGCAGCGCCGGTACGGTCAGCCATGTCGGCATTTATGTCGGCGAGGGCCGCTTCGTGCATGCCCCGCGCACCGGCGGCACCGTCCGTCTAGACCATCTCGACGGCACGTACTGGCGAGACCACTACACCGGGGCCAAACGCGTCCTGGAGTGACACGGAAGCGTCATTTAGCGACTTGCGTCACTTTTTCCCGGCCAGGGCTAACGAAATGTGAACCCCCCAGCGGCCACGGTCGGGCATTATCCCCCCTGCCTTCGCAAAGTGCATGACGCGTGACGACCCGAACCCAAGACTTCAGCCGCCGCCCCGCCTCCTGCCGCCTTCTGCGCGGTCATATCCGCATTCTCGCCGCTGGCCTGCTGATCTTCGGCAGTTTCCAGGCATACGCGAAGCAGGGCGTGCAGGTACCGGCCATTAACGACCCACTGGAATTCGCGCTGCTGGCGCCCGTCGGCGACGTTGCTATGCACGCTGCTCTGCCGCTGCCCGGCCGCAGCGCCATGTATTCGACCGATATCCGCAGCATCTTCAATGCCGGTGCTGTGGCAGGCGACTACAACCTGATGTTCGATGCCCCCAGCGAAGGCCCGATCAAAGCCATGCTCAAGCGCGCGCTGGCGCTGCTGGGCACGCCTTACCGCTGGGGCGGCACCAGCCCCGAGGGCGGTTTCGACTGCAGCGGACTGGTTGGGTATGTGTTCCGCAACAGCTTGGGTATCGAACTGCCGCGCGTCTCGCGCGACATGGCCAACGTGGGTGAGCTCATCCGCGACCCAAAAACGCTGACCGAAGGCGATCTCGTGTTCTTCAGCCGCCGCGGCAGACATGTGGACCACGTCGGCATCTATATCGGCAACGGTCAGTTCGTCCACGCCCCGCGGACCGGCAAAGACGTGGAAGTCGCCAACCTCGCTACCGGCTACTGGAGCCAGAAGTTCTTCCAGGCCCGGCGCGTCGCAACCCAGTAAGCCAACAGAACAGCCAAGCGTTTCCGCAAAGGTCGCGTAAGCGGCCTTTCGCTTTTTGAAGCCTGACCCGCTTGCGAGCGCGCGCCGACAGGCACATTCTCCGTACACCTGATCGATGAGCTGGGGACAACCACGATGGGCCGCACGATTCTGGGCATGTTGGTGGGTCTGGTGGTGATGTGGCTGACCGTCACCGCACTCGAATTTCTCGGCCACGCAGTGTTTCCGCCGCCGCCGGGTCTTGATCCGACCAACCCCGAACATTTGCAGCAGATCATCGCCGCAGCCTCCGTCGGCTCGCTGGCGATGCTGGTGCTGGGCTGGATCGCCGGGACCTTCGTCGGTGGCTGGGTCGCCGCACGCATCGCCCGCCATGCGCGCGCCGCTGCGATTGCGGTTGCGCTGTTCGTAATGGCCAGCGTCGCCGGGATGATGGTCATCATCCCGGAACATCCGGGATGGGTGGCCACCCTCGGCCTGCTGCTGCCGATCCCGGTGGCGTTGATGGCGGCGACGTTGGCGCGAAGGCGGGAGAAGACGCTGCCGAAGTGATGACTTTGTAGGAGGGGCTTCAGCCCCGATCTTTTCTGTTCTTTAGCGTTCTATTGGAGGGATGCGGCGAGACCCCAAAGGCGGCTATTGCCCGTCCTACGCCGCCTCTTCGATACCCACATTGGTCGGTGCGCGCTCGTAAATCTCGCGGTCGAGCAGGCCGGTTTCTTTCGCGACCAGCACCGGCACCAGCATCTGGCCGGTCACATTGGTCATGGTGCGCATCATGTCGAGCACACGGTCGATGGCGTAGAGGTAGCCGATCACTTCCAGCGGCAGGCCAGCGGCGCTCAGCACCACGGTGGCCATCACCACGGCGGTGCCGGGCACACCGGCGGTGCCGAAACTGCCAAGCACCGAAGCGATCAGCACGATGAGATATTGCTCGGGCGTGAGTGGCGTGCCGGTGTATTGGGCGATAAACACCGCGCACAGCGCCGGGTAGATCGCGCCGCAGCCGTCCATCTTGATGGTGGCGCCCAGCGGCACCGCGAACGCGGCGTAGTCTTTGTTCACGCCGAGGTTGTGGGTCACGCTGCGCAGCGACGACGGCAGCGAAGCGAAGCTGGACGAGCTGACGAAAGCGATCTGCATGCCGGGCGCGGCGCCGCGGAAGAATTTCAGCGGATTGAGGCCGTGCGCCATCAGCAAACCGCTGTACACCACGAGGATGTGAATGGCGCAGGCGACGTACAGCGCCAGCACGAAATTGCCGAGCGGCAGCAGTTTCTCGAAACCGTAGGCGCCGACCAGCGAAGCGATCAGGCCGAAGGTGCCGATCGGCGTCATTTCCAGCACGAAGCGGGTGAGCTGGATCGAAATCTCGCTGGCTTCGCCGACGAATTTGCGCGCCAGCGCGACTTTTTCGCCGAGTTTCACCATCGCAAAACCAATCAGCCCGGCGAAGAAGATCACCGGCAGGATCGAACCCTTACCGGCGGCCAGCACGGTTTCTCCTGCAGCGTTCTTGACCGCACCAATGCCGGTCAGCGCCTGAAAGGGATTGGCCGGCACCACGTTCAGCAACACCTGCACGACGCTGGGAACTTCCTTCGGCACATAATCGGGATCGACCATCAGCGGCATCTGCACCATCCCCGGCTGCATCACAGTGCCCACCGCAAGGCCGACACCGACCGCCAACACCGCGGTGATCACAAACCACAGGAACGTGCGGCCGCCGAGCGCGGCCATCGATTTCTGTCCGTGCAGCGAGGCCACCGCATTGATGACCGCGAAAAATACCAACGGCACGGCGATCATTTTGATCAGGGTGACGTACAGATCGCCCAGCGGCCCGAACCACGTGTCAGCCGACGGGCCCATCAGCCAGCCGGCCAAACCGCCCAGCACGAAGCCGGCAAGCACGCGCTGCCAGAAGGGAATGCGGAACCAAGCCGAGATCAGGCGCATGAACGGTCTCCGGCGCGATGTGCGCCTGCGAATCGATGACGCACCATAGCGGAGCACGGCGGAGACGGCGAGGCCGCGCGCGACATGGGCACATTCCACGATTGCAACGTAGGCCGGGCATAATCCCCACTTTAGTCTATCCAGCCGGTTCATCCTCATGCGTCTTCGCCACGCCCTGCTCGCGTTCGCCTGCACTCTCGCTGCCGCTGGCTTATCGCCATCCGCCGATGCACGAAAACCATCGCCACCGCAGGCAGCGACGCGACCCGCGCCGATCGAGGTCGCTACGATCAAACGCCCCGACGGTGAAACGCCGGCCTGGTGGTTCCGTGCGGGTGCAGCGCAGGCGGCCGAACGCAGCGCGATGTCAGGCAGGGCTAAGAACGTGATCCTGTTCGTGGGCGACGGCATGAGCCTGGCCACCGTGAGTGCGGCGCGGATTCTGGACGGCCAGCGCAAAGGCGGTCCAGGCGAAGAGAACGCCCTGAGCTGGGAAGGGTTCCCGCACACCGCGCTCAGCAAGACCTATAACACCGATACACAGACCCCCGACTCCGCCGGCACCATGACCGCAATGGCCGCTGGGGTGAAGACGCGGGCTGGCGTGATTTCAATCGGCCAGCAGGCCGCCCGTGGCGATTGTGCCGCCGCACTGAAAGTGCCGCTCTTGACGCTATGGGAACTGGCCGCAAGCACCGGCCTCGCCACCGGGGTCGTCACCACCACGCGGATCACCCACGCCACACCGGCCGCGACCTTCACCCATTCGCCCGACCGCAATTGGGAAAACGACTCGGAAATGCTGTCCGCCCAGAACGCCGCTGAATGCGCGGACATCGCCCGACAGCTGATCGAGACACCTTATGGTCAAGGCCCCGATGTGCTGATGGGCGGCGGTCGCGGCAGTTTTCTACCCGCCAGCGAGCGCGACCCGGAGTACGACGACATGACCGGCCTGCGTCTGGACGGCCGCGACCTGGTCGCCGAATGGAAGCGGCGGCGACCGGATGGCCACTACGTCTGGAACACCGCGCAGTTCGCCGCCGCGCCGAAAGACAAGCCGCTTCTGGCGCTGTTCGAATCCACCCACATGCAGTACGAACACGACCGGCCGAAAGACAAAGCCGGTGAGCCCTCACTGGCCGAGATGACGCGCGGCGCGATCGAACGCCTGCGCGGCAATCCGCAGGGCTTCGTGCTGCTGGTCGAAGGCGGGCGCATCGACCACGCACACCATTCCGGCAATGCCCATCGCGCGCTCACCGACACCATCGCCTTCAGCGAAGCGGTCGCGGTGGCCGCGTCGATGACCTCGGCCGACGACACCCTGATTCTGGTCACGGCCGATCATTCGCACACCATGACGTTCGCCGGCTACCCGGTGCGCGGCAATGCCATTCTTGGCAAGGTCAAAGGCAGCAGCGGCGAAGGCAGCAACCCAAGCGGCTATGCCACCGACGCCACCGGCCAGACCTACACCACGCTGAGCTACGCCAACGGCCCGGGCCATGCCGGCGCCACCGACCAGCAGCCGGAAGGCCCGAAAACCTTCCTGCACGAAGTCAGCGGATATCAGAAAGCGGCCGAGGGTCGGCCGAATCTGGCCGATGTCGACACCGAACACCCCGACTACATGCAGGAATCGATGATTCCGCTGTCGAACGAAACCCACGGCGGCGACGACGTCGGCATCTGGGCGCGCGGCCCGGGCGCGGAAGCAGTGCGCGGCACGATCGAACAGAACGTGATCTTCCACATCCTGCTGCAGGCCACGCCCAAGCTTCGCGAACGCCTGTGCGCAGCAAAGCTGTGCAACGCTGACGGCGTGCCGGTGGAATTGCCGGAGCCGGAAGATTTCAGGGCGAAATAAGCCTTCGGAGCTTCGCCATGCGCTCTCCCCTCACCCGCCCCCGGGTCAAGTCCGGGGCAGGCTCTGCGGGGACCCTCTCCCCGCGTGCGGCGAGAGGGAAGAGCGAGCGCAGCGAGTGAGGGTGAGGGACGATCAAAACGGTTTCGCGATCACCAGATACACAATCGCGATCAGCGCGAACACCGGAATCTCGTTGATCCAGCGCAGCGCTTTGGGCGACGGCAGCGCGCGGCCCTTGTCGACGCCCTTCAACCATCGCCCGCACACGATGGAATACGCGAACAGCAGCGCGACCAGCAGCAGTTTGGGATGCAGCCAGCCGCCGGATATCTTGAAGTGGATCCACAGCACGAAGCCAAGCACCACTGCGATGCCAAACATGATGTGGCCGAAGCGGTAGAGCCGTCGTCCCATCAACACCAATCGCTCGCGCACCGCCGGCACGTCGCCCACTTCGGCAATATTGACCAGAATCCGCGGCAGATAGAACACCGTCGCCATCCACGCGATTACGAATACCAGATGGAATGTTTTGGTCCAGAAATAAGCCTGCATGGAATGATCCGTCCTGAGTGGGCATTGTCGTGTCGGGATAGGATGACACGCTCGACAATCACGGACCCAGTGCCATGACCATGCCGGTACTGTTTCTCGGCCACGGGTCGCCGATGAACGCGATCGAAGACAATGCGTGGTCGCGGGCCTGGCGCGCGCTCGGTGAACGACTGCCGCGCCCGCGCGCAATCCTTTGCGTATCGGCGCACTGGGAAACACCGGGGCCGTGGCTCACCGGCAGCAGCGCGCCAACGACGATCCACGATTTCGGCGGTTTTCCTCAGGCGTTGTTCGATGTGCGCTATCCGGCGCCGGGCGATCCGATCCTGGCGCAGCGCGTTGTCGAACTGCTGGGCGAGGAAGCGGCCGCAAAGATTCATCCGGATCGCGGCCTTGATCATGGCGCATGGAGCGTACTGCGGCCGATGTACCCGCATGCCGATATTCCGGTCGTGCAGCTCAGTATCGATTCCCGCCGGCCGGGCAAATGGCATGTCGCGTTGGCGCAGCGCCTCATGCCGCTGCGCGATGCAGGCGTGCTGGTGATCGGCAGCGGCGATATCGTCCACAACCTGCGCCTGTTCGATTGGCGCGACCCGACGCCACTGCAGTGGGCACTGCGTTTCCGCGATCGGATCAACGCGCTGATCCGCAATCATGACCTCGCCGCGCTCGCCGATTGGCACGCACTGGGCGAGGATGCCGCGCTGTCGATTCCCACGCCCGAGCACTATCTGCCGCTGCTGTACGCTGTGGCGCTGGCGCGCGATGGCGATGGCCTGGAATACTTCAACGACGAAGTCATCGGCTCGCTGTCGATGACCTCACTTCTGATCGGGCACCCATGAGTTCACACGATAAAACCTACGACCGCGATTATTTCGACCGCTGGTATCGCGATGCGGGTATCGGCGGGCGCCAGCGCCTGCAGCGCAAAGTCGCGCTGGCCGTCGCCACCGCTGAATACCATCTCGAACGTCCGATCCGCACAGTGCTCGACATCGGCTGCGGCGAAGGCGCGTGGCGCGCACCGCTGCTGAAGCTGCGGCCGAAACTGCGCTATCTCGGCTTCGACAACAGCGAATATGCCGTGCAGCGCTACGGCACGCGCCGCAGTCTGAATTTCGCGCGCTTCGGCGACTTTGAAATGCTGCGCCCGTGCGCGCCGGTGGATCTGCTGATCTGCAGCGATGTGCTGCACTACCTGCCCACCCGCGAACTCGACCGTGGCCTGCCTGGAGTGGCGGAACTCTGCGGCGGAGTAGCGTTTCTTGAAGCGTTCACCGCCGACGACGAAACCGAAGGAGACAACGTCGGTTTTGTAGGCCGGCCAATGAAGTTCTATCGCCAGCGACTGACGGCGCTGGGCTTCGCCCCGCTTGGTTCGCACTGCTGGCTGTCGCCTGCGCTGGTTGGAGATGCTGCAGCATTGGAGATCGGCGGATGATTCCCACATAGAGCGGCCTTCAGACCGCTGCACGCTTTCTCATCACATTATTTCATTAAAGAAAAACAGCGGACTGAAGTCCGCTCTACCGGGTCTGGGAGGTTTTCTTCGCAGCTTTTTTCACCGGCTTCCTGCTTGCGGCGCTGCGCAGGCTCGCTTCCAGCGCAAGTGTTGCCCACGGCCGCATCGCTTCAGGCGAATCCATCGCATCATCGGGCGCGGTCCAGTAGCTCATCGTGATGGGCTTGCCCTTCCCGTCGTACGCAAACGGCACCCCACCGGCATCCGCAAAGGCTTGCCGGGTCTGTTCATCGGTCTTCAGGTACAGCGTTCCATCGACCTCCAGCCCCACAATCAAACCGTCCGCGTACAGCCCCGCTCCGCCGAACATGCGTCGCACCGTGATCCGGCCCAGCGGCTCCAGCAGCTCGCAGAACCAGGCAATGTCTTGGTCTTGCGCAGTCATGCGGTCAGCCTAGCTGAACTGCGGCACACGTCGCACCCGGCTGTTGCGGATGGAGTATGCTGCGGCGCACCATTCGCTGGTGGAAACAGGGGTCATCCGATGCTGCTGTATCAAATGCAAGAACTGGGCCGGGCCTGGATGGCGCCGGTGACCTACTGGGCAGAAGCCAATGCCCGGATGTTCTCCGCACCCGGCAGTTGGTTGTCCAGTCTTCCGCAGGCGCAGCGCTTCGCCGCCACCAATGAGCTGCTGTATCGCATCGGCAAGGATTACGAAAAGCCCAAGTTCGGCATTCACAGCGTGACCGACGATGGTCCTGCAGGTTCGGGCATGGTGTTCCCGGTCGTCGAGCGCGAAGTGCTGAGCACGCCGTTCTGCCGGCTGCTTCGCTTCAAGCGTTTCTCCGACGAAGCAGACGGCATTGTCGATCTGAAGAACGACCCGCCGGTGCTGGTGGTCGCACCGCTGTCGGGACATCACTCCACGCTGTTGCGCGATACCGTCAAAACCCTGCTGCGCGATCACAAGGTGTACATCACCGATTGGGTCGACGCGCGGATGGTGCCCAAAGATGCCGGCGCTTTCACACTCGACGACTACGTCGCCACCATCCAGAGTTTCATTCGCCATATCGGCGCAGAAAAACTGCACGTCATCAGCGTTTGCCAACCGACCGTGCCCGTGTTGGCCGCGGTGTCGCTGATGGCCGCGCGCGGCGAAACCACACCGCGCTCGATGGTGATGATGGGTGGACCGATCGACACCCGCGAATCGCCCACGGCGGTCAACACTCTTGCGACCGAAAAACCGATCGGCTGGTTCGAGCAGAACCTGATCCACACCGTGCCGGTGAACTATCCGGGCCGCGGCCGCAGCGTGTATCCGGGTTTTCTGCAGCATATGGGGTTTCTGGCAATGAATCCCGAGCGCCACGTGATGTCGCACTGGGATTTCTATCAGGATCTGCTCAAAGGCGATCTTGACGATGCCGAAGCGCATCGCCGTTTCTACGACGAATACAACGCCGTGCTGGACATGCCGGCCGAGTATTACCTCGACACCATCCGCACCGTGTTCCAGGAACATCTGCTGCCGCGCGGGCTGTGGGATGTCGCCGGTGAGCGGGTGACGCCGTCGGCGATCCGCCACACCGCGCTGATGACCATCGAAGGCGAACTCGACGATATTTCAGGCCTGGGCCAGACCCGCGCCGCGCACACGCTGTGCACCGGCATCGCCGAAGCAGATCGCGTGCATCTCACCGCACAGGGCGCCGGCCACTACGGCATATTCAGCGGCCGTCGATGGCGCGATCAGGTCTATCCGCAGGTGCGCGATTTCATCGCAAAATACGCGGCACCGGCTTCTGCGGAAAAAAACGCCAAACCTGCGAAACAGGCCGCGCGGCGCCGCAAGACGGGCTGAAACGCGCTTGCATCCGTGATTGCCGCAAGCGTGGAAACACGCCGGCCTGAAACGAAAAAAAGCCGCATTGCTGCGGCTTTTTTCATGCTCGACTGCTATCCGGTCCCCCGCATTGCGGGGGACCGGATACATCGATCAGTTGCCAGCGGTGCCGTTGATGTAAGCCCGGCTCAGCGCATACGCCTGCGCACCGACCTTGCGGCCCATCTTGCGGCCTTCCTGGTCGCCAAGGCGGAAGTGGATGCCGCCGTAGAGACGCGAAATGCCGGCTTGGTCGGCAGCGGCCGAGAAGGTTGGCCACGACAGCGTGACTGCCTGGGCCGGCACCACGCCGGGTTCGACCGAGGAGAAACCGGCTGGCACAACTGCCGAGTTCGGGAAGCTGTCGCTTCCGGTGAACAGCTTCAGTGTTTCGGCTGCAGAAGAACTGAAGGTGCTGTGGCCGGAGACGTGTTCAGCGAACGGCGGCGTGGGGGCAGTGGCGATCTGATAGGGGCGCCAGTTCTGCCCCTGGATGATCTTGGTGCCCTGACCCGGGCCACCCCAGGCCACGATCGACCGATTATTGAACTGGAAATGGATCAGCGTGATCGGACGCGAGTTGTCGAACTGGCGCTTGTAGCCCCACACCGCGATGCCGGCGTCGAACATCGCATTGCTCAGCGCGAAGTGCATCCGCACGTCCTGACCCAGCGAGTGCTGCTTGCGGTCGGAGACCTGCTTGGCGAACAGCATCCAAGTGCCCGGCGGCGTTTCCGAACCCGGACCGTCGGCCCACCATTCGGCGATGGTCTTGGTGCGGTCGTCCAACGTAGCGCTGTAAGCGAGAACTTCCACCGACTGGCGCCAGAACTCGAAGCTGCCCCGGGCGGCCGGAGGCGCGATCGCGAACTGGTTGTACTGGGTCAAACCGAAGCCTTTGACGTTGCCCCAGTGCGGAGCAAGAAAGCTCTGGATGTTGGTACCGCCGCTGCCATTGGGCACAGCCAGCGGCTGCCAACGGGCGGGATCAAGGATCTGGAACGGCGTATTGACCGGGGCATAGCCGGTGTAATCGCTGTACGGTGCACCGCTATTGAGATTGCCGAGCTGATTGGAGCCATCGGTACGGCGGAACTGGATGACCGCTGCGGCGGCGACATTGCCGATGCCCTGCGGGGTGGCGAGGTTGCCGCTGGTGTCGGACGGGTCGTAGCCCAGACGCGCCATTTCGGCGTTGAATTGCGCCGTGCGACTCGGGAAGAGTTCGACCAGGGCGCGATACGCAGCGAAGCTCATCGCCTTGCGACGATTGGCATCGGTGCGCTCGGACGCCGGGCGCCGCAGCTCGCCGCCAAGCTGGGTGCCGTTGGCCTTGTTGTCGTACGCCGCCCAGGCGTCGTACATGGCGGTATTGATGATGGCGTTGGCGCGCGAGTAAATCGGCGGTGCCATGCGGGTGGCGCGAACGGCCTGCAGCCCTTGATCGTTCCAGTCGGTGACAAGCGTCGCGGCTTGGGCAGCACCAGCGGTGCCGAGCAACAACAGACAGGCCAAGGCGAGCTTGGTCCGGATTGCATATTTCATGTAGCGATTCCCCGTTGAATTGAAGTGTGTGCAGACTTGAAGACGATTCGCCGTGGGCAAGCCCACGATGCCAATGCGGATTTCAGCCGTTTCCCCAGCTGCACAGTCGTATTGATGATCATGTAGAACAGATATTGCATGGCAGTGACTGCGCAAACCCAGAAGTTCCCCCATCGCGAGCCGGCAATCCAACGCAACCACGCGCAAAGAGACCGAATCCGGCCAGTAATGCGCCAAGCGCGTACTGCCTCTATTCCAATACCAGGATCAGCGTCTCGGTTTTCACCTTGCGGTGGACAACAGCAATAACCCGAATGGCGATGCGCGACTGCAAAAAAAATCGTGATCACGACCCAGGCAGAACCGTTGTCTCATGCATATCGTGCAGCGTGCCTGCCGCATCTTGCGGCACACCATCTTCATGATTTGCGCTGTTGAACTGCGTTAATGTGCCGAATCGGCAAGAGAATCATCATCAATGACGCCTCAACAGATTGTTTTTCTCGCGATTCTGGCAACTGCGCTCACGCTGTTCGTCAGCGGCAAACTGCGCGTGGATCTGGTGGCGATGCTGACGACGCTGGCGCTTGCGGTGACCGGCATTCTCGATCCCAAAGAGGCCCTGTCCGGTTTTTCGAGCGAGCCGGCGATTATCGTCGCAGCGGTGTTCGTACTGTCTTCCGGACTGTCTGCGACCGGCATCACCGAGCGCATCGGCGCGGCGATCGGTCGCGCCGCTGGCGGCAGCGAATGGCGCACGATCGCGGTGGTGATGCCGGCGACTGCCGCGCTGTCTGCGTTCTCGCATCACCTGATGGTCACAGCGATGATGCTGCCGATTCTGATGCGGCTGGCGCGCGAGCAGAAACTGGCCGCCTCGCGCCTGTTGATGCCGATGTCGCTGGCAGCCTCGCTGGGCACCACACTGACCCTGATCAGCGCGCCGGCGTTCCTGTTGGCCAATGATCTGCTGGAGCGCTCCGGAGGCGAAGGACTGGATCTGTTCGCCATCACACCCATCGGCGCGGTGCTGGTGCTGATCGGATTGGTGTACATGCTGCTGGGCCGCTGGCTGCTGCCCAAACGCAGCGGCGAAAGCGGAAACACCGACTATCTTCGACTGGAGCGCTACTACACCGAACTGGTGGTCGATCTGGAATCGCCGTGGATCGGAAAAACCTTGGGCGAATTCAGGACGTTCTTCGACCAGCGACTTCAAGTGGTGGACTGGCTGCGCCACGGCGTGCGCCGTCGCCAGCAGCACCTCGACAGCCCTTTGGCCGCAGGCGATGTGCTGCTGGTGCGCGCTTCGCCCGATGAGATCGCCTCAATCCGCGATGAACCCGGGCTCTCGCTGTACGCAGTAGCGAAATACGGCGAAAAACCGTCGCCGGAACGGCCAACCGATGTACTTGGCGAGGAGACACTGGTGCAGGCCGTGGTGGCCCCGCACTCAGAATTCAGCGGCCGCAGCGTCGCGAATATCGACTTCCTGCGCAATCTGGGCGTGGTGGTGGTCGGCCTGTGGCGCCGCGAAAGCTGGCTGCACGGCGAACTGTCCGCAATCGCGCTGGAGGAAGGGGATCTGCTGGTGCTGTGGGGCCGGCAGCAGAATTTCGAACAGTTGACCGGACACCGCGGGTTTCTGATGCTGATGCCATTCCACGCCGAGCAGAAAACACGCCGACGTGCGCCGCTGGCTGTTGCAATCATGGCCACATCGGTGATCGCGGCAGCGACCGAACTGCTGGCCCCGCAGATCGCATTCCTCGGAGGCGCGGTGGCGATGGTGCTGACCCGCTGCGTTGGCATCGAGCGCGCGTATCAAGAGATCGACGTGCGCATCTTCGTGATGATCGCCGGGGTGATCCCGCTCGGTATCGCGATGGAGAAAACCGGCACCGCGGACCTCTTGGCCGATCTGTTGATGGGACAAGCGCAAGGCTGGTCGCCGCTGACGCTGCTGCTGGTGATGTTCGGCACGGCGGCGCTGATGACCCAGATCCTGTCCGATGCGGCAACCACCGTACTGCTGGCGCCAATTGCACTGGCACTGGCGGTGGCGCTCAATCTTCCGCCGACGCCGTTCGTGGTCTGCACCGCGATGGGCGCGGTGGCGTCGTTCCTCACCCCGATCGGCCATCACGGCAACCTGCTGATCCTCAATCCCGGCCAGTACACCTTCAGCGACTTCCTGCGCGTGGGCATTCCGCTGACCGTGCTGATCGCCATCGCGACTGCGTGGATGGCGCGCTGGCTGTGGTTGGGAGGCCCACTGCTGCCGTCTTTCGGGGCCTGAGGCGCGCAACAGCGACGCGGTCGCACCGGGCGCGACCGCTGCCGGTAGAATCGCCGAAGTGTTTTTCCGCACTCTCCTCACGCGAACCACCATGCCCGACACCGCACGCCCCGCCTTCCACGGCTTCGAACAGATTCCGCTTCGCGAATACGCCGAGCGCGCGTATCTCGACTACTCGATGTACGTGGTCCTGGACCGCGCCCTGCCCTTCATCGGCGATGGCCTGAAGCCGGTGCAGCGGCGGATCATTTTCGCGATGAGCGAGTTGGGCCTCAACGCGGGCGCCAAGCCGAAAAAATCCGCGCGCACGGTCGGCGATGTCATCGGCAAGTATCACCCGCACGGCGACAGCGCCTGTTACGAAGCCCTGGTGCTGATGGCGCAGCCGTTCTCGTATCGCTATCCGCTGATCGAAGGCCAGGGCAATTTCGGCTCCAGCGACGACCCGAAATCGTTCGCGGCGATGCGCTATACCGAATCCAAACTCACGCCAATCGCCGAGGTTCTGCTGGGCGAAATCGGCCACGGCACCGTGGACTGGGATCCGAATTTCGACGGCACCCTGGAAGAACCGACCTGGCTGCCGGCGCGGCTGCCGCATCTGCTGCTCAACGGCACCACCGGCATCGCGGTGGGCATGGCTACCGACGTGCCGCCGCACAATCTCAACGAAATCGTCAGCGCCTGCCTGCGCCTGCTTGACGATCCCGACGCCACCGTGAGTGATCTGTGCGAACACGTGCGCGGCCCGGATTATCCGACCACCGCCGAAATCATCACCCCCATCGCCGATCTGCAGGCGATGTACCAAACCGGACACGGCAGCGTGCGCGCGCGCGCAACGTATATCCGCGAACAGAACAACATCGTCATTACTGCGCTGCCTTATCAGGTCAGCCCCAGCAAAGTGATCGAGCAGATCGCGCAGCAGATGCGCGCGAAGAAGCTGCCGTGGCTGGAAGATCTGCGCGATGAATCGGATCACGAAAATCCAACCCGCATCGTGATGATTCCGCGCAGCAACCGCGTCGATGTCGAGCAGCTGATGGGGCATCTGTTCGTCACCACCGATCTGGAAAAAAGCTATCGCGTCAACATGAACGTGATCGGCCTCGACGGTCGCCCGCAGGTCAAGAATCTGAAGATGCTGCTGTCGGAATGGCTGGTGTTCCGCACCGACACCGTCACCCGTCGCCTGAAGCATCGGCTGGACAAAGTCGAACGTCGTCTGCATCTGTTGGAAGGGCTGCTGGTCGCGTTTCTCAATCTGGATGAAGTGATCCGCATCATCCGCAGCGAGGACGAGCCCAAAGCGGCGCTGATGGCGCGATTCGCGCTGAGCGAAGACCAGGCCGATTACATTCTCGACACCAAGCTCAAGCAGCTTGCCCGTCTGGAAGAAATGAAAATCCGTGGCGAGCTGGACGCGCTGGCCGCTGAACGCGACACACTGATGTCGATCCTCGACAGCAAGTCCAAGTTGAAGAAATTGATCAAGGACGAACTGATCGCCGACGCGAAAAAATTCGGCGATGCGCGGATGTCGCCACTGGTGTCACGCGTCGCTGCGCAGGCGATCGATGAAACCGAGTTGGTGCCCAGCGAACCGATGACCATCGTACTCAGCGAGAAAGGCTGGATCCGCGCGGCCAAAGGTCACGACATCGACGCCGCAGGACTGAGTTTCCGCGATGGCGACAGCCTGCTGTGCGCGGTGCGCGGCCGCAGCACCCAGCAGGTGGCGTTCCTCGACAGCACCGGCCGCAGCTATTCGTCGCTGGCGCATACGCTGCCCTCGGCGCGCGGCAACGGCGAACCGCTGAGCGGCCGCTTCACGCTGCCGGCAGGCGCCGCGTTTTTGACGATGGCCAGCGGCGACAACAGTGCGCGCTTCGTACTGTCGTCCTCACACGGCTACGGCTTTGTCACCCAATTCGAGAACCTCACCAGCCGCAATAAAGCCGGCAAGGCGATGCTGTCGCTCACACCGGGATCGGACGTGCTGCAGCCTGTGGTGATCGGCAATATCGATACCGACCGTATCGTCACCGTGACCAGCGCGGGCCATCTGCTGGCGTTTCCGATTGCAGAACTGCCGGAACTCGACAAGGGCAAAGGCAACAAGATCATCGAAATACCAAAAGCCAAGCGCAGCACCGAACGCGTCATCGCAATCGCGGTGGTGCCGCCGGGCGGCACGCTGTCGGTGAAATCCGGCGCGCGCACGATGTCGCTGTCGTTCAAAGAACTCGATCCATACATCGGTGCCCGCGGCAGTCGTGGCGGTCTGTTGCCGCGCGGTTGGCAGAAGGTGGAGATGTTGACGGTGGAATAATAGTTCCCGATGTCTGGCGGCGCGGTGGCGGGACCACCACGTCGGTTTGCATACAGGGGCGGCACCGCGCTGGAGAGCTGCGTCTTCCGTATAGGGCCAATCTCCTGCTTCGCCCCTGCGACGCCATGCAACATAGACCGGGTAAGATCGTCCGATCGCGACAGCGCACGGGACGTCATGAGACCAGTTGCATCGCTTGCCTCCGTCGATCTCTCACCCCCTGCCCGCTGCGGCGTCTGCGGCGCTTCATCGCCGAGCTTGTTGGGCAGCAAGGAGTTCTCGCGCTCCGGTAACGATCACTTCAGCGGTGTACGCCAGTTCGCGGATACCGGTGTACTGATTCCCTACTACCGCTGCGGCGACTGCGGCGTGATATTCAGCGCCGCTCTCGACGCCTGGTCGCGGCAGGATTTCGCGCAGCACATCTACAACGACGATTATCTGTTCTCGGATCCGCCGTTCGAGTCTGAACGCCCCGTCCGCAATGCCGCCATCGTCGCCGGCATCTGGCATTACGAACAAGACAGCCGCAGCGTGGTCGATTACGGCGGCGGCAACGGTCGGTTAGCGGCGGAACTGCGCGCACGCGGCTTCGATGCGCTGAGCTACGACGCCTTTCACGACAGCGCAGCGCTTCCCGACCGCCGCTTCGGTCTGGTCTGCAGTTTCGAGGTGATCGAGCACGTGCCGCATCGCGGTCAGACCGACTGGATCGCGGGTTTTGCAGCGTTGATGGCGCCATCGGCGGTCGGGCTGCTGGGCACCGAGCTGGTGACCGAACCGGCGGATATCGAACACTGGTATTTTTCCCCGCGCAACGGTCATATCACCGTGCATACGCCGGTCAGTCTGCAGCGGCTGCTTGCGCCGCACGGGCTGGATGCGGTGACCATCGCCAACGGCCTGCACCTTGTGCGGCGGACCCGCTGATCCGTCGCCGCATGCGCGCCATCGCTCTTCTTCAGGACATCGCCCCATGCTGAAATGGCTCAAACGCATTGTGATTGCACTGCTTCTCATCGCGGTGGCGGGTGTCGGCACTGGCGTGTGGCTGATGCGCGGCAGTCTGCCCACGCTCGACGGCGAGCTTGCGCTGGATGGCTTGTCCGCACCGATCACCATCCAGCGCGATGCCCTGGGTGTCGTCACCATCGACGCCGCCAACGAGGTGGATGCGATGCGCGCGCTGGGCTACGTGCACGCGCAGGAACGCTTCTTCGAAATGGATCTGATGCGCCGCGTCTCTGCAGGCGAGCTGTCGGAGCTGTTCGGATCCATCGCGATCGAAAAAGACAAAACGCAGCGCGTGCATCGCATCCGCGCGCGAGTAGAGGCCGATCTCGCGACGATGGCCGCAGATAAACGTCCGCAGCTGGAGGCCTACACCGCTGGCGTCAACGCGGGGCTTGGCGCGCTGCATGTGCGCCCGTGGCCTTACCTGCTGCTGCGCCAACCGCCAAAACGCTGGGAACTGGGCGATGCGGCACTGACCGGCTATGCGATGTATTTCGATCTGCAGGATGCCGGCAATCATCGCGAACTGGCGCTGTGGAACATCAAACCGCATCTGCCGCCTGCGCTGTACGCACTGTTGACGCGCGACGGCACGCGCTGGGATGCGCCGCTGGTCGGGACTGCGCGCGGCGATGCGTTGCTGCCAAGCGCGGATGAAGTCGATCTGCGCAAACTGCCCGCACCGGCGTCGAAACGACACGACGTGGCCGCCGACGACATCGTGCCGGGCAGCAACAATTTCGCGGTCTCCGGCGCACTGACCGCGGACGGCCGCGCCATCATCGCCGACGACATGCATCTGGGCCTGCGCGCGCCGGGCATCTGGTTTCGCGCGCGTATGCGCTACGCCGACGCACGCGCGCCGGGCGGCAAAGTCGATATCACCGGTGTCACCCTGCCCGGCCTGCCGCTGGTAGTGGTCGGCAGCAACACGCATGTCGCCTGGGCGTTCACCAACAGCTACGTCGACACCGCCGACTGGAAGATCGAAACCGCCTGCGGCGCTGATGGCGCAGATAGCAGCGACGCCGATGCGAGCGGCTGCACGAAAACGGTGACACATCGCGAAACCATCCGTGTCGCTGGCGGTGCGGCGGTGAATTTCGATGTCGAAGAAACCGCGTGGGGCCCGGTGCTGCATCGCGATGGTAAAAAAATGTTCGCGCTGCGCTGGAACGCGCACCTCAAAGGCGCGCTCAGTTTCGGCCTGACCAACTTCGCGGTCGCACGCGATCTCGACGACGCGATCGCGTTGACCGACCACAGCGCGATGCCGACGCAGAATCTGTTGATCGGCGATGCAAAGGGCCGCATCGCCTGGCGACTGATCGGTCCGATCGCCGCACGCGGCGCGGGCTGCACTGGCGCGCTGCCGATCACTGCAAATCAGATGACCGCAGCGCCGTCGTCCAGCGACTGTCCCGCATGGCAGATCGCGACCGATCAATCGCCGAAAGTGATCGATCCCGCATACGACCGGCTGTGGAGCGCGAACAACCGCACGATGGACGGCGCAGCGCTGGCCCAGGTCGGCGACGGCGGTTATGCATTCGGTGCGCGCGCACGCCAGATCCGCAACGATCTGTTCATGCGTCAACAGTTCACCGAACGCGATCTGCTCACGATACAGCTCGACGACCGCGCGGTGTTCCAAAGCACATGGTGGGCGCTGCTGCGCGATACCGCAGCGCGCGCCAAGTCGCCAGCGTTGACCGAATTGGCCGACGCATCGAAACGTTGGGAAGGCCGGGCGAGCGTCGACTCGGTAAGCTACCGCATCGTGCGCGCGTGGCGGCTCGCGGTGCACGCGCGCGTCGCCGAAGGCCTGACCGCACCCGCGCACGCGGCGTTAGGCAACACATTCGAGATGCCCGCATTCCAGCAACTTGAAGGCACAGTGTGGCCATTGGTCACGCAGCGACCGCTGCATCTGCTGTCGCGCAAATACGCGAGCTGGGATGCGCTGCTTGAAGACGCTGCGAAAGACGTGCGCGATGAGTTGAAAGCGCAGGGCCCGCTCGCCCGGCGCACCTGGGGAGAACGCAACACCGCTGCGATCTGCCACCCGTTGGCAAAGGCGATTCCGCTACTCGGCAAACGCCTGCTGTGCATGCCGTCCGATCAACTGTCCGGCGACGGCGGCATGCCGCGCGTGGTCGGCCCGGACTTCGGCGCCTCGCAGCGCATGGTGGTATCGCCGGGCCACGAAGCCGACGGCATCACCCACATCCCCGGTGGCCAAAGCGGCCATCCGCTGTCGCCGTTCTGGGGCGCAGGACACGACGATTGGGTGCATGGACGACCGACGCCGTTTTTGCCAGGAAAAACCGAATACACCCTGACACTTGAACCGAAGTAGCAGGGTCGCAGGCCGGGTTGAAGTCTGAGCTGTAGCAGCTGTTTTCTGAAGACAATCACATGCGTCAATGATTGATGAGCAAAAGCCTGCTGATTCACTCGTCATCCCCGCGAAGGCGGGGACCCATGCTCTCAAACGCTCAGCACCATTGATTACGCCTAATTCACGGACAAAGCCCGGCATGAGTCCCCGCCTTCGCGGGGATGACGAGCTTAAGTAAGCGCCATTCTTGTCAGAGTCTGTTCAAAATCTCTGGTTTGTAAAAACATGTCATCCCGAACGAGGGCGAAGCCGGAGGAGGGATCTGCTTGTGGCCGGTGCGCACAACAGCAGATCCCTCCACCCGCTGCGCGGGCGTTCGGGATGACAGATGATTTATATGTTCGCGGTCGAGAAACATTTTGAGCAGACTCTCAGCGGCGCAGGAACGCCAGCAAAGCGGCGTTGAAAGCATCCGCATGACTGGTATTGCAGCCGTGTGGCGCGTTCTTCAGCACATGCAGCTCACTGTGATCGATGGCCGCATGAGTCAATGCGCCGGAACCTTCAAAGGGCACGATTGCGTCGGCATCTCCATGCAGGACCAGCGCAGGAATACTGATGCGCTTCAGATCGTCGCGAAAATCAGTATTGCTGAAAGCACGCATGCAGCCCAGCGCAGCCACCTGATTGGACTGCAGACACAGTGCGATCGCAGCTTGACGCTGGGCTTCATCGACCTGCAGCTCGCCATTCGCTGAAAAGAAATTGCGGGTGAAATCGTCGAAATATGTATTTCGGTCCGCCTTCAGGGCAGCCTCTTTTTCTTTCGCTTTTTCAGGCGTCAGCGGACCATGAGGATTGTCCGCAGATTTCATCAGACAGGGCGGCACGGCCGCGGCAAAGACCACTCCACGCAGTCGATCCTGTCCGTAAAGACTGACATAACGCGCCACTTCGCCTCCGCCCATCGAAAATCCGACAAGCACCGCATCGTGCAGATCCAGATCCACCACGAGCCCCGCCAAGTCGTCTGTCAGCGTGTCGTAATCGTAACCATGATCGGGCTTCTCGGAACGGCCGAAACCACGCCGGTCATAGGCGATCACCCGAAACCCGGCATCGCGAAGCGCTGGAATCTGCGCCGCCCACGACTCGGCGGACAAAGGCCAACCATGGATCAAAACGACCGGGCGTCCGTCACCACCAGTGTCTTCCACATGGAGTTGAGCCCGCCTGATCTGCTGTACGTTTGAATTATCCATCGTCGACTCCTCGCTCATCGCTGTCGCATGCATGAGCGTCGGAGTCTACGCGCGGAGGTCAGCAACAGATTGAATGCGCCCCCACTCTGCACATTGCACTGGTATCGCGCAATCCGCACGGATCATTCCGCACAGATCATGCGGTGATTGTGGGCGAGTGATGAACACCGGCAATCGCACGCCCCGATGGATCCGCTGCATTCGCAAAAGAAGCATCCCAAGCGATGGCCGCCGTCGATGAACACGCAATCGATTTGCCGCCCGGCACGGTGTTGGCGCAGCCTTCGCCGGGAAATGCTTCATCGAAAATCCGCCGATAGAAATACGCTTCCTTGGTCTGCGGTGGATTGATCGGGAAGCGCTTTTCAGCCTGCGCAAAGTCGACATCGCTCACATGCGCTTCGGCATGCGCTTTCAAGCCGTCGATCCAGCCATAGCCCACGCCATCGCTGAACTGCTCTTTCTGCCGCCACAGGATTTCATCGGGCAGATAGCCTTCAAAGGCTTCCCGCAGCACCGATTTTTCCATTCGCCGCGTTTTCGATTGTTTGTCGATCATCTTGTTCTGCGCATCCATCCGCATCGCCACATCGAGGAACTCGGTATCGAGGAACGGCACGCGCGCCTCCACGCCCCAGGCCATCATCGACTTGTTCGCGCGCAGGCAGTCGTAGTTGTACAGCGCATCGAGCTTGCGGATGGTTTCGGCGTGGAATTCACGCGCGTTCGGCGCTTTGTGGAAATACAGATAACCGCCGAAAATTTCGTCGCTGCCTTCGCCCGACAGCACCATCTTCACGCCCATCGCCTTGATTCGTCGCGCGAGCAGAAACATGGGCGTGGACGCACGGATCGTGGTCACGTCATAGGTTTCGACATGACGAATCACTTCCGGCAGCGCGTCCAGACCTTCCTCGAAACTGTAGGTGAACCCATGGTGCACCGTGCCGAGCGCTTTGGCCGCGACTTCCGCAGCGGCGAGATCGGGCGAGCCTTTCAAACCGACGGCGAACGAATGCAGCCGCGGCCACCAGGCTTCGGTTTCGTCGCCGTCTTCGATCCGGCGACGCGCAAAACGCGCTGCGCAGGCGGCGACCAGCGAAGAATCCAGCCCGCCCGACAGCAGCACGCCGTAGGGCACGTCGCTCATCAATTGACGATGCACGGCAGCCTCGAAAGCTTCGCGCAGTTCACGCGCAGACACCTGCACGCCAGCGGTCGCGTCGTAGTCGCGCCATGCGCGCTCGTAGTAACGATGCAGTTGACCGTCAGCGCTGTCGAAGTAATGCCCCGGCGGAAACTGGGCGACATCGTCACACACACGAACCAGCGCTTTCATTTCCGACGCCACCCAGACACGTCCGTCGGCATCATGGCCCCAGTACAGCGGACACACGCCCATCGGGTCGCGGGCAATCACGAAGCGGCCCTCGGCGCGATCCCACAACACGAACGCGAAGATGCCGTTGAGGCGATCCAGCCAAGTGCCGATGTCGCCTCCATCACGGTACAGCGCATTGATGACTTCGCAATCGGAGCCTGATTGAAACGCATACGACTTGCGCAACGCACCTTCAAGCGCACGGTGATTGTAGATCTCACCGTTCACTGCAAGCGTGAGATCGCCATCCCCGGAATGCAGCGGCTGCGCGCCGCCGCTGGGATCCACGATCGCCAGGCGCTCATGCACCAGCAGCGCATGCGGCTCCACATGCACACCGGACCAGTCGGGGCCGCGATGCCGTTGTCGTGCGGACAGCGACAGCGCCAGAGGGCGCAGTGGGCCGAGATCGGCACCGGGGCGAAGATCGAACACACCAAGAATCGAACACATCGTAAAACTCCTTTACTGGTTTTCCTTACGCCAAAAGCACGAAACCCGCGCTTGGGCGCGGGTTTCTGGGGTTCAGGGCTGTTTTGTTACTTATGCCTGATCGCCATCCCGCCGCATGTGCGAACGATTGTTCGCGCAATTGTGATTGCGGTTGAGAAGATTGGCGGCGACGGAACGTGAGGTCATGCCTCAACCCTAACCCGATCGCCGCTGTGTTTGCAAGCACCGCGGTAGAGCAGAGCGCAGCTCCTCCATCCGGCCTATATGACCTTGTAGCGGAGCTGCGCTCCACTAGATTCCAAGCAATAAGCATCGTGAATAGGGTGTGCCTTCGGCGCACCGCCTGTGTAGTCTCGAAAAAAACCGGTGCGCCAAGGCGCACCCTATTGAGCTCTCCATCGCCAGATGCTGCGAACCTCGTGGTTGAAGCCGCTCCTGCAAACGTCGTGGTTTCAGTCGTTTATCATCATTTTTTCGATCAGCTTGAAATAAAGATCGGGCAGGCGTTCCAGATCCGCCACCAGCACATGCTCGTCGACTTTATGGATGCTGGCGTTGATCGGTCCGATCTCGACGCAGTGCGCGCCCAGCGGCGCGATGAAACGCGCATCGGAGGTGCCGCCGGCGGTGCTTTCCTCGGGCATTGCGCCACAGCACTCGCGCAGCACTTCACGCGCAGCGGCGCGCAGCGGGCCTTCGGGCGTGTAGAACGGCTCGCCGCCGCGATGCCAGCGAATCGCGTATTCCAGGCCGTGCGCAGTCAATATCGCTTCGCATTCGTGCTCAAGCTGTTCCGCACGCCAGGTCGGGTTGTAGCGCAGATTGAACAACACCTGCAGTTCGCCCGGAATCACGTTGTTGGCGCCGGTGCCGGCATGCACATTGCTGATCTGGAAACTGGTCGGCGGAAATGTTTCGTAGCCTTTATCCCATGCGCGCGTGGACAGTTCGACCAGCGCCGGCGCCGCTTGATGAATCGGGTTGCGCGCCTTTTCGGGATACGCCACATGGCCCTGAATGCCTTTGACCGTGAGGGTCGCCGACAGCGTGCCGCGGCGGCCCACGCGCAGCAGATCGCCGAGCATCGCTTTGGAGGACGGCTCGCCGGTGATGCACCAGTCAATGCGCTGGCCGCGTTCGCGGAACAGCTGTGCAACTTTCGGCACGCCGTCGGCGGCATCACCCTCTTCGTCGGAGGTGACCAACATCGCCACCGTACCGCGATGATCGGGATAGGCAGCGACGAAACGCTCAAGCGCGATCACGAACGCAGCGATGCTGCCTTTCATATCGGCAGCACCGCGGCCATACAGCACACCGTCGCGGATCTCAGGTTCGAATGGATCGCTGCTCCATGCATCACGTGGCCCCGGCGGCACCACATCGGTGTGACCCAGCAGCACCAGCACCGGCCCATCGGTGCCATGCGTCGCCCAAAGGTTATCGGTCTGGCCATAGCGCAGATGCTCGCAGTGGAAGCCCGCCCGCTGCAGGCGCTCGGCGAGTACGGTCTGGCAGCCCGCATCGTCGGGCGTGACCGAGCATCGCGCGATCAAGTCCTGCGTGAGTGCAAGCACATCATTCATTTCGCTACTCCAAACCGGGCCTTGAAACCATTGTCGCTGAAGCCTTGCGTGACTACACCATCGTCGGTGACCACCACCGGCCGCCGGATCAGCTGCGGATATTCCTTCAGCAGCAGCTTCCACTCGGCATCCGACATCGGCGTCTTGCGATTTACCGGCAAGGTGCGCCATGTCGTCGAAGATTTATTGATCATCGCCTCCCAGCCGCCAAGCGCGTCTTTCCATAGCAGCAGCGTTTCCGGCGACTGGCGGTGCTCGCGATAATCGACGAACTCGTGCGCGATATCGAAGCGCTTGAGCCAGTTGCGGGCTTTCTTGCAGGTGTCGCAGTTGTTGAGTCCGTAAACAGTCGTCATCTAATTTCTCGGTAGAGCGCGCTGACCAGCCATTCGGCTGTTAAAAACCAGCCCGCTAAATACATTGCCGTGAGTCAGGTAGCGGCCTAAAGGCCGCTCTACCGGGGATCGATACCAACATCAATCGGCAAGGCCACGCAACAACTCATTGATCGAAGTCTTGCTGCGGGTCTTCTCGTCCACCTGCTTCACGATCACCGCGCAGTACAGCGAGTGCGAGCCGTCGGCGGCGGGCAACTGGCCCGAGACCACAACGCTGCCCGGCGGCACAGAGCCGTAAGACACTTCGCGAGTCGCGCGGTTGTAGACGCGGGTGCTCTGGCCCAGAAACACGCCCATGCCGATCACGCTGTGATGGCCGACGACGAAGCCTTCCACCACTTCCGAGCGCGCGCCGATGAAGCAATGATCTTCGATGATGGTGGGCGAGGCCTGCAGCGGTTCAAGCACACCGCCGATGCCGGCGCCGCCGGAGAGATGACAGTGTTTGCCGATCTGCGCGCAGCTGCCGACCGTGGCCCAGGTGTCGACCATCGTGCCTTCACCGACGTACGCGCCGATGTTGACGAAGCTCGGCATCAGCACCACGTCTTTGCCGATGTGCGCGCCGCGACGCGCGATCGCACCCGGCACCACGCGCACGCCGATGGCGCGAAACTGCGCTTCATCAAACCCTTCGAACCGCGACGGCACTTTGTCCCAGAACGGCGCGGGCTGCGCGTCGATCAGCTGCATCTCCTGAGTGCGGAAGAACAGCAGCACCGCTTTTTTCAGCCATTCGTTGACGGTCCAGCCGCCCTGCCCGTTCGGCGCAGCGACGCGGAACTCGCCGGCTTCGAGACCGGCAATGGTGCGATCGACGGCGGGACGCACGCTGGCGGTAAGTTCATCGGCGCTCAGGTCTACGCGACGATCCCAGGCGCTGTCGATGATGGACTGCAGTTCGGTAACGGAAGCGGTGTTCATACGATGGGGGAGTCTTCTTCGTCGGTAAGGGTTGAAATCAGGCGGGCACTGCATTGTCCAGCGAGGCCTGCAGCGCGACGCGTAGCGCTTCGGCCTGCATCTCATCGAGCGGCCGATCCTGGGCATTGGCGATCAGGAATAAATCTTCAGCGCGCTCGCCGAAGGTCGCGATGCGCGCATCGTGCACGCGCACATGCTGTTGACGCAGCACGTGCGTGACATCGGCCAGCAGCCCGGGGCGGTCGGTGCAGATCAGGCTCATCCGGGTGCGCGCGCCGTCGGCCGCGGGCTCAAGCCCGATGCGCGGCGCAATGCGAAAATGTTTCAGATGCCGCGGCTGAGTGCGCCGCGACGGCAGCAGCCGATCGAGATTGCCGGACAGGGCGCGCAGCAGATTCGATTTGATCTGTTCGACCGCCGGCGCGTGCTGTGAATCGCTGGGCAACACGTGGAAGGTGTCGAAAATCATGCCTTGCGGACTGTCGAGCGCACGCGCCTGCTGGATCGCAAGCCCCAGACGATCAAGCGTGATGACGATCGCCGCGAACAGCCCATCGCGATCGGGCGTATGCACAAACACTTCATAGCCGCCGCCGCGACCGCGCAACAGCCGCGCCTCGATCACTGTCGCATCCCCTGCAGCCAAACGCTCCGCTGTAGCCAAACGCTCCTCTTCAGCACGGTACAGCGCAGTCGCCTGCCAGACAATCTGATCGGGACGGCTGCGCAGGAAATTTTCGCGCGGCATGCACGCGAACAGCGCGTCGATTGCAACATCGTCCAGGCCCTGTTCGGCCAGCAAACCGCGTGCGACATGCTGGTTTTCGACGATGCGCTCATCGGCTGCGACCGGATGCTCCAAACCGCGGCGCAGCGCAAAGCGCGTGGCGCTGTGCAAATCCGCGAGCAATCGGTCTTTCCATGCGTTCCATAATTTCGGCGACGTGCCGGCGATATCGGCGCAGGTCAGCAGATACAGATAATCCAGACGCTGACGGTCGGCGACTTCGCCGGCGAAACGATGGATGACGTCGGGATCGGTGATGTCCTGCTTCTGCGCGGTCACCGACATCAGCAAATGCTTGCGCACCAGCCATTCGATCAACGCGGTGTCGGCTTCGGACAGCGCATGCGCGAGACAGAATTCGCGCGCATCGACTGCACCGAGTTCGGAGTGATCGCCGCCTCGGCCCTTGCCGATATCGTGGAACAGCCCGGCGAGCAGCAGCAGCTCCGGTTTACGCAGCGACGGCCACACCGTATGCGCGGTGGAGAAGCGTTCGTCGGGCGTGGCGTTGGCGAAGATCGCAAGATTGCGCAGCACCGCCAGCGTGTGCTGGTCGACGGTGTAGACGTGGAACAGATCGAACTGCATGCGCCCGGACACCTGCGCGAATGCGGGAATCCAGCGCCCCAGGACGCCCAGCCGCGCCATGCGTTCCAGCACTTTCACCGGCTGCGGGCCGCGCAACAGCTGCAGGAACTGCTCGCGCAGCGCAGCATCGGCGTCGGGATATGCCGGAATCTTCTGCAGGGTTTCGGCCAGTGCCCACGCGGTCATCGAATGCAGGCCGCGAATTGTGGGATGCGCAGCCCAGGCTGCAAACAGCGCGAACACCTGCGCGGCGCCCTGCAGCAGCCACGCGCGATCGCGCACAGCCAGATAGCCGCGGCGCAGCTCGAAATGATCGTCCAGCACCTCGGCCTCGCCCTCGCCTTCGAGCTGTTCTTCGAAGCGCTGCTGCAGGCGATCGTTGATGCGCAGCACGCGGCCGGCGCTGCGATAGAAACCCTGCATCATCTGTTCGACCGCGAGATTGTCGGCCTCGTCGGTGTGGCCCAGACGCGCGGCCAGCAGCTTTTGATAATCGAAACGCAAGCGCTCTTCGCGGCGTTTCGCGACCAGATGCAGCCCGAAGCGCAGCCGCGACAGCGCTTTGCGTTCGCGTTCGAGCGTATCGAATTCCACCGCGCCGATCTGCCCGAACGCCAGCATCGATTCCAGATTGCCGCTGCCCAGCAGCCGCTGCGCCATCCAGCGCAACGTCTGGATATCGCGCAGCCCGCCGGGGCCGTCTTTGAGATTGGGTTCGAGATTGTCCGAGGTGTCGCCGAAACGCGCGTGACGCTGCGTCTGCTCCTGGACTTTGGCGCGGAAAAATTCGCCCGCAGGCCAGACGCGATCCGGCGAAATGGCGCTCTTCAAGGCATTCTGCGCGGCGTCATCGGCGGCCAGCGCGCGCCACTCCATCATCGCAGTCAGCACTGTTTGATCTGCGGCCGCTTCGACGCACTGCGCCGGAGAACGCACCGCCTGACTCGCCTGCAAACCCGCATGCCACAGCAGCGCGAGAAAGCGCGCCAGCGCATCGCGATGCGTTTGCGGCATCTCGTCTTCTGCCAGCACCAGCAGATCGATATCGGATTGCGGAAACAGTTCGCCGCGGCCGTAGCCGCCGATCGCGAACAGCGCCAGACCGGCATCGGCCGGCATGCAGCGTGCCCAAGCGTCGCGGATCAATGTGTCAACGGCGGCAGCGCGCAGCGCGACCAGACGGTCGACGCTGTCGCCCCGATCGAACTGCGCTGCCAACCCTGCATCGGCCTGCACCAACGACGCACGGGTCGCGGCGGCCCATGTGGCATCGCCATCAGGCGTTGAGGGCGTTGAAACAGCGGCCGCGGGCGTAGGGGCTGCGGCGCTCATGCTCACAGATCGTTGTCGTCGCCGGGCAGGCGGGTGAGGATGTCCACGCCGGTCTCTGTCACCGTCACCGTGTGCTCCCACTGCGCCGACAGCGAGCGGTCCTTGGTGACCACGGTCCAGCCGTCGGGCATCAGCCGGGTGTGGCGCGCGCCCTCGTTGATCATCGGTTCGATGGTGAACACCATGCCCTGCTTCAGCACCAGACCATCGCCGGGACGGCCGTAGTGCAGCACCTGCGGGTCTTCGTGATAAATCTGGCCGATGCCGTGGCCGCAATATTCGCGCACCACCGAGAAACGCTCGCCCTCGGCATACGTCTGGATCGCGTGGCCGATATCGCCCAGGGTCGCGCCCGGTTTGACGGTGCGGATGCCGCGGAACATCGCCTCTCGCGTCACTTCGACCAGACGTTTGGCCATCACCGACGGCGTGCCGACGTAGTACATGCGGCTGGTGTCGCCGTGCCAGCCGTCCTTGATGACGGTGACATCGATATTGATGATGTCGCCGTCTTTGAGGATTTTGGTCGGCCCGGGAATGCCGTGGCAGATCACATTGTTGACCGAGGCGCAGACCGTCGCAGGGAAACCGCGATAACCGACGTTGGCCGGGATCGCCTGCTGCACGTTCACGATGTGGTCGTGGCAGATGCGGTCCAGTTCACCGGTGCTGACACCGGGCTTCACGTGCGGCGCGATGATCTGCAGCACCTCGGCGGCCAGGCGGCCGGCAATGCGCATGCGTTCGATATCTTCTGGGGTTTTGATGGTGATGGCCATGACCCCATTATTGCCCATTCAGCCGGTTTTCGCCCCCTCGGCTTGTCCGTAAGCCCCTGTTGCGGCTAGACTCGTCGGGCTCGGAACCGGCTTTGCCCGGTCAAGACCGCCAACAACGGGCGTCACCGTTGAATCCACACCCGCCGCAACTCTCCGTACCGGGGTGTCTTTCGCAGTCCACCGCGCAAGATCTGGTAACGGCGCAGCGGGGAGGCCCAACCCCGGAACCACGCGCTCCGCCTCACGGCGGGCGCACCGTCTTCATCTGATCGCAGCGCGATCCCGACGGCAGGTTCCATACATTCGGAGTGTCACCATGCCTCAGATCACCATGCGCCAGATGCTGGAAGCCGGCGTCCATTTCGGCCACCAGACCCGCTACTGGAACCCGAAGATGGGCCCGTATATCTTCGGCGCCCGCGGCAAGATCCACATCATCAATCTCGAAAAGACCGTTCCGCTGTTCAACGACGCGATGAACTTCATTTCGAGCATCGCCCAGAAGCGCGGCATCATCCTGTTTCTCGGCACCAAGCGCAGCGCGCGCGATTCGATGAAAGAAGAAGCCGAGCGTTGCGGCATGCCGTTCATGACCCAGCGCTGGCTGGGCGGCACGCTGACCAATTTCCGCACCGTGAAGCAGTCGGTGTCGCGTCTGAAGGAGCTGGAAGCCGGTGAAACCGACGGCACGTTCCAGAAGATGGTCAAACACGAAGTGCTGACCCTGCGCCGCGAGCGCGAAAAGCTGCTGGCCTCGCTGGGCGGCATCAAGGAAATGAACCGTCTGCCTGACGCCCTGTTCGTGATCGACATCGGCCACGAAGACATCGCGATCAAGGAAGCCAAGAAGCTCGGCATCCCGGTCATCGCCGTCGTCGACACCAACTACGACCCCAACCTGGTCGATTACGCCATCCCCGGCAACGACGACGCCATCCGTGCAGTGCAGCTGTACGCCCGCGCAGCAGCCGACGCCGTGCTGGAAGGCAAGGCCGCCGCGCCGCAGGCCGCTTCGGTTCGCGAAGAAGACTTCGCCGACGCCGATGGCGAAGGCAAGCGCGGTCCGCGCGGTCGTGGTCCCGGCGGTCCCGGCAAGAAGCCCGAAGGCGCGAGGAAGCCGGACGTGGCTGCGGCCGCACCGGCTGCAGCCGAAGCTCCGGTCGAAGCCGAAGCTGCGGGCGAAGCACCGGCCGCCGAGTAATTCGGTCCGCGTCATCGGTACGTCATGCGGCCGCGCAACACTGCGCGGCCGCAGTCCACACCTCGCCGCGTTCCGACATGCATCGCATGATCGAACACTCGGCGTTTCTAATGGCGGGTCGAGACCCGCCCTACATTGATTCATATCGAGGTTTGCAATGGCTGAAATTACTGCCTCCCTGGTCAAAGAACTGCGCGAGCGCACCGGCGCCGGCATGATGGAGTGCAAGAAAGCGCTCACCGAAAACAACGGCGACCTCGACGTCTCCGCCGATTGGCTGCGCAAGCAGGGCATCATCAAGGTCGGCAAGAAAGCGGACCGCGTCACCGCCGAAGGCCGCATCGCGATGGCCCAGGACGGCGGCAAGGCCGTGTTGGTCGAGATCAACTCCGAAACCGACTTTGTCGGCAAGGACGACAACTTCCTGAACTTCGCCAGCGCCGTCGCCAACGCCGCGCTGGCCTCCGGCGCTGCCGACATTGAAGCGCTGAAGTCCGCGAAGCTCGCTTCGGGCGAATCCGTTGAAGAAGCCCGCGCCGCGCTTGTGTCCAAGGTCGGCGAGAACGTGCAGGTCCGCCGCATGGCCACCGTCGACAGCACCGACATCGTCGCTGCGTATGTGCACAGCGGCAAGATCGGCGTATTGGTTGAGCTGAAGGGCGGCAATGAAGAGCTGGCCCGCGGCATTGCCATGCACGTGGCCGCAATGAACCCGCCGCACAACAAGGCCAGCGATGTGCCGGCCGAATTCCTCGCCAAGGAAAAGGAAATCGAACTGGCGAAGATGACCGACAAAGACAAGAACAAGCCGGCCGATATTCTCGAAAAAATCATCGGCGGAAAGATCGCCAAGATCGTCAACGAGAACACCCTGTACGGTCAGCCCTACGTGCTGAACACCGAGCAGACGGTCGAAGCCGCACTCAAGGCCGCCGGCGCCGACGTCACCCGCTTCCAGCGTCTGGCCGTGGGTGAAGGCGTTGAGAAAGTGGTCGAAGACTACGCCGCAGAAGTCGCGAAGGCGATGCAGGTCTGACGTCAGTCAAGCTGATTGTCGTGCGATACAGAAACCCGCAGGCGACTGCGGGTTTTTTGCTGATGCAATAGCCACGGCACACAGACGCCGCCTGATCTGATTCAACACGTCGCCCAGATACTGCCCCCGACTCCGCTCTCATCGCAGCACACTCAATAGGGCGTGCCTTGGCGCACCGATGTTTGTGATGCCCGCGAAAAACCGGTGCGCCAAGGCGCACCCTATGAAAGACGCTGCGACTTTGCGCTCAGCAGGCGTGCGAGGGCGTGCACAGGTCGAGAATCAGCGCGGCATGTGCCGGCACCGTCATCGTTTCGCCGAGCGCGACTGGCGTTCCTGTCAACGAATTGCGTGCGGTGCTGGCGCCTTTCAGGCCCTCCGCGAAACGGTCGAGACGCAGTTCGGTCGATGTATCTTTTCTGCTCAACACGATCATCAATCGCTGTTTGTCGTCATCGCGGAAATAAACGTAAATGCCATCGCGCGGAACGAAATGCAGAAATTTGCCGCTGTGCACGGCGGTGGCGGTCTTGCGCCAATTGAGCAGCGTGCGCAGCCAAGTCTGAGCCTCGACCTGACGCGCAGACAGCCCTGCGCCGGTGAAGGCATTGACGCTATCGCCGGCCCAGCCGCCGGGAAAATCGCGGCGTATCGCGGCATCGTCGCGCTGCGTCGGGCTGGTCATCAGCACTTCAGTGCCGTAGTAAAGCTGCGGAATGCGCGGCACGGTCGACAGATAGATCAATGCGATCTTATAGCTGTCGAAATCTTCACCGAGCACGCTGTAGAGCCGCGGCATGTCGTGGTTGCCCTCGAACGCCACCAGCGCCGTGGGCGCGGTGTACAGGCGGTCGTTGACCATCGCTTCGTACAAACGGCGCAAGCCGCCAGAAAAGTCGTTCTCGGGTTCACTCAGCGCCGTGCGCAGGGTTTCGTTGAGCGGGAAATCCATCATGTTCGGCATGCCGGGTTTGCCGTCGACCCAGCCGTTCTGCCAGCGGGCAACGACCGACGCATTTGCGCTCCATTCCTCGCCTACCATCGAGAAATTCGGATACTCGGCGCGGATGCGTCGCGTCCATTCCGCGAGAAATGCGGTGTCCGAATAGCCGTAGGTATCGACGCGCAGCCCGGCGAGACCGGCGTATTCGATCCACCAGATCGCGTTCTGGGTCAGATACGTGGCCAACAGCGGCTGACGCTGGTTGAGATCGGGCATCGTTGGCGCGAACCATCCTTGGGTGAAGTCTTCGCGATCAACCTGTGCGGCATACGCATCGGCGATGGCGGTGCGTCCATGGCGTGTCGGCTCGAAGCGGCCACCGAGCGTGATCCAGTCTGCGGTCGGCGGATCCTTTATCCAGACATGGCCGTCGCCGATGTGATTCGGCACCACGTCCTGGATGATGCCGATGCCTTTGGCACGCGCCTGAGTCACAAAATCCCGGTAGTCGACATTGCTGCCGTAGCGCGGGTCGATGCGATACAGATCGGTGGCTGCATAGCCGTGATACGAGTATTCGGTCTGCGCGTTCTCGATCAGCGGCGTCGGCCAGATCATGGTGTAGCCCATGCCGGCGATGTAATCGAGATGGTCGAGCATGCCGCGCAGATCCCCGCCGTGGCGTCCGCCGGGGTTGTTACGATCCGCAGCCTCGGCATAACCGGCAACGCGGTCGTTGCCGGGATCGCCGTTGGCGAAACGATCCGGCATCAGATTGAGGATGACATCGCGAGTATCGAACCCACGTCGCTCTGCAGAGCCCGGCGCGCGCGCCAACAGCGGGTAACGCAATACGTTTTCACTACCCTCACGCGCGAAACGGAACGTCAGCTCGCCGGGCTTGGCGTCAGCGGTGATCTCCAGATCGATGAACAGATAGTTCGGGCTGTCGACCCGAGTGATCTTGACGATCTTCGCGCGCGGCGTGTCG
>JANOKD010000077.1:0-10648 GCA_031419075.1 Lysobacterales bacterium
TTTTTTTTGCTCTTTTTGGCCCCCCCTCCCGCCCCCCAACAAACCCCCCAAACCCGGTTGGCGGGCCGCCCGCCGCGACCAGCCCCTTCACCACGTGGATACATCGCGTTCCCAAACACAATCCCAGAACGGATAGGCCTCAAGCGTTCCTACCAATCCCGCACGAATAGGATTCTCCAGCACATAACGAGCAACGATCCACGGATCTTCCTCGCAACGTATCGCACGGTCGTGGAAACCGCGCATCCACACACGGCCAGTATCACAATCTCTGCGAATGACCGCATGCGCAATTACCGATTTGAGGCGATTCATCAAATGCGACAGTGACTCATTACATCCCAGCTGCAGCAGGATATGCAGATGATCCGGCATCAATACCCAGCACAGCGCCGTCGAATCTCGCCAAATGCGTTTCTCGCGCAGAATCGAGGCGATGGCCGTAGCGCACATCGCATCGGCAAAATAAGGCTTGCGGCATTCGCAGACCGTGGTGATCAGGTAGTAGTGGTGCGCCAGCGACACGCGTCCTTTGCGCAACGCCCTGTGCCCGGGTGATTGTTTTCGTAGATTCATGCTGCGCAGCGTGAAAGAGGTGCACGACGATGTCTGTCGGGAAAGTCCGAATGCCGTAGTCAGCATTTCACCCAGCCAGCGATGGCCGGCTGCGGGCGCTAGGTTCGTCGCGCCTTCCGGCGCTCCTGCAAGCCCACCCCAAGAAATCGAATTCTTGCCCACAACCCCCACCCCACACCCCTGCGTACGGGGCAGGTCACACCCCCGCTGCTAGAATCACGGCTCTAATTTCGATGACCCCCACAGGATGCGGCCGCGTGGCCGCAGCGGAGCCCAAGGCATGAGCTGGTTGAACGAACTGCTGCAGAACGATCCCGACCCCACCGAGACCCGCGAGTGGGTCGAGTCGCTGAAGGCGGTCATCGACACCGACGGCGCCGAGCGCGCCCATCAGCTGCTGCAGGGCATGGTGGAACTGACCCGCCGCGCCGGCGCGCATCTGCCGTTCTCGCCCACCACCGAATACATCAACACCATTCCCTCGCATCTGGAGCCGCAGATATCAGGCGACCAGCACATGGAATGGCGGATCCGCTCGATCATCCGCTGGAATGCGATGGCGATGGTAGTCCGCGCCAACCGCAAGCCCGGCGACCTCGGCGGCCACATCGCCAGCTTCGCCAGCTCAGCCACGCTGTACGACGTGGGCTTCAACCATTTCTGGCGCGCACCCAGTGATACCCACCCGGGCGATCTAATCTGCGTGCAGGGCCACAGTTCGCCCGGCATCTACGCCCGCGCCTTCCTCGAAGGCCGCTTCAGCGAATCCCAGCTCGACCATTTCCGCATGGAAGTCGACGGCCGCGGCATCAGCAGCTACCCGCATCCGTGGCTGATGCCGGATTTCTGGCAGGCGCCCACGGTGTCGATGGGCCTGGGCCCGATCAGCGCGATCTATCAGGCGCGCAACTGGAAATATCTCGAAGGCCGCGGCCTGATGCCGAAGTCCGACCGCAAGGTCTGGGCCTTCCTCGGCGACGGCGAATGCGACGAGCCCGAAAGCCTCGGCGCGATCTCGGTCGCCGGTCGCGAAGGCCTGGACAACCTGGTCTTCGTCATCAACTGCAACCTGCAGCGCCTCGACGGCCCGGTGCGCGGCAACGGCAAGATCATCCAGGAGCTGGAAGGCGGCTTCCGCGGCGCCGGCTGGAACGTGGTCAAGACCGTATGGGGCAGCTATTGGGATCCGCTGCTAGCGAAAGACAGCACCGGCCAGCTCAAGCGGCTGATGATGGAAACCGTCGACGGCGAATACCAGAACTGCAAGGCCTTCGGCGGCGCCTACACGCGCGAGCATTTCTTCGGCAAATATCCCGAGACCGCCGCGCTGGTCGCCAACATGAGCGACGACGACATCTACCGCCTCAACCGCGGCGGCCACGACCCGCACAAAGTCTATGCCGCGTACCAGAATGCCGTCGACACCAAGGGCATGCCCACGGTGATCCTCGCCAAGACGGTGAAGGGCTACGGCATGGGCGCGTCCGGCGAATCGCTCAACCCCACGCATCAGACCAAAAAGCTGGACGACGACGCGGTGCGCACCTTCCGCGACCGCTTCAAGATCCCGGTCAGCGACGATCAACTCAAAGACGGCGCGGTGCCGTTCTATCACCCGGGCGAAAAATCGCCGGAAGTCGAATACATGCTGGAGCGTCGCCGCGCGCTGGGCGGCTCGCTGCCGCAGCGTCGCCGCAAATCCACGCAGACATTGGAAGCGCCAAAACTTGAAGTGTTCGACCGCCTGCTCAAAAGCAGCGGCGACCGCGAGATCAGCACCACGATGGCGTTCGTGCAGGCGCTGAACGTGATCCTGCGCGACAAACAGGTCGGCCCGCGCTGCGTGCCGATCGTCGCCGACGAAGCCCGCACCTTCGGCATGGAAGGCCTGTTCCGCCAGCTCGGCATCTACGCGCCGCAGGGCCAGAAGTACAAGCCGGTCGACCGCGATCAATTGATGTACTACCGCGAAGACGCCGCTGGCCAAGTGTTGGAAGAAGGCATCACCGAATGCGGCGCGTTCTCGTCGTGGATGGCCGCCGCCACCAGCTACAGCACCAACGATCTGGCGATGCTGCCGTTCTACATCTTCTATTCGATGTTCGGCTTCCAGCGCATCGGCGACAGCGCGTGGCAGGCCGCAGACATGCGCGCGCGCGGCTTCCTGCTGGGCGCCACCGCCGGCCGCACCACCTTGAACGGCGAAGGCCTGCAGCACGAAGACGGCCACAGCCATCTGTTGGCGGGCGCGATTCCGAACTGCAAATCCTACGACCCCACCTTCGGCTTCGAAGTCGCGGTGATCCTGCAGCACGGCATGCAGCGCATGCTCACCGAACAGCAGGACGAGTATTACTACCTCACCCTGATGAACGAAAACTACGCCCACCCGGACATGCCCGAAGGCGCCGCCGACGGCATCATCCAGGGCATGTACCTGCTCAAGGACGCCGGCAAACCGAAGAAAGGCGAACTGCGCGTGCAGCTGCTGGGCAGCGGCACGATTCTGCGTGAAGCCATCGCCGCTGCTGAATTGTTGGATAAGGATTTTGGTGTGACCAGCGATATCTGGTCATGCCCCAGCTTCACCGAACTGCGGCGTGATGGGTTCGATGCTGAGCGGTGGAACCGCTTGAATCCTGAGGCGAAGGCGCCGCGCAAGGCGTATGTCACAGGGCTGTTGGAAGGGCGTCAGGGGCCTGCGGTGGCTGCGACCGACTATGTGCGCGCGTTTGCCGATCAGATCAGAGCGTTCGTACCGATGCGGTATACAGTGCTGGGGACGGATGGGTTTGGGCGCTCGGATACGCGCGCGAATCTGCGCAGGCATTTTGAGGTGGATCGGTATTACATCGCGCATGCGGCGGTGGATGCGCTGGCTAAGGAGGGGAAGATGACGGGCAAGGATGTTTCGCGGGCGATCAAGCTTTATAAGATTGATGTGGAGAAGGGGAATCCGGTTGGGGTTTGAAGCAATCCCTCAATGTATGTTCTCTCCCGCGCGAGCGGGAGCTAACGAAGTTAAGGAAAGACAACGTAGCTCGCACTTGATCAAGCAGTAGGGAGACAAATTTTGGCTACTTTTAGCGTGCATTTCGATGGCCCCATAACTATCGAACACAAAGTGTCGATTCGCGTATTGGCCAAGACTTATGAGCATATGCAGCGCGCGATCGATCGCGCATATCTTATCAATACTTACGGCGAGGTATGGAAACACGCTCGACTAAAAGCAGACCAGTATCCCGAAACTGAGTTCATCGCAGCATATCCAAGAGAAGGCGGAATTTTTCTTGATGCGGCAAGAGATGGAGCGGAGCGCATCATTGACCGCATTGCCGTAGCCATACGTCCAGTTTTTGAGGGGGCTGCAAATCGTGCGATTGATCAATTTGAAGGAATAGACGCACAGTTCAACAATAGACAGCTTTATACACAGCAAATAGGGCATGACATAGCCACTTATGATCAAGTAGCTGAAAACCCACCGCCTCAATGGGCGCCAGCATATTCTAATCGAGCGATTGTTAAGGAGATTGACCAACTGGTTGGGTTGGTTGTTCCCGAAAGGGTCGACGGGAGTATTGTCGATATCACGCTAAATGGGGCACTTCCTCATCTTCCATTTAGATTTACACCCGAAACGGCAAAGCGATTTCACTTAATTGCCGCGCATCGCGAGCTTGGCCCAGCAATGGCCATACCAGCACGCATCCGAGCACTTGATCGTGGAAATAAATTCGCCAGACCTAGTGCGAAAATTGAGAACCTTTCTTCGGGAAGAGAGGTCAATTTACAACTGCATAGCCGCGGCGATGCTGACGAGCTGCATCCGTACCATGATGGGCGTGAAGTTTGGCTTATTGTTGCGCCAGTTATTGAAGCCATGGGATTTGACCTCAGAGGAGGAGATCTCATGTTTTTGAGAGTAGCTTAACAATGTCCCTACTTGATTCAGCAACATCGTCATATGCCGAGACCGTAACAAATACGGTCCCTTTTCATAGGGCTGCGCTATTTTTCGTTTCGGCGTTGCTGTTCCTAGCAAATAGATCTAAAGGTAGCGAAGGCTTACTTCAATTTTTATGGTCACTCCCAGCCAGCGAACTGACTTCATTATCTAGCAATTTTTTAATCGCATCTACAGTAGGCGATTTTCTCTCCGCCGCAGGCATAGTCGCCATTTCAGCCATCTCTACAAAAGCTGCAGCTCGCGCAATATTCGCTTTGGCACTACGCTCAACATCTCTAATTTCGAAAATCAACTTGATAACAATAAATAGTGACGGACTAACTATTTCAAATCGAAAAAAAGCTATTGAATTAGCAAAATCAAGTATCGAGCCGATAACTAAGCGTCTCCGATCAATAAACCGATTAACCGAATTTCTGATCGGCTGCGGACTTCAAATAACAGCTTTTTCAGCATTAAATTTCAGTCTTGAGTTGTTCATTGGAGGAATCCTCACCCTTCTTTCTGTCGTATTTCTTGCCTATGGCGTTAAATTGTTTATCTCAGACTATTTTGGCGTGGCAATGTATGTAGCGAAGCTGGAAGGAAAACCACATCCGGCCCCCGGCGACATCAAGTGACTCGCAAGCAAGAACCGTAACCCGTAAGGCGGGTTAAAACCCGCCCTACGAATCATCGCTGTCGTAAGGCGGGTCTTGACCCGCCACAAACGAAGCGAAAGATCGCAAACGAACAACAAGACGCAGGACACCCAGAACTCTGTAGCAAGGGCATGAGAATACGCATGAACGGAATAAAAAATAGTAATGCGCTCACGACTGCACGTTCGGTGTGCGTGGCTCTGCTGATGTGTTTCATGCTGGCGGGCTGTCAGACGGTCAAGCCGCGAGGCGGCATGCTAGATCGTCTTCAGCAGTGGGCTGCGCCTGCGCCACCTCACCGCTTTTCGCCAGAGAGTGAGCAGCAACCAGCAAAGTTAGCGATGACGGAGTGGCTGGAGAACTATCTGAATAGCGAGTACCACGTGATCTATGGAGAATTCGTTTGGGCCAAAGCTGGGCTTATCGATGGGGCAGCGATGGGCGCCAAGGCCGGTCAATATGTCGAACAAAACTTGGGTGGTGTACCGCAGCCGGGCACATGGTCTGAAGGCAAATATCAACTCCTGCTATGGAAACAGGAGAGAGGTGCCAATGGCTCGCCGACCTATATTGCCTTTGTGATTGCCCGCGACCCCCTGCCAGAGATGGATGGGCGCCGTTTAGTGGGGTTTCTTGAGCTGATACCCAGTGACCAGCTACCACCTGTCATCGTGTGTTGCCGCTGACGAAAAAATTGACCCGGGCGCCCCAATCTACTGCGCCAGTGTTTTTGCCCGGGCAGTGCATAAACAAAGCGTTGTTCAAGATGCTTTGAATTGACGCCCATCTACGGAATATAAGATCAGGTATGAGCAGAAATCACAGGCAATACATCGCAGCAGATTTGTATGGTGCGGACGGTAGGCCGCGCGTTTCGGATATCCGTCAGGATGAGATCTACAACTGCTATTTCCTGGCTCCGATGGGTGTGCTGGGCGAACGACAGCCAGATCGTATTCGCGACGCCATCCGCTTCAATCCCGAAGCCGGAGACTTCACGGTCACGCTCTACCGCCCACCGAATACGCAGGAGAGAAGCCAAGGGCAGACCACCCCGATCCAGGAATCGATCACGGTGTCCCAAGAGGACATTCGCAGCAATATCAGCAAAGAAGGCGGAGGTACGGTCGACAATAACCGCGAGCGCACTGGTCCCTTGTGGCCGACCGTTATAGAAGCCGGATTCGCCGAACTGTATGGCCGTGACCCGCAGGGGCGAGTCAACCTTGACCGGGGCTACGAGACCATCGGTAGCGTGACTCGCGGCGGCTCCTTGTCCGATGGCATGTATGCCTTGACCGGAGACTCAGGCCGCAATCTGCAGATCCGAAACCCCGACGCGCCGCCGTTGGTGCCCACCGGCCCCGACCATGTCACGCGCCCGGAGCCGCCGCCGTTCCGAGCGGTGTCTCGCGGCGCCAGGGTGGGAGTGGAGGAAGCCTATGCCGAAGTGGAACAGGCGCTGGCGACCGGCCGGCCGGTCTCGATGGCCACGCAGGGCCGAGATGTGCGGGACGGCTTGATGGAAAGCCATGCTCATATGGTGGTAGGGGTGTCGCGCGACCCGCAAACCAATGATGCCCTGGTCACGCTGCGCAATCCGTATGGCACCAATCGAGCTGTCGGGGAAGGCAACCAAAACATCGGTGCGGCTTGGAACGCGAGTAATCCGGAAATTACGGTCAGCCTCAATCGGCTGGTCCGCGATGGTAGTTTCGGAGAGTTCAATATTGGCCCCGCGCCGCGCGTGCAGAGCCAACAACAGGGCACTTCCGAGCCACCAACACCCAGTCAGCCCGCATCGGGATCACCCGCGCAGCAAATGCCGACCAATGCACCGAACACGCCTGCCAACGATGCTGTTTCTCCAGCAGCACCCGCGCCTGCTCCCTTGAGCTTAGTCGACCCACGCGATCCGAATCACACCGATCATCGCCTCTACAAACAGATCGAAACCGGTGTGGCCCGTATTGATGCCGAGAAGGGGCGCGTATTCGATCAATCGAGTGAGCGATTGATGATGTGTACTTACTGCGATACCAAGGCCGCTGGCATCACGTCGGCCGACTATATCGCGATCAACGAGACCGGCAAGCGACAGCAGGATGGCTCACAAATTGCAGCCGGAACCCTGCTGTTCGTCGTGCAAGGGCGGGACCCATCCGACCCGGCCGCACGTCGTTCCGTGACCGATGTGGCGCAGGCCGTCGAACGACCGATCGAGCAGTCGCTGCAGAAGGCGGATGCCTTGGCGCAGCAGCAGACGCAGCTATTGGCACAGCAACAGAATCAGCTCACGCAGGACGAGCCCGTTCGAATGCAGCGGATGGTTTGATCACTGATGTCAGAAAAACTGGGATCAGCGATGCCCACCACCGGCGAAGAACCGGATCTCCCGGCCATCGCACGCGTGTTGAAGAAGCAGCCGGTTCTGTTTTGAATCGCCGCCGCGTTGCACGAAGGTGGGCATCGCTGCGCTCACCCCACCCTGCTGGCTCTCGTGGAAGCGATGCCGGTTTGCGGCCAGAGCGATCATCCGTTCAAATAGGCCATTGGTGGCGCACGTGGACGGCTCGAGAATCGATGAAAACGTGGGTCTACTTTTTGCTGTGCGAGAACGATGCGCTGTACACGGGTAATGCGATCGATCCTTTGAGCAGCAAGTAGGGTGGAGTAAGCGCAGCGCAACTCCACCATGGCATCAAGGAAACGATAATCTCCCACGGGCAAGGAGATGCCTCCCCGCTCGACACGCACCGAACTTGTCTTCTCGCAATGGTGGAGTTGCGCTGCGCTCACCCCACCCTACCTGACTCTCGTGGAAGCGCGATGCCGGTTTGCGGCCGGAGCGATCATCCGTTCAAATAGGCCATTGCTGGCGCACGTGGGCGGCTCGAGAATCGATGAAAACGTGGGTCTACTTTTTGCTGTGCGAGAACGATGCGCTGTACACGGGCACCGCGATCGATCCGATGCGCAGGTTCAAGGATCACTGCTCGGGGCGTGGGGCGCGGTTTACGAAAATGCGAAAGCCCATTCGATTGCTCGGCGCATTCGCCTTCGAGACCCGAGGCGAGGCACTGTCGAACGAGTATCGCTTCAAGCGCCTGCCCGCCCTAGAAAAGCGCGGGCTCGCTGCGATGGCGTCAAATGATCCAGCCTGGCTCGCGTACCTGCTGCAGCGCGCCTCAATTGAAGGCGACTAACTGGCGGCAGAGTAGGCTTTCACTGGTTGTTTGGAATGCTGTTGTTAGCGCTGGTCCACAGGCGCAGGCTCGCCTGTCGCGCCGGTGTCGCCCTGATTGCCTTGATTACCCTGATCGCCTTTGTCGCCGATCTGTCCGGGCTCGCCTTGATTGCCGGTGTAGCCTTGATCGCCCTGCACGCCTTGGCTGCCGGTATTGCCCGTATCGCCGGGAGGACCCGGTGGGCCCGGCACAGGCACAGCGACGGGCGTCGCCGGCACGGTCACCACGGCAGGTTGCTGCTCGCAGGCGGCGACGAAAACGGAAAGCAACAGGATCGATATCTGGATGCGGCGTTTCATGGTGTTGATTCCTCGATATTGGCGTACGGATAGGCTGGGTACGATGCGACGAAGATCGCATAGGCGACATCGCAACGGATCACGGTTTTGTGTCGCACAACGTAGAGGTATGGCGGATGTTCGTTCTGTGCGATTACCCACATACGCGGCTGCGCTGAGCTTTCACGCTGAATCGTGACGGTGTGCGTTCAGCAAGTCGGGTGGGGTGTGCGCAGCGATGCCCACCACCTGCAACGAAGAGACTTTTCACCCAATCGCGGGAAGCGCACCGAAGAAGCAATCCGTTCTATTCAATTGCCATCATCACCATCACGCGCAATGGTGGGGTTCGCTGCGCTCACCACCACCCTACGAAGCCCGCGCAGGGCGGGCTCAATCCGTAAGGCGGGTCTTGACCCGCCACAAACGAAGCGAAAGATCGCAAACCAAGACGATGCAGCAAGTAGGGTGGGGTGAGCGCAGCGCTGGCCCCCACCCGCGAAGAATCGGATCTCTCTGTCATCGCACGCGTGTTGAAGAAGCAGCCGGTTCTGTTTTGATATCGCCGCCGCGTTGCACGAAAGGTGGGCATCGCTGCGCTCACGCCACCCTACCTGACTATTTCGGCAGCAGCTGGAACTCCAACACCGCCATTGCCTGCACGAACGAGTCCTGCACAGCGGGCATCTCCGCGTAGGGCGCGGGATTGGTCAAACGCTCGCGCGCCAATCGGTCGCGGATTCTTGCCTGCTGATCCGCGGGCAACTCCGACAGCAAGTAGGTCAACACCGTATGCAGCGCAGCAATTCTGCCTCTGATATCGTCAAAATCGTCCATGGCACAGTCCTCGTCGGTGGAAGTAGTCCCGAGTATAGGGCCGCTTGAAACGCCGATTCGATTTCGAAAATTGCACGGCAGGACTGTGCAGCTTGCACGGCATGTTCCGGATTCGACATGCCGATCGGATCAATGGCGAGCCGTGGATCGCGCACGATGCATCGTGCACCTCGCCCATGATGAAAAGCGACTGACCGCGGTTGGACGTTTCACGCCGTGTTGACAAAGGCGGCCGGATACTCGACCTCCGAATCAAGAGGAGACCTCCATGAATCATTCAACCGATATCGCATTCGAACGCGGATTCCCGCGCCGCACGCTGCTCGGCGCCGCCCTGATCGCGACTATCGCTGTGGCCGGATTCGCTGTCGCACAGGATGCCATCACCGAAGCGCAGGTCAAATCGACGCTGGAAGCAGCGGGCTACACGAATATCAACGACGTGAAGTTCAAGGATGGCGCATGGAAGGCCGATGCACGCAGCGCCGACGGCAACCGCGTCGATGTCCGCATCGACGCCAGCACCGGCAAAATCTATCCGGAAACGCAGGTCGCGAATCTGAGCAAGGCGGACGTGGAAGCGAAGCTCGCTGCAGCCGGCTACCACGGCGTCCATGACCTGGAATTTCGCAACGGCGTATGGGAAGCGGAGGCGGAAAACGAGAGCGGCAAGGACTTCGAGCTGCGCATCGACGCCGCGAATGGCGACATCATCAGCAAGCGCAAGGATTGATCCGGCGACGCGGGTCGATCACGACGGCGGTGATCGAAGCGATAGGGATACCCACTATCCAAAATTTCCCTGAACTTCGCCCCGCATTGCGGAATAGAGGTGGGTGTACCGACTATCGATTCCGGCTGCGGCCAGAGGCCGCAGCCGGGCTATGGCGCCCGCTTCGATTAAAAAACAAAATTGACTTATTCGATGCTGCCTTAAATCCTCGCTCTCAACGCATTAAGGCAACGCTGCAAAAGTACCAGCAGATCTGATCTTGCGGTAAATTTCATGCATGGCTAAACAGCAGACCCTCGCGATGGCAGAAGATCAAGGTTCCGGCTTCGCGCGTTACGCGAAGCCGACACGGCGGGATGAGT
>JANOKD010000078.1:0-23183 GCA_031419075.1 Lysobacterales bacterium
CCCACACAACGATCAGCACCGTTGCCAGTGCCCCCCGTGACTACGGCGCGAGTTCAGTCTGACCCTACATTCTCTCTTCCGTTATTCCTGGTCAGGTCGGCATTGAAGGTATTGCTGTTGCCGAAGGTCAGGCCCGTGTTCGCATTGAACGTCTGGTTTGCGCCGTCATAACGCGCCGCACCGGTGCCTTTGCCGCCGTTGTCGATACCGAACGTGCCGTTGGCGCCGAGATTCAGCCCCAAGGGATTCCTGGTCAGATCGGCATTGAAGGTATTGCCGTTGCCGAAGGTCAGGCCTGTGTTCGCATTGAACGTCTGGTTTGCGCCGTCATAACGCGCCGCCCCGGTGCCTTTGCCGCCGTTGTCGAGGCCGAACGTGCCGTTGGCGCCGAGGTTGACACCCGCAGGGCTCTTGGTCAGATCGGCCAACAGCGTGTTGCCGTTACCGAACTTGAAATCAGTGTTGAACGTGTAGGTGCCCAGCGGAGGCAGCGCTTCAAAATTCAGCTTGCCTAATCCGCCATTGCCTAACCCGAATTGCCCATTGAGGCCATATCGATCAATCGACAGCGGCTGCGTACCCAACAGAAGACTGGCGCCGACGCTGGCGTTGTTCCCGAACAGATATGAGGCTTGGCCCTGATATTGGCTGGGCTGCGGCTGAGTGATCGATCCGTTGAGGGTGCCGTCGAAAAGCTTGACGTCCTTGAACGTGAAAATCTCCGGCACGCTGGGCACGGGCTTGCCGATATCGCTGGGCGCAGGGGCCTTGGGCGTGTCGTTCTCGGGGGGCATCGCACAGTCTCCTGATGAGCGGACAGATTTGGATACAGGCCCGACTTCAGCCCTACGACTTACCAAAGATTCATCGAGCAACGTCGTGAAGTCAAGCGAGGGGCGCTGGAGAGCCGTGCATCGGCCTTACACTGCCGGAGGAAACCGCCGCCCCGGGCCAAGGCGCACCGCAACGTCCAGCCGCTGCCGTCATTGAAACCCTTTACAGTCACGCACCTTTGCGAAGCCGCCCATGACAGAACCCAGCCGACTTTCCAAGCGCGTAGCCGAGCTGGCCCACTGCTCGCGCGCCGATGCCGATCGCTACATCGAAGGCGGCTGGGTGTCGGTGGACGGCCAGGTCATCGAGGCACCGCAGCATCCGGTGTCGGACGAATGCGTCGAGATCGATCCCGCCGCGGTGCTGCAGGAGCCGGAGCCCGCCACGGTGCTGCTGCACAAGCCTGCCGGCATCGACGCGATCAACGGCAGCAAGCCCGCCGGGGCGCTGGTCACGCCCACCTCTCGCTGGGCGGACGACCCCAGCGGCATCCGCCTGCTGCAGAACCACTTCATCCGGCTGACCCCGCTGACGCCGCTGGATCGCGAAGCCAGCGGCCTGATCGTGCTGAGTCAGAACGGCCGCGTGTGGCGCCGGCTCACCGAGGATGCCGATCAGATCGAGCAGGAATACATCGTCGAAGTGAGCGGCGAACTCGCGCCGTACGGCCTGCGCCGGCTCAATCATGGCCTGAGTTACCGCGGGCGCGAACTGCCGCCCTGCAAGGTGAGCTGGCAGAACGAGTTCCGTCTGCGCTTCGCGATCCGCGCCGTGCAGCCTGGACAAATCAGCGACATGTGCGCGCAGGTGGGGCTGCAGGTGGCGGCGATACGGCGCCTGCGCGTGGGCAGAATCTCGCTGGGCAAACTGCCGGTGGGCGAATGGCGCTATCTGTCGGTGGGCGATAAATTCTGAGCCGACATCGCGTCAGGCCCCACGCACCCGCAGGGTCAGCCCCTTGAGAAAATTACGAAGCAGCTGGTCGCCGCAGACGCGGTAGTTGTGGTGGCTGGGTTGGCGGAACAGCGCGGTCATTTCAGGCTTGGAAATCGGAAACCCCGCCGCCGCAAACACATCATGCAGATCGACATCCTTCAATTCGAACGCGACGCGCAGCTTCTTCAGCACAAGATTGTTGGTGACCCGCTTCTCCACCGGCCGCGCCGGCAGGCTGTCGTTGCGGCCACGGCAGTGGATGACCAGTCCGTCGAGCAGATGCGCCAGCACGTGGTCGCTGCACGCGACGTAATCGGGATCATCTTCCCTGCGCAGAAACGCCAGCACGTCTGCTTTCTCAAGCGCGACCGCCGGATCGGCCAGCTTGACGATCTCCACCACTTTGATGTCGCTGAGATCAAGCATGTAGCGGATGCTGCGCAGCACGTCGTTGTTGATCATGGGTGCGGGAAACGTGAGCCGATGAGAAGCGTCAGTGTAGACGCCCCGCCTGCATCCCGCTTTCATGTGGGCCGCAGCTTCGCATGTCCCCGGTGGCTTCACATAAAAAAACGGGCCTCGCAACAGGAGGCCCGTCTTTCAAACATTGATCGGGACTGACCACCCGCGAAAAATGGCGGTTGGTCCCACCGGGTGCCTGGCTTACAGGCCTGCAACCCCAGTAATGAAGCTGCGGATCGATGACTGCGAGATGCGGGTATAGACGCCGAACAGGTTCGGAAGCGCACAGCCGGAGCCCCAGCTGACGATACCGGTCAACACCGAGCCACGCGCCAAGGGACCACCGGAGTCGCCCTGGCAGCTGTCGATACCGCCGCTGTCGCGGCCGGCGCACAGCATGTTGGTGGTGATCTGGCCGTTGTAGGAGTTGGCGTCGTTGCAGTTCAAACGGTTGGTCAACGGCACAGTCACTTTGCGCAGGCTGATCGGGAGGCTGCCGCCTTCCGACAGCGTGCCCCACCCGGTGACCAGCAGGCCGGTGCCGTCAGCAGGATCGGCGGTGGCCAGACTGACCAGCGGAATGCCCGTCGCCGCAGTCGACAACTGCCACACCGCCACGTCGTTATTGAACGTGCTCGGGTTCCAGCTCGGATGAATCACGATGCGCGTGACGTTGCGACGCACGCCGGTGCCGTCGAGGTTGCGTGTGCCGGTCAGTACCTGCACCTGGTTGGCGGTCACAAAATCGCTGCAGTGCGCCGCGGTGATGATGTAGTTGGATTTATAAAGCATACCGCCGCAGAACTGCGCGCTGCGGTTATTGGCGATATTTTTGGTCAGCAGTGCGACTTGAAACGGATTATCCGCTGCACCTGCGACCGTGCCGCCGACGATGCGCGGCGTAATCATTTGCTCTGCTTCGGCAAGCGTGGTGTCGGCCGGCATCGCGCTGAGATTTTTATCTGTTACGCGCAGTTGGACGTATTCACGCATCCAGTTTTTCTTGGTCGGCGACTGCGCCATCGCAGGCGCTTGCGCGAAACAGGCAGCCACCGCGACCAGAGCGATCACGGCGCGGAAGGGGCTTCTGCGAAAGGCGTGTGTGGTGTTGATCGAAGAATCATTACGCATGTCTTACTCCATTAAGAACGTACGTGAATCCGAACGCGGCGACTGACGATAAATTCGTGGCGTCGCCGCTTTCGGCGTGCTTGATGCACATGGGGGATGGCCCTGATTCCGGTACCCGCAACCATCATGAACAGCCGGGATAGAACAGTCGGCATAGAACAGTCGGGATAGTTCGCAACATTGAACAGTTGCATCGGCGGGAAAAGCAGCGCGAAATCGCGTGTTCTGCTCTACAGCTCAGAGCCGGGTCCGATACTGCTGGCGCGCTGGAGCAGTGTCAATGGGTCATCCCGGACACCTCTCTGAAGTGAGATCAGCGTTTGTTTTGATGCAAGGCACCTCAGCCCGATCAAACCACGATCAAACCAGGCCATCCATCGCATCTGCACCACGCGAAGCATTGCTGCTCTGCAGCATGAATGGGCACGGGCATCGAGACGATTGGCTGAGGATTCATACGATTTCCATGTCGGGCCACGCCAAACGGGCCTCCGGTCGGATCGTTATTGACAGCGCTGTCAAACACGCCAATGATCGGTGCCGATCATGACTGGAGTCATGGTCGATCAATTCCCTCAAGGAGAATCGCATGCGCACGTTCCGCATCATTGGATTCACACTTGCCCTGCTCGCTGGCGCAGGCATGGCGTGCCTGCCGCAGGCAGGACATGCCCAGACGCTGGTCTGGCAAGACAACTTCAACGGCCCGACGATCAACGGCAACAAATGGATCTACGACGTCGGCAATGGCTGCCAGATCGGTCTGTGCGGCTGGGGCAACAGCGAACTGCAGTACTACACCAGCCGACCGGAAAACGCCCGGATCGAAAACGGCAAACTGATCATCGAAGCGCGACGCGAAAATTTTCAGGGCAGCGCATTCACCTCCGCAAGATTGAAGACGGAGGGCCGCATGCACTACAAGTACGGCACGCTGGAAGCCCGGATCAAGATGCCGAACCTCGGCAACGGGCTGTGGCCGGCGTATTGGATGCTAGGAACGATCGGCGTATGGCCGGGCCGTGGCGAGATCGACATCCTGGAAGCCGGCAACGCGCAGGCGATCGCCGACGGCGTGGTCAACCGGCGGATCGGCGCGGCCGTGCATTGGGACTACAACGGCTCGCAGGCCGACTACGGGCGTGACTACAACAGCACCACCGATCTGACTACCGGTTTCCACACCTACCGCATGACATGGGATCCGCAGTTCATTCGCGCGACCATCGACGGCATACCCTACTTCGAGTTCGCGATCTCGAACATCGAAGCAGCCTCGTTGCAGGAATTCCACCAGCAGTATTTCCTGCTGTTGAACCTCGCCGTAGGCGGCAGCTATACCGGCATCTATTCGCCCACCGGCATCACCGCGCCGATGCCCGGAAAAATGGAAATCGACTACATCCGGCTGTACCAGAATCCGGGAAGTACGCTGTATATCGGCGCGAAAGCGGCGGCCCCGAAAGGCAGGTTCGGCGTATACACCGAACAGTGCTGCCTTGCGGGAAAACTGGAATACGGCAATGGCGCCGAGCTGTATCTCTGGAACAATCTCACCGTCAGGCCGACTACGCCGTACGAGGGCAGTGAGGTGATGTCGTTCCGTGCAACGGCAGGCAACTGGTATGGCATGGGCGTCTACACCGGTTACCGCGACATGCGCAACTATGAAGGCGGCATGCTCAAATTCCACATGAAGACCACCGCGAAGTCCACGTTCAAGATCGGCATCAATTCGTCCTTCGGCGACAGCTGGCTGGATTTCGTCGACGGTGGTCAGCAATACGGTCTGGTCCGCGACGGCGCCTGGCATGAAGTCAGCATTCCATTCAGCGTCTTCCATGATCTGGACATGCGCTCGATCAAGCAGATGTTCATGCTGGTGTCCGATCCGCCGCCGACGGATGTCGATTTCGCCATCGACAACGTCTACTACAAGAGCCGTTGACGCATCAGCAAAGTACGGAGGCCGCGCCGATCCGGGCGGCCTCTTTGCATCGCTTGCGAAACAGGATCGTGGCGAAGTCCGGAGCCAGCCTTTCGAACGCCCGCGGATCCCATTGATCGGACGCAGCGACGCGCCGGGAAGACACGCAGAGGGCGTACCGTTACTCTGCCCGCCCGCACTCAAGATCGCCCCCATGCCGCACTATGCAGGTCCCCTGATCACCCGCCCGCTCGCCGAGGCGCTGCTCGCCGCACGCGATGCCGGTGCGCAGACATGGACCGGCTCGCTGGACCTCGGTCGTTCCAGCGGTGAGGCACGGCTGGAAACGGATGCGTGGGCGTGGCGCGGAGAGCGCTATCCCTGGCCCGGCAAACTCAAGGACCGCACGATCTATTACTGGGATGGCGACGAATTCGCCGCAGTATCGCGCTACTCCGGCGCGCTGATCAAACTGGTCCCCACCGAATGGGACGCACCCACCTTCGAGATCGACGGCATCAAAATGCTGCCCACGGCGAAGGCCTCACCCATCGACGACGCGCGGCGAAAGGTCGCGCTGGTGCAGCCGCAGGGCAAGACCGTATTGGATACCTGCGGTGGACTCGGCTATTTCGCCACATGCTGCCTTGAAGCCGGCGCTGCGCTGATTCAATCGTTCGAGAAAAACGCCGACGTACTGTGGCTGCGCACCATCAACCCGTGGTCGCCGGATCCTGAAGTGGCCGCATTCAACGGGCGTCTGCAACTCGCGCATGCCGACGTGTCGCAGGCCATCACACAGATCGCGGATGCATCGGTGGACGCGCTGCTGCACGACCCGCCGCGCTTCGGCATCGCCGGTGAACTGTATTCGCAGATCTTCTACGACCAACTCGCCCGCGTGCTCCGCCGCAGCGGCCGCATGTTCCACTACACCGGCACCCCGAATACCTTGACCAGCGGACGCGACGTGCCGCGGGAAGTCGCGAAACGGCTTGAAAAATCGGGATTCAAAGCCGAGCTGGCGTTGGATGGTGTGCTGGGCGTGAAGCGTTAAACGCCTCTCACACGATGCGTCGGCGGTTACGGATCTGATAGGTGTACAACAACTGCAGCCGGTCATGCCGCAGGCCCGCCATCCGTTCGTTGTCCGTTATTGCTGTTTTCGCGCTGCTTGCGCTCGGAATTTGCAGTCAACCCAGCAGCCGCGTGATCTCGGTGTCCTTCTCTTCCCACAGCCCGTTCATCCACTGCTGGAAACGGGCGCGGAAAACCCGGTCCTCGTGATAACTGCCGCCAATCAGTGCTTCGGGAATCGGTCGTTGCCGCACCGCCACGCGCACTTCCAGGATACGGTCGCCGATCAGATCCACGATTGAAGGCGGGCCGTCGGGATAGACGATGGTGACATCCAGTATCGCGTGCAGGCTGTCGCCCATGGCGTCGACCACGAACGCCACGCCGCCCGATTTCGGTTTGAGCAGATGACGATACGGCGATGCCTGCGCGGCATGCTTGCCCGGCGTCAATCGCGTGCCTTCCGCGAAGTTCATCACCGACACCGGAATGTCGCGGAACCTTTCGCAGGCGCGACGCGTGACCTCCATATCGCGCTTGCCCAGCGCAGGATTCTTCTCGATCTGCTTGCGGCTGTAGCGGCCCATGAACGGAAAATCCAGCGCCCACCAACTCAACCCCAGCAACGGCACCCAGAACAACTGCCGTTTCAGGAAAAAACGAAGGAATGGAACCCGCCTGTTGAAGACCTTCTGCAACACCACGATGTCCACCAAGCACTGGTGATTGGCCAGGACCAGATAGTGTCCGTCGCGCTGTAGCGCATCGGCGCCACTGACGATGAAGCGGGTGCGGGTGAAACGATCGATCATCGAGCTGTTCACCGCGATCCAGCTTTCGCCCATGCCGGTCAACAGCGGATTGCAAGCCAGTCGCGCGCGTTTGAACGGCAACATCGCCTTGAACAACGCCATCGCGAGCAGCGGCAAGGCGTGCAGCAGGGTATTGGTCACGATCAGCAGCAGAATCGGGATGACGCGGAACCACACCATTGGCGGCACCAGGACAAGGAGTCAGCCCCATTTTGCTATATGTGGCCAATTCTTGCTCGCGAAACGGAATCCCTGCTGCGGATGCTGCAACGCGCGACCACCTTCTCCCCTTGCCACCGACATCCCGTTGCATCCAAAATCGTGCAGTTAAGCGTAATAAATATGGCACGCCGAGCGTAGCCGTCTGTCGCCTGCGGTGCAGGCACTAACGCACTGATGTATTGGAGACAAAACCGTGTCGGACCTGGTCCAGATCGTTTACGTGAGCCGCTCGACCTTCACCACGATGCCCGCCGAGCTGGGCATCGAGCCCAGCGTCGCACGCATCCTCGCGCAGTCGCGCATCAATAATTCGAGGCGCGGCCTGGTCGGAGCGCTGTACTTCGGCGATGGGTGTTTTTTCCAGTGCCTAGAAGGCCGCACCGCAGACGTGGAGCGGCTGTACGCTGCCCTACTCAAGGATCCGCGACACACCGACCTCAAGGTGCTGACGCGTCGCCCCATCGAGCGCACCAGCTTCGCGACCTGGGCCATGAAGTATGTGCCGCTCGACACAGACATGAAAGCGCTGCTGCGCGAGCTCGGGCTGCAGACGTTCGATCCCTACCGCTTCGACGAGTCTGCCATGACCAGGGTGCTGGACATGCTGGGCGCGGGCGGGGACTTTATGCCCGCCCCTGTGGCCGCCGAGCAGGCTCCGACGTCTGATATGGCAAAGCAGACACCGAGCACCGCGCCCGGGAAGCGCGTCGGTTTAATGGCGGCACTGATAATCGCACTTGTCATCGTCGGCGTCGTGGTGCTGTTCGCCTTGGAGTGAGAAAGCCCGAAGCAAGTCCGCACCATCGCAACCACGTAGGGCGCACAAGCCGAAGGCGCCATGCGCCATGACCGCCAGCGGCGTCGGATGTCACTAAAAAAGGTGTGCGACGCTACCTTGATCCACCCCACAACACCGCGTGTGCCTTGCAGCCTTCATTCGCCAACATCGCTGTAGCCAGCATGGCAGTCTTGCACCCATCTATCTTCGAACAATGACTTACCAACCGGCAACGTCGCCAGCATCGAGCGCTCGGCGGACGTGAAGCCGTTGTTTGACTCTACAGGCGGGTCGAGACCCGCCCTACGGCTTGCCGCTCATTCGCGTGACGTTGGCGCGTGTATAGTTCGCCAGCACGGCGGGCACGGCGCCCAGCCACGAATCGCGGAGAGTAGTCATGGGTCTTGTACAGGCGGTAGTGGGTGCGGTCGGCGGCATGTTCGCGGACCAGTGGAAAGACTTCTACACGGTGCCGGCCGGCCTTCCGTCGACGGCGGCATTGTTCGCGGCGGTCCCGCAGGGCACCAACGCCGGGCGCGGCTCGAATTCCAGCGGCTCCTCCAATATCATCACCAACGGCTCGAAGATCGTGGTGCCCGAGGGCTACGGGCTGCTGCTGTTCCAGGACGGCAAGATCACCGGCTTCGTCGCCGAACCGGGCGGCTATGAGTGGCGCTCGGACGACCTCAACTCGCAGTCCATTTTCGCCGGTGACGGCATCGTCAGCCCGCTGATCAAGCAAAGCTGGGAACGCTTCAAGTTCGGCGGCCAGCCGGGTTCGCAGCAGGCCGCGTTCTTCGTCTCGCTCAAGGAACTGCCGGACAACCGTTTCGGTACGCAGTCCGAAATCTACTGGGACGACAGCTTCCTCAACACGCAGGTCGGCGCGGTGACGCGCGGCTCGTACACGCTGAAGATTGTCGACCCGATCCTGTTCGTGAAGAACTTCGTGCCGGCCAGCTATCTGCAGCCAGGCCAGGTCTTCGATTTCACCGACCACGAAAACGCCGCCGCCAGCCAGCTGTTCAACGAAGTGGTCGGTTCGCTCGCGCCAGCCTTCAGTCTGTACACGAACGATCCCAGCAAGGGCAATCGGATCACCAAGCTGCAGCAGGATTCGCTCGGCTTCGCAAAAAGCCTGTCCGATGCGGTCGAGCAGGGTTACCAGTGGAAGTCCGATCGCGGCCTGGCCATCGTCAAGACCGCCATCGTCTCGATCGAGTACGACGCGAACACGCGCGAATTGCTGAAGACCGTGCAGCGCGCCGACGCGCTTTCGGGGTCGCGCGGCAATTCCAACCTGCAGGCCAGTGTCGCGCAGGGCATCCAGTCGGCGGGCGAGACCGGCGGCGCTGCGGGTCTGGTGGGCGTAGGCATGGCCTCGGGCATGCTCGGCGTCGGCAATATGCAGCAGCCGGTGGCGCCTCCCGCGCCGGCCGCTGACGACCCGGTCGCCAAGCTGAAGAAGGCCAAGGAGATGCTGGAACTCGGCCTGATCACCCAGGACGACTACGACGCGCTCAAGGCCAAGGCGCTGGGCCTGTAAGCCGCAGGCGCGCAGCGACCATGTCCGACACCAGGATCCCACCGCCGTTGCCTTCGCAGCCCGTCACCGGCCCGGGCTCGCCGCAGGACGTGCCGCCGTTGCCGGGCAGTCTGCCGATCGACCCGGCCGCCCTGCCCGACGCGATCCGCGACGAACTTGAAGCGCCCGACCCGGTCGCCATCGACACCGCCGCGGCCGAGCTCAGCGACGGCCTCAACCGCTGCCCGAAATGCGGCTCGACCGACATCCGCCATAAGCTTGGCACCGATCTGCTGGTCTGCCTGTACTGCCGCAACGAATGGGAGGGCGCGCGGGTCGAAGCGCTGTTCGGATTCGGCGAAGGCATCGACCAGCTCAAGGGCACGGTCATGGCGTCGGGTGCGCGCGACATCGCCGCCGACGCCGCCGTGCTGATGACCTTCAAATGCACCGGCTGCGGCGCCGAGGTCACGGTCAACACCGAAAGCGCGATGACCGCGCGCTGCCACTGGTGCCGCCATGTCTTTGGCGTCAACGAACAGGTGCCCAACGGTGCGGTGCCCGACGCGGTGCTGCCCTTCCACATCAAGAAGGACGACGCGGTCGCGCGCATCCGCCAGTTCGTGGACAAGCGGCGGATGTTCGCGCTCAAGGAATTCAAGGAACAGTTCACGCCCGAGAACGTCGTCGGCGTCTACCTGCCCTACATGATCGTCGACGGCAACGCGAGCGCTGCCGTCGCGGGCAAGGGCGAGATCAAAACACGCCAATACACGCGCGGCACCGACAACAACAAGAAGACCTATTACGACGCCGACATCTACCGGGTGCAACGGCACGTGGATTTCACCGTAGACGACCTGCCGCTGGAATCGTCCACCGAACGCGGCAACCTGGACGTGCGCGTCAACACCAACAACATCATCAACACGGTTCTGCCGTTCGACACCAAGAATGCAGTGAAGTGGAACGCGTCGTATCTGTCGGGCTTCACCTCGGAAAAGCGCAACAGCAACGTCGACCACCTGCAGCCGCGCCTGGAGGATCAACTGCTGTCAATCGCCCGCGCCCAAGTCGAAGCCTCGGTGCGCCGCTACGACCGCGGCGTGCGCTGGGAACAGGAAAAACTCGACGTCCACGGCACGCGTTGGGTCTCCATGTACCTGCCGGTCTGGCTGTACTCGTACCACCAACCCGGCGCCAACGGCGGCATGCTGCACTACATCGCAGTGAACGGCCGCACCGGCGAGACGATGGGCAGCGTGCCGGTGCAGCAGTGGAAACTGCTGCTGGCCGCGCTCACCGTCGGCACTATCCTCGAAACCATCGCCATCGCGATCCTGGCAGGTTCCTCATGAGCGACGACGGCGGACTCTGGCTGCTGGCAGCCGGCCCGGCCGGCGCCGGTGCGCTGTACTGGGCCCTGTACCGGTATTACCGCAACACTGACAAGTCGCACGGCTTTGAGCGCGAGACGAAGGTCGAGGCAAAACCGGTGACGGGCTCCGAGTCGGACACGAAGGTCGACACGATCGAAGGCACGCAGCAGACGCGCATCGACGGCGACAACGTGGGTGCATATCGAAAACGCGTCCAGCGGATCAGGGACGAGTAAATCGCCGCAATCCAGCGTCGTAGGGTGGAGTAAGCGCAGCGCAACTCCACCGTCGAAGCAAAAAAATCAACACATTCACAAACGTAAAAACATTGATACCGTCAGACCCGCCGTGGCGGATTTGCGATGGTGGAGTTGCGCTTTGCTTACTCCACCCTACTCGTTACACCCGCATTCACCGCGTCGATGATGGCGCGGCAAAACGCAGGCAGGTCCTCCGGCTTGCGGCTGGTGATGATGTGGCCATCCACCACCACTTCTGCATCCTTCCAGCGCGCACCGGCATTGGTCAGATCGGTTTTGAGCGACGGCCACGACGTGACTTCGCGGCCCTTGACAGCGCCGGCTTCCAACAGAAGCCACGGGCCGTGACAGACCGCCGCCAGCGGCTTGCCTGCAGCGTCGAACGCTTTGATGAACGCGATCGCCGCCGCATCGATGCGCAGGATGTCGGGATTGATCACACCGCCCGGCAGCACCAGCGCGTCGAAATCGTTTGCCGATACGCTGGACAGCTCCACATCCACATCGACACTGTCGCCCCAGTCCTTGTCCTTCCACCCGCGAATCTGCGGGCCCTTGGGCGCGACCACCTGCACGGAAAAACCGGCATCCTTCAACTGCTGAAGCGGCTCCATCAATTCCGATTGTTCAAATCCATTGGTAGCGAGAATGGCAACGCGTTTGATCGATGTCGTGGAAGACATGGTGGTTCCTTGAAAATTTATTGGAACCGCAGCCTGCATGCGCTCGAATAACCCCGCGGTGAACCGGCTTGGCGAACATGCGACGCCTGTCGTTTTGCACGGATATCAAACTGCATGCGGGGAAAACGCACGGATGCAGGCTTGCTTCGTCGGCGCGGACGCTTCGACCGTGTGTGCCGCGCTTCGGCAAAGGTGGGGTTCGCTGCGCTGACCACCACCCTACGGGTCCAACTTACGTGTTCATCTCCGAAGCAGCAGCGCCGGCAGCAGCACCAGCGCGAGTGCGAAGAGGATACCCAGCACCGCCGACAACACGCGCATCGGCTCGTTGCGAAGCACCTTCCAGAACGTGCCAGCGGTACCGTCCCGGCGCGCCGCCTCGTGCTCCGCCCGAACGCGCGCACCGCGCTGCGCCTGATACTCGGCCATCAGGCGCTTGGCCTCCGCGAAGGCCGCATCGTCGCGGACCCATATTCCGCCCAGTGAGATATTCCAGAACCCGGGCGAGGTCTCGTAGTACGCGATATCGTGATCGTGCAGCAACGCACGCACGTCGTCCGCCTCGTCGTCGGGCACATTGCGTAGATTGAGCAAAAGCTTGGCCATACGCCGATGATAGCAATCGCGGCGCCTCGGGCGGACTCAAGCCAATCTTCGATAGGCGCGTGGAAGCCCACCCCCTTACGGGTTATTTCCAGATCCCAAGCGCCCGGAACGTCGCCGCACGACGCTCAGCCAAGCCGAGTTTCGCAGGGCCGTTGATACGCTCGGTGATCTCGTCGAGATCGCCATCATCCGCGAGGGGTGAGCATTTTCGGGCATCCCAGAACGCGAACGCGACCTTGGCGGCGCTCACCGGTTCGCGGGCGAGTTCGGGATGGCCTTCAAGATCGAGAGCGACGATGCGGCCGATGTCGCGATAATTCGCGCGACCGGTCAACTGTTTGTAGCCTGATCCGCGGTAGCGGAACCCGTCGCCACTGGCTTCGTTGCCGTTGCCGATGCGGTTAGCGTAAACACGATTGGCGATCGCCTGCGGGCCACGACTGATCAGGGAACGCGCATCCGCAGTGCCACGCACTGCGGAAAAGATCGCATCCAACCGTTGCGGATTCCTGTAGTTGAGATTCTCGATCATGCTCCTCATGCCGCCGGTCTCGACGAAAATCTGACCCATGAAATGGCACAGCCGTCTCGGCGTGCTGATCGAGCTGGCAACCCTCGCGGCCTCCAGCGCGGCGGCGTGGATGTCCGGTGTCTTGATACCGGGTGCGAATCTACGAAGCGTGTCTGTTGTGATCATCGGAAAATCCATTCTGGTAATCATTCACGGCAAAGCGAACATGTAACCGAGACCGTTGCCCGCGCATAACCAAGCCAACGGTCTCCTTCGAAAAAAGCGGACAAAGCACGTCTTTTTCATGTCGATCGCGCGTTCATAAGCCACTGCTCGCGCGGCGTACGACATCCCCCATGGGCTTCGCCGCGGTCGGCGCCCAGATTGGTTTTGTTGCACTAACGCACCGACCATTCGCCGTTGAAAACTGACTTGGCGCCGTTGCGGGACGCATGGTCGCGTATGCGAACAGGGGTGACAGGAGACAGGTCAGCGAAAAAAACGCATCGGTTCGGCGTCACGGTGTTCCTGTCGCGGCATCAGCCCGGCGACGCTGCAACCGGCGAGTGAGGCGCTTCGGCAAAGGTGGGTTTCGCTGCGCTCACCACCACCGTACGGGTCCAACTTACGGGTTACAACCCGGTGAAGCGCGGCCTCCTCTCGCCCGATTGGTCCGCCCCACCGTAGGGCGCATAAGCCAAAGGCGTCATGCGACATCAATCTTGAACCGTGCGGGATGCATCAAAGAGACGGTGCATGACGCTTCGCTTTTGCACCCTACGATCGCCTACGCGCCCTACGGCCCTGCTATCGCTCGTCCAGCGCGTGGTGGATCAGCACCACGCACTGCGAGGCGAACAGCATCTTCGAGCCAAGCGTTACTTTTTTCGCGCCCAGGCGATCGAGCGTGTGGAAGGTGTTCTTGGGCATCGGGATGTGGTCGGTGAGCAGGAAGCAGGGGTTGTCCTCGAACCTCTGCTCGCGCATGGGCGTGCCTTTGCGGTCCATGACGTAAAGCTGATGGTCGGTGGCCAGCTCCTGCACCAGTTTCTCGAAGCTGAGGGTGCGCACCATGACGCCCGACTCCACCTGGCGGATTTCTTCCTTGCCCATGCCGCGCGACGCGTCCAACGCGACCGCGACCTTGCCCAGCAGCGAGCGCTCGTCGAAGCCTCCGATGTCGTGCATTGCGCTGGCTTCGAAGCGGATGGTGCGGGAGAAATCCGGCGTGCTCTCCAGCACCAGGTAGACCGTCACGTCCGGGCGATGCGACTGCGCCACGAAGATGGCGTTCATCAGCGTGTGCGCCAGGATCTCGGTGTGGGCTTCCTTGCCAACGGCGGCCAGCAGCTTCTGGCTGTCGGTGGGCGCGGCACGGGCGCGGAGGACGAAGGTTCGCATGGGGCATCGCCTTGCTTGGCGCAGAGTGCGCGGGCGGGGCATTGTCGCCGCCGCTCACGCCGCGCGCCAGCGACGCGGCTGTCCGTGCGTGGCCAGGGTCGGCCACCAGACTTGCAAGCGTATGCGCCTTACGACCTTGACGCGTTAATCTCCCACCACGCCCCTACAAGGACACCGCGATGCCTCCATCATTCGGACGAACGCGTTTGCTCATACATGAGATCGGTTTTGCAGCGTTGATCGCGGGCGGTTTGGCGGCCTGCGCGCCGTATGGCGATGCCGCGAATGCGCGGCCCTCGCCGCCGGGCACTGGACAGCCTGACGTGGCGGCTGCATTGACGCCCGTGCCGTCGCCGGCATCGCCACAGCGCGATGCTGAGCTATCCCCTTTGTTGCCCGCGGGTGTCGTGCTTGACCTTGCTGCGCGCGGCGATCTTGACGCGGATGGCGACGACGATGCGCTGCTGGTCTACGCGCCCGCATCGGCGAACGACGACGCGTCACGAACGCTGCAAGTGTTGCTGCGAGATACCGATGGCCGCTTGCGGGTATCGGCCACCGGCCCCAAGGCAATCTTATGCCGTCGCTGTGGCGGGATGATGGGCGATCCGCTGCAGGCGATCCGCATCGGCCGAGGTGAATTCACGCTGCGCTTCGAGGGCGGTTCGCGTGAGCTGTGGTCGAGCGAATTCCGATTCGAGGCCGCGCGCGCTTCAGGCGACTGGCGCTTGGCCGGCATCGCGTTTGGCGGCTTCGATCGCATTGATGGCAAAAGTGCGGAACAGCGGCAGGAGCCTGCCGATTTCGGCGATGTGCCGCTGGAGACATTCGATCCTCAAGCGTTCCCTGCAGATGTGCTGCCGTAGCGCAACGCGAACTCTTCACATCGAATCAGGAAACTGACCATGCCGACCCAAAACGAAATCGACATGTTGCGCGCTGCGGATTCCTTACAACCGGTGGCGGGTCAAGACTCACCTTATGGGTTATGTAACTCTCGCACCGATACTCGGACCACTTGCGCCCTGCTGCTGATTCGGGTCAATTGCTTGCTGCCTCGCGACGGCCTGCTGTAGATCAAGAGTCTGTATCTGCTGCAGACTTTGTTGCGCCGGCTTCTGCGCCGCATCTGCCAAATTCACATCCGCATTGAAGTTCGGCTCGCGCTCGCGTCCATATGGAAAGCTGCTGATGCGCAAACGGTCACCATACACGCCCACATCCTGCGCCTCATGCACGACACGCCCACATCCTGCGCCTCATGCACGAGACGACTCTCCTTGAACGCAAGCACACCTGCCACCGCGATATTGCGGCTCTCTTCCTCACTGTACCCACCGCGCACTTGCACTGCTGCGTAAGCACGGTCATGGACATCGCGTTCCTGCGGGCTCAAACGCTCCAACGCATGCGCACCCTGCTCCAACTGCGCTTGTCCACCGCGCGCTCCGTGATCGTGCGGTGGCGCACCATATCGGCCCGGCATGTCGGGCATACCGGGGCCATTGCGCAGATCGTTGTGATCCGGGCGATCCAGTTCCCGGCGTGGCAGGGGCGGCGCCAACTGCAGCGTTGCCCCGTCGATATTGCCAGTCTGCGGAATGCCATGATCGCGCTGGAAATTCAACACCGCTGGCTGCATCGACAGACGATAGACACCGTCCTGCGCCACCGGCTGCCCGTCGCGTCCGCGATAGTTTTCTTCAGCCAGCACCCGCTGCACATCGCGGACACGGTCGCTGGATTCGCCTAACCTGACCACACCATCGTCAACAATCGGCAGTGGCTGGATGCCCTGTGTACGTCGGGCCTCGTCGATCGAGAGACGCCCGCTGGTGAGATCCGCAATGTAGTTTTCGTATTGTTGGTAATAGCGGGTGTCCATTTCGAGATGAGCATGCTTGGCACCGCTTCTGACATCGCTCTGAGTACCGAGCGCCTGTCCATATTCGATGGTATCGCCGACATTCACCCGGATGTCGCTCATGTGACGCACACGGGCGATCACGTCACCACCTTCCCGATCATAGATGTCGACCAGACCCCCTGCGTCTCTGCGCGCACCAATGTAACCCGCAACCGGAGAAGGCAAATCGACATCACGAACACCGCGCCCAAAAGACGCTATTCGAGAATCCTCCAACATAAAATCTTTCTTGATCAACACCTGATCAGGCTTGAGACCATAGGTATTTCCACGGCTCGGAACTTCAATTTCCTGAATTTCTCCGCCTACCACGGCATGACGCCGCCCTTCCTCACCTCGGATAACAACGCCATCTACAATACGGGCTGCGCTGTTATCGGCAGGGTGGTGCGTTACTAGACTTTCAAAATCGGTAACAGAAGTATTTCTCGCAACGTCCTTCTGAATGACGCGGTAGTGGGGAAGCTCGACAACTTCATCCTGTTCATGCACACCGTTTGCAGCCGTCATCTTTTGAATCCTTCAGGCGGGTCAGAATATTCAATTAATTTCTTATTGAATCATCTTCAAAATCACCAGCGACTAGGTGCATCTGCTGTAAATAGAAGGTTTGCTTTCATCGATTATCGTTAGAGTATGCGATCCGTTCAAAGCATAGATCGCGCTACTTTTTTGTACAGACTCATCGATATGCAGGAGGTAGGTGATTCTCCACGCGGAAGGGGAGCTTGATACCCGTACGATTTTGACTGGGACGCTATGGTCTTCGTAAGCCTCTAACACATAGGCTTTGATCTCTATCCGGCCATCGCTATCAAAATTTCCCGGCAGTTTGCAAGGCTCGAATCCCAGCTCCCATACTCCCTGCAGCTGCTTGGGAAAATCGACCTTCGGATCCTTGGAAAGCGCGGGGGCGGCACACGATGCGGCCACCATCAAAAGAGCCAGCGCTCTCCAAAGCATTCTTATCTTGAAAATCACTGCAAACACTCGCATGGCTGTTTTACACAGAATATGAGCCTATGCGTCGGAAGTCTTGGCGTCAAATATTTTGAATGAGTAGATACCCGCAGCTCGGATACCGTAGCCCGGGCGAACGTGAAGGGCAAAGCCCGGGTGAAAAAACACACATGTCTCCAAAAATTCCCGGGTGCGGCGTTCAGTCTTACCCAAGCTACGTCACCGTCCAGCGATGAGCAGATTGCGGATGGAGGGCTCAAGTCCGCCATCCGTGTTGTACCCGATGGGTCACTTGCAGCGCGAATACGTTTCCGTGCGGTGTTCATCGACAATAGTCAGGCGTCCGCCGCCGTCCAGTGCGTAAATTGCCCGGTAGCCACTGGATTCGCCATCGAACGTCAGCGTCGAGTGAATGTTCCAGGCCCGCGGCGCATCCGACACATTGGCCGCCTTGATCGGCTTGAACCTTTGTTCGTAGTTGTCGATGCCCATCCGCGTAATGACCAGCCGGGTATCGCTGTCCGGGTTGCCCTGCCCGGTACAGGCTGACGCTGCAATGTCCCAGACGCCGATCAGTTCCGCGGGAATCATCGCTCGGCTGCCACCCGTCTGGGCGATCGCGCAACCGCCCGCGATGAACATCGCCGCGAACGAACATACGGCAACCCACGCATGCGCTGTGCTGATTCGATTGAAGTTCATGCGGCGTCCCCTTGGATCATGCCGCACGCTAGCCAACCTATCGGCGCGGGTCAACATTTGCTCTGAACCTGAAGCGAGCAGACTTGTAGGGTGGCGGTGAGCACAGCGAACCCCACCATTTGTGCGCTTCAGTTCCAGAATCGGTTCGGGTAGTGAACCGACTCGTTTCTTCGGTGCGAACACTTCGACCGTGTGCGCGGCGCTTCGGCAATGGTGGGGTTCGCTACGCTCACCGCCACCCTACGAGTCCCGCTCACGTGTTGTTGTCTCTGGCCCGTCAGTACGCGCCCATGAAGTCTTTCTTGCCGATTTCCACGCCGTTGTGGCGCAGCAGGTCGTACGCCGTGGTGACATGGAAAAAGAACTGCGGCAGCCCGTACGACAGCAGATAGGCCTGGCCGCCGATGCTGCGTTCCTTCGGCGTGCCGGGGCGCAACACCACATCGCGCTCACCGCTGCCTTCGAATCGCGCCGCATCCAATCCACCGATGAAGGCCAGCGTCGCGGCGATCCGCTGCTGCAGGTCGGCGAACGTCTGATCGCCGACCTCGTAGGCCGGGACGTCCTCGCCGGCTAGACGCGCCGACACGCTGGTGGCGAAATCGCAGGCGATCTGCACCTGCCGCGTTAGCGGGAACATGTCGGGAAACAATCGCGATTGCAGCAGCGCTGCGGGTTCGATCTTGCGCTCGGCAGCGTGGGTTTCAGCCTTGGCCAGGACACCAGCCAGTGCAGTGAGCATCTGCTGGAACACGGGAACGGACGCGGTGTGCATTGAGAGGGACATGAGGGCTTCCAAATGGGGTGAGGTTCACTGCCTACATCATATCGCGGGGTTCCCTGATCGACCGGAGGCGCCGTATCGATCACCCTCATGCTCCGCATTGAGGAACCGACATGGCCCGCCTGCCCCGACTTGATCTGCACGGAATTCCGCTCGTCGTCGGGCTTACGGCTTACACCATGACTTCAACCCGCCACACGTAGGGTGGTGGTGAGCGCAGCGAACCCCACCATTCGTGCGCGTCAGTTCCAGCATCGGTTCGGGCAGACAGGCGACGTGTTTATTCGGTGCGAACGCTTCGACCGCGTGTGCGGCGCTTCGGCAAAGGTGGGGTTCGCTGCGCTCACCACCACCCTACGAGTCCACCTTACGCGTTGACCTTTTTTTCATGCCTTATGGTTTATGGGTTCACCTGTGTCTGATGAATGATCTCAAGCGACGGACTGGTGGTACGACCGAGAAAGAGCGTCCTGCCTTCGAGCCTGCACAACTTGATGATCGAATCGAGACTTGTCAGATCATAGCCCACCTGAAGCTTCACGCTGGCACGTCGATTCGTACGCTCGATGACCCAGTCGCCGATGTAATCGACACCCTTGCCGCTGACCTCGAACCATACCTCCGGTCGAGACACCGGGTACTGCAAGTGATTATAGGCCCCGGGTATCACTTCCTTGAAGTAGTAACGGCCAGGCTCGATATCGACGGCGAAATAGCATGTGTCACCACGACGCTCGGAACAGCGCTTGAGGATGACCTGCCGAGCGCCGTCCACGCTTTCGATCCGCCATTTGGCCGAATGCCCGTCAGCGAGTTCGCTGGCACTGCTGGCGATGACGACATTCTTCGCATCGGGCGCGACGCAGGCGGGAGCAGCTACAGCCAAGAACGGGAAAGCGGTCGCAAAAAGAAGGTATTTAGACATTGTTTTCATTCGGATTGAAGATAAGCCGGCTTCAGCACTATTGATCCGGCCAAGAGAAGATTGAACTCTGCATACATTCGTAGGAGGGCCTTCAGGCCAGATCTTTTTACACTAAATCCCTATGAACAACCTGCTCGGGGCTGAAGTCCCTCCTACGTGAGCAGAGCCATCGAATTCAACCATATTCGAGCCGGATCAATAATGAATCTGACCTTTTTTGCAATACCTGTGGTCTCAATCCGCGATACCGCATCAGGTGACGATGGCGGTCGGCGCTTCATCGTGCCTAAGCTGTGCCGCTGGTCACCCGAGCGATCTGCGATCCGAATCGCCGCATGCAATGCGACGACGCCGAACTCGCCATCAGGCGGGCTGCACAGCGCGCATCAACCTCCTCCAACGCAAAGGACGACAACGACAATGACAACGACGCACCACGGCCGCGATCCCGCTTTCCATTCTGCCGTTCCCTGTGATCGCGCTACTCACTCTCATGCTTCCCGGCGCCTGCTCGCCGCAGGCGTGCTGATGGCCACACTCACCGTCTCTGGCCTTGCGTATGCCGCAGGCTGGACCGCCGGCCCCGCCATGACCAATGCCCGCGCCGGTGCCGGTTCGGTGACGCTGGCCGACGGCCGGGTCATGCTCGTCGGCGGCAGCGATGCGAAACGATCGGCGTTCGCCTTCTACACCGCAGACCTCTACAACCCGACCACCAATGCGTGGACCCAAAGCAGCTACAGCATTGCCCCGCACTATCTGCCGGGCATCGCGCTGCTGCAGAACGGCAATGTGCTGATCGCAGGCGGACTCGGCAGTTCCGGCATACAGTCCACGGCCGAGATCTATGCCCCCGCCAGCAACGCATGGACCATCGCCTCTCCGCTGACCCAGCAACGCTATGCGCTCACACTGACCACCCTGCAGAACGGTCACGTTCTTGCCGTCGGCGGCGTGATCACCAACGGCACGCCACAGGCGACGGTCGAACGTTACAACCCTGCCACGAACACATGGACTCTGGTCGCTCCGCTCACGACCGCGCGCCGCGATCACGCGGCAACGCTGTTGAGCAACGGCAAGGTGCTGGTGACCGGTGGCGAAGGCGTGGGCTGGATAGCGCTCTCCAGCGCCGAGTTGTATGACCCGGCCACCAATACCTGGAGCCCGGCAGGCAATCTCGCGTCCGTCCGCACCTGGCATACCGCGACCGCGCTCGCCAACGGCGGTGTGCTGGTGGTCGGCGGCGCGGGCACCAATGGACCGATCGCAGGCACGGAACGCTACTCGGCTGCGACCAACAGCTGGAGCAGCGCCGGCATGCTGACGACGGCGCGCCAGCAACATGTGGCTGTCACGATGCCCAGCGGCAAGGTACTGATCGCGGGCGGTTGGCCTTCTACCACCACAACGACCCAGCTCTACGACCCGGCCACCAACACCTGGTCTGTCGCCGGCAATCTGACCCAGGGCCGTAATCTGCTGGGTGCCGGTCTCGCTGGCAACGGCAAGGCCGTACTCGCGGGCGGCAACACATCCGCCAACGTCAAACTGTCGAGCAGCGAGCTCTACACCGAGTAACCCGCATCGCGGCTATCGCAACCCGATGTGCAGGGCGGATCCGCGTCCTGCACATCGTCCGGGCCTCCGGCAAATCGCGAGAAAAGGGTCAGAAAAGGGGTCAGGTTCATTTTCCTACACGGGAAAATGAACCTGACTCCTTTTTCTTCGGATTGCCTGCAGCTCATGGCGGGTCAATACCCGCCTTACGGGTTGTGAAAGTCGACTCTGACCCCAGTTTTGTTAAAGCGAAAATATCAGAGCTTGGACTTCCTTTCCCAAGTCTTTCGGAAGCCCACAGGCTGAAACCAAGTAATCGGTCAATCCTGTAGAAAACTGTCTGATCCGAGAATTTTCGGAAGAAGCTCTTGAAAGTTCAAGATCAAATGTAGTGTTGGGACCACAAGCCACTCTAAACGCAAGCTCCCGAGCAAAGAAAGCACATTCGAAGATACTTTGTGGAGCTGACAGAACAATGCCAACGAACGCCAATAACTTATCCCAAGCCGGAAGCTCGACTGGACCCAAAGCGGGATTGTCCACAGCCGTCTTTTCGCGCATCTGCTGGCGCATTTGATAGGACTCCTTTCCTCCCCACAAGTAGTATCTGAGGACCTTCTCAAACTCTTCTTTACGCATCGTGGGTTCATATAAGCGTCTTGCATCACGAGAAAGTGATGCCCACAAGACCATCAGCGATCCAAGTGAATCTAAGAAGATACAAAGATGTGTCTCTTTTGACGGATCGAACATACCCCGGACTTGACGCATCTCAGCAACATACCGACGAAAAATCCCAGCATGCGAATTGGATAACGGGACAACATTTCTGTTCAAATTCTGAAGCTCTTTCGCCCACATGTTTTTCTCGTAGCATTCCTGAACCTTATTCCATCGATCGACTGATGCTTGATACGCAGAATCCATTGGGAACGAAACGTCTACAGACTTTCCAAGATCCGTAAATGATTGATCAGTGTGAAGGTCCACACCCATTGCTAGCGCAGACATCCTATGATTGTGCACCGCCTTGTTCTTTAGGATCGCAAAGGCATGATGGCAACCTGTGTATTGCATAACACCAGCGGCCCAAAATGCTCGATTGATCGAACTCATCTTGTTCGTCGTCTTGCAATCAAAAAGAGTTCGCCGTAGCTCACCATCACTAACAAACTCTACTCCCAGAACATCTAGATCTGTCAGAACCTCTACAGAATCACTTACGTCTGATGCGCTAGGAACTAGAACTTCAGGAAATGGGATCATCCCCCGCGCAATGCAATAGCGAATGGCAATCTCTTTCTGGAACCTATCTTTGTCAAACTTGCCCATGCGTCACCCGAATTTAATGAGAATTTGTTCGAACTCATAGGCTGCTTGTTCGTCTTTCACCTGTTTATGCCTCTTTTTTAGCTCCGAAGCAGAGATTAGAGACTGAACATACTCCTCGCCCTTTGACATGGCGATACGTGCTTCGTTATTGACTTCCATTCCAGCGAGAGAGCCAGTTCGCAGAAGCGCAATGGCAAGGGTGAGTGCAGCTTCATTTTCTTCTGTCCTATTTAAATGGAGTTGCCAACGCCCCACTCCAACCTCTTTCAGATGCGCGACCCGCAGTACGACTAAATTCTGGTACTGAGCCCTAGCAGGCTGCTGAAATACCTAGCCCAGCAGTAAAATGAAGTTCTGATTTCGACAGGCAACCCCGATGCGCGGCGCAGATCACTTCACCGAGTCCCTGTTCATCATGCGCAAGCTTGAGGACTACGTGCCTGCGGATC
>JANOKD010000079.1:0-22816 GCA_031419075.1 Lysobacterales bacterium
CCAGCGCTGCGCGCCGCTGTCGATCGTCAGCGATTGGTATTCGGCTGTGGTCGCGGGCGATGCGGCGATGGTCAGCGGCGGCGGCGCGTCGGATGCAGGCTGCGTCGTGCAGCCAAGCAGGAGTGTGGCGAGCAGGGCGGCAGCAAGGACTTTCATCTGTGGCGTTTCCGAAAGGACGGGAGCTTCAGAGTGCCGATGGTAGCGAAACCCGCAGCGGTGGGCGCGGCGTCATTCAATTTCGTCATTACGAGTGAGCGTATGCTGGGCCGATACGCGTAGGCTGGGCTTAAAAGCCCAGCAATATCCCAGTCATCTTCAGTAAGAGCGCTGGGCTTTTCAGCCCAGCCTACTGCAAGCTAATGTGCCTAATTGCGCAATTTCAGGAATCGATTCAAGGCCAAAGCGCCCAGCGTGCAGGCAGCCCCCGACAGCAGATAAGCACCTAGAAATGCGAGCCCGAAATAGGCACAGAGGCCCAAAGCGATCAACGGCGCGAACGCGGCGCCGATCAACCAAGCCAGGTCGGAGGTGAGCGCTGCGCCGGTGTAGCGATACTTCGCGCCAAGATTGGCGGTGACTGCGCCGGCCGCCTGTCCGTACGACAGCCCCAGCAGCACGAAGCCCACCAAAATGAATGTGTTCTGGCCGGCGATGCTGCCGCCCAGCAGGGTCGGCGCGAAACCGCTGAACACCGCGATGATGCCGGCCAGCCCCGCCAGCGTGCGCGGCCGGCCGATGCGGTCGGCGATCAGCCCGGAGACCACGATACCGCCGGCGGCCAGAAATGCGCCAACCACCTGCACCATCAGAAATGCGCTGATGGATCGGTCGGAGTACAGCAGGATCCAGGAAATGGGAAATACGGTCACGATGTGAAACAGCGCGTAGCTGGCCAGCATCGCAAATGCGCCGATGACGACATCGCGACCTTTTTCGCGCATCAGCTCCACCACCGGGGTGGGCTGCAGTTCGTATTCGCCGAACTGCTGCGCGTACTCGTCGGTGACCACCAGACGCAGGCGCGCAAACAGCGCGACCACGTTGATGATGAATGCGGCGAAGAACGGATAACGCCAGCCCCAGTCCAGAAAGTCCGCGCTGGACAGACTGCTGTGCAGGTAAGCGAACAGCGATGCAGCGATGATGAAACCCAGCGGCGCGCCGAGCTGTCCCAGCATCGCGTACCAGCCGCGCCTGTGCTTGGGTGTATTCAGTGCGAGCAGCGACGGCAGGCCATCCCACGATCCGCCCAACGCAATGCCCTGACCGATGCGGAACAGCGTGAGCAGCACGATCGACCAGATGCCCAGGGTCTCGAAACGCGGCAGAAACGCAATGCCCGCGGTGCAGGTGCCCAACATGAACAGTGCGACGGTGAGCTTGGTGCTGATGCCCCAGCGCCGCTGGATTTCCATGAATGCCACAGTGCCGAACGGCCGCGCGATGAAGGCCAGCGCGAAGAGAGCGAAGGCATACAGGGTGCCGGTGAGCGGACTGACGTTGGGAAAAAAAACTGCCGGAAACACCATCGCCGACGCGATGCCGTAGACGAAGAAATCGAAGTTTTCCGAGGTGCGTCCGATGACCACGCCCACCGCGATTTCACCCGGCGCGACTTTGGCGTGCTGGGCGGCCTGTGCGTCCGTCTGCGCGACGGGAGCGTGAGAGGGTGTCATCGGGAGGTATTCGTTCAGCGTGAAGGAGGTGGTTGATTCAACGGTGAATGGGGATCAGCATGCACCGGGAGCGAAGGGCGAACGTGAACAGCACGGCGGCCCCGGATGCAAGCGTCCCACCATGCGGCATTCACGGCCATAGGACAAAACGTCCAATCGCCCGCCGACAGCGTCAGGTCTACGCTGCGCGCTCACTCAAGCCACCCGTTCAGGTCCGCCCGTGTCCGCCCGCAGTGTCCGTCCTTATCGTTTGATCGCACGTCTGCTGCTGGCGGCCGTAGCCATGTCCTTGGTGGGCTGCAATACGATCGTACTGAACGCACCCGGCGACGTGGCGGCGCAGCAGGGCGATCTGATCGTAGTCGCCACCCTGCTGATGCTGTTGATCATCGTGCCGGTGATCGCACTGACCCTGATATTTGCCTGGCGGTATCGCGCCAACAACACCAAGGCCATCTATACACCGGACTGGGATCACTCCACGCAGTTGGAGCTGGCCATCTGGGCGGCGCCGCTGCTGATCATCATCGCGCTGGGCGCGATCACCTGGGTGAGCACGCACAAGCTCGATCCTTATCGCCCGATCGATCGGATCGCCGCAGGGCGCCCGGTGCCTGCGGGAACCAAGCCGCTGGTGATCGAAGTGGTGGCGCTGGACTGGAAGTGGCTGTTTCTGTATCCGGAACAGGGCATCGCTACGGTCAATGAAGTTGCGGTGCCGGTGGACCGGCCCATCCAGTTCAAGATCACCGGCGTTACGGTGATGAACTCGTTCTACGTGCCTGCACTTGCCGGACAGATCTATGCGATGCCGGGCATGGAAACCAAACTGCATGCGGTGATGAACGCGCCGGGCGATTACCCGGGTTTTTCGGCCAATTACAGCGGCGCGGGATTCTCGGAGATGCGTTTTCGGCTCAAGGGCATGTCGGACGCTGACTTCGAGCGCTGGTTGACCGCGGTTCGCGGCAGTGGCAACGCGCTGGCCCGCGCCGATTATCTGCAGCTGGAAAAGCCCAGCGCATCGGAGCCGGTGCGTCACTACGCGCAGGTCGATGCCGGGCTGTACGACGCCATCCTCAATCGCTGCGTCGATCCGAACAAGATGTGCATGCACGAAATGATGGCCATCGATGCATCGGGCGGACGCGGTATCGACCGCAACGGCATTCAGACACTGGTGGCGCGCAGCCAGGGTGATGTGCGCGGTGGACGTTTCGTGAGCTCGGCGATGTGCCGGGTCGAAGACCTGCCATTCAATCAACTATTCCCGATTATTCAGGTACCGCAATTGTGATGTTCGCAATGACCGCCGCATCCGGCAACGCGCCTGCCGTCGACAGCCTGTGGCTGGGCCGTCTGTCGCTGGATGCGCTGCCGTTTCACGATCCTATTCTGATCGCGACCTTCATCATGGTCACACTTGGCGGCGCTGCAGTGCTGGGTGCGCTGACATGGTTCCGTCTGTGGGGCTATCTGTGGCGCGAATGGTTCACAAGCATCGATCATAAAAAAATCGGCATCATGTATATGGTGCTGGGCTTGGTGATGCTGATGCGCGGTTTTGCCGACGCGCTGATGATGCGCATGCAGCAGGCGATGGCATTCAACGGCGAGGCCGGCTTCCTGCCGCCGCATCACTACGACCAGATCTTCACCGCGCACGGCGTGATCATGATCTTTTTCGTAGCGATGCCGATGGTGACAGGGCTGATGAATTTCATCGTGCCCCTGCAGATCGGCGCGCGCGACGTGTCGTTTCCGTTCCTCAACAACTTCAGTTTCTGGATGACCGCCAGCGGCGCGGTGCTGACCATGATCTCGCTGTTCGTGGGCGAGTTCGCGGCCACCGGCTGGCTGGCGTATCCGCCACTGTCGGGCATCGCCTTCAGTCCCGGCGTCGGCGTGGACTACTACATCTGGGGGCTGCAGATCGCGGGCGTCGGCACGCTGCTGTCGGGCATCAATCTATTGGTGACCATCGTCAAAATGCGCGCACCGGGCATGACCATGATGCGGATGCCGGTGTTTACGTGGTCGGCGCTGTGCACCAACGTGCTGATCGTGGCTGCATTCCCGGTGCTGACCGCGGTGCTCGGACTGTTGGCGCTGGACCGCTATGCCGGCACCAATTTCTTCACCAACGATCTCGGCGGCAACGCCATGATGTACGTGAATCTGATCTGGATCTGGGGCCACCCGGAGGTGTACATCCTGATTCTGCCGGCGTTCGGCGTGTTTTCAGAAGTGGTGGCGACGTTCAGCGGCAAGCGCCTGTTCGGCTATACCTCGATGGTGTACGCGATGCTGGTCATCACGATTCTGGCGTATCTGGTGTGGCTGCATCATTTCTTCACGATGGGCTCGGGCGCCAGCGTCAATTCGTTCTTCGGCATCACCACGATGATCATTTCGATTCCGACCGGCGCGAAGATCTTCAACTGGCTGTTCACCATGTATCGCGGACGCATTCGCTTCGAGCTGCCGATGCTGTGGACGATCGGCTTCATGGTCATCTTCACCATCGGCGGTATGACCGGCGTGCTGCTGGCGGTGCCACCGGCGGATTTCGTGCTGCACAACAGCCTGTTTCTGGTCGCGCATTTCCACAACGTGATCATCGGCGGCGTGCTGTTCGGCATGTTCGCCGGCATCAACTACTGGTGGCCCAAGGCGTTTGGCTTCAAGCTGGATACGTTCTGGGGCAAGTGTTCGTTCTGGTTCTGGACCAGCGGTTTCTTCTTCGCGTTCATGCCGCTGTATGTGCTGGGCCTGATGGGCGTCACCCGGCGCATGAGCAAGTTCGACGATCCTTCGCTGCAGATCTGGTTCGTGATCGCCGCGTTCGGCGCGCTGCTGGTGGCGCTGGGCATCGCCTGTTTCCTGATCCAGATGTTCGTCAGCATCCGTCGCCGCGAAGCGCTGCGCGACCACACCGGCGACCCGTGGCAGGGCCGCACGCTGGAGTGGTCCACGTCGTCGCCGCCGCCGGCCTACAATTTTGCGTTCACTCCGATCGTGCACGACAACGACGCGTGGTGGGATATGAAGCGTCGCGGCTATGTGCGCCCAACGCAGGGCTTCAACGCGGTGCATATGCCGAAGAACACCGCCGCCGGCGTGGTGCTGGCAGCGCTGAGCACCCTGTGCGGGTTCGCATTGGTCTGGCACATGTGGCCGCTGGTGGTGCTGTCGTTGGTGGCGCTGATCGCTGCCGTCATCGTGCATACCTTCAACTACAAGCGCGACTATCACATCGCTGTCGATGATGTTGTCCGCACCGAAGAGGCGCGCACCCAAGCGCTGGCTGCTTATGTCTGACATCCTCGCCCCCGCAACCGGCCAGCATCTGGGCCCCGCTGATCCGGTCGCCACGCCGCTGGTCTTCCACGACGCTGCGGGCACGCATCACCCGCAGAACGGCACATTGTTGGGCTTCTGGCTGTATCTGATGAGCGACTGTCTGGTGTTCGCCAGCCTGTTCGCTGTCTACGGTGTGCTTGGCCGCAGCTACGCCGCCGGCCCGTCCGGTGCGGATCTGTTCGATCTGCCCTTGGTTGCGATGAGCACCGCGATGCTGCTGATCTCATCGATCACCTATGGCTTTGCGATGATCGCGATGCAGCGTCGGCGCATGCCTGCGGTACTGGCGTGGCTGGCGGCGACCGGATTATTCGGGTTGGCGTTTCTGGGCCTGACACTCTACGAATTTCAGCATCTCATCCACGAAGGTGCCGGCCCGCAGCGCAGCGCGTTTCTGTCGGCGTTCTTCGCGCTGGTCGGTACGCACGCGCTGCACGTGCTGTTCGGCATCGTCTGGCTGGTGACGCTGATGGCGCAGGTCGGGAAGTACGGCCTCACTGTCGACAACCGCAGGCGATTGATGTGTCTGTCGATGTTCTGGCATTTCCTCGACGTGGTCTGGATTGCGGTATTCACCTTCGTGTATTTGATGGGAGTGTTGCCATGAGCGCTGAGCACGCAGTCGAACAGCATGACGACGCGAACCATGACGATCACGACACCCACGATGACGGTATCGCGCACAGCACCGTCGCCGGATACGTCAACGGGTTCGTGCTGTCGGTGGTATTGACCGCAATACCGTTCGGGCTGGTGATGAGCGGCGGCGTGGTGAGTTCAGGCGTCACCGCGCTGGTGATTCTGGCGTTCGCAGCGGTGCAGATCGTCGTACATATGGTGTATTTCCTGCACATGAACACCAAGTCGGAGCACGGTTGGTCGATTCTGGCGCTGATCTTCACCACGGTGCTGGTGGTGATCATGCTGTCGGGCTCGTTGTGGGTGATGTACCACCTCAACACCAATATGATGCCGATGTCGCCGCACGAGATGCGCAACGCGCCATGATGCGGTACAGCCTCGTAGGGCGTATAAGCCGAAGGCGTCATACGCCGTTTTTGTAAAGCGGAAAAGGCGCCACACGCTGTTTTGAAAACGAAAGGTGCATGACGCTTCGCTTATGCATCCTACGGTCCTGGCCGAATAATTTCGTTTCGTACATTTAGAGAAGGTTCGCGGAGACATCAAGCTATGGGCCCAGCCAAAGCGCATCGCAAAAGTGCTCGATTGGCTTTGCTGAGCGGCCTTGCGATCGCCTTCATCGGTTTCATCGCACTTGGCGTGTGGCAGCTGGAGCGTCGCGACTGGAAACTGGATCTGATCCAGCGCGTCGAATCCCGCATCCATGCGGCGCCGGCCGCCGCACCCGGGCCGGCAGCGTGGTCCTCGATCACTGCCGCGCGCGACGAGTACAGACATGTCGAAGTCTCGGGCCGTTATCTGCCCGAAGCCGACACCCGCGTACAGGCCGTGACCGCAATTGGCGCCGGCTACTGGCTGCTCACACCGTTGCAGCGCCGCGATGGCAGCATCGTGCTGGTCAATCGCGGTTTCGTTGCGCCGGATTGGGCGCCTGACCCGCTGCGCGAATCCGCTGCAACGTCGGACATCCGCGTCACCGGCCTGCTGCGGCTCACTGAGCCCGGCGGCGGTTTCCTGCGCAACAATGTGCCGGCAGAAGACCGCTGGTATTCGCGCGATGTGCAGGCGATCGCCGCTGCGCACGGTCTGCGGCGGGTCGCGCCTTATTTCATCGATGCCGCTGCTATTGAGCCTGATCGCAATACCGACGGCAGCGGCGCAGATGGCCCGGTGGGCGGCCTGACCGTTGTGCGTTTCCGCAATCATCATCTTCAGTACGCCTTGACCTGGTTCGCGCTGGCGTTGATGGTGGTGGCCGGCGTGTGGCGCGTGCTGCGCGAAGATCGCCTGCGGGTTCATCCATACACGAGGTCTGCGGATGTTGGGCGGAATGGTTCCAGACAAGACTGAATCGGGCGCGGCAGACACCGACGGCACGGTAGCGCAGCAGGCACCCCCATCGCAGCGCGACAGCACGGGCGCTAAAAACATGCAGCAGCTCATCCAGCTGCGCTGGTTCGCGTTGGGCGGACAGGTCGCCACCATTGCGATCGTGCATTACGGTTTCGGCATTCGCCTGCCGCTGTTGCCGATGATCGCCGTGCTGTTATGTCTGGCCACATTCAATCTGGTCAGCCTGCTGCGCTCGCGTCGTCGTGACGATGTGACCGACGGCGCGCTGCTGCTGTCGCTGCTGGTGGACGTGATCACCCTGACCGCGCTGCTGCATCTCAGCGGCGGCGTCGCCAATCCATTCGTGTTTCTGTATCTGCTGCAGGTAGTGTTGGGCGCGGTGCTGCTGCGCGCGCGCTCCAGCTGGGTGGTGGTGGCGGCGACGAGTCTGGGCTTCGTCGGTTTGATCGTATTTCCCGGTCCGGTGGTGATTCCGGTCGACCCTGCGCGTGCGCTGGCCGACCCCTACGTGCAGGGATTGCTGCTGTGCTTTCTGCTCAATGCGATTCTGCTGGTGGTGTTCATCACGCGCATCAGCGGAATTCTGCGCGCGCGCGATGCGCGTCTGGCCGATCTGCGTCAGCGCGCGGCCGAAGAAGACCACATTGTGCGCATGGGGCTGCTGGCGTCCGGTGCAGCGCACGAACTGGGCACGCCGCTGGCGACGCTGTCGGTAATTCTGGGCGACTGGCGGCGGATGCCACCGTTCACCGAACAGCCAGATATGCAGCAGGAAATCGACGAAATGCAGACCCAGCTCGCGCGCTGCAAAACCATCGTCAGCGGCATCCTGCGCTCGGCCGGCGATGCGCGCGGCGAGGCCCCCGAGATCACCACCATCAACAGGTTTCTCGACGACCTTGTTTCCGAATGGCGCGCCACGCGACCCGTGGGTCAGTTCGATTACCGCAACAGTTTCGGCGAAGATCTGAGCATCATTTCCGACTGGGGCCTCAAGCAGATGATCCACAACGTGCTGGATAACGCGCTGGAAGCGTCGCCCGACTGGGTCGGGTTCTATGCATCGCGCGACCAGGGGCAACTGGTGCTGCGCGTGCACGATGCCGGCCCCGGCTTCGCTCCGGCAATGCTTGCAAAGTTCGGCAAGCCTTATCAGTCCAGCAAGGGCCGCGCCGGCGGCGGATTGGGCCTGTTTCTGTCGCTCAACGTAGCGCGCAGCCTGGGTGGCAGTATTTCCGCACTCAATCGCAACAGCGGCGGCGCTGCGGTCATCATGCGTCTGCCGCTGTCGGCGATCACGCACGGAGAGATGCACGATGACGACCTCGCCTGAAATAATCGATACGACTGCATCCAGCACGACAGCATCCGACATCCCCGCGCCCGGACCGCGCGAATTATTGATCGTCGAAGACGACGCCGCATTCGCGCGCACCCTCAGCCGTTCCTTCGAGCGTCGCGGCTACGCGGTGCGCACGGCGGCCAACCTCAGCGACGTGATCGCATTGTTGTCCGAATGGTCGCCCGGCTATGCGGTTGTCGACCTGAAACTGCAGGCCGGCGACTCCGGCCTGGCCTGCGTGCAGGCGCTGCATGCGCACGATGCCGACATGCTGATCGTTGTGCTGACCGGCTACGCCAGCATCGCCACCGCAGTGGAAGCCATCAAACTCGGCGCCTGCAATTATCTGGCTAAACCTTCCAATACCGACGACATCGAAGCCGCATTCGGCCGCGCCGTTGGCGACGCCACGGTGGAACTCACCCAGCGCCCCACCTCAATCAAAACCCTGGAGTGGGAACGCATTCACGAAACATTGGCCGAAACCGGCTTCAACATCTCCGAAACTGCACGCCGCCTCGGCATGCACCGCCGCACCCTGGCGCGCAAACTGGGAAAGCATCGGGTGAAGTGATGTTTGGAATTGTGCGCAGTCGCAGCGCCCCGCTTTTGTGTGAGCGGCGATAGCCGCGATGCCCCTGCTTGTGTAGGAGCGACGCAAGTCGCGAAGCTTGTGGCTTTGGTCGGAGATTCTATGTCGCACAGCAAGCGCGACGGTATTCCCTCTTCGCGTGTGACGCTGCGTAGGGCGGAACCGCCGAAGGCGATTCCGCCGTTCGGCAATCGGATTGGCAACGACGGCGGAATCCGCTTTGCGGGTTCCGCCCTACGAGTTTCCCGGCACGGATTGCGGCTGCTTTGCCCCTCATCCGGCCTGCGGCCACCTTCTCCCCGCATGCGGGGAGAAGGAACAAGATCAGGCTCTCCCCGTGTGCGTGGAAAAGAAATCTCCGGTGGCCATCCCGTTATTCCATCTCGCCAATCCACCCCGCTTGCACTAGATTGGTGCAATGCCAGCCACCCCCAGCCCTCCCGCACTTCCCGATGCCCACGCTTTCGACGCGCTAGCCACGCCTGTGGCCTGGTGCGACGCCGGCGGCCGCGTGCTGGGCGGCAATCTGGCGTTTGCGCGCTGGTTGGGGGTGAGTCAGCGGCGTTTGCCGGGGCTGCCGCTGGCGGCGTTCGAGGTGGAAGGTCAGCGGTTGGCGCGGATGTTGGCTGAGCCGCCGGCGGGCGAGCAGATCCGGCTGCGTCGGCTGCACCTCGCTTTCCCCGGAAGCGACACCCGGCCGTATGCTGATGCGCTGCTCTCGCAGCGTGCGGATGGCGGTTGGTGGATTGAGGCGCATCCGGTGGATGAATTTCCCGGGGATGATCCGGCGACGGTGTTGCCGTCGGCGCTGTCGGCGGCGTTGAAAGGGTTGGCACATGAGTTGCGCAACCCGCTCGCGGGCTTGAAGGGCGCGGCGCAGCTGTTGGCGCGACGGGTCGAGAGTGATGAGGCCCGGGAACTCACCGAGTTGATTGAGTCAGAAGTTGCGCGGCTGACCGAATTGATCGACCGCCTGCTGTCGCCGCAGCCGGCGCGCGCGCATGAGCCGCTGAACATCCATGTGGTGCTTGAGCGCGTGCTGCGGCTTGCCGAAAGCGACGCGGGTTGGGCGGTGAAACTGATTCGCGACTACGACCCGTCGCTGCCGGAATTGCCCGGCGATGCGGATCGGTTGACCCAGGCGCTGTGGAATCTGGTCCGCAATGCGATTGAAGCTGGCGCGGCGAATGTGAGTCTGCGCACGCGCGTGGAGCACGGCGTGCGCATCGGTGACGTGGCGCATGCGCGCGCACTGCGGCTGGAAATCGCCGATGACGGCCGCGGTGTGCCCGAAGCGCTGGCGGAGCAGGTGTTTCTGCCGCTGGTGAGTGGCCGCGCCGAGGGCACCGGGTTGGGGCTTGCGCTGGCGCAGCAGGTCGCGCGCGAGCATCGCGGTTCGCTGAGCTATCGCTCGCGCGTCGGGCATACGGTGTTCACCGTGCTGCTGCCGTTTGCGGTGCCGCCGATGCATGAACACAACGACTCCGCAAAGGCGCGCAATGATCATGATGATGTCTGATCCCGCTACGAATACTGATACCGGCGCCGCTTCGGTCTGGGTGGTCGACGACGACCGCGCGGTGCGTTTCGTGTTGGCCACCGCGCTGCGCGATGCGGGTTACGACGTGATTGCGTTCGACTCGGCGCGTGCGGTGCTGGACGCCATCGCGCTGCGCCCGGTGCCCGACCTGCTGTTCACCGATGTGCGCATGCCCGGCGACGACGGGCTGGTGCTGTTGGATGCGCTCAAGGCGCGGCATCCGACACTGCCGGTGATCGTGATGAGCGCGTACACCGACATCGCCAGCACCGCGGGTGCGTTCCGCGGCGGCGCGCACGAATTTCTGTCCAAACCCTTCGATCTCGACGTGGCGGTCGCGCTTGTGGAGCAGGCATTGGCACCGGCGCGTGCGCGACGCGATCACAATGAGGATGCAGGTGCCGCTGATGCGTCCGGGACGCACACCTTCGCGACCGATGCGCTGGTTGGCGACACGCCCGCGATGCAGGCGCTGTTCCGCGCGATCGGCCGGTTGGCGCAGGCGCCGCTGGGCGTGCTGGTTACCGGCGAAACCGGCACCGGCAAAGAGTTGGTGGCGCGCGCGCTGCATCGCGAATCGCCGCGCGCGCGAAAACCATTCGTCGCGCTCAACACCGCGGCGATTCCGTCGGAACTGCTGGAAAGCGAGCTGTTCGGCCACGAGACCGGCGCATTCACCGGCGCGAGTAAACGCCATATCGGCCGTTTCGAACAGGCCGATGGCGGCACATTGTTTCTGGATGAAATCGGCGATATGCCGCTGCCGCTGCAGACGCGGTTATTGCGTGTACTGGCCGAAAACGAATTCTTCCGCGTCGGTGGACGCGAATTGATCCGTGTCGATGTGCGCGTGATCGCGGCCACGCATCAGGATCTCAATGCGCTGGTGGTCGAAGGCCGTTTCCGCGCCGATCTGCTGCATCGTCTGGACGTGGTGCGGCTGCCGCTGCCGCCGCTGCGCGCGCGACGCGACGACATACCGCGTCTGGCTGAGCGCTTCCTGCGCGCGGCGGCGGCGAAATTCGATGCGCCGATGAAACGCTTCGCACCTGCCGCCCTAAAGCGTCTGATGGCGCACGATTGGCCGGGCAATGTGCGTGAACTCGAAAACCTGTGCTGGCGGCTTGCGGCGCTGGCGCCGGGCGACATCATCGCGGCAACGGATCTGGATGATCCGGTGCTCACGAATACAGCCGGTGCGTCTTCGCCAGCGTCGGACTGGGAGACCGCGCTGAGCGGTTGGGCGCGTGCGCGTCTGGAGGCCGGCGATCGTGATCTGCATGCCACTGCGCGCGCGCGTTTCGATCAAGTGCTGTTCGATGCTGCGCTGGCACACACTGGCGGCCATCGCTCCGAGGCCGCAGCCAAGCTTGGGCTGGGCCGCAACACGCTGACCCGCAAGCTGGGGTCAGGACGCAAACCGCGACGCTCCGATTGACACACTTCGTTGTGCGCCGGTTGCTTCGCGCTCATCACGCTGCGATTAAGATCGGCGTTCACGCATCACAGGATTTCCGCATATGACGCCGACCCGTATTTTCGCTGTTTCGCTGTTCGCCGCCTCACTCGCCGCCTGCGTCAGCGCACCGCCCCCCAAAACACCCGAACCCGTCGCACAGCATCGCGTACAGCGTGCAGTCGCCAATGTCGCGCCGGCCTCAGCCAGCCTTGTCAGCGGTCGTCTGTTGATCAATGCCGTCGACGGCGGCGTGCGCATCGAAGGCGAACTGGGCGGCCTCGGCCGTGGCGGTACGCATGCCATCCACGTACACGAACGCGGCGACTGCAGCGCCGCCGACGGCAGCAGCGCTGGCGGTCATTTCAATCCCGGTGCCGCCGCGCACGGTCGCGCTGGAAGCGGCGCGCATCATCTTGGCGATATGGACAACCTTGTCGCCAACGCTGCGGGCGTTGCGCCGGTCAACCTTCGGCTTGCGGGCGTGACGTTAGGCAGCGGCGCTGCAAATGACATTCTCGGCCGCGCGCTGGTGATCCATGCAGGCCCCGACGATTACAGCAGCCAACCGGCCGGCAATTCAGGCGCGCGGGTGGGATGTGGAGTGATTGAGATCGCGATGTAGCGCGTGATGCGGCTTGCAGCCTGCTCACAATGTTTCTCAACCGCGAGCGGACCCGCCACCTGTCATCCCGAACGCCCGCGTAGCGGGTGGAGGGATCTACGGTCGCGACACTATCCGCTGCAAGCAGATCCCTCCTCGGGCTTCGCCCTCGTTCGGGATGACATGCTTTTTCCAAAATCAGATCAGCCCAGCATCGCCCGCGCGTCGCTGTGCGCAGGGCAAACTACGCTTCGCACATCCAGTCCATGCACTTTGAGTATCGCCGCGAGCTGGCGCTGGCGCGCCTGGAAATATGCATAACGGCGGTAAGAGTCTTCGATCACGGGCTGCGTGCGTTCGCGTTCGAGCGGATCGTGCCGACACCATGCGTCGAAGTCGAGCTGCGCCATTCGTACGGAACCTTCGGCATAGCGCATCAGCGGTTCCGGCGGGGCGTCCAGCCAAGCGTCCTGTTCGGGCGCCAGCAGTGCGGTTTCCACCAGTGGCCACAGTGCGCCCAGGCCGACATGGCGATATTGCAATGCCATCATAGCCGCCAGGTCGTAGGCGGTGAGGTAGCGGGCGTGTTCGATCCGCGCGCTGAACGCTTCCTGCGCCTGCAGCGCGGTGTCGGCTTTGGCCATGCCGCGTTCCAGCAGCGCGTGTTCGAACTCCGCGGCGACGGCGGTGGCGTGTTCGGCGCTGCCCACCAGCAGAAATGGCAGCACGCGCAGCGGTCCACCGTGCAGTTCCAGTTCGGCGCGCAGCGGCTGCGGCACCACCCCGTGTTCGTCGGCACCGAAGGCGATGATCCGCGCAGGCAGGCCCATCGATTGCGGCGCGCGCGCGTGCAGTTCTTCCAGCCGCCGATGCAGCGGCCAGCCCGGCCGCAGCAGTTCGGCGGGGTCGTAATGCGCGCCGGCGAAGACCAGGTCCAGCGCGGCGGCGTCGGTCGCCAGCGCAGCCAGATCGCGGCCCACCAATGCAGCCAATGCGCCCGCTTCAGCCTGACGCAGGGCGGCGCGACCGGGCTGGCTGCCCGGCACCAGTTCCAGCGCCAGCGCGCCGCGCACGACCATCCGTGGGGCCCTCGCCTGCGGAGCATGCGGTTCTGTGTTCATTGTCTCGTTGGCCCGGTATCGGTGCGGCGTTACACTGCCCCACATTATCTATGTCCGCCGTGCGCTTCTGCCAGCGGCCACTCTTCACGAGGTGTTCTGATGCTGCATGGTCGTCCCGTCGCCGTTCTGGGCGGCGCCCGTATTCCCTTCTGCCGGCAAAACACGGCCTATACCGATGTCGGCAATCTCGGAATGTCGGTGCGGACCCTCGGCGCGGTGGTCGAAAAGTTCGGCCTGCACGGCCAGCAGCTGGGCGAAGTGGCGATGGGCGCGGTGCTCAAGCACAGCAGCGACTGGAATATCGGCCGTGAAGCCGCACTGTCGTCGGGCCTGTCGCCGCTGACGCCGGGCATCACCATGCAGCGCGCCTGCGGCACCTCACTGGACACCATCGCGGCGGTCGCCAACAAGATCGCCACCGGGCAGATCGAGGCCGGTATCGGCGGCGGCTCTGATACAACGTCCGATGTGCCGATCGTCTACGGTCAGGCGCTGCGCCGCCGGCTGCTGTCGGTGGCCGCTGCCAAGACCACAATGGATCGCCTCGCCCGCTTCACCAACGGCTTTTCCCTTCGCGAACTGAAGCCGGAGTTTCCCGGTGTGGGCGAGCCGCGTACCGGCAAGTCGATGGGCGAGCACTGCGAAGACATGGCGAAGGAATGGAAGATCGATCGCGAGTCGCAGGATGCGTGGGCCCTGTCGTCGCACCACAAGCTCGCCGCCGCGTACGAGCGCGGATTCTTCGACGATCTGGTGGTGAACTTCCGCGGCGTGTCGCGCGACAACATCCTGCGCGCCGACACCACGCTGGAAAAGCTGGCGTCGCTCAAGCCCGCGTTCGACAAGACCTCTGGCCGCGGCACGCTGACTGCCGCCAATTCCACGCCGCTGACCGATGGCGCTGCTGCATGTCTTGTCGCGTCCGATGCATGGGCTGCGCAGCACGGTCATGAGGTGCTGTGCCACATCCGCGACATGCACGTGTCCGCGGTCGATTTCGTCCACGGCGAAGGCCTGCTGATGGCGCCGACCGTCGCCGTCGCGGAGATGCTGGCGCGCAATCACCTTACCCTGCAGGATTTCGACATCTACGAAATCCACGAAGCCTTCGCCGCGCAGGTGTTGTGCACGCTGCGCGCGTGGGAAAGCGCCGACTACTGCAAACAGCGGCTCGGCCTGGACGCGCCCTTGGGCAGCATCGATCCGGCGAAAATCAGCCCGGTCGGCTCATCGCTGGCCACCGGCCATCCATTCGCGGCCACCGGCGCGCGCATCGTCGCCACGGCGGCCAAACAGCTGAAGGAGCGCGGCGGCGGCCGTTGCCTGATCTCGATCTGCACCGCCGGCGGCATGGGCGTGGTGGCGATTCTCGAACGCTGATTCCGTCAGTCCTGATTCTGCAGTATCTGTCTGCGGTGACGCCGGTGACGCCCCGCGTTGGCCGCTGAGCATCAACCCCACAGCCCGATCCGGTACGTTTCAGCGTGCCGTGAGTTGTGTCCATCACTGATCGATCATCGGGGAATCATCATGCGCTCCATCCGTTCCAACCTGATTGCTTGTGCGCTGACTGTAGCGCTGTCGTTGACCATTGCCGCCTGCAGTCAACAGCAGAACGCGCCCGAATCGGCGATGATGGAGCAAGCGGCCGATGCCGCGCCGATGCCCGCATCAGAGCCGGCTTCTCAGCAGAGCGCTGTGAAAATGTCTGCGGATATGATCGGCGGTGCCGCAAGTGAACGCAGCGAGCTCCAAGTCGAAACCGACACCACTGTCGACACCGCGCAGGTCAGCTCCAGCGCCGCAACGTTCGACGACGGCCAGCGCAAGTTCATCCGCACCGCGCAGGCGCAGTTCCGGGTGAAGGATGTCTACACATCCGCACTCGCGATCGAAGATGTCGCCGCGCAGCAGGGCGGGTTCGTCGTCAACAACAACATCACGACCCAGACGATGAACGTGCAGCGCCGTCCCGCCGGCGACGGCAAGTTGATCGAACTCGCCGAGTACACGGTGCGCGGTACGGTGGTGGTGAGAGTGCCCAGCGACAAAACCCAGACCTTTCTGCGTGCGATCGCTTCGCAGATGGAATTTCTCGACCAGCGCAGCTTCGATGCCGCCGATGCACAGTTCCAGATGCTGCGTCAGCAGCTGGCCTATCAGCGCGAACAGCAGGCGCAGCAGGAGCTGGGCCAGGCGATGCAGTCCGGCGACCGTCTCGACCGCAAGGCCGAGGTCATCACTGCGCGCAGCGGCGCGAAACTGCAGCGCGACGAAGCGCTGATCCAGCAGAAAGAGTTCGAGGACAAGGTCGCTTTCAGCACGATCAATCTGTCGCTGCATCAGCTCTCGAAGATCCGTCAGACCGAAATGACCGATGTTGAAGCGGTCTTCCAGAAGCACAGCCCGGGTTTCTTTACCCGCCTGTTCGATGCGCTGCGCGTCGGCTGGTACGGCGTGCTGGACCTGTTGATTGCGCTGATGCATGTGTGGCCGCTGTGGCTGATCGTGGCGATCGGCCTCTATGGCCTGCGTCGCTGGACGATTGCGCGCCGCCGCCGTTCGACGCCGACGCCGACGCCTGCTGCGGGGTGAGCCGCCGCGGCTGTTGGCCGTCGAATGCTTGAACCAGTGACGGGGCGGACGCTTGGGTGTCCGCCCCGTCACTGTTTGGTGTCCTCGTCGCGCAGGGCTAGACTGATCCGCTGTACATGTTCGGGAAGGCAGTGGATGGGGCCGTTCGAGAAGTATCCGCCTTCGCCGCGTATCGGCATCGGCTCACTCCAGATCGATCTGGAGCGCGGGACGGTGTCTGGTCTGGATGGTGCGGGCGGGCTGACGGCACGTGCGGAGCACTTGCTGCTGTTGCTGGCACGCTACCCGAATCTGCTCGTGACCCGCGAACAGATTCTCGAAACCGTGTGGGCCGGACGTGTGGTCGAAGATGCGGCGATCACCAACTGCATCTGGCAGATTCGCAAGGCGCTGGGAGAGCGCGGCAAGGAAATCCTGCAGACGCGCGCGAAACGCGGCTATGTGCTGACAGTGGCCGACTGCGACTGGAGACTGGATGCGACGCCGCCTGTTTCCGAGCCGCCTGTTTCTGAGCCCCGTGTTTCAGATGGGTTGCCGCCATCTCAGGATACGGTTGTCACCGATACGATCTCCAACGATCCAGTGGCTGAGGTTATTGTTCGCGACGATGCGCTGATCGCTGATTCAACGCGTGCTGATTCAATCCATCTTGATTCAACCCATCCAGATTCACCGCATGCCTCTTCACCGCGCGCCTCTTCATCGCCTGCTTCGCGATGGTCGCTGCGCGTCGTCGTTGCAGTCGTACTGGCGGTGATCATCTGCGGTGGTATCGCATGGCGATTCCTGCGCGATGGGCCCGAGCCGATTGTATTGCGCTCCGACGTCGAAATGACCATGACGGTTGTCGCACCGGACAACATGGATTGGCTGCGTGCGGCCGTGTTGCGCGGCGTGATCGAAAACGTCTATCTGCATGGCGGCAGGGTGCTGCTCTTCCAGAAGAGCCAGACACGTAATCCGTTCGCGGGTCCACATCTTCACGTCGATGTGAGCAGCGCGACAAAAACCGATATCGATGCAGCGCTGACCATGACACAAGGCGGCACGCGGGTGCGTGAGCACTTCCACGGTGCAGCGAATGAGCTGATGCCCGCGATACAGGCGATGTTGGTGCGGACGTTCGGGGCACCGACCAAGCGGCCTAAGCGCGCCGTTGATGCGCTGGTGTCGGGATGGGCTGCAGAACAGCAGTTCGACTACCCGCATGCGATCGAGGAATTCCGTCGCGCCGTTGCGCGTGATCCGATGCTGAACGATGCGAAGATCGCACTCGCATCCGCGCTGCTTGAGCAAGGGCAGGCGAACGCCGCACTGGCGTTGATCGACCCGCTGCTGGCAGGGTCCGGGCTGGACACAAGCCAACGCTGCACGCTCGATGAAATGCTGGCGAAAATAGCCCCGGCACGTCTTCAGGCGACGCTGTGTGACCGTGCTTCCCGGGTTGCGCGATTGAACAAGCTCGAAATGCGCGAACTGCTGCGCGAGGTTGACGGATCGGAGGCGCCAAAAAGCGCGCAGCAGTGGCTGTATGACGAAAACGCGGTGATCTTCGCCCATATCCGTCTTGCCGAGATGGATGAGGCCGAAGCGCGACTCGTCCGCGCGCAGCGGATCGCCGGCGAGGCCGGCTGGGAGCATGCGCGTATCGTGCTGGGCACGCTGCGCAGCGTCGCCGCCAATCATCAAGGCCAGAGCGAGCGTGGTATCCGCGTGCAGTTGGACAGCGCCGATGCGCTTGAAGCGCTGGGCGATGTGCGCAGCGCCCTGCGCGAACGGATGATCGGTCTGCGCAAGATACCGGTGGTTCCCGGTCCTGACATCGCCGCACAGCGAGCGGTGATACGCGCGATTGTCGACCGCGCCCAAGCCATTGGCAGTGTTCGTGCTGAAATTGATGGGCTGTATCTGCTCGCGCGCCTCGATCGCGGCAACCCCGACGCCTGGCGTGTCGAGCTGGCGCGCATTGCGAAACTGCTGGAAGAAACCTATCCCCCGGAACAACAAACGCGGGATCTGTACATCGTGCTCGACGAAATGCGCGTACAGCATCGTTACAGCGAAGTGTTGGATGGCGTGGCGCGGATTGAAGTATCCGGTGCGACCCAGCCGAAGGCCCAGCTGTGGAATCTGACGCTGCGCGCGGAATCGCATTTCGCGCGCGATGAATTGGACAAGGCCGTGGCCGCAGTCGATGCGATGCAGCGCGAAAACTTTGAACTGCAGGATTCCAATGCCTGTCTGTTCGCATGGCTGTTCGCCGAAGCGCAGCGGGTGCAGCGTGCCCGGGAGATTCTCGCCGTGTGCCGTTCCCGCGAATACGATCGCACCACGCAGGCAGCGCGGGCCGACAGCGCACTGATCGCCGAAGCGCGCCTGTATCAGCTCAATGGCGAACAGGACCGCGCCTGGCCGGTGCTCCGCACCCGCATCGACGCGCTGCTCGACACGCCCGACCTGACCCTGCGCGAGGCAGAGTCGCTCGCGCTGCTGGCACGTCACGCGACCGGATTGCCCGGCGCCGACCCGGCCCGCCTGCAGCGCGCGCTGGTGGTCGCCGAGTCGATCGCCAAACGCGATGGCGCCGGACTTGAACTGCGGACCGGTGCACACCTCCTGCGCTGGCGACTGTGCGCGATGCGCAGCGACGACTGTGGCCCGACGCTACCGTCATGGGCGCAGGAAGACTATCTGGAACAGCGTCTGGCCCTGCAGGCTGCAGGCCGATAAGTCCTTGTTCCTGGTGTCCTGATCCCGCGCAGTAGGTGCGCAGCGCTTCCTGACCAATGCTGACGGCCGTCTCGAAATTGCTTTCAAAACAGTTTTTTGAACGGGTTGATGGCTCGCTGCTGCCAGGCTGTGCCTATCTTGATAACAACGTAAGAAATTGATTTTCAACAATAAATTTTAACGAGATGTTTTTGAAACAACCCTGAGAGGACAGTGGCAGGCCACGGATGTGACACAGGCGCCGCACGCATCGTCTGGAAGGCGGTGCGTAAGCGATCAGCAGAAGACCCATTGCGCCCGCCCAGTCCATCTTAAGGAAACCAGTCAATGTCCCGTCCCTACAGCAACGATGCGCAGATTTTCACTTTCGGTGTCCACGGCACCATGAACGAGCCCGGCAATGTGGCTGAAGTCACGCGTAGAGTCAGCGCGGCTGTCGGTGAAACCACGAGTGGCGCCAATCTCTATGACAACGGGTTTTCGTGGAAGGCGCAGCACAAAACCGTCGAGTATCAAGATGAATATGGTGTTCCCAGAAACATGCAGGTGCCGGTGGCCGGCACGTCACACATGACCAATGGCACCGGCGACCGCGAGATTGCTGCGGAGCGCCTGACCAACCACGTGCTGCGCCAAGTTGACCGTGCGATGGAAGCGGGTACGCTGGACCGCGACAAGCCGCTGGTAGTCAATCTGGTTGGTTTCAGTCACGGCGGCAACGTGGCGCTGCTTGCGTCCGACAATATCGCTGCGGGCCTGCGCGAGCGCGGCCTGGAATCGGGGATTCATATGACGACGCTGTCGACGCCCGCTTACACCCGTGGCCGTGAGAGTCCAGCGACCGCCGAGGCCGGTGTGGAGCGCCAAGGCGCCAACTTCAGTCATACCCATTTTTCCGTGGCTGGCGACGGTGTGATCCGTGCGGCGATCGGCAACTCCCATTACGACTCCAGCACCACCCGCAATTTTGATATGCCGGGTGTCAGCAGGTTCAACGGCATTGCCAATCACGGCGCACCCCAGGACAGCGAGTCGCATATGAACGGTATTGCCGACACGATGCGTCAGCGCTTCAACGGTCTTGCACCGGCGCAGACGCGTGCAGACGCAGGCAGCGACATCAAGGTTGCGGGCGTGAGTCCTGCGACGCCGACATCGACCAACGGCGCCAGTCAGTGGGAAGGGATCAACAACAGCCTCACAGCGCAACAAGTGTCCACTGCACTACACCGCACGATGCCCGGCATTCCGCAGGAAAACCAGAATCCGAGTCTGCTTGCGGGCCTGACCGAAGCTGCCTCCACCAATAAAATGCCTGCGGTTCGCGATGTCGGGTTCAGCCCCGATCAGCAGACCGCATTCCTCGCGGATCGTGATAAATCGGACCCGGCCGCCAAAATCGTTGCGTTCGACATGAACCTCGCCAACAAGCCTTTCGATCAGGCTTGGCCGAGAGCGGCGGTGGCATTGGAAACGGCCCAGAGCAATCCAGTCGTGGCGCAGAGCAACGAGCCGGACCTCGCCCAGAAACAAAGCAGTCGCTCGATGGCATAAGTCGGATGGCGTGATTGTCAGCGATGCCGGCAGCGCGATTTCGCCTGCAGGCATCGCTTTCGATGGGCTGTTCATTTGCGGATTCAAACAATCCGCCTCGTCAAAGAGACACCGCTATCAGGGACGCGCTCATGTTGCATATCGTCAATCGCCTGGGTGTGCCAACGATTGATCTGGCGATGATCGACGCTGAGCGCGGCGCACTGAAAGTAACGCTGGAAGTTCCCGATTCAACCGACTTGAAGGATGACATCCCGTTTCTGGAAGTCACCAGGCATGAGCAGGCCGTACTGTTCAACGGCGCCAGGCAGGACATGATTTCGAAATTGAGCTCACCCAGGATCAAGATTGGTGAGGTCGAATACGACATCAAGACTGGCCAAAAAGATCATTGCAATCCCATTCCGCAACCCGGAATTTTCGAGTTGCGGGAGATTTCTTTCAAAGTGTCGTCGGGCAGTGCAGGTCATGACGATCCAGACGCGAGTCTCAAGCACAACGCTGAAGTCATTGGCGCGTTCAGGGCGGCAGCGGTCAATTTCGACGCAAGGCGCATGGATATGTATGCGTCGCGTGCCCGAGAGTGGTTCCGGGATGGTGGCGTGACGTTCGATAGTCAGGGCGAAACGTATACCGTCACCAAAGACGCCGCGAAAGCCTTCATCAGCGAGCGCCACTTCAGCGATAGCAGCATGCGTGTCAATACCAACGGTGAAAGCGCGCTTGCGGATGGGTTGCCGATACCGGTGGTGGCCAGCAATCATCACCAACAATTTTTACAAGCACTGCAAGGAATCGTATGCAGGAATGCGCCCAACAAGTTCGACGTGGCTGCGCTTGCGATGAATACGATCAGTCAGGGGCCCGGGTTCAAGCCCGATCAGGACATCAGCGTGATGCAGGGCAAGCATGGTTTGATCGTCTCGCAGGATGACGGCCCGACGGGGATCAATCTACAGGTGCCCCAAGCCAAGCCTGGCGATGCCCAGAAAGTTGCGACCCAGATGGCGCAGCCGCAGCAGACCCAGCAGGTGGCGATGCATATTGATTCACAAGAGCGCAAAGGGCGGACGATGTAGGCGAACGCCGTTCGTTGGTTACCCGCGACAAGCCCGCCATCTGGCGGCTTTGTTGTGATTGGGGCCGGCGACCGCTCAACCGGTTCTATCTATCGGTTGCGATTATTCACGTTTGTGGCGCTGGGATAGACTTGAAGCCCGAGCCCATCAGAACCGTCGTCAATGGCCATCGCCTCCGGCAGCAAGCAATCGCAACGGTTGAATCTAGGCCCATGGCGGATCGATCTTGAGCGCGGCACGGTCATTGCCGATGGCGACCAAGGTAAGCTGCTCCCACGGGCAGAATCGCTGTTGCTGCTGCTCTGCCGGTATGCAAACGAAGTTGTCAGCCGTGAGCAGATTCTCGACAACGTCTGGGCTGGGCGGGTGGTCGAGGATTCCGCAATCAGTCACTGCATCTGGCAGATACGCAAGGCAATAGGCGATCACGGCAAGGACATCCTGCAGACGCTGGCGAAACGGGGGTATGTGCTGTCGGTTCCGGATGAGGCGTGGTTGACTGGAGATGACGTGGCTACACTGCCGTCGAGCGAAGATTCGGAATTGGCTGCGCGCGACGTTTTTCCGCTGTCGCATCCGACGCAGTCACGCGCTCGTTTCCGGCGCAATGCAGGCATTGGCATCGCGCTGGCAATGCTCGCGCTCATCGGCTTTCTGACGTGGCAAACGCAGTACGCTGCGCCGGCGCGGATCGTGTTGCAGCCGGAGATCGAGATGACGGTTGCCGTTCTGGCCCCGGGCAAGTTGGATTGGCTGCGCGAACCGGTGCTGCGTACGGTGGTCGAAAGCGCCTATCTGCGCGACGGCACGGTGATCGCGTTTGATCGCCCGCAGCGCAGCAATCCATTCGCCGGTCCGCATCTGCAGGTTGAGGTCGCGGCGGGTGCCGGGCGCGAGGTCGTCGCTGAATTGAGCCTGCGTCATGATTCGAAAGTCGTGCGCAAGCGTTTCAGCGGGCCCGGCAATGCGCTGGCCGTATCGGTGCGGGAGCTTCTCGAACGCTCGTTCGCGTCGACCGTTAAAACGCCGACGCGCGCCGAAGATGCGCTGATCTCGGCGTTGACCGCCAATCTGCTGTTCGATTATCAGCGTGCGCTGGTTGAATTCCGGCGTGCACTTGCCCGTGATCCGGCGAGTGCGGCAGTGATGATCCCGATGGCGGTATCGCT
>JANOKD010000080.1:0-38316 GCA_031419075.1 Lysobacterales bacterium
CGCAGGTAGTCGTCGCGACTCATGCCGTCGGGGTAGTACTGCATGGCGAGCACTTCGGACACGATGCGCGCTTCCTGCGCCTTGTATTGCTGGAACTGCGCATCGCGTCGCTGCTTGTCCTGGAATGCGCGCTCACGCTGCACGTTCTGTTCGCGATAACGCGCGATCAGCGTCTGCGCCTGACGGACACGTTCGGATTCGTCCTTGACCGCAGCATGGATCAAGCCGATCCGCAGCATGACCGCCTCGCCTGCGGAGAATTCGCGGTTCTGTTCGCGCCGGTTGATCTCGCGGCTCAGCGCCAGCGCGCGGGTGTTGCGCGTGTTGTCGTCCAGCGTGGGCGCGTCGCGCAGGAAGGTGCGCGTTTCCTGTTCGAATTCCTGGCGACTGCGATAGGCCAGCGCTTCGGGCGTCGTCGCCAGTGCTGCCTTCGGGTCTGTTGGCGCTGTCGTTGGGCTGGCGGGCTCCGCCAGCGCATCGACAAGCGAGGCCTGGCGCTGCCGGGCCGACATCCAGAGCGCCAGCATCAGCACGGCCGCGATCGCCATACCGAGGTGAACAGGCTTGATCTTCATGAGGCGGTGTAGATGTCCGGAAGTGGGGCAAGAAATTGGCGGACCCGGACTGCAGGTCCGCCGAGATGCGCAGTGCGATTAGAGCAGCTGATCGATCGTCCAGTACAGCAGATTGAACGGTTTGCTGCGGTCGGCGGCGTCGCTGGCTTCGGACGCATCCAGGACTTTGCCCGAGCCGACCAGCACGCTGTCGATGAAATTGCGCAGTTCCAGGCTCATCGTCTGCACATCGCCGTTCTTGAAATCGACCACGGTGGTGCAGTGGCTTTCGTTGAGCGCGCGGTATTGCGGAAAATAGCCGCCGAAGTTGTTCAGACCGTTGAGTTTCGCCGACAACCGCTGCGTATCGCTGCCCCACTTGGCGTGGATGATCGCTTCTTTGGCTGCCTGATTCGGCGCATTTGCGATCTCGGGGAAAAAGCGTTCGTACGAATACGAGGAGTAGTTCAGGTCCTGCCAGAAATGGGTGTGGCCCAGGCGGTCGTTCGGATATTTCGCAGACAGCGCACCGTAGAGCGTGCCCAACTGGTTGAGATCGAGCTGCGGCAGTTGGGTTGCGAGGTAGGGCAGCGGGCCGTTCGGCTTGTTCAGGCCCCACGCCTCGCGGATCTTGGCCTGCAGCGGCACCGAGGGATATGCCTGTGGATCGGCGCCGACCGGAGCGTCGAACACCGGGCCGGAATCGTTGATCAGAAAACCGCGGTTTGGCGCCATGTCGCGGCGCAGCGGCGCGTAGCTGGTCAGACTGCCGGCGCCGCCGGCGCTGCAGCCGGTGGACAGCATCTGCGTGGGCCGCGGCAGATTGTCTTTCAGCCAGCTGGTCACCGCGCGGGTGTTGCGGGTGCCGTTGTGATGCCAGACCAGCGGCGGTTTCACCCCGGTCGGGTCGTCGTAGATCGCGACTTTGTCGCCGCTGTAGATATCGCCGGTGCAGTAGGGCACATAGACGATGTTCCACTGCTGGGTCTTGACCGAATCGAACGGGCTGATGCGGGTCGTGAACGGGCTGACCAGACTCGCGCCGGGATTGAGCAGGCTCATGTAGTCGTCGGGAATGCCGTTCGGATTGCGCGCGCCGCGCACGCCGGTCTGGCCGGTGCAGCTGGCGTAATCCCAGCAGGCGCCGCCGCCTTCCATGTAAATAATGGTGTTGCGGGTGTTGGGCACGCGGTTGACGAAGAATTTGTACGGCGAACCGTTGCCGCAGACCGCACCGGTTTCCGGCGCGAGTTTGATGGTCTGCCATTGGCTGTATGCGCCCGGGCTGAAGCCGTCGGCGTAGCCGCCCGGATTCGACAGCAGCGGATAATCGCCGGTGCGCTGGGCGGCAGTGACTTTGTTGTCGGCTTTCGGCGGCGACACCAGATTGGCCAGCGTTTGCCAGAACGAATAATCGCCTTCCTCTGCGTGCAGCGGCCCTGCGATCAGGACAGTGGCGATTGCGGTGGCAAGCACGACGGGCCTGCGGATGGATGCGGTCATGACCTGTTCTCCTTTGGGTGATGGACTGCTCAGGTAGACGCCGCGATGGGCGTCGACGGGTCGGCGATGCCCCCCTGCATCGCGCAATACAGTCCAGGACGATGTCGTGGACCGAGCGCACGATGTACACCGGGCCGCGGGTGCGGTCAATCGATGGACATCCCTGCGCGAAAATGGCGTTTTAGCAACGCTATGCGTTATTCGCCGGGTTTGGCTGCTTCAACCGGCGCATGAGTGGCGTCGCGGCGCGCAAGCTGCGCCTCGCGATGGGCGATGTAAGCGTTGGCGGCGAAAATCACCCCCGCGCCGAGTGCAGTCCAGCGGTCCAGCGGTTCCTGAAACAACAGCCAGCCGGCGATCGCGACCAGCGGCAGCTGCATGAAGGTGATCGGCGTGAGCGCGGACACGTCGCCCAGCTTCAGCGCACGCGTCCACAGCATGTGTCCGCAGGTGCCTAGAAACCCCGCCGCGATGACCCACACCCAGACGATGCCGCGCGGCCATTCCCAGACCGTCAGCGCCGGCAGCAGCGACATCGGCACCCACAGCAGCGTGGTGTAGAAAACAATGCGGTCGGCCGGTTCGACCTTCGACAGCTGTTTGATCTGGATCGACACGATCCCGCTCAGCACCGCCGCCGCCAGCGCCACCAGACTGCCGGCGGTGAAACTGTCGCTGCCTGGCCGCACGATGATGATGACGCCGATAAACCCCAGCGCTACCGCTGCCCAGCGCCGCGCGCGCACCTGTTCGTGCAGAAAAAATACTGCGGCGATAGTGACGAAGATCGGCGTCGAATACGACAGCGACACCGCCTGCGCCAGCGGCAGATGGCCGATCGCCCAGAAGCCCGCCATCATCGACACAATGCCGATCGTGCAGCGGAACACATAGCGCGGCAGTTGCGTGGTGCGCAGCAGATCAGGGCCGTGGCGCAGCAGCAGCGGCAGGGTCGCCATCAGCCCGAAAAAATTGCGGAAGAAGACTATCTCGAAGGTGTGCAGGCTCTGCGAGGCAAGTTTGATCGCGATCGTCATCAGCCCGAAAAGCAGGGTGCTGCCCAGCATCAACAGCGCCGCGCGCATCGGCTGCGAGCGCGCCGCGTTCACCAATATGCGCCGACGATCCGCGGCTCCGGCTCGATCGCAACGCCGAAACGCGCATCCACACTGTCGGCGATGCGGCGCGCGAGCCTCAGCAGCTCCGCGCCGGTTGCGTGGCCGTGATTCACCAGCACCAGCGCGTGCTGGTCGGAAACGCCGGCATCACCAGAGCCGGTATCGATGCGATGACCTTTCCAGCCGCAGGCGTCGATCAGCCAGGCCGCAGAGAGTTTGCGCGTTGTGTCGCTGCCGCCGCGAAACACCGGCAACTGCGGATGTGCAATCAGCAGCGCTTCGGCCTGCGCGCCGGGCACAATGGGGTTCTTGAAAAAGCTGCCGGCGTTGCCGACCACGGCGGGGTCGGGCAGTTTGCGCTGGCGCAGACGGATCACCGCGTTGGCGACATCGCGCGCGTTCGGTGCGGCAATGCCCATCGTCGAGAGCTCGTCGCGGATGCCGGCGTAGTCGAGTTTGAGCGAAGTGGAATCGACCGGCACAAGCTTGAACTCCACTGCAGTCACCAGCCAGCGTTCGGGATCGTGCTTGAACGCGCTGTCGCGATACGCGAACCGGCAGGCGTCCGTATCCAGTCGCTGGAAGATGCCAGTAGCGCGCTCGAACACATCGACCGCATGAATATGTTCACCGACTTCAACGCCGTACGCGCCGATGTTCTGGATCGGCGATGCGCCGACGGTGCCGGGAATCAACGCCAGATTTTCGAGCCCGGCGAAACCGTGCTCCAGCGTCCACAGCACAAAGTGATGCCATTCAACGCCGGCTTCAGCCCGGACGATGCCAGCCTGCGCGTCCAGCACCTTGATCTGCTGCACATTCAGATGCAGCGCGATTCGCGGGCCTTCGACCAGCAGCAGATTGCTGCCACCGCCGAGGATCAAAGGCGCGGTATTTGCGAGTTCACCTGCGAACAGTGCAGGCAGATCGTCGACATGGTCGACTTCGATCAGTACATCGGCATGGGCATCCACGCCGAAGGTGTTGCGCGCGCGCAGCGGCGCGTGTTCGATGCGGCGGACGCTCATGTGTTGTTCGGCAGATGTCCGCGGCTGGGGGCTTCCTTGCGGCGGCGGATCGCGTCCACGCAGTCGTGGATCAGCGTCGGCCCGCGATAGATCAGCCCGGTGTAGGTCTGCACCAGACTCGCACCCGCGGCCATCTTCTTCACCGCATCGGCGCCGGAGAGAATGCCGCCCACGCCGATGATCGGAATCTGCTCCGGCAGCCGCGTACGCAGCATGCGCAGCACCGCGGTCGATTTCGCCATCAGCGGTTCTCCGGAAAGACCGCCGGCCTCTTTCGCCAGCGGATGCTGATGCACCGCAATCCGCGACACCGTGGTGTTGGTGGCGATCACGCCGTCGACCTGCATCTCGCCGAGCACCCGCGCGGTCACGTCGATATCGTCGTCAGCCAGATCCGGCGCCACTTTCACCAGCATCGGCACCCGCTTGCCGTGACGTGTCCACAGCCGTTCCTGCGCTTCCTTCAACTCGCCGAGCAGACGCCGCAGCGCATGCTCTTCCTGCAGTTCGCGCAGGCCGGCGGTGTTCGGCGAGGAGATATTGATGGTGATGTAATCGGCCAGCGGATAGACCTTTTCAAGGCAGTGCAGATAATCCAGCGCGGCGGTCTCGTTCGGCGTGTCTTTATTTTTTCCGATGTTGATGCCGAGGATGCCGCTGCCTTTACGCCGCGCTTTTTCGACGTTGCGCACCATCGCATCCACGCCGTCGTTGTTGAACCCCAGCCGGTTGATGATCGCGTTGTTGTCCTGCAGCCGGAACATCCGCGGTTTGGGATTGCCCGCCTGCGGTTTCGGCGTGACCGTGCCCACCTCGACAAACCCGAAACCCAGTGCGAACAGCGCATCGATATGCGCACCGTTCTTGTCCATACCTGCAGCCAGGCCCACCGGATTGGGAAACGTCATGCCCAGCACTTTGACCGGAAAATTCGGCGCGCCGCGCGTGAGCAGTGGATTGAGCCCGCTGCGATACGCCGCTTCCAGCATCGTCAGCCCAAGCGTATGCGCACGCTCGGGGTCCATGTGGAACAGAAAGGGGCGGGCAAGTCCGTACATGTCTTTCAGTCGTCAGCCTTATCTTGCGAAAATTTTTCCAGCAGGTCCTTCTGGTCGAAACTCAGCCCCTGATAGATCGTTTCGTTGGTGCCGTCCGCGTAAGCGATATTGAATCTCAATCCGATGAACACACTGTTTTCCCCACCCAAGACCGATCTCTCTTTTGTATAGAACCAAGCGCTGCATTTCTCGTCGGGCGAAATGCGGCACGGAAGTTTCGAAACCACCGTCCACTCCGGGGTTTGGCTGATACTGATTTTGCCGACTTTCGTTATGAAGCCCAAGCTTATTTCTTGTTTCGGCAGAATAAGCTCGGCCGCTTCCCGCTCGGTGACATTCTCCACCGTCACTGACGCAGGATTCACGCCTTGGGCGAATTTCAGCGTAAATCTCCAGCGATACTGTCCACTCTGGACAGCGTCCTCGGTTACGGGCCCTGCATACAGGATTTTGACCCGTTCCGTGGACATCGGAATGAAGCCTTGATCGGTGAAGTAGAACTTTGCTGTTTTTCCCCCCGAAATGTCGGTCTCCATCGAGCGGACGGCGTGTCCGTTGTGCGTGAAGGGCTCAGGGCGAGCGTCTGCATTCGACGCCGTGCAGCCCGAGAGCGTGCAAGACTTGATGGCGTCCAAGCCATATAGGGCCGAATAAGCCAAAACAGCCAGTAGCGTCAATATTGCAAGGACGACTTGTATCCAACCCATCAATAGGCCGCCTCCGGCAAAAAAAGTGACGGTGGACGAATCGCCGTAAAGACGGTTCAGCGCTCTCGCCTTGCGACCGAAATAGATTGCGCTGATCGTGCCGATGATCGGCAGTGCGCCAAAACCGAGAATGCCGCTGACGAAGCTGAGAGTGCCGAAAAGACCTGCCTTGGGCTTGCTCATTGATCGACATCCTTTCTAAAATCACGAATTCCAAAGTGGTCAAAACGCTTTCTCGACAACCCGAGGCCACGGGCGCGCTCGGGGTCCATGTGGAACAGAAAGGGGCGGGCAAGTCCGTACATGGGTTATGGCTGCTCAGAGCCCCAGTTTGGAAGCGATGGGAGCAGGGTCGATCAACGAGCCTTGGTAAAGTGTTTCCGTTTTACCGTCGATGTAGAGAATCGTTGCCTTAAATACGAAAATGTGCGGCTGCGATTCCAACAGCCACCCGCTACAGGCGTCTTTTCGGGACACTTTGCAGGTAACCGGGGAAGTCGAAGCCCAGTCTTCATCGCCTTTTGGCATGTTCTGGATTCCGATGCGTTCATCAACAAGAAGTTCGAATTCAGCTTCGCCGACGTTCTCGATTTTTACATTAACTGGAACCGACTGATCGTTGAAATCCAGAACAAAGCGCCAGCGGAAATTGGCGTCGGAGCCATCTTTGTTCATCGCAAACGACGGACCCGCTTCCATGAATGTGACCCTGTCTGTTGATTCGGAAATCGGTCTGCCGTCTGCGTAGTGGAGAGTCGCAAATTCGCCGTTCGAAAACACATGTGTGATTTCTTTCACGGGAAACCCGCGAAATGTTTCGGGCGCTGCGGCTTTTGCATGGGCAGACAGCATCAGTAAAAAAATGGCCGTTATTGTTTTCGACACGAGTCACGCTCCTTGGCAAATTGTCCTGACTTACAGATCGAACTTGATGCCCTGCGCCAGCGGCAGCGAATCCGAATAGTTGATGGTGTTGGTCTGCCGGCGCATATAGACCTTCCACGCGTCCGAACCCGACTCGCGGCCACCGCCGGTTTCTTTCTCGCCGCCGAATGCGCCGCCGATTTCCGCACCGCTGGTTCCGATGTTGACGTTGGCGATACCGCAGTCGCTGCCCGATGCCGCCAGGAAGGCTTCCGCTGCGCGCAGATTGGCGGTGAATATCGATGACGACAGCCCCTGCGGGACTGCATTCTGCATGTCGAGGGCTTCGTCCAGCGTTTTGTACTTCATCACATATAGAATCGGCGCGAAAGTTTCGTGCTGGACGATTTCGGCGTCGTTGGTCAGCCCGGTGACGATGGCGGGCAGCACGAAGTTGCCCTTACCCTCGATCGCAGCGCCCCCGGTTTCGATCTTGCCGCCGCTGGCTTTGGCCTTCGCGATGGAATCGAGATAACCGTCCACGGCATCGCGGCTGTTGAGCGGGCCCATCAGATTTTTCGGGTCGGTCGGGTCGCCGATCTTGGTTTCGACTTGTTTGTACGCGGTGATCAGTTTCGCCAGCACATCGTCGTACACGCTTTCATGCACGATCAATCGGCGGGTGGTGGTGCAGCGCTGGCCGGCGGTGCCGACCGCGCCAAACACAATCGCCGGAATCGCCAGCTTCATGTCGGCGCTGGCGTCGACAATGATCGCGTTGTTGCCGCCCAGCTCCAGCAGCGAACGCGCCATGCGCCGCGCGCAGCGCTCGCCGACGATGCGGCCGACCTTGGTCGAGCCGGTAAAGCTGATCAGCGGAATGCGCTTGTCGTCGACGAAATTCGAGGCAAGCTCGGTGCCGGCATCGTTGAACAGGAAAAAGATATCCGGGAAGCCGGCTTTCTTCAGCGCCTCGTTGCAGATCTTCATCGAGGCGATGGCCGACAGCGGCGTCTTCGGCGACGGCTTCCAGATGGTGATGTCGCCGCAGATCGCGGCCACGAACGCATTCCACGCCCACACCGCCACCGGGAAGTTGAACGCCGAGATCACCCCGACGATGCCGATCGGATGCCACTGCTCGTACATCCGGTGGCCCGGGCGCTCGCTGTGCATGGTCAGACCGTAGAGCTGACGCGACAGACCGACCGAGAACTCGCCGATGTCGATCATCTCCTGCACTTCGCCGTCGCCCTCGGGCTTGGACTTGCCCATCTCCAGCGCCACCAGCGACCCCAGCGCGTCCTTGTGCGTGCGCAGCGCGTCGGCGCACAGCCGGATCGCTTCGCCGCGACGCGGCGCCGGGGTGGTGCGCCAGGTCTTGAACGCTGCCTGGGCGCGCTCGACGATCAGATCGTAATCCGCCTGCGACGACGCCATCACCCGGCCCAACACCTCGCCGGTGGTCGGGTTGATCGGCTCCAGCACCCCCGCATCGGCGGTCTTGGACCACTCGCCGTGGCCGAGATAAGTGCCGGATTCGCTGGCACCAAGGCCAAGCGCGGTAAGGACGGAATGGGTCATAGGGAACTCCTGAGTGCGGTGGCGCGGCCCGCATCTGCCGGCGCGCGCTTGCGATAAGAATGAGGCGACATCTGGTGGCCCCGACACGATTCGAACGTGCGACCTGTCCCTTAGGAGGGGACCGCTCTATCCAACTGAGCTACGGAGCCAAGCTGGCGATTATCGCAGGGATGGTCGGGGGCCGGCACCCCCGATAGGTTTTCCCTCTCCCAGCGCACCGCGCGGGGAGAGGGTGGTCGAAGGCCCGGGTGAGGGGGCGCTCTCGTAGGAGGGCCTTCAGGCCCGATATTGCGGGTTCGCGAAGCGATCAGGCCTGAAGGCCTCCTACGAAACGCGCTGCGATCAATCCTCACGCCGCTTGGTCAGCCCAGACACGATGGCCACGAGCAGCAGACTGGCCAACCAACCGAACAAAGTTTCCGCCCACAACACCAGTCGCGCGCCATGTTTCCAACCAGTGCCGCGCAGCTCCTCCCACCACACCGCTTTGGGCGTCGGAATCATCGGTGCCCAATCTTTTTCCTGCTGCAGATCCACCCGAAGCATCACGCGCAGTAAAGCGATCATGCGCGATGGGACCCTGTGGCGCACCTCTCAGATGCGAAGTCCCTCATAGGGTGCGCGTGTCGCGCACCGGGTTTTCATGCGCGGCCAGATGACGGTGCGCTTAAGCGCACCCGATCAACGACTTCCGATCTTGATCCGGACATTTGCATGAATCATCGTCAATGGCTTACGGAGAAGGTTAAATGGGTTCATGGCGTCACAATCGCAGTGAAACAAAGTATTTTTTTTATTTGTTTCATCGGTACGAAGCGGGCTGACTTGACGTTTAACGGTTTTATGGCTGTTGATGCCGTTCCCGCGAACGGCTGTCGAGCTTTAACTTCGCTTGATAGGGTCATAGGCGTTGTGAATGCTGGGCTTTTCAGCCCAGCCTACGCGGTGGTCGGGATGGGCAAGGTATCGGCATTGATCCGCACATAAAAAAAGGAAGGGGCTTTGCGGCCCCTTCCTTCGATTCGAAATGCTGCGCGGTGTGCGTTCCGCGCTTATTGTCCCGATGCTTCGGGGCGCACATCCACGCGGACGCGGATGCGGTCGCCGGGGTGGTAAGCCGTGCGGGTGACGTACTCGCGTCCTGCGTATTCGTAAGTCACGTCATAGGCGGTGACATCGTTGCCCGCATTTGAGTAGCTGCCTTCACGCACCGGGTCGCAGACGGTGATGCGTGGTTGCGGCTGACGATTGCGCTGCGTGGTCTCATAGATTTCGCGGCCAGCCATGCCGCCGACCATCGAGCCGACGGCCGCGGTGGCGTAACGGGCCGAGCCGCCGCCGACTTTGCTGCCAAGCGCAGCGCCGATGATGCCGCCCAGTACCGCGGAGACGTTGCGCCCGGTTGCGGTGCCCTGCGTGTTGGCATAGCGGTCTTCATAGCGGCGATCTTCACCACGGTCGTCGTAGCCGCGGCTGCTGTAGCGGTTGTCGTCACGGCCGTCATAACCCCTGTCGGCATAGACATCGTCGTCGCTGTAGCAGCGGCCCGAAGACGTCTGGGTAGAGCCATAGCCCGACTGCAGGACCGGGTCGACGCGGATGACGCGCGCATAGTCGGAATATGCGCCTTGGGTCTGCACCGGGTAGCGATCATCGAGAGGTGCCGGATACCTCTGGTCTTGTGCGGAAGCGGTGCCGGTGGCGGCGATCAGGCCGATCGCAAGGATCGAAGCGGCGAAGCGGTTCATTGAGAACTCCGGACGCCGGAATGGCGCGCTCGCACGCTAGGGCCATGCAGCTAACGCTTGGCTGAATCCGACGGGTTTCGGCACGCCTGGCCTAAACGGGTTTATCTCGCCGTCAGCCGAAGCCTTCCAGCAGATCGGGTGCGGAATCGCGTTGCTGGGCCGGCACATTTGCGGCACCTGATATCCTGATGCCATGCAGGAATCTCCCCAGAATCTGCTGCAGCGCGTCTTCGGCCATGCCGATTTTCGCGGCCCGCAGCAAGCCATCATCGAACACATCACGGCCGGCGGCGACGCGCTGGTGCTCATGCCCACCGGCGGCGGCAAGTCGCTGTGCTATCAGGTGCCTGCGCTGCTGCGCGACGGCATGGGCGTGGTGGTCTCGCCGCTGATCGCGCTGATGCAGGACCAGGTGGAAGCATTGCGTCAAGTCGGTGTGCGCGCCGAGTTTCTCAACTCCACGCTCGACGCCGAATCGGCATCGCGAATCGAACGCGCGATGCTGGCCGGCGAGCTCGATCTGCTGTACGTCGCACCGGAGCGTCTGCTCACCTCGCGTTTCATGTCGCTGCTCGACCGTGCGACCATCGCGCTGTTCGCCATCGACGAGGCGCACTGTGTGTCGCAGTGGGGTCACGATTTCCGCCGCGAATACCGCGAATTGACCGTGCTGCACGAACGCTGGCCCGACGTGCCGCGCATCGCGTTGACCGCCACCGCCGATCCGCCGACCCAGCGTGAAATTGCCGAACGCCTGCAGCTGGAGCAAGCGCACAGGTTCGTCAGCTCCTTCGACCGCCCCAACATCCGCTACAGCGTCGTGCAGAAAGACAACGGCAAGCGCCAGCTGCAGGAGTTCCTGCGCGCGCATCGCGACGAGGCCGGCATCGTCTACTGTCTGTCGCGGCGCAAGGTCGATCAGACCGCGGAAACGCTGGCGGGTCTCGGCTTCAAAGCGTTGCCGTATCACGCCGGGCTGGATGCCGAAGTGCGGGCGGCGAACCAGCGTCGTTTCCTGCGCGAAGACGGCGTGGTGATGGTGGCCACGATTGCGTTCGGTATGGGCATCGACAAACCCGACGTGCGTTTTGTTGCGCATATGGATCTGCCGAAATCGCTGGAGGGTTATTACCAGGAAACCGGCCGTGCCGGTCGCGACGGTGAGCCGGCCGAAGCCTGGCTCTGCTACGGGCTTGGCGACATGGTGCTGCTCAAGCAGATGATCGAGCAGTCCGAGGCCGGCGAAGAACGCAAGCAGCTGGAGCGTCGCAAGCTCGATCAATTGCTGGGTTACTGCGAGTCGATGCAGTGCCGGCGCCAGGTGCTGCTGGCCGGCTTCGGTGAAACCTATCCGAAGCCCTGCGGCAACTGCGACAACTGTTTGAGCCCAGCCGACAGCTGGGACGCGACCCAAGCGGCACGCAAGGCGTTGAGCTGCGTGTACCGCACCGGCCAGCGCTTCGGCGCAGTGCACTTGATTGACGTGCTGCGCGGCGGCGAGGGCGAACGCCTTCGCCAGTTCGGTCACGACAAACTGAGCACCTACGGCATCGGCGCGGATCTCGACGTCAAAATATGGCGCGGTGTGTTCCGCCAGCTGGTCGCCGCCGGATTGTTGGAAATCGATGCCGAAGGCTTCGGTGGTTTGCGGTTGACTGACGCCAGTCGCGCGGTGCTGACCGGCGCGCAGAGTGTCACGCTGCGCAAGGAATTACCCACCAAAAAATCGCGCGACCGCGACGACGGCCCGCGCACGGGCGTGCCTGTGCAGGCGCACGATCTGCACCTGTTCCGCGCACTCCGCGACCTGCGCGCCCGTTTGGCGAAGGAGCAGAACGTCCCGGCCTATGTGATTTTCCACGACAGCACGCTGCGCAATATCGCCGAGCGCCGCCCCGATTCACTGGGCGAACTCGCACAGGTCGGCGGCATCGGCGGCGCCAAGCTGGAACGCTACGGATCGGATGTGCTTGAGGTCATTCGCGAGCAGGGTTGATCGGCGACGACGCCTTGTCGAACGATCTGCACACAGCGTTATAGGCCCAGTGTGCTGCTATCGAAAGTCTTGATGCGCCGTGTCAATGCCTGTGCGATATGCAGGCGCGTCACACCGATGCAAAACTGCAGCACAGGCCCTAGACTTGGCCCGTGGCACGCCGGGCGCAGGCAACTGCGGACCCGGGCCATCCTGTCAGGGGGGACAGGATCTTTTTTCTTGAACGGGAGATGGAAATGAACCGTAGTGGCTTTCTTGGCCTCGTCGCGACGCTGGCCCTGTTGCCCGGCATTGCTGGCGCTGCCGAAACAATCAAATACCTCGCGCTGGTCGATGGCGGCAAACAGGCCGGTGGTCAGACCGTTGTTCACGGCGACGACGGCGTGACCCGGGTCGATTTCATCTTCAAAGACAACGGCCGCGGGCCGGAACTGAAAGAGGAATATGTGCTCGCCGCTGACGGCACGTTTGCCACGTATTCGGTGAAGGGCACTTCCACATTCGGCGCGCCGGTCGACGAGAGTTTCCGCGTCGAGAACGGCATTGCGATGTGGAAGTCGACCGCCGACGCCGGTGAACAGCCCTTGGCCGCAGGCGCAGCCTACTCGCCGCTCGGCGGGTCGCCACAGAGTCTGTCGGTGGCGTTTTCTGCGCTGAGCCGCCGCGCCGACGGCAAACTGCCGCTGATCCCCAGCGGGACGCTGAGCATGAGTACCGTGACCGAGCTTGAGGTCGTCAAGGGCGACGAGAAGCGCAAGGTGCAGCTGGTGATGCTGACCGGGGTTGGCCTAACGCCGACCTTTTTCTGGGCGACTAACGACCCGCAGCCGCGGATGTTCGCTTCGATCTTTCCGGGCTATCTGCAGTTGATCGAGGACGGTTGGCAAGCCAACGGCGATGCGCTTGAAGCGCGACAGAAACAGGCCGAGGCCGATGCGTTGGGCGAACTGCACAAACGGCTGTCGCATCCGCTGCGCGGCACTACGCTCATCCGCAATGCACGCGTGTTCGACAGCGAAAACGCAGCGCTTGGAACCGCTTCGGACGTATTGATTGCGAACGGCCGGATCGTATCGATTTCAGGTGGCGGACAAGAAACTGCGCGTGCCGATCACGTCATCGATGCCGGCGGTCGCGTGTTGCTGCCCGGCTTGTTCGACATGCACGGCCATATCGACGAATGGCAGGGCGGCCTGCACCTGGCGGCGGGCGTCACCACCGTGCGCGACATGGGTAACGACAACAAAACCCTGCAACAGCTGATGGCCGACGAGCGCGATGATCGCAGGCTGTCGCCCAGCATCATTGCTGCCGGTTTTCTTGAAGGCGAAAGCCCGATGTCCGCGCGTAACGGGTTTGTCGTCAGCGATCTTGCCGGCGCCAAGAAAGCGGTCGACTGGTACGCCAAGAACGGCTACCCGCAGATCAAGATCTACAACTCGTTTCCGAAAGACATCCTGCGCGACACCGTGTCCTATGCGCACAGCAGAGACATGCGCGTGAGCGGGCATATTCCGGTATTCCTGCGTGCCCAGGATGCGCTGGACGCAGGCTACGACGAGATCCAGCACATCAATCAGGTGCTGCTGAATTTTCTGGTCGAAGACACCACCGATACGCGCACGCTGGAGCGCTTCTATCTGCCGGCCAAGCGCATCGCCGACATGAATTTCGACACCAAACCGGTCCAGGATCTGATCGCCCGCCTGTCGCGCGACCAGATCGCCATCGATCCAACCTTGACCGCGTTCGACTTCATCCGCCACCGCGCCGGTGAGATGTCGCCGGCCTATGCGGCGGTGGCCGACCACATGCCGCCGGACGTACTGCGCGGTTTCAGAGTCGCGGAGTTCGATATTCCGGATGATGCGACCCATGCGCGCTACAACAAGTCGTACGACAAGATGGTCGAATTCGTCGGTCGCATGTACAAGGCCGGCGTGCCGATCCTCGCCGGCACCGACGGGTTCGCTGGCTTTACGCTGCAGCGCGAACTGGAGCTGTACGTGAAAGCCGGGATGACCCCGGCGCAGGCGCTGCAGATCGCGACCTGGACCGGTGCCAAATATGCACGCGTGCTTGAGGACCGCGGTTCGATTGCTGTGGGCAAGCGCGCCGATCTGGTGCTGGTGGACGGCGACCCGACCACCAACATCGCCGACATCCGCAAGATCCCGCTGGTGATCAAAAACGGCACCGCCTATTACCCCAGCGACGTGTATGAATCTCTGGGCATCAAGCCTTTCGCTGAGCCGCTGCGCTTCGAAACGCCGCAAAGCGCATCGAACTGACGATCCAGACCTGCGGCAATCGACGGGCGCGGAATAGGCCGCGCCCGTCGTGCGTCAAGCGCAGTGTGTTCAGCGCAGCCGGAACGAAAACAGATAGCCCGGAATCAGCGCAGTGCCTGCCGGGCAGCCGCTGTCCAGTGGCACCTGTTGGCGAGCGTTCGTGTCGGTATTCACGCAGACATCGAACTGCTCGCCGGCACCGCTCTGGGTCACGCTGTAATCATTGTCGCTGCCGATCAGCACTGCGCGGCCGCCGGTGAGCAATCGCGGGCCGATAGCGAGGCCTTCGAGTTTTTCTGGAATATCGGAATCCACCGAGCGCAGCGCTGCCAGCAGATCGACTTCCGGCTGCTTGGCCACCGGCACGACTCCAGCGGGCAGGGCATTGCTGCCTGCGAGCGAGACATTGCGGATGTCGCTGGCGCCGCGCAGGTCGATGCGATACACGCGCTTGTGCAGCGGTGTCGCAGTCGTCTCCACACCGAGCCCGCGGTTGTCTCGCTCCAGCACCAGGAACTCGTGATCCGACACTGCCGTGATCGCGCTCAGGCCGATACTGCGGCCTTGATTGGTGGCGGAAAAATCGTCGGTCGTGCTCGGGTCGATGGCGTTGAGCGTATCGATGCTTTCGAGCGGATACGCGTACTGCGCGAGACCGGCGCCGCTGCGGACATCGAATTCGACGATACGCACCCAGCGGCTGCGGCGGCCGTCGTTGCGGTCGCCCTCATTGACCATCGGATCCTGCATCACGGCGTACAGCCGCGTTCCCGACGGGTTGAGGGTCAGGCCCTCGAAGCCGCGGTTGTCCTGGCGCCCGGACACAATCGTCGGTCGGCCGTCGCTGAAATTCGCCTGTCCGTCCGCTTGCACAGGGCGAAGATTCTGCGGGATGTCGAATGCCCGCAGGAAACGGCCGCGACGGTCGAATTCGTACAGGCTGGGGCCGTATTCATCGGCAACGAAAAAATGACCGTTGCGGCCGATCGCGAAGCCTTCCGGATCGAAACTGCGGCCCAGCGTCAATGGGCTGCCGTTGAGCAGGGTCGGATTGAGGCCGTTGAACGGCTGGCCGTTGCGATCAGTAAACAGAATCGTGCGCAGCACGATGGGTTTGGCCAGCAGCTCGCCGGTGATGGGGTGGATTGGAACCCACATCTGCTGCACCCGGGTGGCGTAACCGATCACACCGCCGCCAGGGCCGCGGTCGGACAGCGCGAACCAGGTGTGGGTCGCCGGTTCGAAGCTCAGGTCGGAGAAAAACCCCAGCCGATTGACGTTGGCGGCGGGTGTGGGCGATTTGATGCGGTCGGTGCTGTTACCTGAGATCGGCATGGCGTCGACGAGCGTCCATTGCGCAGCAACGGCAGGCAGGGATGCGGCCAGGATTGTCGCGGCGGCGATCAAGCGCAGTGTCATCAGTGGCGGTCCAAGTTGGAGGTAACCTCACAGTAGGCAGCCGAGATGACGTTTCGGTGACGTGGCGCATGTCCTACACTAGCCAATATCCCGATGTGCGCTGCCCGACAGGAGTTCGTCATGACCACCGCTTACGATTTTTCCGCCATCGATATCGACGGCCACGACAAGGCGTTTTCCGACTACAGCGGCAAGGTGTTGCTGATAGTCAATGTGGCATCGAAATGCGGGTTCACGCCGCAGTACACCGGTATGCAAAAGCTGTGGGAGCAGTACAACGACCGCGGTCTGATGGTGCTGGGTTTTCCCTGTGACCAGTTTGGTAGCCAGGAGCCGGGCAATGAAGCAGAAATCAAAAACTTCTGCACGCTGACCTACGACGTGGATTTTCCGATGTTCGCCAAAGTCGATGTCAACGGCGGCAAAGCGCACCCGCTGTGGCAGTGGCTGAAGGACGAAAAAAGCGGCCTGTTGGGTATCGGTGCGATCAAATGGAACTTCAGCAAGTTTCTGGTCGGCCGCGACGGCAAGGTGATCAAGCGCTATGCGCCGACCGATACTCCGGAATCGATGACCAAGGATATCGAAGCCGCACTGGGCTGAGCCCGGCACACAAGGATGAGGCCGCGATGGCGCCAGAACATGATTCGCAGAAGCATGATCCACACACACCTGCTTTCCAGCTGACGTTCACCACCGAAAGCAGCGGACTGGTGGCCAATGTCACCGGCTCGATCGACAGTATCGATGCGCTGATTGCGATGTTCATGGAGATCGGAGCGGAGCTCCAGCGCACCGGTCTGCGCCGGCTGTTGGTGATCGATCACAGCTACGGCGTGGTGCCGCCGGAAGAACAGCTGCGCAAGCTGTTCGTTTCGGTCGAGGGGCGGGGCTTCGCCGATGTGCGTGTCGCCTATGTCGACGCCCGCGGCACCGCGATCAGCCGCATGGAAGTGGGCGAGATCATGGGACGCGAACAGGGTTACGAATGCCGCGTGTTCGACAACGAAGCGCGCGCACGGATCTGGCTGCATTACGGCGAATAGAGCGGATGGTAGAGGGGGCTTCAGCCCGCTTCAGAGCGTGTTTAAAATGTTCCCCAACCGCATACGGGCAATCTATTTGTCATCCCGAGCGCCCGCGTAGCGGGTGGAGGGATCTGTTGTTGTGACATGCCGACTACAAGCAGATCCCTCCTCGGGCTTCGCCCTCGTTCGGATGACATCTTCAATCAGATCTTGGATCAATCCCGTTTAGCGTCAGCCTGCCGCAACACCTCACCCATCGCGGGGCTCCACACCGTCCAGGTGTGTCCGCCTTCACGCACCAGCACCTGATCCTGCTGCAGCGCCGGGATCAACAGCGGCATCGCCTTGCGCAGCCGGTCGCGATCGCCGTACGCCAGCCAGACCCGGCGCGCTTCGTCCGGATTGCGCGAGAGACGCTGGATATGGCGCCACAGTTCGTGCTGCCAGTTATCGGGCGCCATCTCCTGCGACGCACCAGCATCCCACTGCGCCACACCGCCGGCGTCGCTGATCTCGCGCAGCTGTTTGGCGTCGCCCAGATACGGTGCCAGCAGCACCAGTCCGTCCATCTCGCCCGGGTGCAGGCGGTCGTACATCAATACGCCCATGCCGCCCATTGATGCGCCGGCCAGCCAGACCTCGCGATATCCGCCGCGCTGGCGCGCCGGTGCAATCACTTCGGTATGCAGACGCTCGGCCGCACGGCCCTGCATGTAATAGCCCAGCGTGACTTCGGCCAACAGCACATCAGCGTCAGGCCACGCGGTCTGGATCGCTTCGGTCATGCCGCTGAAGCGCAGGGCATCAAGATCGTCCGCGCGTCCCGGCAGCACCACCACCAGTCGCTGCGCCGGCTGCTGCGCAGGCATCAACAGCGTTGGAATGGGCTTGCCTGGGTCGCTGGGGGGCACGCATCCACACAAGGTGAGGAGCAGCGCGAGTGCGGCGGCGAGTGGAAGGCGCATCGTTTTCTCCAGACAGGTCATCAAGGATGGGTACGAGAAGAGCCTGCATCTGGAGGCAATGTGTCGGTGATCAGTTATTTCTCGACGAAAGCCCGCTCGAACACATATTCACCCGCAGTCCCGATACGCGGCGAGGCGGTGAAGCCGCGGCGATCGAGCACCCCACGGAAGTCGGCCAGCATCTGCGGGCTGCCGCAGATCATCGCGCGGTCGTGCTTCGCATCCAGCGGTTCGATGCCCAGATCAGCGGCCACGCGCCCGCTGTCCAGCAGGTCGGTGATGCGGCCGCGCTGCAGGCGGCCGTGCCAATAGAAATCCTCGCGGCTCACTGCGGGGTAGTACCGCAGTTTGGCGCTGATCTCGTCGCCCAGAAACTCGTGACGCGGCAGTTCATTGACGATGTAGTCGCGATAGGCCAGATCCTGTTCGCTGCGCACGCCGTGGCAGAGAATCACCCGCTCGAAGCGCTCGTAGGTTGCCGGATCTTTGACCACGCTCATCCACGGCGCGAAGCCGGTACCGGTCGCCAGCAGATACAGATTGCGTCCCGGATGCAGGTCGGAAATCAGCAGCGTGCCGGTGGGTTTGCGCCCGATCAGAATCGAATCGCCGGGTTTGATGTGCTGCAGCCGGGAGGTGAGCGGCCCGTTCTGCACCTTGATGCTGAAGAATTCCAGCTGCTCTTCCCAGTTGGCGCTGGCGATGGAATACGCGCGCATCAGCGGCTTGCTGGAGCCGTCTGGCTGCGGCACATCCAAGCCGATCATCACGAACTGGCCGTTGTCGAAGCGGAAACCGTCGTCGCGGGTGGTGGTGAAACTGAAGTAATTGTCTGTCCAGTGACGGACGTCCAGCACAGTTTCGGTGCCGTAGGGGGAAGCCATGCGTTGGAATTGCAGCGGAATGTGGCCGATATATTAGCCGACGAGCCGGATGCGCATCTGGATCATGTGCAGGTTGACTGGATAAATCCGCGGGGCAGGGCGCCTGCCTTGCTAAAATCGCGGTTTTCCAGACTGGCCGCCGCCGTGTCCACTTCCTCGACGCCCTCCGTCATGCCCACCGATCGTCGCCCGGTCTCGATCAAACAGGAAGATCTGATCCAGTCCATCGCCGACGGCCTGCAGTACATCAGCTATTACCATCCGGTCGATTACATCAAAAGCCTGGCCGCAGCCTACGAACGCGAGGAATCCGCGGCGGCCAAAGACGCGATCGCGCAGATTCTGATCAACTCGCGGATGTGCGCCGAGGGCCATCGCCCGATCTGTCAGGACACCGGCATCGTCACGGTCTTTCTTGAGATCGGCATGGACGTGCGTTGGGACGACGCCACGATGGGCGTTGAAGACATGGTGCATGAAGGCGTGCGGCGCGCTTATCACCATCCTGATAACAAGCTGCGGGCGTCTGTGTTGGCCGATCCCGCCGGCAAGCGCATCAACACCAAAGACAACACGCCCGGCGTGGTCAACGTGAAGGTTGTTCCGGGCAATACGGTCGACGTGATCGTCGCTGCGAAGGGTGGCGGCTCTGAGGCTAAGTCGAAGTTCGCGATGCTCAATCCGTCCGACTCCATCGTCGATTGGGTGCTCAAGACCGTGCCGACGATGGGCGCCGGCTGGTGCCCGCCCGGCATGCTGGGCATCGGCATCGGCGGCACTGCCGAGAAAGCGATGCTGCTGGCGAAAGAAGCGTTGATGGAGCCGATCGATATCACCGACCTGCAGGCGCGCGGCGCAAGCAATCGCGCCGAAGAGCTGCGGCTTGAGCTGTACGAAAAGGTCAACGCGCTGGGCATCGGCGCGCAGGGTCTGGGCGGGCTGACCACGGTGCTCGACATCAAGGTCAAGGACTACCCGACCCACGCCGCCAATCTACCCGTCGCGCTGATTCCGAACTGCGCCGCCACCCGCCACGCGCATTTCACCCTGGACGGCAGCGGCCCGGTGATGCTGGACCCGCCGTCGTTGGCCGATTGGCCGGAACTCACTTACGACGCCAGCAAGGGTCGCCGGGTGAATCTGGATACGGTCACGCCCGCAGACGTGCTCAGCTGGAAGCCCGGGGAGGTGCTGCTGCTCAACGGCAAACTGCTGACCGGCCGCGACGCCGCGCACAAGCGCATAGTCGACATGCTCAACAAGGGCGAGCCGCTGCCGGTGGACTTCAAGGGCCGCTTCATTTATTACGTCGGCCCGGTCGATCCGGTGCGCGATGAAGTGGTCGGCCCCGCCGGCCCCACCACCGCCACACGCATGGACAAGTTCACCGAACAGGTGCTGGCGCAGACCGGGCTGCTGGGCATGGTCGGCAAGGCCGAACGCGGCCCCGCCGGTATCGATGCGATCAGGAAACACAAATCCGTCTATCTGATGGCCGTCGGCGGCGCCGCGTATCTGGTGTCCAAAGCGATCAAAGCTTCGCGCGTCGTGGGTTTCGCCGATCTCGGCATGGAAGCGATCTACGAATTCACCGTTGAAGATATGCCGGTGACGGTTGCGGTGGATTCCAGCGGCGAATCGGTGCACAAGACCGGCCCGCGCGAATGGCAGGCGAGGATCGGGAAGATTCCGGTGGTGGTGGAGTAAGCGGTCCGAACAGACTGCTGTCAAAACGAAAGCCCGCAACCAGTGCGGGCTTTCGTTGGGTCGGCGCTGGTGTAACGATCAGCGCAGCGTAGCGCGACCGTTTACCACGCGGACGCTGGACCCTTCACGGATGCCGTTCAGATCATCCTGCGACACCACGGTTTCGCGGCCGTCGCTCATGCGCACGAAAATGTTGTAGCCCATGCCGGCGCGATTCTGGATCGCATTGCCTGCGACTGCACCCGCGACCGCGCCCGCCGCGGTTGCAGTGTTCCTGCGGCCTTCGCTGTCGGTGCGGTCCTTGGCGATCTCGCGGCCGGCGACAGCGCCGACAATGCCGCCGATGACTGCGCCCGTTGCGTTGGGAACACGGCTGCCGTTGCCCTGTTCGATCCGGCTCACCGTGCCGCAGTCGTAGCAGGACGTCTGCGATGAACCGTATCCGTTGCCGCCGCTGTAGCCGCCGGACGACGTGCTGGCACAGCCTGCAAGCGTGAGCATGGACAGCGCCAGCGCAGTGGTGAAGAGATGCATTTTCATATCGACCTCCAAAAGATCGGGAGGAGCACGACGCTCCGTTCGCCAACCCTAGTCGATGCCGATGAATCGTCGGCTAACCGCTTGATTTGCTGGAATACGCACGATCCACCATGCAGAACGCATTCAGCGGCGCGGCTTGCCTTCAGGCTGCAGCAGATTCACTCCTGGATCGTCGGCGCGCGCTTCGGCCAGCTGCACGTCGATCTCACGGTTGACCGACGTATCGACACCGTTGTGCAAAGTTTCGGTCATCGCTTCGACCTCCTGCGCATCGCGTTGCTGCGAAGTGACGATGTGATACAGCGTGCGCGGCGCTTCGATGCCGGCGTCGGTGAATGCAGCTTTGACCCGGCGGATCGCTTCGCTGCGCACCTTGCCCAGGTCGCTGTTGTCTTGATCGATCCAGCCGTAAAAACGCAGCTGGATGCCAGCCGCGCCGAATTCCACGACGGTCCATGCCGGCGCCGGATCGTCGAGCACGCCATCGATCTGCGCGATCGCGGCCATCGCCAGCGTCTGCGATTCGCGGATCGATTGACTGCCGTCGATCAGCATCGCGAAATCGAAGCGACGTTTCGGATTCTTGCTGTAATTGAGCACGATCGATTTGAATACGAGGCTGTTGGGCAACTGCAGATGGCTGCCGTCCATAGTCATCAGCACGGTCGCGCGCGAATTGAGCGAGATCACTTTGCCCTCGCGGTTCTCGATCACGACATGGTCGCCGGGTTCGAACGGGCGGCGCACGCTGAGCAGAATGCCGGCGATATAGTTTTCGGCGATCTCGCGGAAGGCGAAACCCAGGACCAGACCGACGACACCGGCGGAGCCGAGCACGGCGCCGACGACTGAGGTCAAACCGATCAGATCCAGTGCGATCAAGACTGCGATCAACATGATCGCGGTGCGCACGATGGTGCGGACCAGGCCGCTCATGTACGGATTTTGCGAGCGCACCTTGATCAGATGCAGGCGATTGGCGATGAAGCGCGAGATCCAGCTTGCGAACAACAGCACCAGCAGCGCCAGAATCAGCTGTGGCACGCATTCGAGCAGCCGGACGAGCGCGTCGTTGGCGTTGTCGATCATCGTATCGACGCACTCGCGGAGATGACCCGCATCGCAGCGGCTGCGCGCAGGAGTGGCTGGTGCTTCGGATGCGGGTGCTTCGGCTGCGGCGCGAGGTGCGCTGATGACATCAGCAATGCTGCTGGACTGTGCATGCACCGGCGTGCCTAACCACAGCAGACAGAGCAGTGCGATTGCGATCAGGCGATGAATGGAAAAAGCGGATGCCGTCATGCGATCAGAAGTACCACGCGAAGAAAAACAGACCAAACATGCCGAACGCCAGCGCGAGTTTAGACACCACACCCAGCAGGATGCCGAACCAGGTGCCGAGACCCACTTTCGCGGCGTGGCCGACATCGCTGCGTTCCAGCTTGCGTCGATGCAGCAGTTCGCCGAGCACTGCGCCGATGAAGGGCGCGATGAACACACCGACGATGCCGAAGAACAGTCCGACGACAGTGCCGAGCATCGCTCCGACAAGCGCCAAGCGGCTGGCGCCGACCCGCTTGGCGCCCATCGCAGTGGCGACGATGTCGATCAGCAGCGACAGCAGCGTCAGCATGCCCAGGATCACCAGCGTCCATACGCCGATCCGCTCGAAGCCGTCGACCCAGGCAGCAAGCAGCATGCCGCCGAACACCAGCGGCAGCCCGGGCAATGCAGGCAGAATCACGCCTAGCAAACCGATGACCATCAGCGCGCCGGCGAGAATGTAGAGCAGGACTTGCTGATCCATTGATATTTCCACCGCGTGGACAATGACGCGTGCGCGGCATGATGGCATGCCCGTCGCGGCGATGCTCGGGGGGCGCCTGAACGAAGACGGCCCGCCGAAGCGGGCCGTCGAAACGATCTAATGAGAGCCGGCGCCGTTAGTTCTGCACCGGCGTGTTCTCGGAAAAATATTCGTGGCTGTCGGCGTTGTCCAGCGCCAGGGTAGGATTGGTGTTGGCGAGGTTGCTCGCAGCGCTCTGCCCATAGGCGTGGTCGTCGGTGTCGGTGACGATGGTGAAATGGCTCATTTCGTGGATCAGCGTACCCGCCTTTGAGTCCGTGCCGATCAGGGGCGCAGCCCAATACGCATTGCACACGTAGATTTGGTAGTGATCGTTCTTGAACACGTAAGCGTAATAGTTTTCCGTGCATCCGCAGTTGATCTTCACCTCACCGCCGGTCCTGTCCATCGCCTGGTCGATCTTATCGAAGTGCTGCTGTGCGGTGGTGTAGCGGCTGCTGGTGTAGGCGCCGAACCAGGTCGTGTAGCGCGCGCCGGTGATATTGCTGTTGAGATAACCCTTGGCGTTTTCGGTATAGGTGCGTGCGCTCAGCATCGCCTGATTGTTGAGTTGAATCTGGTTGGCAGTGCAGCCTACATAGGTGACGCCAAGGACATCAGACAACACCGGGTTGCCCGGCAGCACGGGACTGAGGCGGCCGCCGCTGGGCAAGGTAGCGGGCTGGTCCAGTACGATCTGGATCGGTGCTGCCTGGGCGACCATCGGCGAACCATTGTCCTGCTGCAGACGGACCCGGCCTGACAGCGATGCGTACTGCAGCGGTGCCGCGTAAGTCACAGTGTACTGACCCGCTTTCGACAGGTCGTAGGCGGTGCCCAGTGCGACCGCGCTGCGGTAGCTGCGGCCCGGGCGGAGGACTGCGAAATCATCGGCGGTGGGGACGCCGCGTTTGACCATCGCACCTTCGAAGCCGACTTCCTGACCATCGTGAGTGATGCGGAACAGATTGGAGCGCTGCACTTCAGAAGGCAGCTGCCATTTGGGAATACGCAGCGTTTTGCGGCTGGTGTTGGTGAGCGTGACTTCCACGCTGTCGTTGCCCAGCGCAATCACGCTGACGCGCAGCGGGTTGAATGATTTGATCGGCGGCGCGGCGGTGGCGATGGTGATTGCGCCGGCGGCGATGGCGGCCAATGCGAGCCCGGCGCCGAGGGTGTTCGAAAGTTTCGTGGTCATCTTGATAGTTCCTGTGCTAACGAAGGCGCGCTGGGCAGACCCATATCATATCGGTGCCGATGCGGTGCGTACACGGCCCGGTCCGTTCAGCAAACGGGTGAGCTGGTTGCGCACCGGCAAAAAAACGGCCCGCCGAAGCGGACCGTTTTGAAGTGCCTGTAACCTGAGCCTCAGTTCTGAGCCGGAGTGTTTTCGGCGAAGTACTCGTGGCTGTCGGCGTTGTTCAGTGCCCCGTTCGGGTCGCTGATCGCCAGGCTCTTGGCGCCGGTCTGGCCATAGACCACGTCGTCGGTACCCGCCACGACGTTGAAGTGGCTCATTTCGTGGATCAGGGTGCCGGCCCTGGAGTCGGTGCCGGTGTTCGGCGCGCTCCAGAATGCACGGCAGACGAAGATCTCGTAAGGCCGCGTCGGGTAGACGTAGGCATAGGCACTCTGGCTGCAGCCGCAGTTGATCTTGATCTGTCCGCCGCTCTGGTCCATTGCGGTGTCGATGTCCGCAAAGTGCTGCTTGGCAGTGCTGTAGCGGCTTGATGTGTAGGCGCCGAACCAAGTGGTGTAACGAGGACCAGTGGCTCCGCTGTTGAGGTAGCCTTTGCTGTTTTCGGAATAGGTCCGGGCCGAGTTGACGGCAGCGCCGGCCCCGCTGATCTGGGTGCTGGAACAGCCGACGTAGCTCACGCCGTTGACGACCGAACCGCCGGAACCGGGCTTGGTCGGCTTCGCCCTTGCGGTCACGCGGACTTTTGCGCTCACCGCAGTGTTCTGATCGATCCACAGTTGGATCGGCGCGCCCTGCGCAACCATCGGCAGGCCGTTCGATTGCTTCAGTCGGGCGCCGCCGGACATCGAGGCGTATTGCAGTGGTGCGGCGAACGTGACGATGTAGTTACCCGCGCTGGACATGTCGTAGGCGTTGCCGAGATCGACCACCGTGCGATAGCTCTGCCCGGGACGCAGGATAGCGAAGTCGGCGGCTGAAGGCACGCCACGTTTGATCATGCGGCCCTCATAACGGACTTCTTCGCCATCGCGGCTGATCGCGAACAGGTTGGACTCGGCCACCACCGACGGCAGTTGCCATTTGGGGATGCGCGCAGTCTTACGGCTGGTGTTGGTGACCGTGACTTCGACGTTGCCGTCGCCCAGCGCCATCATTCCGACGCGGAGCGGATTGAGGCTTTCGGTTTTGGGTGCCGCTTCCGCTGCAGCGAACACGCTGGCGATCGCAGCGGCAAGTACTGTTGTGGCGCCGATCGTACTGATGACGTTGAATTTCATTCGGTTGCCCCCGGAGTCATTTAAATGCCTGCGGATGCGGGCGACCCCGATCATAAGTGGCCATTCGGCCCAGTGCATGTTGCTGTGCAGCAATGACCGGGGCTGTACGTCATGTTCCGCGGCCGCAAGCAAGAACGGCCCCGCCTGCGACGGGGCCGTTGGTTTCGTGCAGGCATCGACTCAGCGGAAATCCTGATGGCAGCCCTTGCAGCTTTCGCCGATCTTGGCCGCGACCGCGTTGACGCCTTCGCAGTTGATCGGCGGTGCCGACAGCGCGGTATCGAGCGTGGCGCGCATGCCGCTGGCCTGCTTGGCGAAGCGTTCATCGTCGCTCAGATCAGGGAAGGCGCGCTCCAGATCATCGGACATCGTGCGCAGGGCTTTGAGGTGCGGAATGATGTCGGTGGCGTTGCAGCGGTTTTCGGTAGCCTTCGTGCCCAACTGTTTGAGATGCCAGTCCTGCACATGCATGACGCTGTCGTGGAAATGGTCTTTGCGTGCGTTCCAGGCGTTGAGCGCCATCATCAGACCGATGGCACCAATCGCGAGGCCCAGCAGGAACACGAAGAAATAGCGTCCGAAAGCAGAGGATTTGGGGCGGGCTTGTTCGGGCGGGGTCGACATGCAGTGGGTTCCCTGAGTGTGCGGCTGAAATAGTGAGGCGGACATGGTTCGGCGGAAAACATAGCACGTGCGCTGCGGAATGCTGGTGGCGCGGGATGCTCATGGTTGCAGGTCCTGCCATCGCCGGGCGCGGCGGCGGCTCCGTTAAACTGTCGAGATGACACAGAGCGCGCTTGACGACAGCTGGACCGAACGATTCGGCGGGATCGACCGTCTATACGGCGCGGGCGCTCTCGCACGTTTTTCGCGCAGCCACGTGGCTGTGGTCGGCCTGGGCGGAGTGGGCTCCTGGCTGGTCGAGGCCCTGGCACGCAGCGGCGTGGGCCGGCTGACCCTGATCGACGCGGATGATCTGTGCGTCTCCAACACCAACCGGCAGCTGCCGGCGCTGGCCGGTCAATACGGCCGCGGCAAGGCCGAGGTCATGGCCGAACGCTGCCGCGCGATCAACCCGGCGATGGCGGTGGAGGTGGTGGCGAGCTTCCTCACGCCTTCAAACCTCGAAGACCTGCTTGGCCGCGGCTACGACCTGGTGATCGACGCCTGCGACAGCTTTCGCACCAAGGTCGAAGCCATCGCGTGGTGTCGCCGCCGCAAGCTTCCGATCATCACCGTCGGCGCCGCCGGCGGCCGACTCGACCCGACCTTGGTGCGGGTACGCGACCTCTCGCGCACCGAACACGACGCGATGCTCGCATTGATCCGCAGGAAGCTGCGCGGTGAATTCAATTTCCCGAAGGGCCCGAAGCGCTACTTCAGCGTGCCGGCGATCTACTCACTGGAAAACGTGCAGTACCCGCAGGCCGACGGCACCGTCTGCGGCCTGCGCCCGAAAGTGGGCCCCGATGCCGCGCTGAAACTCGACTGCGGCGCGGGCCTCGGCGCCGCCACCCACATCACCGGTGCGTTCGCGTTCGTGGCGGCGGGGAAAGCGTTGGACATGCTGCTCAAGCCGAAACCCGCATAGGGTGCGCCTTGGCGCACCGCTTTGTGTCCATTGCGAAAAGCCGGTGCGCCAGGGCGCACCCTATGCAGTCGTCAGCCCGAACAGCCGCTCGGCGTTCTCGGTGGTCGCACGCGCCAGCACATCCGGCTGAACGCCGCGCAGTGCGGCGATGGTGTCGCGGACGGTGGTCAACCGCGCCGGTTCGTTGCGCTGTCCGCGATGACCGCTGTCGGGCTGGTCGGGGGCGTCGGTTTCCAGCAGCAGGCATTCGATTGGCAGGGTCGCGGCGAGCGTACGCAGCCGGTTCGCGCGTTCATAAGTCACCGGGCCGCCCAGTCCAACCAGGAATCCGAGCTCGTACAGCCGCTTGGCCTGATCGGCGCTGCCGGGAAAACTGTGGACCACGCCGCGGAGTGGTCCGAAGCGACGGATCGCGGCGATCACCGCGTCCACCGCGCGCCGCGCATGCACGATCACCGGCAGTTCAAAGTCACGGGCGAGACGCAGCTGGCCGTCGAAATACAGCGACTGCTGTTCGGCGTCGAGTCCTTCGACGAAGAAATCCAGGCCGCATTCGCCCACCGCCACCGGGCGCTCGCGTTCGATCCATTCGCGAAGTAACGGCAAGTGCTCAGGCCTGTGTTCGGTTAGAAACATCGGGTGCAGACCGTAGGCGGGATACAGCCCCGATTCTGCGATGCAGAGTGCGCGCAGCTTCTCCCATCCGGCAGCGCTCACCGCCGGCACGATCTGCCGCATGACTCCGGCAGCGCGCGCACGGGCAAGCACTTGCCAGCGATCCGGATCGAACTCGGATGCGTCGAGATGCGAATGACTGTCGACCAGCATGCTGCGAGCGCCTCAGTTGATGCGCTCGCCTTCGATCGGCGGTTTTTGCTGTCCCTGTACTTCCGGTGTTTTGCGCTTGCGGAAACTCGCCAGCAGCAAGGTGCCGATGCCCAGCAGCAGTTCGTCGATGAACGGAATGAAGTCAGGGATCACCATGTCCAGTGCCCACAGCGACGCAGCCAACACGAACAATCGCGGAAAACTGAGCCGCCCCAAAAAACCAAGGATGGGGGAGATAAGCGGATTGGCCATGACGATAACTCCGACGGTGACAAAGTGAGAACGCTAGCACGCAGTGAAGTATTTTCGGGCCACGGTTCAGGGTTTCGTCATGCTTAAACAGCCGGACTGGGGCCGGGTTCAGCGAGCCGATGCTGCAATCCGCACCGACAGCGGATATTCCTCCAACGGAGATTTCGACATGAACAACAACACCTTGGTCATCGCAATCGCTTCATTGCTGGTCGGTGGCGTGGCGACGGCGGCTTACATCAATAACAGTCCCAGACAGACCGATGTGCTGGGGTCCGAATCCGATCTCGCGCAGCCGTCTTCCTCCAGCAGCATGATCGCCGACGATCGGCGTATCGAAGATCGCCGTATCGACGATGGCAGCATCCCGGCCGGCGGCAGGCTGGAATATGCCGACGTGATTGCGGTGGAGCCTTTGACCAAGACTGAGCCAATGTACGCCACGGTGATCGGCACTGAGCCGGTGCGCGAAACCGTCACCGGCAGCGCGCCGCGCGAGGTCTGCAACGATGTGGTCGTGCAGGATCGCTTGGCGGAACGCGACGGCAACGTCGGAGGTACGGTCGCCGGGGTGCTGATCGGCGGGCTGGTCGGTAATCAGGTCGGCGACGGCAACGGCCGCAAGGCCGCGACCGCCGCGGGTGCCGCTGCGGGCGGTTACATCGGCAATCGGGTGGACCGCAATCATGTGGGCGGCAAAGTGGTGAGCCGGACCGAGCGTCAGTGCCGCACGGTGTCGGAAGCCACCAGCAGCAGCCGCACCGTGGCCTGGAACGTCATTTACCGCAATCCGGACGGAACGACCGACACGATGCGCACCGACCGCAAGCCGGGCAGCCGGATTCCGCTGGGCAGCGAGAAGACAGTGATCGGCTATGACGTGACTTACCGGTATAAGGGCCAAGAGCAGCAGCTGCGGATGGACGACAAGCCGGGCGCACGCTTGCCGGTGATCGATGGACAGGTGGTGACTCAGGTCGCCTCCGCCCGCGATGGCGGGCGTGGCTGATCGCGCAACAAGCCGCAGCCTGCCGGCGCTTCGTGACCCGTCCCTCGGCGTGTCGCGATCGGGACGGGGCCGGAGCGATCCGGTCCCGTCTTTCTTTTCCGATCGACGCGATGCGGGGTGTTGGGCCGGATGCCGCACCGATATAATAGGGGGCTAACTCCCCACCATCGGTTCCGACATGGCCCTGAATCCCTACGATCTCTACGACATCCGTTCGCTGCTGAGCGAAGAAGAACGTGCGGTGCAGGACACCGTGGCCCGCTTCACCGACGAACGGGTGCTGCCGATCATCGGCAAGGCCTTCGATGAAGGCCGCTTCCCGCGCGAGCTGGTCGCTGAGATCGCCGAACTGGGCCTGCTGGGCTCTTCGTTGCCCGAACAATACGGCTGCGCTGGTCTCAACTCGGTCAGCTACGGACTGATTTGCCAGGAACTGGAGCGCGGTGATTCAGCCATTCGCAGTTTCGTCAGCGTGCAGTCGTCGCTCTGCATGTACCCGATTTACGCCTTCGGTTCGGAAGACCAGCGCGAGCGCTGGCTGCGGGACATGGCGGCAGGCAAAAAGATCGGCTGCTTCGGCCTGACCGAACCGCACGGCGGCTCCGACCCGGCCAATATGAAAACCCACGCCAAGCGCGACGGCAGTGACTGGCTCATTAGTGGCTCGAAGATGTGGATCACCAACGGCAATCTTGCCGATGTGGCGGTTGTCTGGGCGATGACCGACGACGGCATCCAGGGGTTCCTGATCGAAAAGGACATGCCCGGCTTCACCGCGCAGGAGATCAAACACAAGATGAGCCTGCGCGCCTCGGTGACCAGCGCGCTGTTCTTCGACAACGTGCGTGTTCCCGACAGCAGCCGTCTGCCGAACGTGAAAGGCCTGAAGGGCCCGCTGGGCTGCCTGACCCAGGCTCGCTACGGCATCACCTGGGGCCCGATCGGCGCCGCCATCGCCTGCCTTGACGAAGCGCTGCGCTACGGCAAAGACCGGATGCTGTTCGATCGGCCGCTCACCGCCAATCAGGCCGTGCAGCTCAAACTGTCTGATATGGCCCGTCGCATCACGATGGCGCAGCTGCTGTCGCTGCAGTTGGGACGTTTGAAGGACGCCGGCAACATGCACCCCACCCAGGTCAGTCTGGCGAAGTGGAACAACGTGCGCATGGCCATCGATATCGCCCGCGAAGCGCGCGACATCCTCGGCGGCGCCGGCATTACCACCGAACACTGCCCGATCCGTCACGCGCTGAACCTCGAATCTGTCATCACCTATGAAGGCACCGAGACGGTGCATCAGCTGGTGGTCGGCCGCGAGCTGACGGGCATCAACGCGTTCTGATTCAACGATAAGCCCGGCGCCTTATGGCTTCTGTCATCCCGAGCGGCGCGAGGGGACCTGCTTTTGTCAAAGCCAAAAAAACAGGTCCCTCGCGGCGCTCAGGATGACCGCTGAATTTCCGATCTCGCTGATGTCCTGACAGGGCTCACATAACGATGTCCACCGCGCAGATCCAGCTCGAAACCGAACGCCTGATCCTGCGTGTGCCGCAGATGGAAGATTTCGATCGTTACGCCGAATTTTTCGCCCACGAGTCGTCGCGGATGATCGGCGGCCCGCACGCGCGAGGCGATGCCTGGCGTCGGTTCCTGCAGATGCCGGGCGCTTGGGCACTGCAGGGGTTTGCGATGTTTTCGGTCATCGAAAAAAACAGCGGGCTGTGGATCGGACAGGCCGGGCCATGGCGCCCGGACGGCTGGCCCGGCACCGAAGTTGGCTATTCCTTTCATCAGGATGCGCACGGCAAAGGCTACTGCACCGAAGCCTGCGTCGCGGCGATCGACTGGGCGTTCGACACGTTGGGTTGGACTGAGGTGATTCACTGCATTTCGCCTGAGAATTCCGCTTCGCAGAAAGTCGCGCAGCGTCTGGGCTCGCGCAATTGTGGCCCGGTCACGCTGCCGCCACCGCTGGACATGCACGCGATCGACATCTGGGGTCAAACCCGTGAGGAATGGCGTGCGCGACGCGCGGGGGCGTCATCATGATCACGCTCTACGGCATGTCCAGCTCCGGCAACTGCTACAAACTGCAGCTGTTGATGGCACAGCTGGGGCGCGAGTACGTGTGGGAAGACATCGACATCACCCGCGGCGAGAATCTGTCGCCGGAATTTCTGGCGATGAATGACCGCGGCAAGGTGCCGGTACTCAAGCTCGATGACGGCCGCACGATGTCCGAGTCGAACGCTATTCTCAATTACCTGGCGCAGGGAACGTCGCTGCTGCCCGACGACGCCTGGCAGCGCGCGAAGACGCTGCAGTGGATGTTTTTTGAGCAGTACAGCCACGAGCCCTACATCGCGGTGTCGCGCTTCATCCGCAGATTTCTGCCGCCGGATCATCCGCGCCGCGCATCGCTGGATGCGCTGAAGGCATCGGGCAACGAGGCGCTTGCGGCGATGGAACGGCATCTGCATCGTCTGCCGTGGTTCGGCTGCGAGCATTACACCATCGCCGATATCGCGCTGTTCGCGTACACCCACGTGGCCGAAGACGGCGGTTTCGATCTCGGCGCGTATCCGCATATCGAGCGTTGGATCAAACACGTGCAGGCGCAGCCCGGTTTCGTACCGATGCGCGCCGCGCAGATCGACTGACTTCCGCATCATCAACACCGGCCTTCGTGCGCGAGGGCAGGGGAGAGTTTGCATATGTTCGCTGCCGTACCCAACCCCATTCCCGCCCGCATGAAGGGCTTGAACCGCGCCGAAATCTGCGACGTGAATTTCCAGACGTTCGTGCGCGACTGGGCCGGTCATGCGCAGGCGAAGCCGGCGCCTGGCGAGCCCATTCTGGAGGGCAGCGCGCTCGACGCGCAGGGGTTTCGCGAACTGTTCGAGTCGCAGCTCATCAGCCGTCATCTCGATTTGATGGCGCGCGTACTGCGCGTGCAGAACAAAGTCTTCTACACCATCGGCAGCAGCGGCCACGAAGGCAATGCGATGGTCGCGCGGCTGACCCGCCACACCGATCCGGCGTTCCTGCACTATCGTTCCGGCGCGTTCATGGCCGAGCGGTTCCGAAAGATTCCAGGCATGGATCCGATCATGGATTCAGCGCTGTCGTTCGCGGCCAGTGCGGAAGACCCGGCCAGCGGCGGCCGGCACAAAGTGTGGGGCAGCAAACCGCTGTGGGTGCTGCCGCAGACCTCGACCATCGCCTCGCATCTGCCCAAAGCGTTCGGCACCGCGGTGGCGATCGATCATGCGCGCCGCATCGGCCATGCGCTGCCGATTCCGGATGACAGCATCACGATCTGTTCGTTCGGCGATGCGTCCAGCAATCACGCCACCGCGCAGACCGCGTTCAACGCCGCTGCGTGGACGGCGTATCAGAAGCTGCCGGCGCCGGTGCTGTACGTGTGCGAAGACAATGGCATCGGCATTTCGGTGAAGACGCCGGACGGCTGGGTGGCGCGCAATTTCCGCAGCCGTCCGGACCTCGACTATTTCCATGCCGACGGCCTCGATCTCGCTTCCGGTTACGGCCAAGTGCAGGCGGCGGTGGAACACTGTCGCCGCACGCGTCGCCCGACCTTCCTGCACCTGCGCACGATGCGGATCATGGGTCACGCCGGCACCGATTTTGAAATCGAATGGCGCAACATCGAAGAGCTGTGCGCGGTCGAAGCCAGCGACCCTCTGTTACGTAGCGCGGGCATCTCGCTCGAATCCGGGGTGATGTCGAAAGACGAGATCCTTGCGCTGTACGAAGCGACCCGGGTGAAGTGTTTCGCTGCGGCAGAAGATGCCGACAGCCGCCCGCGCCTGACTGCGCTGGAAGAGGTGATGCGTCCGCTGGCGCCGTACACGGCCGACAAGGTCAAGGCCGAGGCCGAGCGCGCCGATTACGCAGACAAGCGTCTCGCCGTGTTCGGCGGCGAAGCGAAACTGCCGGAGCAACAGCCGGCCAAACACCTCGCGATCCAGATCAATCAGGCGCTGCACGATCTGTTCTGCAAATATCCGGAAACGCTGCTGTTCGGCGAGGATGTGGCGCAAAAGGGCGGCGTCTACACCGTCACCAAAGGCCTGCACAAAGCCTTCGGCAACAAACGCGTGTTCAATACGCTGCTGGACGAAACCATCATCCTCGGTCTGGCGCAGGGTTACGCGAATATGGGCATGCTGCCGCTGCCCGAGATTCAATACCTCGCGTACTTCCACAACGCCTGCGACCAGATCCGTGGCGAGGCCGCCAGTCTGCAGTTTTTCAGCAACGGTCAATATCGCAACCCGATGGTGATGCGCATCGCTTCCTTGGGCTATCAGCGCGGTTTCGGCGGCCATTTCCACAACGACAACTCGATCACTGCCTTGCGCGACATCCCAGGTCTTGTGGTCGGCTGTCCGTCGCGCGGCGACGATGCCGCAACGATGCTGCGTACGCTGATGGCGCTGGCGAAAGTGGATGGCCGGGTCTGCGCGCTGCTCGAACCGATCGCCCTGTACATGGCCAAGGATCTGTACGAGCCCGGCGACGGTCTGTGGCTGACCGAGTACCCGGCGCCGGATCAGGCGATGACGCTGGGCGAGGGCAGGGTCTATGGAGAAGGTGACGACCTGGTGATCTTCAGCTTCGGCAACGGCGTGCCGATGAGCCTGCGCGCCGCGCGTGCGATCGAGGCCAAGCACGGCTGGAAGACCCGCGTGGTCGATCTGCGCTGGCTCGCGCCGCTCAACGACGCGTTCATTCAGGCGCAGGCGGCCAAGGCCAGGCGGATCATCGTCGTCGACGAGGGCCGCCGCAGCGCTGGCATAGGCGAGGGGGTCATCACGGCCGTTGTGGAAGGTGGCTTCGGGGCTACACCGCTGCGCCGGGTGGTTGGCGCCGATACCTTTACCCCGCTGGCCGGGGCGGCCTTTCTGGTGATCCCGTCGGATCAGGATATCGTCGCGGCAGCGGATGCTTTGGCGGGCTGAGTTGTGCCTGGTCCGGATTCGGACTATGGTTTGAAGCAAGCGGGGCGAGTGTGGCAACGCCACGAAGCCCGCACCGACTGATCGTTCAATCTATGGTGTCCGTGGCGACCGCGCGGGCAGCCCCCCCCCAGTGGAGAAAAACGCTGATGAGTAACGAAGACAAATCCGTCACGGTGCAGGATCTTTCGCTGAAGGATCAGGCCCGATACGAGCAAATCAAAACCAAAGTGGATGAGCTGCATAACCAGATTGGCCAAGGTCATGCCAACGGCGAGAACGTCTCCGCCGGGCTGCTGGAGCGCTACAAAAATGCCAAACTGGACGGCCATGACGTGAGCGGCGTTTATCTCAGCCAAGCCAATCAACACGTCAGGAATGGCGAAAACATCATCGGCGTGGTCGGCGACAAGGACAACCCGACCAATCAGACCTTTCACGCAAAATCGGCTGATCTGATCGCGACGCCCGCACCCGAAAGTTTATCGAAGGTTCTAGAGCAAGACCGCAGTCAGCAGATCGCACAGTCCCAACAGCAGACACTGCAGCGTACCCGCGATCAGGAAGAGCCGGCGCAAGGGTCGCCCTCGATGGGCAGCCGCTCTAATCTGTCCTGAACGATCCCTTCAGCGCGCCAAGCCGTCGCGTAATGCCTGCAGCACCCACAAGGCCTCGCCGTTCGCGGCGGGGCCTTCGTTCGTCTGCAGCGCATCCTGTTCAAGCGACAGCGGCAGGACCGCAAGTGCTGTCTTCCCGCATGCGCTGACCACCGTGCCCACCGCTAGATCTTGTGAAAGCAGTTCGGCGCCTGCAGCCAGCGGCGCTGCAGTGTGGATCAACGCAAGGCCACGCTTGGCCTGGCCCAGAAAGTGGGTGCGGGCGACGATTTCCTGTCCCGGGTAGCAGCCCTTCTTGACGCTGTAGGCGCGCAGACGGCCCAGAGACAGCTGCTGGGGGGTCCACTGTTCGGATTGAGCCGGATCGAGCCGGGGCCAGCCGTGTTCGAGGTCGATGCGACGCCAGATTTCGAGTGCTGTGACATCCACTGGGGCGGCGAGCGAGGGCCCGATCCGCAGACTGCGGCCCAAATGACCGTCGACAAGGGCGCCGCTGAGGTCCATTTCAATCGCATCCACCGGGTCGCCGGCCCAGTGATGCCCGGACGCCAGATCGGATGCGCGCAGTCGCCCGGTGATCTGCAGATCGTCGCGAACGATGATGGCGACCTTGCTGCGGAATACGAAACGGCGAAGTTGCGTTGCCAATGCATCCGCATCTGCATCCGGAAGCACCATCCACAACGTATCGGCATCGATACGCACGACTGCAAACAGGGCGATCACACGCCCTTTGGCGGTCAACCAACCGTTCCAATGCCATTCTCCGTCGCGCAGCACGGTGACATCGTTCATCGTCTGGGCCTGCGCGAACGCGACCGCATCGCGGCCGCTGATCGCCACAAGGCAGTGGTCGGACAGGCCGAACCAATGGTGCTGTGATCGTTGCGGGTTGTCCGGCATGGGGGTGGGACTTAAACTACGGAGTTGAGGAAGCAGCGCATGATAGGCGAAACCGTTCCCGTTCCCGAATCCATTGCTGAAGCGGCGCCGATCAAACCCTCTGCGCCGGAGTCGGTCATCGACGCCAAAGAGATCGGGGGCCGCGATGGCCCTGACCCGACCCGTTATGGTGATTGGGAAAAAAACGGACGCTGTATCGATTTCTGACCTACTTTTTCAATCACAGACTTTGTTCAATCACAGCAGTTCTTAGACGCAATCATTCCTTCCCGACCTGGGCGCAACCCGTAATGACCAACCGCGCACGTCCCCTCTCCCCGCACCTGCAGGTTTACCGTCCGCAGATCACCAGCGTACTTTCGATCCTGCATCGCATCAGCGGCATCGTTCTTTCTTTCGGCGCGTTCGTGCTGACCTGGTGGTTGCTCGCGGTCGCGCAAGGTGCTGATGCTTATGACCGCGCCGCCGGCTATCTGGCCTCGCCGTTCGGCAAACTGGCGCTGTTCGGTTTCTCGTTCGCATTGGTCTACCACCTGCTCAACGGTATCCGTCATCTGCTGTGGGATGCCGGCTGGGGCTACAAGCTGCCGCAGGTCTACCGCTCCGGCTATGTGGTGGTCGCACTGACGTTCGTGCTTACTGCGGCGATCTGGTTCTTCTCGATGCGGGGTGGCGCATGAGCGACTCTCCCGTTCGCGGTCGTGATTTCCGCACTCCGATCGGGCGCGCCCGCGGTCTGGGCTCGGCGAAATCCGGCACCGGACATTTCTGGTGGCAGCGCGTCACCGCGATCGCTCTGTTGCTGCTCACGCCTTGGATTCTGGGCATGTTGATCGCGCTGGTTGGCGCCGATCACGCTGAAGTGCAGGCCGCGTTGGCCAAACCGGTGAATGCCATCGCGCTGGCGATGTTCGCGATCAGCCTGTTTTGGCATTCACGGCTCGGCCTGCAGGTGGTGATCGAAGACTATGTCCACCACCGGCCTCTGGAAATCTTCCTGCAGCTGCTCGTCACTTTCGCCTGTGCGCTGGGCGGTCTTGCTTCTCTCTACGCGATCGGCCGGATCGCGCTTCTCGCCTGACGGCTCTCAACAAGGCAGCCATGACTTCCGCTTATAAAATCACCGAACACAAGTACGACATGATCGTGGTCGGCGCCGGCGGCGCCGGGCTGCGCGCGACGTTCGGCCTTGCTCAAAAAGGCCTGCAGACCGCGTGCATCACCAAGGTCTTCCCGACCCGTTCGCATACGGTCGCGGCGCAGGGCGGTATCTCAGCTGCGCTCGGCAACATGGGCGAAGACGACTGGCGTTTCCATTTTTACGACACCATCAAGGGGTCGGACTGGCTGGGCGATCAGGACGCGATCGAATACATGTGTCGCGAAGCGATTCCGGCGATCATCGAACTGGAACATCAGGGCGTACCGTTCTCGCGTACTGAAGACGGCAAGATCTATCAGCGTCCGTTCGGCGGCATGACCACGCACTACGGCAAGGGCACCGCGCAGCGCACCTGCGCCGCCGCCGACCGTACTGGCCACGCGATCCTGCACACGCTGTACCAGCAGTCGCTGGCGCACGACGCGCGCTTCATGATCGAGTACTTCGCGCTCGATCTGATCATGGACGAAGAGGGCGCCTGTCGCGGCGTCCTCGCGCTGGACATGGCCGAAGGCACCCTGCATCTGTTCCGCGCGCAGGGCGTGGTGCTGGCCACCGGCGGCTACGGCCGCGCGTATTTCTCCGCAACCTCCGCGCACACCTGCACCGGCGACGGCGGCGGCATGGCGCTGCGCGCCGGCCTCGGGCTGCAGGACATGGAGTTCGTGCAGTTCCATCCGACCGGCATCTACGGCGCGGGCTGCCTCATCACCGAAGGCGTGCGCGGCGAAGGCGGCATCCTGCGCAACAGCAAGGGCGAGCGTTTCATGGAGCGCTACGCGCCGAATGCGAAGGATCTCGCCTCGCGCGACGTGGTCTCGCGCTCGATGACTATCGAAATTCGCGAAGGCCGCGGCGTTGGCCCGGACGCCGACCACATCCATCTCGATCTGACCCATCTCGATCCGAAGGACATCCACGAGAAGCTGCCCGGTATTGCCGAGAGCGCGCGGATCTTCGCCAATGTCGACGTCGAAAAGCAGCCGATCCCGGTGCTCCCGACCGTGCACTACAACATGGGCGGTATTCCCACCAACTATCACGGCGAAGTGGTGCAGCTGAAGAACGGCGATCCCGATGCAGTGGTGCCGGGTCTGTACGCCATCGGCGAAGCGGCCTGCGTGTCGGTGCACGGGGCGAATCGCCTGGGCTCCAATTCGCTGCTCGATCTGGTGGTGTTCGGTCGCGCGGTGGCCAACCGCTGCGCCGCGACCATCAAGCCGGGCGCGTCGCACAAGACGCTTGCCGGCGACGCCTGCGACAAGTCACTGGCGAATCTCGACAAACTGCGCAATGCCAGCGGCAGCACGCCAACTTCGGTCATCCGCGACAAGATGCAGCGCACGATGCAGAACGATGCCGCGGTATTTCGCACCAGCAAGACGCTCACCGAAGGTCTGAACAAAATCCGCGAGATCAACGCATCATTCGCCGACGTGAAGGTCAGCGACCGTTCCTTGATCTGGAACTCGGATTTGATTGAGACGATGGAACTGCAGAATCTGCTGGGCCAAGCGCTGACGACGATCGTATCTGCCGAAAACCGCAAGGAATCGCGCGGCGCGCATGCGCACGAGGACTTCCCGGATCGCAACGACCACGAGTGGCAGAAACACAGCCTGTGCTGGGTAGATGATGCCGGCAATACCCGTAT
>JANOKD010000081.1:0-22941 GCA_031419075.1 Lysobacterales bacterium
GGAAGGAATCACTCGAAAAGCGTTGGTTTCTGGCTAAAAAATGATCACTTTCGCTCTCGCGGCTGGGAATGCATGAATTCAAGCCGCGAAGTGAAGGGCGAACACTTTGAAACGGTAGGTATTTCAGCAGCCTGCTAGGCCAGTCCATTCCCGTAGATCCAGTGACAGCAGTTTGGCTGGTTCGAGGACCGCGAAGCAGATCGCAAGCCAGGTAATGAATGCGGCGATATTCAAGGCTGACAACAGATCGCGGCGGAACATGCCTTGATCTGGCAGCAGCTTGGACGTCTTGCGGTGAGTCTTGCTCATGCTTGACAGCATGGCAGCCCGGATCTTGAGAGGGAAGGTGATCAATGGAAAAGGTGACTTTTCTCACCCCCTCGCGGTGACCTTGGACAGGTGCCGATCATGGCCCCAGATCCGGAGACTGTACGCATCTCATCAGGAACAACCACATGGACAACGTCTATCAATCTCTGGTGTTTGTCCACGTCGTTTGTGGCGTGGTCGCACTGATCACTTTCTGGATGGCCGCATTCGCGAAGAAAGGCTCGCCGCTGCATGTGCGCGTCGGCAAGGCATATATGCTGTCAATGCTGGGCATCGTCATCACTGCAATGCCGATGGCGGCAATCATCGCCTCGCGCGGCAATCAAGGCACAGCGGTTTTTCTAGCCTACCTCGTCGTCATCACAGCCAGCTCAATGTGGGTGGGCCGGCGCGCAATCCGCAGCAAACGCGACCAGTCTGCATTCCGCGGACAGGGCTATGTCGCGGTCGCGGTGTTGAATTTGGCTGCGTCGATCGCGACCTTCGCTGTTGGCTTGCAGATGTCCGAAGTGCTGTTGATGGGCTTCAGCACTGTTGGCATGCACAACGGCACCCAGATGCTGATCCGCCGGTTCCGCCCACTGACGATCACGCGTTGGTGGATGAAAGAACACATCGCCGCGATGCTGGGCTGCGGCGTCGCCACGCATATCGCTTTCCTGGCGATCGGCATGAACCGCATTGTCGATATGATCGGGATCAAGCCGCCGGGCTGGTACGGGCTGATCGCATGGTTTGGGCCGCTGGTAGTGGCGGTGGCGTGCGGCTTCTGGTTGACCCGTAAATATGTGCCGAAGATGCGCGCTGGTGCAGCGGTCACCGCCCGCAGCTGATGCTTAAACGCGCAGCTGCGTCCGCACCAGCTGCACCACCTGCGCCTCGGCAATGCCGGGGCGCAGCGCGTTGACGAAGCGGTCCGCGCGCAGCGTGTGGTCATTGTCCAGCAGCCGCTGCAGCGCAGGCCCGATCTCGCGCGGGTGACGCAGACGCAGGGCGACACCGGTCGCCTGCAGCCGTGCGGCGTGATCGAATTGATCGTAATCGTTGGGCAGCACCAGTGCGGGAACGCCGGCGCGCAGACATTCCCACATCACGCCGGCGCCGCCGTGATGCAGAACGGCGTGCATCCGTGGCACCCACGATGGGTAGTCGACCCAGGCGTGACGCTGCAGCGCGCGATGTGTGGTGTCTGCGCCGTCATCAAGGCGGCCGTCGCTGAAATGCAGCTGGATGCCGGGAAGCGAGCGCGCCACAGCATCAAGCTGTGCGGCCATATTATTTTTCGCAAAGCCCAGATGCGTGCCTAGCGTCGCCAGAACATGTTTGTCTTGATTGAAGCTGCTTTTGTCGAGACTCATGTCACCCGGCGGCGGCGCGCCGATGCCCGGCGGGCTCCACAACAACGGACCGACGAAGCGAAGTGCAGTCGGCCATGCGCGTTCGAATTCGAGTTCGCGCAAACCCAGTCCCAGAATGCATTCGTCCGAATAAGCCGCTTCGCTGCCGTCGTCGCGATACAGCGACGGAAAACCAAGCGCGACGAGCCGCCGCCGATGCAGTCGATGCACGCTTGCTTTGAAGGTGCGCACCACACGCGCGGCAACCGCGTCACGGGCTTTGCCCAATGCACCCGTGCCGGGCATCCAGCCGCCGAGATACGCCGGCGGGCCACCGTGCGCTTCGATCACGCACGGCGACGGATGACTGGTCCACCACGGAATGTTGCGGCGTTTTGCGACCGAACCTGCACTGGGCAGGGTGAAATCGGCGATCAGCAGATCCGGCCGTATCCGCGCATAGCGCGCATCAAGTGCGGATGCGAACGCATCGAGCAGATCCAGACTGCGCTGGAACTGCGCGTGCAGGCGCAGCGGATGTGCGCCGATGGCGTGCGGCGGATCCACGATTGCGCGCAGCGCGTTGTCCGCGCCGGGCACCACTGCGATGCCGTTCAATCCTGCGTCGCGGATGCGGCTTTGCGCATGCGCCGTGCTGATGACGGTGACGTCGGCGATGTCGCGCAGCGCGCGGCCGATGGCGATGATCGGATGCAAATGACCCGCGAACGGCGGCGCCAGTAGCTCGATACGCGGCCGATTCATGCGCCGTGTCGCAGCCAGTCAAGCTGCTCGCGCGCAGCAGTCAGCACCGCGTCGCGTGCAGAAGATTGATCGAGATAGTCCAGATGTGCAGCCGCGATGATCCGTGGTGTCGGGCCATCCTCTGGGCCCAACCACGCGGCGATGCGGTCGCGATCCCCGCGCAGTTGGGTGCCTTGTAGCCGGGTGCCATCGTGCTGTGGCCAGCGTGGCGCGACTGCGCCGTAGGTGACTACGCGCAGTCGTGCGCGCTGCGCGCAGTTGAAGGGTGCGATCAGCGCATCAAGCAGTGTCAATCCGCAGCTGCCGGCCAACAATAGTGTGCGCGGTGCGCCAAGCAGCCGCGCGCGTGCGTCATCGGTCTGTGTCGGGGTGATTCCATACAGCGCGCCGCGACGTGCAGCGAGATACTGGCCGCCGTTGGCGAGGCTTGCGCGCAGCAGCGGTACCGGCCGCCACGCTGCGGAATCGGCGGGCCACGGAAAGTTATGCGGTTCAAAGATAATACCGTCCGCGTGCGCGGCGAGCTGATCGAACATCCAGCGCTGGCTCGGCGACAGCGCACAGCGGCCCGGGTCGCTGCGCCCGGTCAGCAGTGCGATGCGCGGACGTGCGTCGCCGGTAGTGTTCATGGAATGTCTTCGAAGCGGTCATTCGCATACACCCGATAGCGATGTTCACGCCAGCGGATCCGAGTGTCGAGCAACGCATGCAGCAGATGCAGCGGCAACAGCAGCGCGACCAGCATTGAGGTCATCGGTTGCATCTGCGCTGCACTGCCGGCGCAGGCGCGCTGCAGTGCGCGTCGTCCAACGATGTGCGCAATTGCGCCTATGGAGATAGCGACCGCACCCGGCCATGACGGCACGATGGCAAACGCAGTAACCGCGATCATCGGCAGCAGCGCCGACAGGCCCTGACCACATGCGATCCTCAGTCGCATGGGCCACGGCTGGCTGCGCAACAGCAGCCGCGCGAACAACATCCAGCGATGCATCTGCCGCGCATAGGCGCGCAGATCCACCAGCGCAGTGCGCATCCAGACGGGTTCGCAGCGCTGCTCAATGTGGCCACCGGCCGCGAGCACCGCCTGCGCCATTGCCAGATCGTCGGTGAGATGTCGCAGCCGCGGCGTGAAGCCGTTGATCGCAGCCAGTGCGTCGCGCCGTATCGCCCAGGCCATGCCGTTGATCGTCGGCGTGTGCCCGCCCAGCCGCGGCGGCAGATAGGTGATCGCCGCGCTGTCGTTGACGAAGCGCGCCAGCAAACGTGCGCCGATGCCCTGCGCCGGCAGATAAATGGGCAATGCGGTCGAGATCACCGGTGCATCCAGGCGGCTGTCTTGCAGCGCATACAGCAACGCGTCCAGCGTCGCTGCCGGCATGCGTGCATCATCGTCCAGCACCAGCACGGTGTCGCCCGTGCAGTGCGCCAGCGCGCGGTCCAGCTTGAACAGTTTCGGATTGATCCCGGGCGGACACGGCGGATGGCTGCTCACCGCGACGCGCATGCGCAGCGCCGGCTGCGCATCAATGATCGATTGCACGACGCGCGCTGCCGTTGCGTCGTCGCTGTCGATCAGCCAGTGCAGCCTCGCGCCGCGCGCACCGAGCGTGCGCAGCGATGCGCCCAGCGTTTCGCCAAGGGTGGTATCGCCGCTGCGGATGGGCTGCAGCACATCGACACCTTCAAAGTGCGCGCTATCGAAGCGAGCGTCCGCGTCATTCGCAGCCGGCGACGACATTGCGCGCAGTGCGCGCCAAGCGCTGATTTGACGCAGCATTTCCAGCAGCGGCCACAGCGCGATGGGCAGCCACATCCACGCGTCGAACCATGCCTTCATGGCGCTTGCCTGCGTTGCCAATCAACGAAAGCATCCAGTCCTTCAGCGAGGGTCTGTGAAGGTGCGCCCAGCACCGTGCGTGCCTTGGTGATGTCGAAAGTTTTGCTGAAGGCGAGCACATCAATGCCGAAGCGCGTTACCGGCGGTTCGCCGCGCAGCGGCAGCAGCGTCCACGCGAGTTCCGCCGCATGCGCCGCGATCCGCGCGACCCGATACGGCACCTTGCGCGTGGGCGGCGGCAGTCCGAGTCGGCAGAAGGTGTCGGCGATGAATGCCTGCATCGCCACCGGCTCGCCGTGACTGAGATTGAATGCGCCGACCGCTTCTGCACGCTGTGCCGCACGCAGCATGTAGTCGGCAAGCGCATCGACGCTGATCAGATCGCCGACGGCAGGTGCTGCATTGCGCACGATCTGCGGCAGTTTGCCGCGCTTCGCCGCGGCGATCAGACGCGGAAACAGCACAGTGTCGCCGGGGCCAAAGACCGCGCGCGGACGCAGGATTGTCCATGCACCATCGTAAGCGCGCACCAGGGTTTCGCCGGCGGCTTTGGTTTCCGCGTAGGTGTTGGCGAAGACCGGGCCGATCGGGTCTTCCTCGCGGAGGCCCAGCTGGTCGCGCGGCTGGTAATACACCGAACTGGACGAAAGATAGATGAGCTTCGGCAGGCCATGCGCACGGCACCAGTCGATCACGTTTGCGGTGGCGTCGACGTTGTGGCGCAGATATTCACGCCGCGGCGCGAACGGCGACGACAGCGCCGCAGCGTGAATCACCACGTCAGGCGTGAAGTCGAGTTTGAATGGTTGTGACAGATCGACCGCGCGGTAGTCGGCGTCGTCCAATGCACGCCGGCCGACGCCGAGCAGCTGCAGGCCCGGGGTGTCGCGGAAGCGCTGCATGAACCTCCCGCCGATGAAGCCCGATGCGCCGGTCAACAGCAGTTTCATGGTGTGCCTCGCATCGCCTGCGGCAGACGCGTATAGCTGTTTGCGCAGTGCGCGGGCAGTATGCAGCGGCCGTCGTCAATGCCGTCGAGCACGCGCTGCAGTTTCGCCAGCGTATCGCGCTGTGCGCGCCAGTCATCCGCGAGCAGCCGTGTCGGCCATGCCGATACGGACGCATGACCGCTGCTGTCGATACACCAAGTGGCGTCGCCAGCCAGCAGATACTCACGGTCGTCTTCATGGCGCAACAGCAGGCCGTACTGCCCACGTGCATGGCCCGGCAACGGCACCGCGTACAGACTGCCGTCGCCGAGCAGATCACGGCCTTCGCCAAAGGCACGCCAGCCCTGTGGCAATGCGCGCAGCGGCAGTGTCTCGATGCTGCGATGACGGATATCGAAATCATCGGGCAGCAGATCGAGCAGCGTCGCTTTGCGCAAACGTGCGATACGGCCCATGCCGCGCGCGCCGCGCAGCGCGCTGTCACTGCACCAGATCGCAGCACGCGGCAGATCACGCAATCCAGCGATGTGGTCGGCATGCAGATGCGACGCGAAGACGCCGCGGACTTCATGCATCGCGATGCCATGACGCGCCAGCTGTGGCTGCAGGCATTCGTGGTCTGGCAGTGTGATCGGCGTGATCCAACGATAGAGGCGTTCGGGCAGGCGTGCGGTGGCCTGTATGAAGTGTTCGGAATACCCGGTATCGAACAGCAGCGCACCGGCAGCTGGATGACGGATCAAACCCACCAGCGCCGGAAACGCGCTGGTTCGCCATGTGCCGCCGCGCAGCGCCATGCACTCCGGATGCACGCAGTGACCGACGCGCAGCATCGTCAGCGACGTGCGCGGAAACGTGTTGGCATGCGTCAAGTTCACAGCCGCAGCACAGCGCCGCCGAGAGTGACGCCCGCCGCAGTGCCTATCAGCAGCGCGTGATCTCCGCGGACCAGCCGTCCTGACGACAGCGCATGATGCAGTGCCGTTGGCAGCGACGCCGACACCTGGTTGCCGTGTGTCGCAAAGATGTCCTCCACCCGTTTGCGCGGAACGCCAAGACGCTTGAATACGTGCTGCATGCCCAGCAGTGAAGCCTGATGCGGCACCACGCGCTGGATCTCGGAAAGCGTCAGTCCCGCATCGCCCAGCAGCTCGCCGACGAAACGATCGAAATGTTCTGCTGCGACCCGATACAGCCGTTTGCCATCCATGCGAAAGCTGCTGACATCGCGGTAGTCGCCGTCGTAACGCGATGGCGGCAGCCGCGAACCGCAGCCGGGAATCTCACAGGCATGTGCGGCGTCTGACCAGGTTTCGAAGCGTGCCGCCAGCAGGGCAGGGCCATCGGGATTGTCTACGGTCGATAACACCGCCGCTGCGGCGCCGTCGCCAAACAGACCGAAGGTGTCGAGGTCGCGTGTGTCCAACGCGCGCGAAGCGAGGTCGCAGGATGTCAGCAACACCCGTCGATAGCGCCCGGACTGCAGCAGCGACGCAATCAGATCCAAGCCCATCAGAAAACCGATGCAGCTGGCGTTGATGTCGAAAGCGGGAGTGCGGGTCAAGCCCAGCTCGCGATGCAGCAGCGCGGCATTGCAGGGCATCGCCTGATCCGGACTGGCATTGGCGCAGACCACAGCGTCGATGTCGTCAAGCGAGAGGCCTGCGGCCCGCAGTGCGGCATGCGCGGCTTCGGCTGAGACCTCCGCCGCATTGCGTGACGGCTCATACCCTCGACGCGCCACGCCGGTGCGTGTCTGCACTGAGCCCGGAGCAAGGCCCAGGCGCGCATCCAGCGCATCGCTGTCCAGCCATGTGGCTGGCGTCGACTGGCCGGTGCCGAGTATCTGTAGCGGGCGGGCGAGATGTGGCGTCATGAAGAGTCGTGCAGTGGCCGGCACGCAATGTAACGTCTCTACGCCTTCAATGCGCGGTCATGCAATCTTGATGCAGGCAATGTTGATACAACGCGTGGTTGATACAACGCGTGATGGTGGGCGCTGTGTTAATCGTGGCTCAACTGTGGCCGTTGAACAACTCGCGCCCGATCAACATCCGCCGGATCTCATTGGTACCAGCACCGATGGCGTAGAGTTTGGCGTCGCGCAGCAGCCGGCCTGTCGAATATTCGTTGATATAACCGTTGCCGCCGAGGGTCTGGATGGCTTCCAGCGCGACCTGCACCGCTGAATCGGATGCATGCAGCAGGCAGCTTGCGGCATCGATGCGCGACTTGTGGCCGGCGTCGTAATCGCGTGCGACCTGATAGGCGAACGCGCGGCTGGACTGCATCGCGGTGTACATGTCGGCGATCTTCGCCTGCATGATGCCGAACGTGCCGATGGCGACATCAAACTGCTTGCGATCGCGCACGTAGGGCAGGGCGATATCCATCGCGGCCTGCATCAGCCCGATCGGGCCGCCGCTCAGCACCAGGCGTTCGGTGTTGAGGCCGCTCATCAATACTTTTACGCCGTGATGCACGTCGCCCAGCACGTTTTCGGCCGGTATCTCGCAGTTCTGGAACACCAGTTCGCAGGTGTTGCTGCCGCGCATGCCCAGCTTGTCGAGCTTCTGCGCGGTGGTGAAGCCCGGCATGCCTTTCTCGACGATAAAAGCGGTCATGCACTGACTGCCGGCCTCTTTGCCCGCGGTGCGCATATACACCACCAGCACATCGGCTTCAGGACCGTTGGTGATCCACATCTTGTTGCCGTTCGCCACCCACACGCCGTCGCGTAATTCAGCGCGGCAACTCATCGAGCCGACGACGTCGGACCCCGCGCCGGGCTCGCTCATCGCCAGCGCGCCTTTCCACTCGCCGCTGCATAATTTCGGCAGATACTTTCGGCACTGGGTTTCGCTGGCGTTGGTATACAGATTGCTCACGCACAGATTGGAGTGCGCGCCGTAGCTCAGACCAACCGAACCCGATGCGCGCGAGATTTCCTCCATCGCCACCAGATGCGCCAGATAACCCATGTCGCTGCCGCCGTACTCGCCGGCAACGGTCATGCCCAGCAGCCCCATCTCGCCGAGTTTCAGCCATAGGTCCTGCGGGAACAGATTCTCTTCGTCGATCTGCGCCGCACGCGGCGCGATTTCGGCCTCGGCAAAACGGCGCACCGCATCGCGGAGGGCGTCAATATCTTCACCGAGCGGGAAAGGGCGCATCTTGAATCCTTAGGATTGATCGAGGAACTCTGACGGAGCAGAAGCCCCCTTGAGTCAAGAGGGCTGCCGCGACAGCGGCGGGGGATGTGGCAGCGATGCATGGGGCCCAAGGTTTGCGAAGCAAATTTTGGGTGATTTCCGGCAGAGCCGGAAATCAATGTCCGCGCATTCTTCCGAGGAAACGCGGCGTACTGCGGCCCATCGGCAGTTTCAGCTTGCCGATTGCGCTGATGCGCTCTTCGGCCAAGCGATCAGCGGCGAGATAGGTCGGAATGCCGTCGCGGTCGGAGATCTCATAAATACGCGCCAGGTTGTGATAGATCGTGCGCATCATCCGCATCGCGCGTTCGCGGTTGTAGCCGTCGATCTCCAGCGACACGTTCATCACCCCGCCCGCATTCACCGCGTAATCCGGCGCATAGACAATGCCGCGTTTCTGCACTTCATCGCCGATGGCGTTGTTGGCCAACTGATTATTGGCCGCGCCGCAGATGATCTTGGCTTTCAGCCGCGGGAGTGTCGATTCATTGATGGTGCCGCCGAGCGCACACGGTGAATACACATCAGCGGGCACGTCGTAGATCTCGTCAGGCGAGACCGCTTCCACGCCGTATTCTTCGACCGCCTGTGCGACCAGTGTCTTGTTGATATCGGTGACGAAGATTTTCGCGCCGCGTTCTTTGAGCAGCTTCACAAATTCCATGCCGACGTGGCCGAGGCCCTGCACGGCATAACTATGGCGACCCACTTCTTCATCGCCGTACTTCTTGTTGAGCGTGGCCATCAGCCCCTGCAGCGTGCCGTAAGCGGTGAACGGCGAAGGGTCGCCCGAACCGCCGTGGACCTGATGCACGCCGGTCACATACTCGGTTTCGCGATACACATATTCCATGTCGTTGACATCGATGCCCACGTCTTCGGCAGTGATGTAGCGGCCGCCCAGTGAATCGACGAATTTGCCGAACGCGCGGAACAGCGCTTCGGATTTGTCCTTCGACGGGTCGCCGATGATGACGGCCTTGCCGCCGCCGATGTTCAGACCTGCAACTGCGTTCTTGTAGGTCATACCGCGCGACAGGCGAAGCACATCGTTCAGCGCGTCCTGCTCGGTCTTGTACGGCCACATCCGCAGACCGCCCAGTGCCGGGCCCAGCACCGTGTTGTGGATCGCGATGATGGCCTTCAGGCCCGCGTCTTTGTTGTGGCAGAACACGACCTGCTCATGGCCATTGTTTTCGATGTGTTCGAAGATCATCGGAAGCTCCTGTGCGCCGGCGTCGGAGCGTTCCAGTACGCCGGAGTATGTGGCAAGTCGTTGAATTTGTTTGGGTCAGCGGCTTGATGACGCGACCGCTACTGGCCGCAGGCGCGCAGTGTAGAGCGTGCGCAGCGCTTTTGCATGGGCAACGGCGGGCTGCGCACTGAACGCATCCATGTCGTCGGATTGTGCGTAACGAAACAGTGTTCCAGCCAAAAACGTGTCAGTTTGCAGGCTGTGCAATGTTCATCCAAGGGGGAATACCTGATATGTCCAGACAGTCAGCGGGCGGTTTTGTCGCCCTGTTGCTAGCGGCCGCGGCAGTGATGCCTGGCCAAGCACAAAACCCGGCCGACGCCGCGCCGCCGGAGATCGCCACGCCCGCGCAGAGCGAGACCGCGCCGCCAGCCGTCGTCCCCAAGGACGCGCCGGCGAAGCCCGCAGCGCCGAAGCGGCCGCGACCGGCCGTGAGCAGCCCTGCACCGGCAAAGCCCGCGACGCTCCCGTCGATCCAAGGCCGGCTCGAATTGACCGCTGGCCCCAAGCAGACGATCACAGCGGACGAGGTTGCGGACGGACTGGTGTATTTCCTCCCCAAGGCCGGCAATCCGAAGCCCAAGCCCGGTTATTTCACCGTCAATACGCACAGCAAGGGTTTTTCGCCGGCGCTGCTGGTGGTGCCGGCCGGCAGCACCCTGAATTTCCCGAACCGCGACTCCGTGCTGCACAACGTGTTTTCACGCACGCCCGGCGCGACGTTTGATTTCGGTAATTACGGCCCCGGACAGAGCCGCCAACAGGTGTTTACCAAGCCGGGTCTGGTGATTGTGAACTGCAGCGTGCATCACTCGATGCGTGCAACGGTGGTGGTGATGGCGACGCCTTATTACACGCGGCCGGATAAAAACGGCCGCTTCGAAATCACCGGCCTGCCCTCGGGTGCGGGCACGCTGGTGTATTGGCACCCGCGCGCCGTCGCAACCACGGTGCAGATCACACTGCCCAACACAGCCGAACAAAAACAGCGGTTGATCGCCAGCAAGCCGCGCAACGACCATGTCGGGATGAAGTGAATCATGACCAACGTCGCACGCTATGCGCTGTACAGCGCACTCATACTGATCGTCGCCGCTGCAACCGCGTTCGGCTTTCTGCATCTGCATGATCGCCGCGTCTCCGATGCGATCGCCGACGATCACCTCGACGCGATCCGCGTTGCGCAGACGCTGGTGGAGCGCGGCCAGACCGATCAATTGACGGTCCGCGCGCAGCTGATCGCCAGCAATCAGGCGGTGACCGGTTATATCGTGCAGTCGCTTGAGAGTGCGCTGCCGGGCACCGAAGTCGACTACGCATCGGTCGTGGATCTGCTTGAAGAACGCCGCAGTCAGCTGGGTCTTGCGGTCGCCGCGGTGCTGGATGCGGATGGACGCATCGTTGCCATCACCGAGCCATTGGCAGGCCGAGACAGCTTCGGTGAACTGCCTGCGTTCAGCGCCGCCCGCGAAGCGCAGGAAGCGCGCACCGCGGTATTCGCCGACCGGACGCGCCTGCTGGCGATCGCCATCCAGCCGCTGGCGGTGTACGGCGCCAGCGAGGCTTATCTGCTGGTGGGCATGCCGATCAATCAGGCGTTTGCGGAATCCATCGGCAAGGTGGGCTCGGCCGACGTCGCGGTGCTGATGCGCACGGCGGATGGCCCATTGATCGCCGCTTCCACGCTGCCCGCGGCGGAATCCGCCCGTTTGACCGCAGCGCTGCGCGCAGACACCAGCAAGGCCGACGGTCGTTTCGAAATGATGATTGGCGGCACGCCGCATCGCGCATCCTTCGCGCCGCTGTTCGGCGATGCCGACGCGCAGCTGCTGGCGGTCATTCCGCCTGACCGCCGTTCGACCGTGTTCACCGCATCGCGGCTGCCGCTGCTGATCGCTGCCGGCACTGCTTTGCTGATATTGGCGATTGCCCTGTTGTTGCTGTGGCGCCGCATCCTGGCACCAGCCGATGCGCTTGCGCGGATGGTCGAATATTCCGCGGATTCCGGCGATTTCCGGGTCAAGGCACCGTTGAGCGGCGGTAAGACGATTGTTCGGATCGCCGAAGCATTCAATCGCGCGTGCGCACGCGTTGTGTCCGGCCCCAAACCATGACGACCGCAGCGCTCCGTCGTTCACGCGATGCGCGACGTTTCCTCTCCATCGCAAAGGATTTCCCCATGATTCACCACCCCAGGTATCGCTCGATACCGACCGCAGATGCGCTGACGTTCGCATGCCTGTTTGCGCTGTGTGCAGCGCTGTGTGCAGCGCCGGCATGGGCGCAGGATCTTTCCGATCTGGAAATGCCCGAAGAAGACGCGCCTGTCGAGCCCGCGAATGCATCCACCGGCGGCAAGCTGCTGCTGACTGCAGGCGTGACGCAGTTGGAAGGTGCGGCCGGCGGCGGTCTGACGCCGTGGGCGGTGATCGGCGGTTACGGCGAGGGCAATCAGTTCGGCGGCAATGCGTTTTATACGCGCGTCGATGTCGATGATTACAGTCTCGACAGCTACGGCGCGATGATCGGTCTCCGCGACCGCGTGGAGTTGAGCGTGTCCCGGCAAGTCTTCGATACCGAACAGGTCGGCGGTGCATTGGGTCTGGGCGATGGCTTCGTGATCCGTCAGGACACCTACGGCGTGAAGGTGAAGCTGCTCGGCGACGCGGTGCTGGAGCAGGACAGTCCGCTGCCGCAGGTGTCGGTGGGCGCGCAGCACAAGCGCAATGATCGCGGTGCATTGGTGCGCGCAATCGGCGCCGATGACGACAGCGGTACAGATGTTTATGTGAGTGCCACCAAGCTCTACCTCGACAAGAGTCTGCTGCTCAACGCGACCGTGCGTTTCACAGAGGCCAACCAGTTTGGCATCCTCGGTTTCGGCGGCGATCGCAACAGCGGCTACTCGCCGCAGATCGAGACATCGGTGGCGTATCTGCTGAATCGGCGTGTCGCAATTGGCGCGGAATACCGCACCAAACCCGACAACTTGAATATCGCCGACGAAGACAATGCCTGGGACGTATTCGTTGCATGGACACCGAATCGACACGTGTCGCTCACGGTCGCTTACGTCGACCTGGGCAACATCGTGATCCGCGACAGTCAGCGCGGGTTCTACGCCTCGCTGCAGGTCGGTTTCTGATCATTTTTACGGAGAATGCCATGACCAATCTCAATCGTGTCCGCAGGCTGACGCTGGGTATCGCGCTGTCGCTGGCGATCCCTTTCAGCGTGCAGGCCCAGCAGTCTGCCGATACCGCCTCCGTTGCCGCCCCCGTCGCGGAGCGCGCGCCCGGCGTTCCCGATCCAGCGCCGGTCCATCCCGAGCTGGCCGGCGTGTTCGAACAGTTCGGCGGCATGCCCGGCATGATCGCGCTGATGGACGATTTCATGGTGATCCTGCTCGAAGATCCGCGCATGCGTCCGTTCTTCGAGAAGACCGATCACGACCGGGTCAAACGTCAGCTTGCGGAGCAGTTCTGCGCGATTCTCAACGGTGGCTGCGCCTACAGCGGCCGCGACATGAAGGAAACGCACGCGGCGTTCGCGATCGACAAAGCCGATTTCAACGCGCTGGTCGAGGATCTACAGATTGCGATGGCGCGTCGCGATATTCCGTTCCGCGCACAAAACAAGCTGCTGTCGGTGCTGGCGCCGATGCATCGCGAAGTCATCACCCGCTGAACCATGCGCTGTGCGTGATGCTGCGCAATGCGTTGTGCGGAATCAGTATTGCGGAATCAATAGTTTGGAATCACCAGTGGCGATAGCGCCCCTGGCGAATCCACAGCGTGGCCAGCCATTTCTCACCGGCGTCCACCGGCGTGCCGGCGTGCAGCGAATCCGGATCCGGACTGCCGTCGGATGTGAGGTTGTCGAAGATCACCGCGCGCCCCGGCAGCGGATCAATGCGCAGGCCGGGCACCGGGAACTCGGTCGTGCCTCCGGCCTGTACCGCGTTGAGATACACGCAAACGGTGCGGATGCGATTGCCGGCATGCGGGCGGTCCATCTGCAGCGTGCCCGGCGGCAGATAGTCGCGATGCGGTCGGTACTGTTGGCCGGGCAGATAGCGCAGCACGGTGAGCTGTTCGGCGTGAGGCAGATCAATGCCCGCGGCGGCGGTCATGCGCAGTTGTGCCAGACGCAGCGCGGCGCTTTCGATCAACGGATCGAAACTCGCCTCGCTGCTGGTGCGTACGGGCAGGGTGTAGGGCACGCCGGTGAGTGGATCTGCGGTTTGCGAATCGTGCAGATGCGGGCGTGCGCCGGCGATCAGCAGCCGGCATTCGTCGGCGGAAAACAAACGATCGATCACCGACACGCGCGGCTGTGTGCTGAGTACGCGCGCCGCAGGCGGTGACAGCACTTCTTCAATCAACAGCTGTCGCGGCAATACGTCTCCCGACACCGGCGGCGGCAGCGTGAAGTCGGGCAGCCGCTGCGCACCATTGGCCGTCAGCTGTGTCCACAGATCCTCAGCGATCTCCGGCTGCGCTTCGCAGCCTTCACCGTGCGCAAGTCGCTCCGCCAGCAGCATCCCAGCGATGGCGCTGCCGCGGCCGGCGGCGCGCTCCAGCAGCTGCATGCACAGCGACTGATCCTCGGGGTGCGGCTTTCGTCCGAAGTGGATGGCCGCAGTCAGCAGCGCTGGCGGAAAATTTGCCTGCACGGCGCGATGCAGGCGTTCATTGATGCGCCCGTCGCGCGGCAGCGCCACGCCGCCCAACGCAATCTGCACCAAGAGTTCTGTAGCCACCGGGTGGCCCGCGTGTTCCGCGCGCAGCAGCCACTGCGTGGCGGCCTGCGGTGCGGGTGCGCCGGTCATGCCATAGAGCCGCATCCGCGCGTATTCGATCTGCGCATCGACGTGCCCGGCCTCGGCGGCACGCAGATACCAACGCTGTGCATCGTCCATGCGCTGCGCATCGGCCAATGCCAGTGCGAATGCGAAAGCCTGATCGGCCGAACCTCTTTCGGCCGCGGCCTGCAGTGCGTCGAGTGATGCGGGGATGCTCATTGCAGTGATCTCAGCACCTGTTCAACATCGCTCATGTTGGAAAAGTGTGATGTCATCCCGAACGCCCGCGTAGCGAGTGGAAGGATCTGCTGTTGTGATGCCACCGAGCACAAGCAGATCCCTCCACCCGCTATGCAGGCGTTCGGGATGACAGAGGAATTGTCCGGTTGTGACGATGAACATTTTGAACACGCGCTCACAGCTGCGACTCCAGCGGCAGCCACGAAATCGCGTACGCGCTGACCCGCTGCCATGAGCCGGTATGCGGTTCTTTCGACAACAGCATCTGCGGCTTCGATGCACGATCCAGCCAGCGCGGCTTGCCGTGTTTGTCCAGATGCATCCAATAGCTCAGTTCGGGGTTGGCCAGACGCAGGTATTCGTCGCGTACGGCCTTCGCAAGCTGCGCATCGTCGAACATCACCCCCATTTCGGTGTTGAGATACGCCGAGCGCGCGTCGAGATTGAACGAACCGATAAAGCCGCGCGCATCGTCCACGCTGTACGCCTTGGTGTGCAGACTCGCGCCGCTGCTGCCGAACAGACTGCTGTCCGGATGCCCCTGCGCACGCAGTTCGTACACATGCACATCGCCGCGCAGCAGCACATCGCGATACGGCCGATAAGCACCATAGACCGCCGCGACATCGTTGGTCGCCAGTGAATTGGTCACCACGCCCACGGTCACGCCTTTGTCGACCAGTTGGGTCATGCCGGCGGTCACTTCGGGGCCCGGCACGAAATACGGCGAAATCAGCAGCACTTTCTGTTTCGCCGTCGACAGATCGCGTTCGATCCGATGCACCAGCCACGCGTCGCGGCTGTCGGCTTCCCATTTCAGCGGCGGATCGGCGACCAGATGGATGCGGTCGCTCCAAAAAGGCACGAGTCGTTTGCCGGCATAACCCTGCACATTCGGCGATGCCGCAACGCGCTGCAGATAACGCTGCGCGGCGGCGCTTTTCGCTTCGGTTTCGATCGCACCGGCGATGTCCTCGAATGCGCCCGCTGGCGCGCGGCTCAGCCCGGCCAGCGGCACCGCTGCCGCACTGTTCCAATAGCGGTCGAACATCGCGCTGGTTTCGCCCACTGCCGGCCCGAACAGCACCACATCCAGATCGCGAAAATTCACCTCATCGCCAGCGCCGAAATACTCCACGCCGATATTGCGACCACCCACCACTGCCACCCGCCCATCGGCGATCCACGCTTTGTTGTGCATGCGGTGATTGACGCTGAAAATCCGCTGCACCAGTTCTACGATGCGCGCCGGCCCGGTGCGATTGCGGAACGGGTTGTACAGGCGCAGCTCGATATTCGGATGGCTGTCCAGCAATAGCAGCTTCGAGTCCATGCCCTCGGCATTCATGTCATCCAGCAGCATGCGCACACGCACGCCGCGTTCGGCGGCCATCCACGCCTCGCGGCCCAACAGGCGGCCGGTGAGATCGTCGTGCCAGATGTAGTACTGCAGATCCAGACTGCGCCCGGCCTTCTGCGCCGACAGCGCGCGCGCCGCGAAGGCATCCACGCCGTCAGTCACCAGCAGCGCGCCGGTCTTGCCCGGATGCACGGCCAACAGCGGCGCCAGCTCGCGGTCGAGTTCGGTCGCATCGGCCTGTATCGCCAGCGCGGTGCTTTTATCGCCGTTCGCCGGCGGCGTGAAGTGGTTGCCCAGCAGCAGCCCGCTGCCGATCAGCGCCACCAGCGAAAACGTCGCCCACCGCGTGATCCGCCATAACCGTGTCATCGAACGCATCGTCACATCTCCCCATTCGGGCCAGTATCCACGCCGCGCGGGCCAGCGGGCAAGCGTGCATAGTGGGCCTGCGGGTCAATCTGCCGGGGCCGCCGCCGTGGCAGGGCGGTCGCTGCCGGGTCGCCGCACGCTCTACAATGCGCACCTGCCTTTTCAGCACGGAGCGCGCCATGAGCACGCCAGCCGCAACGCTTCCCTCGGTGCACAGCGAGTCATCGCCGCTGCGTTTCGTCACTGCCGCCAGCCTGTTCGACGGCCATGACGCCGCCATCAACATCATGCGCCGGCTGATCCAGGCGCAGGGCGCCGAAGTCATTCACCTCGGCCATAACCGCAGCGTCGAAGACGTGGTCCGCGCCGCGCTGCAGGAAGACGCCGACGCCATCGCGCTGTCCAGCTATCAGGGTGGCCACGTCGAATACTTCAAATACATGATCGACATGCTGAAGGAGCGCGACGCTGGCCACATCAAAGTGTTCGGCGGCGGCGGCGGCACCATTACCCCCGAAGAAATCCGCGAACTGCAGGCCTACGGCGTTGAGCGCATTTATCACCCCAACGACGGCATGCACATGGGCCTGGTTGCGATGATCGAAGACGTGGTGCGCCGTGCGGGTGCCGCGCGTCAGCCGGTGGAAAAACCGCATCGTGTTGATTTTTCCGACGAGATCACCATCGGCCGCATGCTCAGCGCGATCGAAGAGAGTGCGCTCGAAGACTCTGAACTCGCGCATCTGCGCAAGGCATGGCAGCTTGCGGGTGGAAAAACGCCGGTCGTCGGCATCACCGGCACCGGCGGCGCCGGTAAATCATCGGTCACCGACGAATTGCTCAACCGCTTCCTCGCCAGTTTCCCCGACATGCACATCGCGGTGATCTCGGTCGACCCCACGCGTCGCCGCACCGGCGGCGCACTGCTGGGCGACCGCATCCGCATGAATTCGCTGCGCAGCCATCGCGTCTTCATGCGCTCAATGGCGACCCGCCGTCAGCATGCGGCCACCAACATCGTGCTGAAAGACTGCATCAGTTTTCTCAAATCGCTGGGCTACGATCTGGTCATCGTCGAAACCGCCGGCATCGGCCAGAGCGACTCGGAGATCGTCGATCTGGTCGATTTCCCGATGTACGTCATGACCAGCGACTTCGGCGCACCGAGTCAACTCGAAAAAATCGACATGCTCGATTACGCCGAGCTGGTGGTGCTGAACAAATTCGACAAACGCGGCGCGGAAGATGCACTGCGCGACGTGCGCAAACAGTGGAAGCGCAACCGCGTCGCCTTCACGATGGCCGACGAAGACGTGCCGGTCTATCCCACCATCGCCTCGCAGTTCAACGACCCCGGCATCAGCTGGATGTTCGCCAATCTGTGTCGATTGATGCGCGAGAAGCTCAATCTTGGCCTGACATCTCCTATGCGAGCGGCGGATGTGGGAGCGGCGGGAGCCGCGATGCCCCGCTGCAATTGGCACCCGAACATCGACACTTCGCTGCGCGAACCCCGCGCTACCGTGCTGATCCCCGGCAACCGCGTGCGCTATCTCGCCGAAATCGCCGAGCAGGGCCGCGGCATCAACCGCCAGATCGAAACCCAGGCGGAGACCGCCGACCGCGCACAGTCGTACTGGCAGTCGCTGCATGATCTTGAGGATCCCGCGCTGCCGAAGTCGCTGGAACTCTTCGCCGCCGACGCGCTTCTCCCTGTGGGAGCGGCGGAAGCCGCGATGGGCGATGCGATAGGCCAGAAGATCGCGGCTTCCGCCGCTCCCACAACAGATAAAACTCTGGTCACCCTCCGCCAACGCTACAACGATGCCGTGCAATCGCTGACTTCCGAAGCACTGAAACTGCTACGCGAATGGCCCACCCGCCTGAAATCCATCGTCGATGACGTGACCGAATACCAGGTCCGCGACAAAACCATCCGCGTCGAAAACTACCGCGAATCATTGTCGTATCAGCAGATTCCGAAAATCGCCGCACCCACCTACAAAAGTTGGGGCGAGCTGCTGACCTTCCTGCAGAAAGAAAATCTGCCCGGCTATTACCCCTACACCGGCGGCGTGTATCCGTACCGCCGCACCGGCGAAGACCCCATCCGCATGTTCGCGGGCGAGGGCACGCCGGAGCGCACCAATCGCCGCTTCCATTACCTCAGTGTCGGCCAGCCGGCCGCGCGGCTGTCCACCGCGTTCGACAGCGTCACCCTGTACGGCGAAGACCCGGCGGTCCGCCCCGACATCTACGGCAAGATCGGCAACTCTGGCGTCAATATCGCCACGCTCGACGACATGAAGAAGCTGTACTCCGGCTTCGACCTGTGCGCGCCCACCACCTCGGTGTCGATGACCATCAACGGCCCCGCGCCGATCATCCTCGCGATGTTCATGAACACCGCGATCGATCAGCAGGTCGAAAAATACCTGCGCGCCGACACCGCGCGCTGGGATGCGGCGCACGACAAAATCGAAGCGATGTTCGCCAACACGAAAAGGCCGGAATACAGCGGCCTGCTGCCCGAGACCAACGACGGCCTGGGCCTGGGTCTGCTCGGCGTCACCGGCGACCAGGTGCTGGACGCCGACACCTACGCCAAGATCAAGGCGCAGACGCTGGCCAGCGTACGCGGCACGGTGCAGGCTGACATCCTCAAAGAAGATCAGGCGCAGAACACCTGCATCTTCAGCACCGAATTCGCGATGCGGATGATGGGCGACATCCAGCAGTATTTCGTCGACAAGAACGTCCGCAATTTCTACTCGGTGTCGATCAGCGGCTATCACATCGCCGAAGCCGGCGCGAACCCGATTTCGCAGCTCGCGTTCACGCTGAGCAACGGTTTCACCATCGTCGAGTACTACCTCGCCCGCGGCATGAAGATCGACGACTTCGCGCCCAACCTGTCGTTCTTCTTCAGCAACGGCATGGACCCGGAATACACCGTCATCGGCCGCGTCGCCCGACGCATCTGGGCGCGCGCCATGCGCGAACGCTACGGCGCAGGCAGCAGAAGCCAGATGATGAAATATCACATCCAGACCAGCGGCCGCTCACTGCACGCGCAGGAAATCCAGTTCAACGACATCCGCACCACGCTGCAGGCGCTGTACGCACTGTTCGACAACTGCAACAGCCTGCACACCAACGCCTACGACGAAGCCATCACCACGCCCACCGAGGAATCGGTGCGCCGCGCAGTGGCGATCCAGATGATCATCAACAAGGAACTCGGCCTCAACTTCTGCGAGAACCCCTGGCAGGGCAGCTTCATCGTCGACAAACTCACCGACATCGTCGAAGAGGCGGTGTACAAGGAATTCGAAGCCATCAGCGAACGCGGCGGCGTGCTCGGCGCAATGGACACCATGTACCAGCGCGGCAAGATCCAGGATGAGTCGATGACCTACGAACACAAGAAACACGACGGCAGCCTGCCGCTGATCGGCGTCAACACCTTTCTGCCCAAAGACCACGGCGGCGACATCGTCACCGAGATCGAACTCATCCGCTCCACCGAAGGCGAAAAAGGCCAGCAGATCGACAACGTCGCCAACTACCAGCGCCTCCGCAACGCCGCTTTGCTCCCTCCCCCGCATGCGGGGGAGGGTTGGGGTGGGGGCGAACCATTGAAGCTTCTGCAGAAAACCGCCCGCGACCGCCAGAACGTCTTCACATCGCTGATGGAAGCGGTGAAGACCCACTCACTCGGCCAGATCAGCCATGCGCTGTATGACGTGGGTGGGGAGTATCGTAGGAATATGTGAATCGAGACAGCTGAGAGAGATCAGGGCATGGCCTTCAATTTACGTGAAATTTTTGCAGCGCTTTCCGACACCGACTACGTGATCGTGGGCGGTCTTGCGGTGATTCTGCACGGCCATTTGCGCGCGACAAGAGATCTGGATCTGGTCATTGGTTTGGCGCCGGATAATTGCCGCAAAGCGCTGGATGCTTTGGCATCGATCGGCATGCGCCCTCGGCTACCGGTCTCGATACAGGATTTCGCCGATCCTGAAAAGCGCGAAGACTGGAACCGCAACCGCAACATGATGGTGTTTCAGTTGTGGGATCCTCGAAATTCTGAGCGCTCGGTCGATATTTTCGTTCGCGAACCGATGGATTTTCCGTTGATGCTCGCGGACGCTGTCGTCAAAGACTTCGATGGTGTTCCAATTCGCATCGCGTCGATTCCGGATTTGATCGCTATGAAACAGATCGCCGGCCGTCGTCATGACCTTGACGATATTGAAGCGCTGCGAGAGATTGCCGATAACGCTAGCCGACCGGGAGAGGCATCATGACCGACCCACTGCAATGCACCTTCGAAGACGCGCGTCGCCAACATCTGCGCGACGGTATCGCCATGAGCACCGCGGCGAAGATCGCATGGTTTGAGGAGATGGTGACCTTGGCGGTGCGCTTCGGCGCAGTGGACCGTCTGCGCGATCGTCCGGAGAGATCTGTCGTTGACAAAACAGATTCTGCGCCCTGATGAAAACTATGAAAACCCACTCGCTCGGTCAGATCAGCCATGCGCTGTATGACGTGGGTGGGGAGTACAGAAGGAACATGTAAGCGATGTCCAGCCTGCTCGGTCAGATCAAGGAGGCGCTGGTTGTCTTCGCCGGTTTGAAGACACCGCCGGCGCTGATCGGTGGGCTCGCGTTGGCATCGCATGGCGTCGTGCGTGCGACGCGCGATGTCGATTTTTTGATCGACGCCGACGACGCCGACCGATTGCACGACATCTTGATTGGACTGGGCTATCGGTGCGTACACCGCAGCCCGGATGCCGCCAACTACCTGCGTGGTGAAGACGGCTTCGATGTGCTGTATGCCCACCGGCCTATGGCCCGAAGGCTGTTGAGCGAGGCGGAGGAGCGCCAGACCGGCTTCGGTCGCCTGCGTGTCATTGGTGCGGAAGGGCTCATCGCCTTCAAACTGCAGGGCTACGTCAACGACCCGACGCGTGTCCGCGATCTCGACGACCTCCGCGCCCTGTTCAAGGCCAATGCCGGCCGGCTCGACATGGACGAAGTGCGGCGCTACTTTGCACTCTTCGATCGGGAAGACCTGCTGGAGGCGCTGAAGGATGGCCGTTGAGCGACACCCCCAAACTGGCGCCCTCATTCTGCTGGTCGCTGAGGGCGGCCTGCCTGACACTCTGCCGCCCAGTACGGACCCCATCGCGGATTGGATCGATCTGATGGAGGTTGTGGAGTCGTTGTGTCCGAAATGGCCGGCGCCTGAGGCGCCTAGAGTGGGGTGGGTTTATCGGTTGTAGGGTGGGTTATTGTTGCTTGGAAAATGAATCTGACCTCATTTCTCGACCCCATTTCGGCAATTTGAAGATGCTGGGTCCGTGACCCAGCCTACGGAACATCTATTTTTAAGGAGAGGGGAATGGGCCGGGAAGTAGCAGAGATTGCGTACGATTTGCATGCGGGTCTAGCTACACATCAGATTCCAGAATTCGATGATCTGCAGCTCATCGGGATGGCTGGGGCGCTGGCAATTCATGTCAAAGGATTGGGCGAAATCGATTATGAAGTGCTCCGCAAGGTGTCAGATCATTTCATGTCAGTGCCGTCCTTTGCGTTGGAGAAGGTACTTAGGCTTTTGGAGGAAGTGGGGTTTGTTCGGCTCATCGAGAAAGGACGAAAGATAAGTGCAGTAATTCCTAATATTCCCGTCTTCGATGATGTTTATGTGGGGCTAGGGAAATATGCGGACTCGGAGTGTGTGCTCAACGAACACGAGCAGGCAACTATCCAAATACTGGGAGCGCTGCAGGATGCGCCAAGAAATCGCGACCAGCTCTTCAATGATCTGGGCCTTCAAAAAACTGTCTTTGATCGGTGTCTAACGGTTGGTAATGCCAGCGGTATCGTCAGTCAGCACGCGGCGCGGGGAAGAAATATTCTCATCAGTCCGTTCTATTTTGCCGATAATTTGGATGGGCTTGCCGATGCAGCTGTTGCTTGCGGCGCCACTGCAATTAAGTCTGTCCTCGACAAAGTAAAAATGAACCAAGGTTGGCCACTATCACTTATTGAAACTACGGGGGAGATTGGTGGAACATTGCTATCAGCAACCGAAAAGTCGCTGGTTGGCAAGCTTTCAGAAGAAGGGGTGATAAGACCTCCTACCATCAGATTTGGTGAAAAGAGTGAGTCGTTTGTCTTCACGCCTCGTCTTGGCGCTACTAGATTAAATGCGGCGAACCGAGAGGTGTATGAGCGCGCTATGGCGCTCATCTCGGCGGTTCGTAAAGGCCAGCTTTTGCCAGAGCAATATCGGATTCGGTCGCCCGTGCTCATACTCGAAAGTCTGCGCGACCGGGGATATGTGGGGTCCAACTCTGAAGCTAGCAGGCTGCTGAAATACCTACCGTTTCAAAGTGTTCGCCCTTCACTTCGCGGCTTGAATTCATGCATTCCCAGCCGCGAGAGCGAAAGTGATCATTT
>JANOKD010000082.1:0-9886 GCA_031419075.1 Lysobacterales bacterium
CGCATCGCCGAACACCACGCCCCAGGCGACGGCCGCGAGCAGGATCGGCGTGATCACCAGACCGATGCAGGCGATGATGCCCAGCCGCCGTTTCGGCAGGTGATCGACCAGATAACCTGCGAACGGCGCAACGCAAAAAAAAGGAATCACTTCCGCAAGCCCGATCAGGCCGAGCTTCCAAGGATCGTTGGTGAGTTCGTACACATGCCAGCCCACCGCGACCGCCACGATCTGATAGGACAGGATCGTGAACAGCCGATAGCCCATCAATCCGAGAAAAGCGGGATTGCGCAGCGGCGGCGCGGCCTGCGGCTCGACGCTGTCGATTGCGCTCACGCGTGCACGCTCAGATGCATCAGTGAGTGCGTGAGGCGCGTTCGCGCACTGCATCCTGCGCTGCAGTCTTGATGGCGCCGAGCAGCGCGGCCAGACCGTTGTTGCGGGTGGGCGACAGATGTTTGGCAAGGCCGACATCGGCGATGTAGCGCGCATCGGTGGTCAGGATGTCGTCCGCGCTCCGCCCGGAATACACGCGCAGGGCGAGGTAGACCAGTCCGGAGACGATGGCGGAGTCGCTGGCGGCTGCGAAGTCGAGACGGTCGGCATCGCCCGAGCCAACAATCCACACCATCGACTGGCAGCCGTGCAGGCGATGGGTGTCGTTCTTCAGTGCGTCGTCCATCGGCGGCAGTTTTCGGCCGAGGTCGATCAGGTATTGGTAGCGTTCGGACCAGTCGCTGAAGAATGCGAATTCGTCGCGGATGGTGTCCTGGGCTTCGGTGGTGGTGGGTTCGATAGGAAAGGTGGTCATGGGATGCTTCTGTGGGAGCGACGGAAGTCGCGATTGCTTTGAATGCTTTTGTGGGAGCTACGGAAGTCGCGATTGCTTTGAATGCTTTTGTGGGAGCGACGGAAGTCGCGATTGCTTCTGGCTCGTCTCTTCACTTAAACACTGTTCGTCCGCTGCGCGGCCGGTTCATTTCTTTTGTTGGCCCACGAGGTGCGCGAAGCGCGCCCGAACGGCGAAGCCGGCCCCGAAGGGGCGAGCGCATGGCGCGAGTCAAAGAAACGAACCAAAGAAAAGGGCCTTCCCCGACGAAGCGAAACTGCCATCGGGTAGGTCGCTGGCATTTTCCGACTCGTCATCCATGACTCGGTCGGAAAACGATGCACATCCTGTGTATCGCCCGTTGGGTCTGGATGGCCAGCAGGCGTTTCATTCTTACGCCCGCTTCCATCGCACGCCCTGCGCCGTGTCTTCCAACAGGATGCCTTCGTCACCCAGTTGTTTGCGGATCGCATCGGCGCGGGCGAAGTCGCGTGCAGCTTTAGAAGCATTACGTTCGTCGACTAGCAACTGGATGCGGGTATCGTCATCGTGCGAGGCGCCGCGTGCGAACCAGGCTTGTGGTGTTTGTTGCAGCAGGCCGATCACAAGCCCTGCGCCGAGCAATTCAGACTTCAGCTTCGTACGTTCGGCTGGGTCGTCGCTCCTGCGCGCTTCGCCGGCCAGGCGTGCAATTTCCGCCAGCGCCTGAGGTGTATTCAAATCGTCTTCAAGTATCGCCTCTATACCCGCTGAAATAGTTGGCGTTGCTTCAACATCCGCCAGATCCCGCAAAGTTCCATACAACCGATCCAACGTCCGCACCGCCTGCTCAATCAACCCATCTGACCACTCCAGCGGCTGCCGGTAATGCGCCGACAGCAGCGCGTAGCGCAGGGCTTCGGGCGGGTGTTCGCGCACCAGGTCGTGGACGCGCTGGATGTTGCCGACCGACTTCGCCATCTTGCTGCCGCCGAAGTTGAGCATGCCGTTGTGCAGCCACCAATTGGCGAAGACTTTGCCGCCGTGGGCGCATTCGCTTTGTGCGACTTCGTTTTCGTGATGCGGGAACTGTAGGTCGACGCCGCCGGCGTGGATGTCGATGGTCTCGCCCAGATGCGCTTCTGCCATCGCCGAGCATTCGATATGCCAGCCCGGGCGGCCGACGCTCCACGGCGATTCCCACCCTGGCAGGCCCTCGGTGGAGGGTTTCCACAGCACAAAATCGCCGGGGTTGCGCTTGTACGGCGCTACTTCGACGCGCGCGCCGGCGATCATGTCTTCGGGATCGCGACGCGACAACTTGCCGTAGCCGGCGAAGGTATCCACCGCGAACAGCACATGCCCTTCGGCGGCGTAAGCGTGACCTTCATCGATCAGTCGCTGGATCATCGCGATCATCTGCGGGATATGCGCGGTTGCTGACGGCTCGATATCCGGTGCGAAATCTCCGCTGACGCCGAGCGCGGCCATATCGTCGCGATAGGCCGCCGCATATTTATCGGTGATCGTGGAAATGGGTGTGCCGAGTTCCTTGGCCGCCGCATTGATCTTGTCGTCGACGTCGGTGATGTTGCGCGCGTAGCGCAGTTGGCCGTAGCGGCGACGCAGCAGCGCGGCCAGCACGCCGAACACCACCGGCCCTCGCGCGTTGCCGATATGCACGTAGTTGTAGACCGTCGGCCCGCAGACATACATGGTCGGGCAGGCCGGATCCAGCGGGATGAACGGCTCGGCCCGGCGGGTCAGGCTGTTGTAGAGATTCAGGCTCATCAGTGGATCGATGCAGGGGGTTGGTCGATTCTAGCGGTCGCGGGGCGGTCACGACAGCGGGGGTTCAGGATGAAATGATTCAAGGCCCTACACTGCCCGATCGATGAAATTGTCTTCCGCCACTGCCCTGCGTTGTCTGTCTCTGCCGCTGTGGCTGGCCACGGCGCTGTGCGCGCAGGCCCAGAGCACCGTGACCCAGACCCCGAATGCTCGCACCGAATACGCGCAGGTGCTTCGAGTTGAACCGGTCTATCAGACTTTGCGTGCGTTCGCGGTCGAAGAGCGCTGCGATTCGTCCGGCGACACTGGTCAGGCCGGTCGACAGTGTCGCCCGGTGCGGGTGGAGCGTGAATTTAAGCGCCCCATCGCCTATGACGTCGACTACATCCACCGCGGCGTCAAATATCGCTCACGGATCCCCTACGATCCCGGCAAACGCTTGCGTCTGAAGGTCTCGGTCACGCCTGATATCGAGGCTGGCGGCAAACGCTGACGGGGGCTGCATCGGTCTTTGCGCTTGCGGCCAATCCCGGCGCATGCGAGCATTCAGCTCCTATGCAAAACGCGCAACCCCTGTCGATCAGCAGTGCCCGGATGGCCTCCGGCATGAGTTCGCGCGCGCGCCGACCGGAACCCCACACGCCAGCTGGGTGATCCGGAACCGTCGTCTTCATATATCGCAACGACCACATTCCAACGATCAGGCCCGGCTTACCGCCGGGCTTTTTTGTTGTCGCATGCTTTTCACATTCAGCCTTTCGAATACCCTCCTCAAGCATCCGAGACCGCAGATGAAGCACTTTCTCAACACCCAGGACTGGAGTCGCGCCGAACTCGACGCGGTGCTCGCCGATGCCGCTCGCTTCAAGCGTGAGAAGTTGGGCGATGCCCTGAAAGGCAAAAGCATCGCGCTGGTGTTTTTCAATCCCTCGATGCGCACCCGCACCAGTTTTGAACTCGGCGCGTTCCAGCTCGGCGGCCATGCGGTGATCCTCGCGCCGGGCAAAGACGCCTGGCCGATCGAATTCGACCTCGGGACGGTGATGGACGGCGACACCGAAGAGCACATCGCCGAAGTGGCGAAAGTGCTGAGTCGGTATGTCGATCTGATCGGTGTGCGCGCGTTCCCGAAATTCATCGACTGGTCCGTCGATCGCCAAGACAAGGTGCTCAAGGGTTTCGCGACATACGCGACCGTGCCGGTGATCAATATGGAAACCATCACCCACCCGTGCCAGGAGCTGGCGCATGTGCTGGCGCTGCAGGAGCACTTCATGCGCCGCGACCCCGGATCAAGTCCGGGGCAGGTTCTGCGCGACAAGAAATATGTATTGACCTGGACCTATCACCCCAAAGCGCTGAACACCGCGGTCGCCAACTCCGCACTGACCATCGCCACCCGCATGGGCATGGATGTGACCCTGCTGTGTCCGACCCCCGAGTACATTCTCGATCAGCGCTACATGCGCTGGGCCGAGCACAATGTCGCCGAAAATGGCGGCTCGCTGCAGGTAAGTCACGATATCGATAGCGCTTATTCTGGCGCCGATGTGGTCTATGCCAAGAGCTGGGGCGCACTGCCGTACTTCGGCAACTGGGAGCCCGAAAAGCCCATCCGCGATCAGTACAAGCATTTCATCGTCGATGAACGCAAGATGGCGCTCACCAATCAGGCCGTGTTCTCACACTGTCTGCCGCTGCGCCGGAATATCAAAGCCACTGACGCTGTCATGGACGCACCGTACTGTATTGCCATCGACGAAGCCGAGAATCGCCTGCATGTGCAGAAAGCGGTGATGGCCGCCTTGGTCAGGGAGACGGAAGACGGGAGATGGGAGACGTAACCCAACTTCCGCGCTGCTCGATCACACCCCTTATTGCAAAATTCTTCTACGAGATCTTTCATGTCGCAGCCCTCAACATCGTCTCCCGTCTCCCCTCTCCCGTCTCCCGGTTCCAAAGACATCGTCCTCGCATTCTCCGGCGGCCTCGACACCAGCTTCTGCGTGCCCTATCTGAAAGAACGCGGCTGGAACGTCCACACGGTGTTCGCCGACACCGGCGGCGTGGATGCCGAGGAGCGCGCGTTCATCGAACAGCGCGCTGAGGAATTGGGCGTCGCTTCGCACCTCACCATCGATGGCGGTCCGGCGCTGTGGGACGGCTTCGTCAAACCGTTCGTCTGGGCCGGCGAAGCCTATCAAGGCCAGTATCCGCTGCTGGTGTCGGATCGCTATCTGATCGTCGATGCGACGCTGGCGCGCGCCAACGCATTGGGCACGAAGACCATCGCCCACGGCTGCACCGGGATGGGCAACGACCAAGTGCGTTTCGATCTAGCGGTGAAGGCCAGCGGCGACTACACCATCGTTGCGCCGATCCGCGAAATCCAGAAAGAGCATACGCAGACCCGTGCCTATGAGCAGGCGTTTCTCGAAGAGCGCGGCTTCGGCGTACGCGCCAAGCAGAAGGCGTACACGATCAACGAAAATCTGCTTGGGCTGACGATGTCGGGCGGCGAGATCGACCGCTGGGAAGCGCCGGGTGAAGGCGCGCGCGGCTGGTGTGCACCGCGCAGCGAATGGCCGGAACAGGCGCTGCAGGTGACGCTGCGTTTCGTCAACGGTGAAGCGGTCGCGCTGGACGGTAAAGACATGTCGGGTGCGCAGCTGCTGGCACAGCTGAATGCGCTGTTCGCGCCCTACGGTGTCGGCCGCGGCCTGTACACCGGCGACACCACCATCGGCCTGAAGGGCCGGATCGTCTACGAAGCGCCGGGGCTCACCGCACTGTTGATTGCGCATCGCGCACTGGAAGAAGCGGTGCTGACCAAGCAGCAGAATCGCTTCAAGCCCGACGTGGCGCGCAAGTGGGTGGAGCTGGTCTACGAAGGGTTTTATCACGATCCATTGAAGACCGATCTAGAGGCATTTCTTGCGTCGTCTCAGGCGATGGTCAACGGCGAAATCGTGATCGAAACCCGCGGCGGTCGCGTCGACGCGGTCGCGGTGCGTTCGCCGCATCTGCTCAACGCAAAGGGCGCAACCTACGCACAATCAGCGGATTGGGGCGTCGAAGAGGCTGAAGGTTTCATCAAGCTGTTCGGCATGAGCAGCACCTTGTGGGCCGAGGTCAACAAGTGAAGCCAAGCAACCCAGCATTGAACGGTCACCTGAAAGTGTGTCATCCCGAACGCCCGCGCAGCGGACGGAGGGATCTGCTGTCGCGCTTTGCAGACCTTGATTGAAAAGCAGATCCCTCACCCGATAAAGCCGGGATTCGGGATGACAGTCTTTGAAGAACAACCGCTCAACTTTGATGCCATTCGGATTCTCATGCTCCCAGACATCCTCCAACACCTCGAAGCTCTTGTATCTTTCGACACCCGCAATCCGCCGCGCGTGATCGATACCGGCGGCATCTTCGATTATCTGCAGGCACAGTTGCCCGATTTCAGCTGCACGGTGACCGATCACGGTGCGGGCGCGGTGTCGCTGCTTGCGGTGCGCGGTACACCGACGCGCGTGTTCAACGTGCATCTGGACACCGTGCCGTCGTCTGAAGCGTGGAGTGCAGACCCGCTCAAGCTGCGCGTGACAGCGGGCAACGCTATCGGCCTGGGTGCCTGCGATATCAAAGGCGCCGCAGCGGGTTTGATCGTTGCGGCCCAACGCACGACAGGCGACGCAGCGTTCCTGTTCAGCAGCGACGAAGAAGCCAACGATGCGCGCTGTATCGGCGCATTTCTGGCCAGCGATCACGGCTTCCGCGAAGCGATCATCGCCGAACCCACGCAGTGCGAAGCGGTGCTCGCGCATCGCGGCATCAGCTCGGTGTTGATGAAGTTCCGCGGCGCTGCCGGGCATGCGTCCGGCGCGAATGCGGTGCACAGCAGCGCGCTGCATCACGCGATGCGCTGGGGTGCCAAGGCGCTGGATCTGGTCGACGCCGAATCGCATCGCCGCTTCGGCGGCCTGACCGGTCTTCGCTTCAATATCGGCAAGGTGGAGGGCGGCATCAAGGCCAATATGATCGCGCCGAGCGCCGAAGTGCGCTTCGGCTTTCGGCCGCTGCCGTCGCACGATATCGACGCACTGCATGCGCAGTTTCGCGATTGCGCATCGCCCGAATCAATCGGTCACTACGAGGAAACCTTCCGTGGCCCGTCGCTGCCTGCCGGCGATGTCGCCAGCGCGGAAGACCGCCGTCTCGCCGCACGCGATCTCGCCGATGAGCTTGGCCTGCCGATCGGCAGCGCGGTCGATTTCTGGACCGAAGCCTCGCTGTTTTCCGCTGCGGGTTTGACCGCATTCGTCTATGGTCCCGGCAACATCGCCCAGGCGCATACTGCAGACGAATGGGTTGCGCTCGATCAACTTGAACGCTACACCACTTCAATCATTCGTATTTTGGACGGAACCGCTTCGATATGACCACGATGGCTGATCACAAAGTTCACGACCCGCAGACCCGGCAGACCATCGTCCGTTTGCTGTCCAGCATGGCCGGTGCAAAAGAGATTTCGCAGTATCTCAAGCGGTTTTCGCAGCTCGACGCCGCGCGATTCGCGCTGGTCAAAGTCGGTGGCGCGGTGCTGCGCGATGATCTGGATGCGCTGACCTCGTCGCTCGCGTTTCTCCAGGATGTGGGGCTGACGCCCATCGTCATTCATGGCGCAGGGCCGCAGCTCGACCAAGCACTGTCCACGGCAGGGATCGACAAACAGATCGTCAACGGCCTGCGCGTCACCACGCCGGAAGCGCTGGCAATCGTGCGCCGCGTGTTCCATGCGCAGAATCTCAAACTGGTGGAAGCGCTGCAGCTGCAGGACACGCGCGCGACTTCGATCGTGTCCGGGGTGTTCGAGGCCGATTACCTCGACCGCGACACGTATGGTCTGGTCGGTGAAGTGAAGCGTGTGGATCTCGCGCCGATCTATGCCAGTCTGCAGGCAGGTTCGATCCCGATCATCGCCAGCCTCGGCGAAACCGTCGGTGGCCAGATCCTCAATGTCAACGCCGATTTCGCCGCGAACGAGCTGGTGCAGATGCTGCAGCCGTACAAGATCGTGTTCCTGACCGGCACCGGCGGTTTGCTTGATGGCGATGGCAACGTCATCGATTCAATCAATCTGTCGACTGAATACGATGCGCTGATGGCGCAGCCCTGGATCAACGGCGGCATGCGGGTGAAGATCGAACAGATCAAACACCTGCTGGACGCGCTGCCGCTGTCGTCGTCGGTGTCGATCACCCGGCCTGAAGAATTGGCGAAAGAGCTGTTCACGCACAAGGGATCGGGCACATTGGTGCGTCGCGGCGAACGTGTGTTGCAGGCGACGCATTGGCACGAACTCGACACCGAGCGTCTGCGCGTTTTGGTCGAATCGGCTTTCAGTCGCCGGCTGGTGCCCGATTACTTCGAGCGCACTGCGCTGCATCGCGCTTACGTGAGTGAGAATTATCGCGCTGCGGTGATTCTCACCGAGCATAATGGCCTGCCGTATCTGGACAAGTTTGCGGTCCTTGACGATGCGCAGGGCGAAGGTCTCGGGCGTGCAGTGTGGCAACTCATGCGCGATGCGCAGCCGCAGCTGTTCTGGCGCTCGCGCCATGGTAATCCAGTCAATGCGTTCTACGATGCCGAAGCCGACGGCAGCGTGAAACAGGACCGCTGGCGTGCGTATTGGTACGGGCTTGGAGATCTTGATCGAGAGGGCCAAGAGACAATCCGCGAGTGCCTCGAACACTGCCGGCAGCGGCCAGCGACCCTGACGGACTGAATCGCGAATGGATCTTTGGACCACACCCAGCCTGATCGGTCGTCATGTGCGGCTGGAACCGCTGCGCATGGATCACGCCGATGCCCTGCGCGCGGCTGCCGCCGACGGTGCACTGTGGACGCTGCGCTATGCCAGCGTGCCGGGGCCTGACGCTGGTGAGGCCGAAACCTATGTCAATGCCGCGCTTGCTGCACGCGATGCCGGTCTAGCGCTGCCGTTCGCAGTGTTCGATGCGTCGGATGCGTTGATCGGTACAACTCGCTTTTACGATATCGATCGCAGCGTGCCGCGGGTCAAGCTTGGCTACACCTGGTATGCGCAGCGCGTGCAGCGCACCGCGCTGAATACCGAAGCGAAACTGCTGTTGATCGATCATGCCTTCGCGCAGTGGCATTGCGAAGCGTTGGTGCTCGAAACCAGCCATGAGAACCTGCGCTCGCAGACGGCGATCGCGCGCCTTGGTGCCAAACGCGACGGCGTGCTGCGCGCACAGATGCGCCATCGTGACGGCAGTTTGCGCGATACGGTGGTGTTTTCGATTCTCGCCGCCGAGTGGCCGGCATTGCGTCGCGGACTCAAATTGAAATTGGAGAGACACGCAGGATGAGCACAGAAAAATTATTCGTCGGTATCGTCGGCGCACGTGGCCATGTGGGTGCTGAGCTGATCCGTCTGCTTGTCTCGCATCCGAATGTCGAGCTGGCGTATGTCGGTTCCCGCGAACTCGACGGACAGCGGTTGGCCGACCACATCGACACCTACGCCGGAGAACTGCGCTATTCATCGCCCGCAAACGAGGCATTGCCTATGCTGGGTGCCGACGCGGTGGTGCTGGCGCTGCCAAACGGCAAAGCGGCGGCCTGCGTCGCCGCATTCGACGCTGCGCACATCAATCCTGTCATCGTCGATCTGTCCGCCGACTACCGTTTCGATGACGGCTGGTACTACGGTTTGCCGGAGCTTACGCGCAGCCGTTATCGCGGCGAGCGCCGGATCAGCAATCCGGGCTGTTACGCCACTGCGATGCAGTTGGCGGTGTCGCCGATGCGCGATTGGTTGGCCGGCCCGGTGCAGTGCTTCGGAGTGTCCGGTTATTCCGGCGCCGGCACCTCGCTTTCGGACAAGAACGATCCCAATATGCTGCGCGACAACCTCATGCCGTACGCACTCACTGGTCACGTGCATGAGCGCGAAGTCTCGCGTCAGCTCGCGCATCCGGTCGAATTCATGCCGCACGTTGCGGCGCATTTTCGCGGCATCACCATGACCACGAACATGCATTTGAATCAGGCCATGACGCGCGACGCTGTGATCGCGCGCTATCGTGAGGCTTATGCGGATGAGCCGCTGGTGCGCGTGCTTGACGACGCGCCGTGGGTCAGCCGTATTGCAGGCCGGCATCATGTTGAAATTGGCGGGTTTACGCTGTCGGAGGACGGCCGTCGGTTGGTGGTGGTCGCGACCGAGGATAATTTGCTGAAGGGCGCAGCCACTCAGGCGCTGCA
>JANOKD010000083.1:0-33346 GCA_031419075.1 Lysobacterales bacterium
ATCCCGCCGTGTCGGCTTCGCGTAACGCGCGAAGCCGGAACCTTGATCTTCTGCCATCGCGAGGGTCTGCTGTTTAGCCATGCATGAAATTTACCGCAAGATCAGATCTGCTGGTACTTTTGCAGCGTTGCCCTAACGCCTATCCCTTATTTTTTCTGCCCATCAATGTGACTCGCAAAGCGGGAAATGCTTACACGCTGACCTTGGTCAATCATCTCTATGCCAACAAGCGCGCCATCGACTATGTGCTACAAGAGCTAGCCGCACAGCACAATCGTGCTTGGACTGCGCCAATCACTGAGCGCATCACCTACTTGCAGCCCGAACAGTCGGTCTTTGAAGTTGCCAACCAGCTCTTCCGCAGTGTGGCCAATGCGGTGGACCTGGGCGGGCAGGTGCAACTGGGTTCCGGACACCCAGATGCCTCAACCACTAGCGTTCGGCTTTCTTCCTCCCTTTACCTGGCCGCTGCTGAGCGCTCCGATGAGGCATTGCTCAATGATTATGAAGAGATCATAGATTTAGCGCGCAAGGGCGGTGCGGCGATCGTCGATCTGTTCGAGGGCATCGTCGGAGACGTTTTGCTGAGGAACCCCATTTCCATTAAGGCCGAAGTTGAGCAGGAGTGGGACGCACTGCCAATAGTCGACCGCATGGTCTTTGACTCGCCCATCCCACTGAACGAAGAGCAGCGGAAGGTGTTGCTGGCCGTGCGTCATCTACAAGGCAAAGTCATCAAGGTGTCTGGTCCACCCGGCACGGGGAAAAGCCACACCATCACGGCCATCGCCGCCGATTGCGCTTTCAACCAACGCTCTTGCCTGATCCTCTCCGACAAAGGCGAGGCCTTGGATGTGGTGTATGAGAAGCTCTCAGAGGCCATGTCGCGCGTGCGTCATGACCGCGATTTTCCGAATCCGATATTGCGATTGGGCCGGCAAGAGAACAATTTCAAGAAGCTGACGTCCAGTGCGGCCGTAGCCCAGATCTCGGCCTATTCCTCCGCTATGCGCGCCAACCGCGGACGCATCGAGGGTGATCGCACCGGGAAGGCAAAAGCACTCAAAGCAAATATTGACAAGACTATTGCCACCTTGGGCAACGTGAAATTGCAGGAAGTGCAGCTCATGCACGAGGCCGAAAGCGAACTTGAAATGCTTTGTCCGGATGTGCTGCAGGTGCTCCATAGAACCACCGATGCAGGCGTGTTGCCGGAGCTTCTCGCCGTCGGTAGCCAGATGGACGGCCTCGAAACCTACCTACGTGCTGTGTTCCAAGAAGGCGATTTCACTCCCGTGAGCTTGACCGAGCGTGCAAAGCTCGATGCCATCCTGACCGAGTTCGCCAGCGCCCACCCAATCGGTCAATGGGGCATGTTTGAAGTACTGGACGCTACTCAGGTGCGCCAGATCAGTGCCACCTTGCTGACCTATGGACAGTTGAAGATGCCCATCTTCGGCTACCTGTTCCGAGGGGGGCGGATCCGGGAGCTCGAGAACCAGCTCAACGCGCTACCTACCACGCGCCCGATCCACCTCAGAGAAAATGCCAGCGCGCTCCAAGGCATCGTCGCAGGCGCCAATGGACTGAGGATCAAGCTGGAAAATTCTGGTTTAGACAACAGCTTCCCCGCCGCCTATCGCGCATTGAGCGGTGGCAAGATTCCGCCTCCGGCTGCCAAGGGACTTTCGGCGGCTATCGCATTGCTGGCGAGAATTGACCCAGGCATCATCGAGTCGCTGCTAGCCCAAACCACTGACGAAGCCAAGCTGTGGCCACTTACTGTCAACTTCCTCACGCGCTGGCTGGCGACCCGCCAGGCGTTTGTCGATGCGCCCCGGTTCGACTACGTGGGCACCAAGACCCAGCTTGAACGACTCAATACTTCGGTGATGAACGCGCATGTCGATGCTCGACTGATTAGCTTCATGGACAACAACCGCTCCGATGCCAAGGCCTTAGCCGGACTGATCTCTAATCGGCAGAAGTTCCCCGAGGAGAAGTTCGACAAGGTCCGCGAGAGCTTCCCAGTCATCGTCGCCAGTATCCGTGAGTTCGGGGAATACATGCCCTTGGCACCGGATCTATTCGATGTCGTGGTCATTGACGAAGCTTCGCAGGTCTCGGTGGCACAAGCTCTGCCCGCGCTCTTGCGGGCACGCAAGGTCGTGGTTCTGGGCGACGACAAGCAGTTTTCGAATGTGAAATCTTCAAACGCAAGCATTGAACTGAACGACAAGTATCGCTCCAACCTGGTCAACCACTTCCGCACCCACATCAGCCAGCAGGCCGATGTGCTGCAGCGCTTGGGCATGTTCGATGTCAAACGATCTATCTTGGACTTTGCCTCACTTACTGCATCCTATGAGGTCATGCTGCGCAAACATTTCCGTTCCTATCCGGAGCTGATTGGCTACTCATCTAGCACCTTCTACAACCATCAGCTTCAAGCCATCAAGATCCGTGGCAAACCTGTGGAAGAGGTCATTCGCTTCGACCAAATTGATGCATCCGCAGCCAAAGCGACCCGCGGCACGAACCAAGCCGAGGCCCAATTTATTCTTGATCGACTCTTGGAACTCGTGGAGCAGGACAATCCGCCCAGCGTGGGCATCATCACCCCGTTCCGCGAGCAACAAACGCTGCTCAGCAAGTTGCTTTTCAGCCATGCAAAAGGCCGCGATTTCGAGGACAAGCTGAATTTAAAAGCCTGGACTTTCGACACCTGTCAGGGCGAAGAGCGCCACATCATCTTCTACTCGATGGTGGCCACCGATGGAAATGACGCGTTGAACTATATTTTCCCGGTCAGCATGGCCGATGCCCAGCAGGCGGTGGAAGAAAAATTAAAGGTCCAACGCCTCAATGTTGGCTTTAGTCGGGCCCAAGAGACCATTTGGATTGTGCACTCCAAACCCCTGGACCAATATCGCGGCAGTATCGGACAGGCGCTTCAACACTACGCCCAAGTGTTGGACAAGGCCGCCAACCAGGCTCACTCCAACCAGACGGACCAATCCAGCCCAATGGAAGCGAAGGTCTTGGATTGGTTTTACGCCACCGGTTTTTACCAAGCGAACATGGCAGAAATCGAAGTGTTGCCTCAGTTCGAGATTGGAAGCTACCTCCGTCAGCTCGATGCCACCTACGAGCACCCTGCTTGGCGCGTGGATTTCCTGATCTTGGTCCGCACTCTCAAAAAGGTCGTGCAGATCGTGATTGAATATGATGGTTTTGAGCATCACTTTCGCAAGGGGGCATCGGTCAACGAGGGCAATCACCAGCGCTATTTGTTGGAGGCTGACTTGGAGCGCCAGCTCACTTTGGAAAGCTACGGCTATCGCTTCCTGCGCATCAATCGTTTCAACCTGGGCAGCGATCCCATTGCCACAATGTCTGATCGCCTGACGCGCCTGGTTGAGATCGCAGTGGGCGAGCAGCCGATTTCCAGCTCAGTCCAGCGTATCCAGTCCCAAGCGTCCGGATTGGCGGATAAGTCATTGAAGATGTGCAGTCGCTGTCGCCAGATCAAGGAGCCCGGCCAGTTTTTCGATCCTGAGCTAGGTCGAGGCGCCGGCGGCTTCGGCCGAGTCTGCATGATGTGCAAAACCATTCATTGAACATATCGAATCAAGAGATTTGCCGCTCGTTTCCGATCGCGCAGAGCATGTAGAGGAGGCCTTGCCGGAAGTTGCCAAGCTCGAATGTTTATGCGGTCTTGGACATTCAAAGAGTTGGAAGCACGGCTCCGGCTCGAGCTAGGCCTTACCGAAGTTATCTTGACACTCCCCTCCCCTTCGCGCGATAAAAGGGCTGCCGCATGGGGACATTTCCCTCGGTGTATTGCCTGCTTAGCTCTATGGCAACAGGCTCCAAACGCATCGAAATTTATTTGGCTGCAACCTTCTTCGTAGAAGGAAAAACCTTCTTGAAAAGCTTGGTTTTCGCTTCTTTCCAGCGAACCGTAAGATCTCCGTTTGCTTCGAGTGCACCGTAGATGTCTATCACCTGCGCCTTGTCGACCATGGCAGCGCTTAGCATTTTATGCAGCACATCAAAGCAGTAGAAGGCTTTTATCTTCAGGTCTTTGGCCAGAAGGTGCATGCCTTCGTCATCCGTGGCAACGCACCAGCCTTTCAATAGGGCAACGGCCAGGACATGAAGATCGGCGGGTCCGGGTGGCGAGCGTCCGCCCTGGATGTAAGCCTCTGCATTTCTGCCGACCATCTGCCTCATGAAAGCGATGTCTTTTTCTATCTGGACCTTGTCGGACGCGCTCAGTTTCACAGGCCAACTGCGACGCTCATTGCGATGATCATCTTCCATGAACCATGGATAGTGCCATTTTAGACGCTGGCTCAGCAAGACCTCGCGTTCGACTTCGGGTAATACGAGTAGCTGATACTGCTTCTGCGGATTGAATTTGACACGAAGTAGAGGTCTGATGCGCTTGGCCAAGCGCAGGTAGGCATTTGTATCCAGCAGGATCGTAGTCAATGCATCAGCACTGCATGGATAGCCGAGGCATCCGCGCGCGAAATATCGAGAATTTGCTGGATGTAGCCTATCCCGCCACTTCCGGAATTAAGCAGAAGCTTGAGCGCATCAAAAAAAGAAGAATTAAACTGAGAGTGCACGGTCTGAATATAGAGCTCGGGACCTGGCATCTCACCCTTCCAAAGCAACTCACTCACTAGCTTCGCAGGATTTGAGTTGCGAACTTTGTGAATGGTGGTGGCGACAACCGGCAACGCGCCACATCCATATCGCTCCCGGTAGGCATTTACCTGGGTAAACACAGTGAAGAGCGAGACTTGATGTTCAGACGCGGCACGTTGAAGGATAGCCAACGCATCATTGGAGGACTTTCCGCTGCACTTCTTATGCGTGCTCTCAGCCAGTTCTTTTGGAAACAACAAAGCACCCGCAAAAGCGTCGGCAAAATCTTCGCCTTCATCCTTCCCGCAGAGAGCAGGCGTGAAAATGTGTGCCAATTCATGCGCCATCATGAATTTGAAATCTTCAACCCGAATATCGAGGTTGAGATAGACGAACGTTATGTTATCGCTAGGCAGAAGAATGTGCAGCGCGTTCTCATGACGGTTGGTCGCGCCCCAAATCACGGGCACAAGCAATGCGCTGTTTTCTCCGAACTCCTTGACTAAGTGTGAATACTCAAGGCGAACGCTCTGCCCCAAGCCCAACGCCTCCCGGCGGCTTGCTGCTAGCGCTTGAATATTGTCGTAGTCGCAGGACGGCGACCTGAAAATCGTCTGGTCCAAGTCAAGCGAAGCAGACAGATGGGGAACCAAAGGCCGCAGCAAAAAGCCCATGTGCTTAGCTTTCTCGAAATGCTCCAACTTGGTCTTGGTCGCGCCCTTGCGACGAAACGCAATCACTGGCTCAGGCACATCGCTGACCACCAACTGCTCAAAGTCTCTCCCCAACGCCCGTGAAAGTTTCAGCAAGGCAGCCGGGCGCGGAAAGTCCTTGGCGCGCATCCAGTTAGTGATGGTTTGAGGCGACACGCCGATCGCCTTGGCCAACTCGCGCTGTGTCCACCCCAGTTCGGTCAGGGCGCCCTTAATTTGTTCTAGATTGAGGGTTTCTGCCATTTGCCAATTATATGGCACAGACTTGGAAAAATCAAGTTCTGTCAACTTATGCGTTTAGCGCAGCAGTAGACGCAGGCCATTCAGATCAATCTTAAAGTTCAGGGGCGGATGGCAGTGCTTGGCCAGCCCTGCCGGCAGCAGGTCGATGCCGTAGGACGTATGGTGATCGTCGGTAGTGCCTGCCTCGTGGCCCACATACTGCTTGCGCACTTCCTCGTGCACACCGGCCAAGGTCAGCGTGTTGATCACCGTATCGCGGAAGCTGTGCAGACCCACGATGCCCGCGCCGCGCGCTGTGATCCCCAACCGTTCCAGATGGCGGGTGAACGCGCTCTGCCCTGCGTTGGCCGGGCCGTTCTCCGCCGTGAACGTCAGCCCTGGGAAGAGCTTCGTCTCACCCGCCTTGCGCAGCCTCTCCACACGCTCCCACAGACCCAAGGCGAGCAGATCCGGATGCACCGGGGTCTTGCGCTCGCTGGCATCGGTTTTCAGGCTCTTATGCGGCCCCAGGAAGTTGAAGTCGAAAACGGGCTGACCCAGGAAGTCGAAGCAGTCTTCGAGTTCCAGGTGCGCAAGTTCGTTGGAGCGCGCCCCTGTGTAAAGCGCCATGAGCGGCAGCCAGCGCGCATCCTCGCTGCGCATGGTCTTGTAGGCCACAGGGTCAAAGATGCGGGCCAGCTGCGCGGACGAGAAGGCCTGCCAGCCGTGGGTCTTGGCCCGGCGATTGCGATCCTTCTTGGCCACGTTGGCGTGGTCGGTCGCCGGGTTGTCCCCTTTGGGATAGAACGACGAGGTCTGCGCCCAATTCAGGAACTCGATCAGGGCCAGGAATTTGTTCTCGATGGTCCTCGGTGCAGGCGCCGCGCCCCGCTTGGTGGTCGTGAGCTTGTTATGGACGAAGAATTCGGCGCACTCGACCCGGGTGATGCTGTTGACCGCAAAGGGGCCGCCTGTCTTGCCCAGCTTCCAGGTGTAGAAATCGCGCACCTTGCTCTCTTGGGCCTTGGAGTTCTTGCGATGGCCAGGGGTGGCGTTGGGCAGGGTCGAGACCCACATCTGGATGGCCTCGTCCATGTCCTTGGTCAGGCTGGATGGCGCCACAGGCATCGCGGGCGCCACGGCCCACGGCCCGACCCGCCCGATGTGTTCCAGAGCCTGCATGGCGCGATCGTGGTCGGCCTGGTCCGTGGCCTCGATGCGCAGACCACTCGGCCCTTGCTCGATGACGTAGTCCGAACCTTGCCCCTCGCGCAGGTTCGCGCGGATGTCCTCAATCGAGGGTGGCTTGGCCATGTGCTCCCCGCGGCGAATGGCGTCGAAGGCCTGAGCATATCGGGCTTGCAGAACCAGCGCACAGGCAAGCGCCGCACGCGCGCAGCGCGTCCCTGTGGCGCGCTTGATGATCTTCGTGCCCAGGACATGGCACAAGTCCTTCGGGACGCGCAGGCGAACGTAGAAGAGGCCGGAAGAGCCTCGCACAAGATAGTGAGCAACTCGCATAGGAAGTGTCCTAGCGAGTGTCCAAGTGCGTAGAAAGCAAAACGCCCACAAATCATTGATTTATGGGCGTTTACTTGATAGTGGCGGAGTGGACGGGACTCGAACCCGCGACCTCCGGCGTGACAGGCCAGCATTCTAACCGACTGAACTACCACTCCGCATTGTAACTTCCTGCGCGTCACTTGAACTTTTAAAGACTAAAATTTTACAGCAATTCAACTTTCGGACTAAAGGCTTTTTACTGCCTTGCGACCTTGGTGGGTGCTGAGGGTTTCGAACCCCCGACCCTCTCCGTGTAAGGGAGACGCTCTACCGCTGAGCTAAGCACCCCAACGATAACAGCAAATTAGTTTACGGCATCCTTCAGAGCTTTGCCAGCCTTGAATACCGGATTGTTCGAGGCCGCGATCTTGATCTCTTCGCCAGTCTTCGGATTACGACCAGTACGCGCAGCGCGCGCGCGGACAACAAAGGAACCGAAGCCGATCACAGTCACGGTCTCGCCGTTCTGCAGCGCCTTGGCGATAGAAGCGACGGTGGCATCGAGCGCACGCCCTGCATCGGCCTTGGACAATTCGGCGGTCGTGGCGATGGCATCGATAAGCTCAGCTTTGTTCATGTTGAAACTCCTATTGAAGGATTGAGAAGAGGAGGCGTGTCGACGAATTGCGACGGAACGCGACTCCGCGCGTCCGACCTCGGAAAAGATGCAGGACGTCCCACATCAGCAGGCGCCCGTTATACCAGCGAGGTGAGCCGGGCGCAACCGAAAACAGCTTAAAAAAGCGTGAAAACACGATGTAAACGCGAAAGAAGTCAAAAACAGGACGCCGCTTACTGGAGGCCTGTCGTTCAGTGTTTGCGCTCTTCACGTCGATTCGCGGCACCCGGCTTCGCGGTCTTGCGCACGGCTGGACGCGGTTCTTTTTTTGCGTCTTTCTTTGCGGAAGAAGGTGTGATCGGATGTTCAAGCGCCAGGTCCAGGACCTCGTCGATCCATCGCACTGGCACGATGTCGATCTGATCGGTCACGGTCCTGGGAATGTCAGCGAGATCTTTGCGGTTCTCTTCCGGAATCAGCACAGTGCGGATCCCGCCGCGCAGCGCAGCCAGCAATTTTTCCTTGAGGCCACCAATCGCGGTGACTTTGCCGCGCAGCGTGATTTCACCGGTCATTGCGATATCCGAGCGCACCGGCACTTTAGTCAATGCCGACACCAGCGCGGTGGTCATGGCAGCACCTGCGCTCGGGCCATCTTTCGGCGTCGCGCCATCCGGCACGTGCAGATGCACGTCGAGTTTCTGCAGGAAATCCACGTCGATTCCGAGTCGTTCCGCACGCGAACGCACAACCGACAGCGCTGCCGATGCAGATTCTTTCATCACGTCGCCAAGCTGGCCGGTCAGAATCAGCTGGCCCTTACCCGGCATCAATGTGGATTCGATCTGCAGCAGATCGCCCCCAACTTCTGTCCAGGCTAAGCCAGTGACCATGCCGATTTCGTTGTCGGTTTCTGCGCGGCCGAAATCGAAACGACGCACGCCGAGATACTTGTCCAGATTCTTCGACGACACCGCGATCGTCTTGATGCTCTTGCTGGATGTCGCCGGACCTGCCAACGCGATCTCCTTGACGACTTTGCGGCAGATCTTGGAAATCTCGCGCTCGAGATTGCGCACGCCGGATTCGCGCGTGTAATAACGCACGATATCGCGGATCGCGCTCTCGGCGATTTTTAATTCGGTCGCTTTGAGGCCGTTCGCCTTCAGCTGTTTGGGAAACAGATAGCGCTCGGCGATGTGAAGTTTCTCTTCCTCGGTGTAACCGGGAATACGGATCACTTCCATACGGTCCAACAGCGGGCTGGGTATATTCAGTGAATTCGAGGTGGCGACAAACATCACTTCGGACAGATCGAAATCGACCTCAAGATAGTGGTCATTGAACGCACTGTTCTGCTCGGGATCGAGCACTTCAAGCAGCGCCGCAGACGGGTCTCCGCGGAAATCCATCGACATCTTGTCGATTTCATCCAGTACGAACAGCGGATTCTTGCTGCCGACTTTGTTGAGGTTCTGAACGATACGGCCCGGCATCGAACCGACATACGTGCGGCGATGGCCGCGGATTTCCGCTTCATCGCGCACACCGCCGAGCGACATGCGCACGAATTTGCGATTGGTCGCCTTGGCGATGCTTTGACCGAGCGAAGTCTTGCCGACGCCCGGCGGACCCACGAGACAGAGAATCGCGCCCTTCATCTGCTTCACCCGCGTCTGCACCGCGAGATATTCGAGGATGCGTTCCTTGACCTTTTCAAGACCGTAATGATCGGCGTCCAGCGTTTCCTGCGCGACTTTCAGATCCTTGCGTATCTTGGTGCGCTTCTTCCACGGCACGCCGATCAGCCAGTCCAGATAATTACGCACCACCGCCGCTTCAGCGGACATGGGCGACATCTGCTTGAGCTTGTTGAGCTCGGATTTGGCCTTGGTTTCGACCGGCTTGGGCATGCCGGCCGCGGCGATCTTGCGGGCAAGCTCCTCGATATCATTGGGCGCATCGTCGAGTTCGCCCAACTCCTTCTGGATCGCCTTCATCTGTTCGTTGAGGTAATACTCGCGCTGGCTCTTTTCCATCTGCGACTTGACGCGGCCGCGAATACGCTTTTCCAGCTGCTGCACATCGATCTCGCCGTCGACCAGACCCACCAGCAGCTCAAGCCGCTGCGCGACATCGACTGCTTCGAGCAGCCGCTGTTTTTCGCCAAGACGTACGCCCAAATGCGCGGAAATTGTATCGGCCAGCCGATTGGGGTCATCGATACCGGACAGAGTCTGCATCAACTCCGGCGGCAGCTTGCGATTGGTTTTGATGTACTGCTCGAACAGCCCCATCAGCGAGCGGACGACGGCCTCGACCTCGCGCAGTTCGCGCGGTTCGGCAGTCTCAAGAATCTCCGCCCGGCCCGCAAGCGCACCATCCGCTTCACGGACATGGGTCAGACGCACGCGCGAAACACCCTCGACCAGCACTTTGATAGTGCCGTCCGGCAGCTTCAGCAACTGAAGCACCTGCGCAAGCGTGCCGATGTCGTAAAGATCGCCGGCGGCAGGGTCGTCCGTCTCAGGCGATTTCTGCGCGATCAGCAGGATACGTTTGTCCTGTTCCATCGCCAGATCGAGCGCCTTGATCGATTTGTCGCGACCCACGAACAGCGGAATGACCATGTTCGGAAACACGACAACATCGCGCAGCGGCAGCACGGGCAATTCGGGAAGGACGCTGGCGGACAATTCGGTGGTCATGGGGGCTCCGGTCGACGATTCGTGGCCCTCACCGCAGCGGGTGAACGACCTTCGGCACCGTTATGGGGTCATGCGCGACCGGATGCAAGCATGTGCCGCCGGACGGGCGCGGAGCATGCCCGAAGTCGACAATGAAGGCCTGTTTCGAGACGTATCCCGCAAAGAAAACGGGCACCACGACCGCGTCGGAATGCCCGTTTGCGCAACACAGTCAGCGATGTGTTATTCGGCGGAGGCGACCTTGCTGGGCGGTGTCTGATAAATCAGATACGGCTCAGACTTGTGCTCGATCACCGACTCGTCGACCACCACCTTGCTCACGTTTTCCAGCGAAGGCAGGTCGTACATCGTATCGAGCAGCACCGATTCCACGATAGTGCGCAGGCCGCGGGCGCCGGTCTTGCGCTTGAGCGCCTTGCGGGCAATCGCGGCGAGCGCGTCAGCGCGGAACTCCAGCTCCACACCTTCCATCTCGAACAATTTTTTGAACTGCTTGCTGATCGCATTCTTCGGTTCGGTGAGAATCTTGACCAGCGCAGCCTCGTCCAACTCTTCCAGCGTCGCGACCACCGGCAGGCGGCCGACAAATTCCGGAATCAGGCCGAACTTGATCAGATCTTCCGGTTCGACGTCGAACAGCACCTTGCTGACATCGGCCTTGCGCTCGGAGCTCTTGAGTTTGGCGCCAAAACCAATGCCTCCGGCTTCGGTGCTTCGCTGCTGGATGATCTTGTCGATACCGGCAAATGCGCCGCCCACGATGAACAGAATATTGCGGGTGTCGACCTGCAGGAATTCCTGCTGGGGGTGCTTGCGGCCACCCTGCGGCGGAACGCTGGCGACCGTGCCTTCGATCAGCTTCAACAGCGCCTGCTGCACACCTTCACCCGACACATCGCGAGTGATCGACGGGTTCTCGCTCTTGCGCGAGATCTTGTCGATTTCGTCGATGTAGACGATGCCCTGCTGCGCCTTTTCGACATCGTAGTCGCACTTCTGCAGCAGCTTCTGGATGATGTTCTCGACATCTTCGCCGACGTAGCCCGCTTCGGTAAGCGTGGTGGCGTCTGCAATGGTGAACGGCACATTGAGCAGCCGGGCCAGAGTTTCGGCCAGCAGGGTCTTGCCCGAGCCGGTCGGACCGATCAACAGGATGTTCGATTTGGCTAGCTCGATATCGTCGTTCTTCTGCCTGCTTTCGATCCGTTTGTAATGGTTGTAAACCGCAACCGCCAAGGTCTTCTTCGCGCGCGGCTGACCGATCACATACTGGTCCAGAACCTCCAGAATCTCCTTGGGCTTCGGCAGATGGCTGCGCGTGGCCTGGGCTTTCTCTTCGAGTTCTTCGCGAATGATGTCGTTGCACAGTTCGACGCATTCATCGCAGATGAACACGCTTGGGCCCGCAATCAGCTTGCGGACCTCATGTTGGCTTTTTCCACAGAACGAACAATAGAGAATCTTGTTGCTGTCGCCGCTGCGGCCTTGCCTGTCTTCGCTCATGCTGCTGTCGTTATCTACGCTGGTGTCGGGAGGATAGCATCCACGGTCCCGACCGCAAGGGAATTGCGGCAGGGGCCAGAATTACCATGAATATCAATTACTTACGCAGGCTGAATCGAATCTTCCGGACGACGTTCCAGGACGTGATCAACCAAACCGTAGTCGCGTGAGGCTTCGGCGCTCTTGAAATTGTCGCGCTCGGTGTCGCGGGCGATGGTCTCGATGGATTGACCCGTGTGGTGGGACAGGATCTCGTTCAGGCGCTGGCGCATGGACAGGATCTCGCGGGCATGGATATCGATATCTGTTGCCTGACCCTGAAAACCGCCCAACGGCTGATGGATCATCACCCGCGAATTCGGCAACGCATAACGCTTGTTCTTGGCGCCGGCAGTCAGCAAAAGCGCGCCCATGCTGGCGGCTTGGCCGACGCAGATCGTACTCACGTCCGGCTTGATGAACTGCATGGTGTCGTAAATCGCCATGCCGGAGGTGACGATGCCGCCCGGCGAATTGATGTAGAGACTGATGTCTTTCTCGGGGTTCTCGGCTTCGAGAAACAGCAGCTGGGCCACGATCACATTGGCCATGTAGTCGTCGATACCGCCCACAAGGAAGATCACGCGTTCCTTCAGCAAGCGGGAATAGATGTCGTAGGCGCGCTCGCCGCGGCTGGTCTGTTCGACCACCATCGGAACGAGATTCAGGGCTCTGGTCTCAAGACTGTTCATGCGTTACGGCACCTGTGGTTTCTAAAAACCGCGCAGACATGCGCGGAATGTTGCGGATAGCCCGCTTGATACCGACCCGGGTTACTGCGGGGCGATCGCTTCCTGGAAGCTGAGCGGCATGTCGGTATGTGTGGCCCGCTCTGCAATCCAGTCGATGACCTGCTCTTCCATGACACGATTCTGCAGGTTGGACATGAGCTGGCGATCGTTGCGGTACAAATCAATGACCTGCTGCGGCTCTTCGTAGGTGGAAGCGATCAGACGCAGTGTTTCGTTCAGTCGCTTCGGATCCAGGCTCAGGGTATTGCGGCGGGCGATTTCACCGACCAGCAGCGCAACGGTGATGCGCTTGCGCGCCGGCGCGATGAAGTCGAGGTAAGCCTCGGCGGGGGCTTCGATCTGACGACCCTGGCGACGCGCCTGTTCAACGGTCTGGGCGACCATCGCGCGGGCTTCGTTCTCTACCACCTTCGCAGGCATGTCCACATGAGCGTAGGCCGCAATGAGCTGCTCGCCAACTTCGCGGCGGAGACGATTCATCAACGCACCTTTCAGTTCACGCTCGAGGTTGTTGCGGATTTCGGTGCGAAACTGGGCCATTTCTGCGGATTTCACGCCGAAGCTCTTGATGAATTCGGCGTCCACTTCGGGCATGAACGGTTCGGAAATCTGTTCGATCCTGATCTGCACTTCGGCCTGTTTCCCGGCCAATTGCGGGACGGACCAACTTTCGGGAAAGTTCACGGTGATCGATTTCTGCTCACCGGCGCTCATACCGATAAGCGCATTTTCGATGTCGATAAACATGGCGCCGGAACCGATGACGGTCACACCACGCTCGGCGCCTTCGGCCGGCAGGCGTTCGCCGTCGATCACGGATGAGCTTTCCACGTCGGCTGCATCCCCGGCCTGAGCCGGGCGGTTGACCAGCGTCCAGCTACGGCGCTGCAGACGAAGGTTCTCGATCATCCGATCGATGTCGTCTTCGGCCACTTCAGCGGTGTTGCGCACCACTTGAAGACCGGCAACGTCGATATCTCCGAAGTCCGGCACCACTTCAAAGGTGGCGACGAAGGCGATCTCACCCTCGCCCGCTTCGCTGGACGGCTCGATGCGCGGAGCGCCGGCGAGTCGCAGCTCATTTTCGCGGATACCCTGATCAAAACCCCGCTGCAGCAGCTCGTCAACGACTTCACTGCGCACCTGGGCGCCGTAGCGCTGCTCAATGACTTTGGCAGGAACTTTACCCGGACGGAAGCCCTTGATCTTGGCGGTGCGCGCAATTTCGCGCAGACGGCCGCCGATCTGGCCTTCGACGTGCTCGGTGGGCACGCGCAAGGTCATGCGGCGTTCGAGTTGACCCACGGATTCGACTGAAACTTGCATTGGTGACGACTCCTGCTGCCGCGCGTTTTTACCCGCGGCCCGTGATAGTGGTTGGTTCGATAATGGACTGAGCGGTGAGAGACCCACCGCAAGGATCGGGAACGGCCGGCCCAGCACAACGCAGTAGTTTGGCCGATTACGTCGTTCCCCGCCAGTTTCACCCCGACATCTGCCGGCAGTGACTGCCGTCACGCGGGGGATAAACGCAGCCAATTGACGCAGGAAAGCACAGACAGAGCATGGATTTCGGCTTGGCCGCATACGGCAGAACAGCCTCGCCAAAACGGGTGTTTGGACTGCAGAAGCCAGCGCTTGTCAGCATTCACAGGCGCTCCTTCACCAATATGGCCAGCTTTTTCCATCCGGGGATGGTGCGAGAGGGGGGACTCGAACCCCCACACCTTTCGGCGACAGAACCTAAATCTGTTGCGTCTACCAATTTCGCCACCCTCGCATGGGCCGCATTCTAAAGCACCGAAACCAGCGCAGAACCGCGCTTAAAAACAAAACGCCCGGTATGAGCCGGGCGCTTCTGGAACAGGTGGGCCGCCAAGGACTCGAACTGGCTCAGCACGCACTCCCGACACATGCGATTCGGGCGCTGCGCCTATGCTGGCGAGTATCAAGCACACCGGAATTCTTGCAGACTGGATTGAACTGATCTAGTGGGCCGTGAAGGATTCGAACCTTCGACCTATTGATTAAGAGTCAACTGCTCTACCAACTGAGCTAACGGCCCGATCAAACAGTGTAACAAAAACAATGGGGTGGAAGACGGGATTTGAACCCGCGACCCCCGGAATCACAATCCGGTGCTCTAACCAACTGAGCTACATCCACCACTGAAACCTTTGACGAAACAACTCGAAAGCATGCGGGATCGCCTCCGAGGCCCCCCGCCGCCCGACCATCCTGTCGAGCCTTTGACGCAAATCTGTGAATCAGCAATTCCCACTGGTGCGCCCGACAGGAATCGAACCTGTAACCGCCGGCTTAGAAGGCCGGTGCTCTATCCGGTTGAGCTACGGACGCTTGCGCGCATGATAGCCCTGCGGACGCAGCAGGTGAACGATTGGTCGGGGTAGAGGGATTCGAACCCCCGACATCCTGCTCCCAAAGCAGGCGCGCTACCAGACTGCGCTATACCCCGCCACTAAGCGGCCGCCGGGACGACAAACCATTTCGTCCCGTCCGGCCAAGCATTGTCCGAAGGTCGGGGCGCGCTGTCAACGCGGACAACGTGGGGCCACTGGCGTTATGCTTGGCACCCGATCCCTAAATCCGCAGACGCCCGAACGTCTTCAAAGGAGACACCATGCTGCGCAGTAGCAATCCTGCACTCAAAGATTCCACCTTCCTGGACCTCAGCAGCGGCAGCGTTGTCGCGGGCAATGCCGGCACGATGAGCCTGAATGGCACGGTCAACAAGACCGGCCTGCTGCTACTGATGACCGTCATGACGGCGGCCTTCGCCTGGTCACAGACCATGACTGCGGACGGCGAAGTGGCCCCCGGCGCGATGGGGTATCTGCTCGGCGGCGGCATTGGCGGCTTCGTCTTGGCGCTGGTGACGATCTTCAAGAAACAGTGGTCGCCGGTCACCGCCCCGCTGTATGCGCTGGTCGAAGGTTTGTTCCTCGGCGCGATATCAGCCATCTACAACGCGCAATTTCAGGGCATCGTGCTGCAGGCGGTGATGCTGACCTTCGGCATCATGTTCGCGCTGCTGTTCGCCTATCGCTCTGGCCTGATCAAGGCGACCGAGAACTTCAAGCTTGGCGTGACTGCCGCAACCGGCGGTATCGCGCTGATTTATCTGGCCACGATCGGACTTGGGCTGTTCGGCATCAAGATTCCGTATATCCACGAATCCGGCCTGATCGGTATCGGTTTCAGTCTGGTGGTGGTGGTGATAGCGTCGCTCAATCTGGTTCTGGACTTCGACTTCATCGAAAGTGGCGTCGAGGCCGGCGCACCGAAATACATGGAGTGGTACGGCGCTTTCGGCCTGATGGTTACGTTGATCTGGCTGTATCTCGAACTGCTGCGGCTGCTGTCGAAACTGCGTCGCTGATCCAAGCGCGCAACCTTCGCGAAACAAAAACGGGGCGCCATTGGCGTCCCGTTTTTTTGTGCCCCGGAAAGCGCTTGTCAATGCGTACACCGATACTCCGCATTGGACAAACAGACACCTGCAAAAAAAACAGGCCGCCCTGAGGCGACCTGCTTGTAATACGTGACGATGTGACGGTGTGACGGTGTGACGGTGTGATGATGCAGGCACTCCGCCCGATCAGAACTCCTGACTGAACTTGATACCGAAGGTGCGCGGCTGACCCGCCACACTGTAGACCTGCGCCGCGCATATCGTTTCCGGGCATTGCACGTTGCGGCTGTACTGCGCATTCTCATCAAGCAGATTCTTGATGTAGAAATCCACCGACCAATTGTTCTTGCGCACGCCCAGTGCGAAATCAATCAGCGTGTAGGCCGGCAGATCGCTGAGGATGTTGCGTTCGAGAATGCGCAGATCAGACGTGCGGCGCCCTTCGTGCACGACGGAACTCTGCCAATAGGCTTCGTAATCCGCGATGTCGAAGCTGTAGCGCGCGGTCAGATTGCCCTTGTAGTCGGCAGTGACCGGTAAACGAGTGCCATCGGGTGCTTGCGGCGCATTACATACCGTAATCGGGTTGCCATTGGCATCGACGTCACCACAGTAGTTTTCGGTCAATTCGGCGTCATAAAAGCCTACGCCTGCGGTCAGTCGCAGGTTGTAGGTCGCGGCCCAGTTCACGTCCATTTCCAGACCCTGGATGCGCGCCTGGTTGGCGTTGCGGATTTCGGTCAGACCGTTCTGACCCAGCGCGGAAAACTGGAAGTCGTCCCAGATCTGGTGGAATGCCGCACCATTGAAGGTCAGACGGTTATCGAGCCAAGAGGTCTTCCAGCCCACCTCATAATTGGTCAGAAACTCGGTGATGTACGGCGGCAGCGTGCCGCGGCGGTTGATGCCACCCGGGCGATAGCCTTCGGACCAGGTAAAGTACGCCATCTTGTTGGGCGTGAACTTGTAGGCGAGATTGAACTTCCCGAGGGTGTCCTTCTCTTGCACGTCTTTGTCGAACACTTTGCACGGCGCGCCGTTGAACGAGGGCCAATTGGCCGGATCGGGGCCGAACTGCACGATACAGGCCGCTTCACCCGAACGGTTCTGCGGCAGCTGACCGCTCTGCGAGGTGTAGCCATTGGCGAAACCGAAGAAGCCTTTCAGTGCGTTGTCGGCGCGGAAGTGTCTAAGACCGACGGTGGCGGTGAGTTTGTCGGTAAAGTCGAACGCCAGCTCGCCGAAGATCGCCTCGTCGTGGTCTTTGCGCTCTTGCTGGGTCAGCCAGATGGTGTCTTCCCAGCCACGCACCGAGAGGCTCGAAGCGAGATTGTCGACGCGATAACGCTGTTCGATATCGTGCGACTGATCCATCCAGAACAGGCCAGCGACGAAGCGCAGACGCTGGTCCTGTGGCGACGCGATGCGCAGCTCGTGGCTGGTTTTCTTGTAGCCGTCTACGCCCTGAATATATTGGGCAGGGTTTATAAATGCACCGCTATCATCAACAAAATAATTTCCGTAACCAAGCAGCGTGTCGTACCAGAAACCGTAGTCGCTGTAGTCGGTGTCGGTATCGACATCGCGCTTGAGGTGGGCGAAGGCGTAGGTCAGATCGAAGTTGCCGATCTTGCCCTGCACGGTCAGTGCGGCCTGCGCCCAGCGGTCGCTGGATTTTTCCGGATAGGCGTGACTGATCTCGCGCTTGCCGATGGTGGTGTCGTAGGCGAAGTTACCGTTGGCTTCTTGGCGCTGACCCATGATGGTCGGCGTGATGGTCCAGTTGTCGTTGAGATCGATCTTCAGCGCGAGGCGCGCGCCGACGGTATCGACATCGTTGTAGTTGTCCTCGACCCGGTCGGCGTTGTTCTGAGTGATGCCGGAGGTCGGGAACGTACGCTCACCGAACACATTGTCGATATAGCCGGCATCTTTCTTCTGCCAGCCGACCAGACGGATCGCGGTGTTATCCGAGATTGGCACGTTGACGAAACCTTCGGCCACATTGCCGAAGCCGCCGCCATCAATGGCGTTGACCTCAAAACCATACCCGGCGGAAAACCCGGAGGTGTCCGGCTTGCGCGTAATCAGGCGCAGCGTGCCGGCCTCGGAGCTGGCGCCGTACAGCGTGCCCTGCGGACCCGACAGCGCTTCGACGCGCTCGATGTCGTAGACGTGCAGGTCCAGCGCGCCCTGGATGGTGGTGATCGGCTGCTCGTCGAGGTAAATGCCGACGCTCGGCAGCGGACCGGAGTGGTTGCCGTCGCCGCCGCTGGCGACGCCGCGCATATAGACCTGACCGAAGCCCGGGCCGCTGGGCGAAATCGAAACGCTGGGCAGCAGCTTGGCGTAATCCTCGAAATCGTTGATCTGCAGCTCGTCGAGCTGCTGGGCACCGATCACGTTCATGCTGATCGGCACGTCCTGCAGGTTCTCGGTGCGCTTCTGCGCGGTGACGGTGATCGTCTCCAGGGATGGCGCGCTGTCTTCGGTCTCCTGCGCCATCGCACCGCCGGCGAGGGCCATGCTGCCGAATGCAACGTAGATCGCGGCGGTCAGCGGCATTCTGACCAGCTTTCGCGGCCGATGGAGGGCGGTACTTCGTTTGTTGAGCGGGTCTTGCGGACGCATGTCACTCTCCCAAGTGGTGGAACATCAGAACGAACGATTGAACACAACGATGCAGCGCAGCGCGGGATGTCTTAATTCAGACACCCGCATCGAATCTGGGAACCGCGGGATACGCATCGAGCACCGGCCCCAGCGCAGCTTTCAGTGGATCAAGCCACGGCGCGTAGTGCCGCCACTGGTCGATGCCGTCGCGGTTGATCGGACGACGCACCTGCTCGGAGCTGGCGGTGCGCACCGGCCGGTCGTTCTCGAAGAAACGCAGGCAGCCGTCCTCGAACGGCAGACCGCAATAGTCGAGCAGACGGCGCACTTCGGCCTCGGTGTCGTCAACCATCTGTTCGTAGATCACCCGATGCACGCGGCCTGGCAACGTCTGGTCGACATGCGCCATCAGTTCGACGTAATCGCGGTAATAGCGGCCCAGGTCATCGAGGCTGTAGCTGAAATTCTGGCCGCGCGCGAAATGCTGTTTGAAGCCTGAAAAACAGCAGGCCAACGGATGTCGGCGGGCGTCGATAATTTTCGCGTTCGGCAGCATCAGCTGGATCAGGCCCAGATGCAGAAAGTTGTTCGGCATCTTGTCGATGAACCGCGGCGCATCGGTCTTACGCTGCACGCGGGTGCGGTTCAAGTACTGTTGTCCGAGTTCGGCGAACGCGTCCGCAGGCAGCTCCGCGAGCACCTCGTGATAACTCGCCGCGGTCTCGGCGCCGCGGCGCAGCGCACGGGTCATCGCGATGATCTCGGGCAGCTCCATCGTGCCTTCGACTGCGGAATGACTCGACAGAATCTGCTCCAGCAGCGTCGACCCGGAACGCGGCAGACCGACGATGAAAATAGGGTCGGGCGCGGGGTCGCCGCAGCCCGCGCGTTCGGCAAAAAATTCGCGCGTATAGGTGCGCTTGGCGCGCGCGACCCGGGCGCTGGTCTCGCCGGCGCGATAAGGCACGGTCTGCAGACGCAGTGCGTTGCCGGCCGCGTAGTGCGCGAAGGAATCGGCGTATTCGGCGCGATCCTCCAGCGCTTTGCCGAGCGCGAAATCGAAGTGGAAGCGATGCTCCGCAGCAATCTCATTGCGCGCGAGCTGCATACGCATCGCCGTGATCTGGTCGTCGCAGAAGCGGAAAGTCTTGAGGTTGGCGAGACTCCAATAGGCTTCACCGAAGCCGGGGTCGAGTGCGATGCTGCGGCGGTAAGCGGCGATGGCTTCGTCCTGACGCCCGGCGGTTTTCAGCGCATGTCCATGACTCATCCACACCCGCGGGTTGTTCGGATATTCGCCGAGGATCGCTTCGTACAATGCAATGCCGTCGTCGTATTCGCCGAGGCGGCACAGAATCGCCGCCTTGAGCGTGCGGCAGCCGGGATTGCCGGCATCGTCACCCAGCAGAATGTCGAGCTGTGCCAGCGCCGGCTGCGACTGCTGGTCGCGATGCAGCACCAGTGCGTAATGTTGGCGCGCCTCGCGGAAGCCGGGCGCAAGTTCGAGACAGCGTTCAAGTAGATGCAGCGCTTCTTCGGTGCGGCCGACCCGCACCGCCAGTTCGGCCAGCATACGGATGGCGGCGACATCGGTCGGATGCTGTTTCAGCCAATCGCGCAGCAGCGCTTCAGCATCGGGAAGACGGTTGTCGGCCAGCGCTTCGGCCGCATGCAGCAGGCGAGGATCGCGCGCGGAGTGACGGACATACGCGAGATACGCGGCGTCTGCACCTTCAGCATCGCCAATACCGCGCAGATGGTCGGCCAGCGCCAGCCACGCCTGCGGGAGTTCGGGTTTCAGTGCCAGTGCGCGGCGGAGTGCGGCCAACGCCTCGTCGCCGCGACCGGCGCGACCCAGCGCAAGGCCGAGTTCGTAATGCACCAGCGCGGCGCGCGGCTGACTCAGCGCCAGCGGCTGCAGAATTTTCAGCGCTTCAGCGCCGCGACCGCAAAGCCGATGTGCGGTCGCCAGCACCAGCAGCGCGGCGGGGTGGTCGCCAACCACGCGCAGAATTTCGGTGGCCTGTTGAGCGGCCTGATCGGGATCGCTGCCGAGCAGGCGCGAGGCGTGGTTCAGGGCGACATCGAGACTGGCGGTGGCTTCGGACAAAACGGTTCTGCTTCTGGCGTCCGGACGACGGGCGGGACATGGCCCGTCCGTCCCCCGACGCGGCCAAGCCGACAATCTACGCTGGCGGCCTTCGCGGCGTCCAGCGAACCGCCACATGCAGATAGCGGATGCCGTCTACGTGCCGCAGGCGACGTTCCGCTGCGCTAGCATGTCGAAATGGCAGAAAATCGCGATAACGACGCCCGCACCCAGCCCCCCATCCAGCCCTACGACAAGCCGGCCGGCGGTTGGGACGCACTGAAATCCTCCTGGCAGGCGCTGCGCCAACAGGACGCAGTGCTGCGCGGTCCGGGCACGCTGCTGCGCACCAACCAGCCCACCGGATTCGACTGCCCGGGCTGCGCGTGGCCCGACCGCAACCCGCATTCCACTTTCGAGTTCTGCGAAAACGGCGTGAAAGCGGTCGCCAATGAAGCCACCTCGAAGCGCGTTATCGCAGATTTTTTTGCTGCACACAGCGTGACGTGGCTGGCGGAGCAGACCGACGAATTCCTCGAAGCCCAGGGCCGGCTGACCCAGCCCATGCGCTACGACGCGGCCAGCGATCGCTATGTGCCGATCGGCTGGGACGCTGCATTCGCGCAGATCGCCGGGGCGCTGAACGCCTTGGCCTCGCCCGAAGAGGCGATTTTCTACACCTCCGGCCGTACGTCCAACGAGGCCGCATTCCTGTATCAACTGTTCGTGCGCGCGTTCGGCACCAACAATCTGCCGGACTGCTCGAACATGTGCCACGAGCCTTCGGGTGTGGCGATGACCGAGCAGATCGGCAGCGGCAAGGGCTCGGTGACGCTGGACGATTTCGAGCTGGCCGACGCGATTTTCGTGTTCGGTCAAAACCCGGGCAGCAACCACCCGCGCATGCTCGGCGAACTGCGGCGCGCGGCCAAACGCGGCTGCCGCATCGTGGTGTTCAATCCGCTGCGCGAGCGCGGCCTTGAGCGCTTCACCGACCCGCAGTCGCCTGCGGAAATGCTCAGCGGCGGCTCAACGGCGATCGCCTCGCATTACTTCCAGCCGAAGATCGGCGGCGATCTGGCGGTGGCGATGGGCATCGCCAAGCTCATCGTCGAACGCGCCGACCGCGACCGGGAGCCGCAGGCACTCGACACTGAGGCCCTGGACCGCGCGTTCATCGCCGCCAACACATACGGTTACGACGCGGTCGCCGACAGCGTTCGCGATACCGACTGGGCCGATATCGAACGCGAATCCGGTCTCAGCCATGCGCAGCTGACGCAGGCCGCGCAGGTGTATCTGGACAGCCACGCCACCATCTTCTGCTGGGGCATGGGCATCACCCAGCACCGGCGCAGCGTGGCCACGATCCAGATGCTGATGAACCTGCTGCTGATGCGCGGCAACATCGGCAAACCCGGCGCAGGGCCCTGCCCCGTGCGCGGCCACTCCAACGTGCAGGGCGACCGCACGATGGGCATCTATGAAAAACCGTCGCCCGAATTTCTGGGTCGTCTTGGTGCGGAGTTTGGATTTTCGCCGCCGAATGCGCATGGCTTCGACACCATCGCCGCGATTGAAGCGATGCGCGACGGTCACGGCAAGGTCTTTTTCGCGATGGGCGGTAATTTCGCCGCCGCCACGCCCGATTCCAACATCACCCACGCCGCGTTGCTTCAATGTCCGCTCACCGTGCAGGTGAGCACCAAACTCAACCGATCGCATGTGATCCACGGCCGCGAGGCGCTGATCCTGCCCTGCCTCGGCCGCACCGAAATCGATCTGCAGGCCGGCGTGCCGCAGGCCGTGACGGTCGAGGATTCGATGAGCATGGTGCATCTGTCGTCAGGCATGAACGCACCTGCGTCGGATCACCTGATGTCAGAACCTGCGATCGTCGCGCGCCTGGCGGCGGCGACGCTTCCGCACAGCACGATTGCGTGGCTGGCGCTGATCGAAGACTACGACCGCATCCGCGAACACATCGCGGAGGTCATTCCCGGCTTCGAGGATTTCAACGCGCGCGTTCGCTATCCGGGCGGTTTCCATTTGCATCATCCGGCGCGCGACCGGGTGTTTCCGACAGTGTTGGGCAAGGCGCGGTTTTTTGCGCATCCGCTGGTGGAAGAACGCCCCTCACCCGCCCTGTCGGGCACCCTCTCCCGCAATGCTGGAGAGGGAAAAGCGAGCGCAGCGAGCGAGGGTGAGGGGCCGCTTCTGCAGCTGATGACCATACGTTCGCACGACCAATACAACACCACCGTCTACAGCAGCAACGACCGCTATCGCGGGGTGCACGGCCTGCGCCGGGTGTGCTTCATCTCGCGAATCGATCTGGATGCGCTGGGATTCAACGATGGCGATGCGGTCGATCTGGTGTCGGTCTGGCACGACGGTGAACGCGTCGCGCACGATTTTCGTCTGGTCGAATACGATATTCCTGCAGGCTGTCTCGCCGGCTACTTTCCGGAAACCAACGCGCTGGTGCCTTTGGGCAGCCACGCCGAACGCGCGCGTACGCCGGCCTCGAAATCGATTCCGGTTTATCTACGCATTGCAGTGAAATCAACCACGCCATGAGCGAAGACGCGGCGCTCGCTCTGCTGCAGTTGCTCGCGCAGCACAAAGATCTATCGCTGCCGCGCGCAGCGAAACGCCTCAACTTGAGCGCGAGCGAACTGCAGCGGCTGCTGGTCGCACTGGGCGACGATCCGCGCTTCGACGATCTGCGTTTAGTCGAACAACATCACGATGGCAAGCGGGTACTGCTGCGCCTGACCGAACGCGGCCGCTCACTGTGTGAGCGCGCAGCGTGAACACCGGCCTACGCACGCGCCATGCGCTGCATCTCGCCGATGGCGTCGCTGCCGTGCGCGAAGAATGGGTGATTGAAGAAACTCCGGTCGCCCTGCTCTACAACGGCCTGCCATTCGCGGTGATGATGACGACGCCTGCGGATCTGGAAGACTTCGCCCTGGGCTTTGCGATCTGCGAAGGCATCGTCGCGAACCCGGAAGAATTTTCGCTGGTGGATATCGTGCGCAGCGAACACGGGATCGCCCTGCATGCGGCGATTCCGCAGTCGTGCTTCGATGCGATCGAGCACCGCCAGCGCACGCTCGAAGGCCGCAGCGGCTGCGGCCTATGCGGCACCTCGAGTTTGCAGACCGCAGTGCAGCCCGTGCGCACGGTCGGTATCGGCCCGCGCTTGAGCACCGCACGCATCCACGCAGGACTGGCCCAGTTGTCGCAGCAGCAGCCCCTGAACGCACGCAGCGGCGGTGTGCACGCGGCGGGTTTCGCGCATGCTGGTGGACTGCTGGTGCGCGAGGATGTCGGCCGCCATAACGCACTCGATAAACTGGTCGGCACGATGTTGCGCGCTTCGCCTCCGGTTGATCCTAACGAGGGTTTTCTCGCCATCACCTCGCGCGCATCGTATGAAATCGTGCACAAGGCTGCGAACGCGGGTATCGCACTGATCGCAGCGATGTCGGCACCCACCGATCTGGCTATCTGTCAGGCAGAAGCAGCCGGCATCACCCTGATCGCATTCGCCCGTGATGCGCGGATGAATGTGTATAGCGGGCGTGAGCGGTTGGTGTGAGCAAAGACCAAAGAGCAAAGAACTGTTGTCATCCCGAACGGCCGCGGAGCGGGCGGAGGGATCTGCTTTTGTTTTCTTCCCAACCAAGCAAGAGCAGATCCCTCCTCGGGCTATGCCCTCGTTCGGGATGACAAAAAATTTTCATTCACGGCCCTTCGCCCTATGCTTCCAAATTACCAAGACACTACACATGCGTAATCAATCGTTACACCCTATCCTTGACACCTTCGCTCAGCCGGACTTTCGATCATGCGCCTGACTCCGCTCGCCATTGCTTTGCTTACCGCCACACTCGCTGCCTGCAGCGGCGCGGGCCCTGGAGCCCCGGCCGAACCGGCCATCAAGGATGCAGGCATGACGACTGCAGACGCTGCCATCGACAAGACATTCGCCGACCTCAGCAAACGCTGGCTCGACGGCTGGCTGAAGCTCAATCCGGTCAACGCGACCCAGCAGGGCGATCATCGCTTCGACGCCGAGATCGACGACCTCAGCGAAGCGGGCCGCAAGCGATCCGTCGATTTCGCGAAAACGATGTTGACTGAACTCGACACCATCGACGCAGGCAAGCTGTCTCGCGAAAACCAGATCGATGCTGCGATCCTGCGCAACCAGCTTCAATCTGATCTTTGGAACATCGAGACGCTGCAGTCCTGGGCGTGGGACCCGCAGGCGTACAACGGTCTTGCCGGCGGCGCGATCTACAACCTGATGGCGCGCGAGTTCGCGCCGTTGCCAGAGCGCATGAAATCGGCAACCGGGCGCATGGAGACACTGCCGATGCTGTTCGCGCAGATGCGCGAAAACATCGACCCGGCACGGGTGCCGAAGATTCATGCCGAAACGGTTGCGAAACAGAATAGTGGCGTGATCTCGCTGGTCGAACAGTTCATCGTGCCCAATGCGGACAAGCTGCAGGGCGACGACCGCAAGCGTCTCGATGCAGCCATCGAAGGCCTGCGAACAGCGGTCGCCGAACATCAGTTATGGCTCGACAAGACTTTGGTGCCGAACGCCAAGGGCGACTTCCGCATCGGCCAGAAACTCTACGATGAAAAGCTGAAACTCGCGCTGATGTCGTCGCTCTCGCGCGCCGAGATCAAACAGCGCGCCGAAGCCGAGGTTGTGAGCGTACGCGGCGAGATGTACAAGATCGCGCGACAGGTGCTGAAGGGGAAACCCATTGCGCCTGACATGCCCGAGAATCCCAACGACGATCAGCAGCAGAAGGCGATCGAAGCTGCGCTGGAACTGGCCTATGCCGACAAGCCCAAGCGCGACGCTGTCGTCGACACCGCAAAGCAGACGCTGACGCAGGCGACCGCATTCACGCGTGAAAAAGATCTGGTCACGGTGCCGGACGACCCGGTCGAAATCATCCTGATGCCGGAATTCCAGCGCGGCGTCGCGGTGGCCTACTGCGATTCGCCCGGCCCGCTCGACAAGGGTCTGAAAACTTATTACGCAATCTCGCCGATTCCCGACGAGTGGACCGACAAGCAGACCGATTCTTTCCTGCGCGAATACAACACGCGCATGATCCATCTGCTTTCGATCCACGAAGCGATGCCCGGCCATTATCTGGAGGGCGTGCATTCGGCGCGGCATCCATCAACGCTGCGCGGCGTGCTGCGTTCGGGCATGTTCGCCGAAGGCTGGGCGGTCTACACCGAAACGGTGATGATGGAAGCCGGCTATCTCGACAACGATCCGCTGTTTCATCTGGTGCGCTACAAGTTCTATCTGCGCGCAGTCGCCAATGCGATTCTCGACCAGGGCGTACAGGTCGACAGCTGGAGCAAGCAGCAGGCGATGGATCTGATGGTAAAACGCACCTTCCAGCAGGAGCGTGAAGCCGAAGGCAAGTGGGTGCGCGCCCAGCTCACCAGTGCGCAGCTGCCGACGTATTTCGTGGGCGTGCAGGAGCACTTCGACCTGCGCAAGGCGATGCAGCAGAAGCTCGGCAAGGACTTCAAGCTCAAGGCCTATCACGACCAGGTGCTGTCCTATGGCGCGCCGCCGGTGCGTTTTGTGCGGGCGATGATGCTGGACGAAAGCATCCAGTAAATCCTGCAGGCGCCCCCTTCCATCCGGGGCGCCTCCCCGCTCGGGCATTGTTGGCGCTTGGCCCTTCCGCGTCGGGCCGTTATGCTCTGCACGTCCGCCCAAGTCGGGATTGTCGTTTTGAGAGGGTGCCCGCTGGGGCATTCGATCCGGGGCTTCAGTGTCGGAATCTGCCCCAAGGAGTACCGCGTGTGAGCATCTTCGATTCGGTCAAACGCTGGCGGGACACCCTGCGCGGGCGTGATGCGCATGCTGCACAGGCGTCAGTACCCGCGCCTGTCGCCATACCGCTACCGCCGCGTCCCCCGACCCCTACCGCAGAGGAACTGGATGCGCTGGCCGATGCCGCCACCCCGGAAGTGCTGGTGGAAGCCGCACTGGCCACTCCAACGGCCGAGGAAGATTACCTGGGCCCGGAACGCCGGGAAAAGCCGCGCAGCAATGTGCGCCCCGGCACCCGGGTGCTGATCATCGATGACTCCACGACGATCGTCGCGGTCTTGCGCAAGATGCTGCAGCAGAACGGTTTCCAGACCATCGAAGCCTACAGCGCCGAAGAAGGGCTTGAGCTGGCACGCGATCTGCTGCCCGACCTGATTTTTCTCGACATTGTGCTGCCTGGCATGGACGGCTTTGCTGCCCTGCGCGCGCTGCGCCGCGAACCGGCGACCAAGCAGGTGCCGATCATCATGATCAGCGGCAACGTACAGGCCACCGAACAGTTCTACGTACAGCGCATCGGCGCCGACGATTTCATGAAGAAGCCGTTCTCGCGTCCGGAAGTCTTCGCGCGCATCGATCGTCTGCTTGACGAAGAAGGCGTGCCGCGACGCGCTTCGATGATCGGCACTGCGCTGCCGACCCAGGTCGAATAGACCTCACCCGTTAGCTTGGCTTCGCCGAACGCTGGCTCACTCAAAACCACGCTGCAGACCAGCAGCATCCTTGCAGAAGCGGGGCAATTCACGGCCGTCGTTCGCGCAATTATCGACACTGGGCAGCTGGCACGATGACCGTTACACCCACCCGCACTGCCTGGCTGCAGATTCATTTTTGCGTGATCCTGTGGGGATTCACCGCGATTCTCGGCAAACTCATCAGCCTCCCGGCACTGCCGCTGGTGTGGTGGCGGATGCTGCTGGTGGTCGCGCTGCTGATGCTGCTGCCGCGGGTGTGGCGCGGACTGCGCGCGATGTCATCGCGACTGCGCTGGAGCTATGCCGGCGTTGGCGTGCTGGTCGCGCTGCATTGGCTGACGTTCTACGCCGCGATCAAACTGTCCAATGCGTCGGTCGGCGCCACCTGCATGGCGTTGGGCACGGTATTCACGGCGCTGATCGAACCTTGGCTCACCGGCAAGCGGCTGTCGAAACGTGAGGTCGGACTGGGCGTGGCCGTGCTGCCCGGTGTCGCGCTGGTCGCCGGCGGCGTGCCCGACGGCATGCTGATCGGTGTGGTGGTGGGCACGGTATCGGCGCTGTTCGTCGCGCTGTTCAGCTCGTTGAACAAGCGGCTGGTCGAACACGGCGATGCACTGTCGGTGACAGCGCTGGAAATGGCCGCAGGCGTAGCGGCACTGACCGTGATCGCGCCGCTGTCGGGGCTGCTGTCGCCGGCGTTCGGCGGTGATCCGTTCGTACTGCCCGCCATGCGCGACGGCGTTTACCTGCTGACGCTGGCCGTGGCCTGCACATTGATCCCGTTCGCGCTGTCGCTGATGGCGTTGCGCCATCTCACCGCGTTCGGCGCGCAGCTGGCGGTGAACCTGGAACCCATCTACGCCATCGTGCTGGCGATCCTGCTGCTGGGCGAACAGCGCGAACTCACGCCGCAGTTTTACCTCGGCGTGGCGATCATCCTCGGCGCCGTGCTGATCTATCCGCTGCTGGTGAGGTCTCGAAAAATAGAACGCCCCGAAACCCACGAGTAGGCTGAGCTGAGAAGCCCAGCATCGATATCACTGGAAACAAGCTGGGCTTGTCAGCCCAGCCTGCTTCGCATTTCAATTGTGTCGATGTTGGCGTTCATCGATATCGGAAAAAGACTAGAATCAAGCAAATTCACGGCGAACCCGCATGTATCTGGAGTACTACGGCCTCGAACAGGCGCCGTTCTCGATCACGCCCGACCCGCACTATGTGTTCCTCAGCGAACACCATCGGGACGCGCTGGCGCATCTGCTGTATGGCATCCGTCAGGGCGGCGGCGGCGGCTTCGTTCAACTCACCGGCGAAGTTGGCACCGGCAAGACCACGCTGAGCCGGCTGCTGCTGAATCAGCTGCCGGAGAACACCCACGCTGCGCTGGTGCTGAATCCGCGTTTGGAACCGGCGGAGCTGCTGCAGACCATCTGCGAAGAACTGCGCCTGCCGCTCACTGGCGCGATCAGTCCGCCAGCGACAGTTACGGGCAAACGCAAAAGCAGGGCCGCACCCAAAACCAGGCCAGGCGGCAAGGCAATGTTCGATGCGCTCAGTGCCTATCTGCTTGAGGCTTACGCGCGCGGCGACAAAGTCGTCTTGATCATCGACGAGGCGCAGAACCTGTCGACCGACGCGCTGGAGCAGATACGGCTGCTGACCAATCTGGAAACCGAAACCCAGAAGCTGCTGCAGATCATCCTGATCGGCCAACCCGAGCTGCGCGACACACTCGCCCGTCCTGAACTGCGCCAACTCGCACAGCGCATCACCGCGCGCTATCACCTGCGGCCGCTGGACCTTGCCGGCACCACCGCTTACCTGCGCCATCGGCTGACCACCGCAGGCGTTGTGCGCTTTCCGTTCTCCACCGATGCGGTACGTCGTATTTACAAACGCAGCGGCGGCGTGCCGCGTCTGATCAATGTAATCGCCGAACGCGCACTGCTCGGCGGTTACGCACACGACCTGCTGACCATTGATTCGAACACCGTCGATCGCGCCGCGAACGAAGCGCTGGCGCCGACCGTCAGTGCAAGCACTGAGCGTGATCGCACGCCGCTGCTGATCGTCGCTGTGCTGGCGCTTGTCGTTGCGGTGATTGCGTTCGCCTTGTCGCGCACACCGTCGAACGATGCCCCGGCGTTACGCGATACAAGCGTCGTGGCCGCATCGAAACCAGAAGCAGCAATCTCATCCTCAGCGCTCGATGGCGATGCGCTGCTGCAACACGTCCGTCAATCCTCATCCACCTCACTGCGCGAGTGGCAGTCGTTGGTCGCGATATGGAAAGCACCCGCCGCCGTGCGCAAGGTTGCGCCTGATGCGTGTCCTCCGGTACCCGCGCCCATCTGGCGCTGTCTGCGCAGCCGCGCGAGCCTCGATCAATTGCTGCGTTTCAATCGCCCGGTGCTGCTGCGCCTGCGCGCGGAGCCGCAGGCCGTGTGGGCGTCGCTGCTGGGCGCAGAACCGGACCGCGTCCATATATCGATCGACGGCAAGGTGATGCAGATCGACCGTGTCGCGCTGGCAGGCGTGTGGAACGGCGAATATCTCGCGATCTGGCCGCTGCCCGACGCGCTCGAAAAAGACTTCGCGGCAGGCGATGTGGCAGCAACGGAATGGATCCGTCGCCGGCTGTTGATCGATGGTGTCGACGCAGCCGATCTGCCGACCGCGCTGCGCGCATTTCAGGCGCGACACGGCCTGCGCAGCGACGGTAGGCTCAACGCCGATACGCTGTTTGCACTGTCGAGCCGCGATCCCGGCCCGCCTTTATCCGCATTGAGGCAGTGACCGATGTCTTTCATCCTGGATGCGCTGCGTAAATCCGAAACTGCACGCCGCCGCAACGAAGCGCCTGATCTGTTCGCAACGATGCCAAGCGCGCCTGAGCCGGTGCCTGTGCGGCCGCAGTGGCCGCTGTTGGCAGTGGGCATCGCCGGCGTGCTGTCGTTGATCGCAGCGTTATGGCTGTTGGCGCAGCGCGCACCCTCACCTGCACCAGGCGACGCCCCAGACGATGTCGCCGCAAACACCAGCACGACAACGCCAGCGGCAGCACAGCCCATCGTCGTACAGCCATCCGCGGCTGTCGTCGTGACGCCTGCACCCGCAGCGAATGCGGTGCCCGAGCCAGCCATCACGCCGCGCGCATCGCCGTCCGCACCCGCCTTATTGCCAGACACGCCGGACAGCACGCCCAAGCGCGACCTACCCTCCCCGCCGGAACCGCTAGCGGTGCCACCACCCGCGACACCGATCACACCCGCGGCACCACCCGCAGGCGATCAGATCGTTTCGCTGGCCGATCTGGATCCGGGTTCTCGCAAACAATTGCCGCCGCTCAAACTCAGCATGCACCTGTGGAATGAAACTGCCTCGCAGCGTTTTGTCATTGTTGACGGACAACGTCTGAAAGAAGGCGATGTACTCGGCGAGATCGTGATCGAACGAATCACCCGCGACGGTGCAGTGCTGATGTGGCGCGGCAGCCGCTTGAAAATAGCGCTGTAAATAAGCTCACACGAGAACTTCGCAATCGTAGCTGCGCATAAGATCCGGAAGCGACTTTCCGGATTCGTCGCGAAACCGTTCCGCAAGCACTTCAATCCGCTGGATGCGGTCGACGCGGAAATTGCGGAAGTCCTCACGCGATTCGCACCACGCCGCTAGCGTCCATACGCTGCCCCAGAAGAAGCAGCCGAGCGGCCGCAGCACGCGAATGCTGGCATCGTCTTTGAGATCGAGATACTCGATACGCAGCTTGTGCCTGCGGTCGGTGGCGTGACGTATCCGCTCCAGCCGCTCGCGCGTGGCGTGATCGACACCGAACGACGGCGCGTAGACCGACAGGTTTTCAGCAGCGGCGCGTTCTACGGTCGGCAACACCCCGAGAATTTTCGCCAGCGCATCGTCCGCATCCCGCGCAAGGCCGGTATCGATGCGCGGCTGCGCGACCCGCATGCAGGCCACCAGCGCCTGCGCTTCCCGGGTTGTGAACATCAGTGGCGGCAGGTCGAAGCCGCGACGCATGCGATAGCCGACACCGGCCTCGCCCTCGATCGGTAAGCCCTGCGCCTGCAGCGCAGCGACATCTCGGTAAATCGAACGCTTCGAAATTTCGAGGCGCTCGGCAAGAAATGCGGCCGTCGTAAGCCGACGGCCGCGGATGAGCTGCACGATCTGGAACAGACGATCGGTACGACGCATGGAATGGGCTCGGAGTGTATTTGCGGGCTGCCGACAGTGCTGTGTCAGCAGCGTCGCGAATCAAATTTATTCACCCCAAGCTCATTCACCCATGTAGCAGCAGTTGAGCTTGTTGCCGTCAAGATCGCGAAAATACGCCGCATAGAACCAGGAAGAACGCTGACCGGGTGCGCCTTCGTCGGTGCCGCCGAGTTCAATTGCTTTGGCGTAAACGCGGTCGACCTGCTCGCGGCTGGTCGCATTCAGCGCCACCATCGTGCCGTTGCCGACGCTTGCAGCCTGCTTGTCGAACGGATAGGTGATGCCCAAACCTGCACCGTCCTTGGAATTGCCCCACGCGATGAAGTAATCGGGCTCATCCATGAAGCGTTTCGCGCCGAGTTCGGCGAGCAAAACATCGTAAAAGGCGGCGGCGCGAGCGAGATTAGTGGTACCGAGCGTGGCGTAAGCGAGCATGTGCGTCTGTCCTGTCGAATGGGAGTCGATAGCTTCCGCGATCCCTGCTGACAACAGCATGTCAGCAGGGTTGGTCGGAGCAGGTATCCTACTCTCGACTTCGTCGCCGGCGGAGCCACCGAATACCAGGATCACCGCATGCCCATCCTCCGTTTCGAACTTGACCGCGAGTACGTTGAGCTGAATCAACTGCTGAAACTCAGCGGCGTCTGCGACAGCGGTGGCGCCGGCAAACATCTGGTCGCCACCGGCGCGGTGCGCGTTGACGACACGGTGGAATCAAGAAAAACCTGCAAGATCCGGAGCGGTCAGCGCGTGGCCGTAGGCGATATCGTGATTGAAGTCGTGTCCATGTGATCAAAGTAGGCTGGGCTGACAAGCCCAGCATTCGTCGATTGTCGGACATCCGTGCTGGGCTTTTCAGCCCAGCCTACTTCCGGGATTTTTTAGAAAATCCAGTTTTCGCTTCAAGCAAACCCAGGCTCAAGTCTTCCCGCTTGCACTTGACTGCAGCAGCACCCTTGTCACGCCCCACGCGGCAAAGGCACCGATCATCTGCGCAATCACGAAGCCGCCAATATCGACAAATCGAATCCCCGCGAAGGTTTGCGTGAATGCGCGCGCCAACGTGACCGCCGGATTGGCGAACGAGGTGCTGGCAGTGAACCAGTAGGCAGCAAAGATGTAGGCAGCAACCAATGCGGGTATCGCCTGCGGCCGGTGCCGCGCGCCGACAAGAATCGTCAACAGCAGACCGAAGGTCGCCACGGCCTCGCTGAACCACTGGGCCAGGCCGGTGCGGACGTGATCGCCGGGTTGCCACAGCGGTTCACCGAACATCATGTGCGCGACGCAAACGCCAGCGATCGCAGCGACCACCTGCACGACGACATAGGCGAATGCGGGTGCCGGCAAAGGCTCGCCGTTCGCGCGCATCACCAAGGTCACTGCCGGGTTGAAATGCGCACCCGACAGCGGGCCGAACAATACGATCAGCACATACAGGCCGCCCGCGGTTGCGCTCGCGTTCGCCAAGAGCGCCACTGCGGCGTTTCCTTCCGCCAACCGTTCGCCCATGATGCCGCTGCCGACCACGATCGCCAGCAACAGCAGCGTCCCCAGAAATTCCGCCAGCAGTGCGCGTGGCGCGCTCGTCATCGATTCGCTCATCCGTCGATCTTGCCGATCTGGCGAATCTGCTGTTCCGTCACGAGACGATCCAGCTTGTCCATCG
>JANOKD010000084.1:0-48103 GCA_031419075.1 Lysobacterales bacterium
TTTCGGTTTTGCCCAGAATGAGCGCGTCTCGCAGTCCGAAGCGGTCGCGCCCATTGTTGCCGTCTGCGTACAAATCGGCGTGGAACGCATCGGCAAATTCAACGATTTGACGCTCAAGGAATTTGTCGCTCGCATCGACAAAATTAAGGCCTCGGTGCGCCGACATTCGCACGATGGCCCGCGCGCATACTTCGCATTTGTGTCGCCCTTTTTTCCGGAGGGCGTCGCGCAGATTGGACGCTCTCCGTCCCCCTGAAAACGCGCCCCGCCCTGCATGTGAAAACGGCTCCGTAGAGCCGTTTGCGTTCGATGATCGCTACGCGTTACGCCGCGACCGTCTCCGCCTTTTCGATGAACTCCGGCATCTGGTCGAAATTCATGTACTTGTAAATGCCTGCGCTGGCCAGCGTCAGCACGCCCATGTCGGCAAGGTATTCCACTTTGGTCGGGATGCGGCCGAGCTTGGAGCAGATGGCCGCGAGCTCCGCGCTGCCCAGATACACGTTCGAGTTTTTACCGAGGCGGTTCGGGAAGTTGCGCGTTGACGTGGACATCACCGTCGCGCCTTCTTTCACCTGCGCCTGATTGCCCATGCACAGCGAGCAGCCGGGCATTTCCATGCGCGCGCCAGCGGTGCCGAAGGTGCCATAGTGGCCTTCCTCGGACAACTGATGCGCATCCATTTTGGTCGGCGGCGCGATCCACAGTTTCGCGGGCATGTCGCGCTTGCCTTCGAGCAGTTTGGCGGCAGCGCGGAAGTGGCCGATGTTGGTCATGCAGGAGCCGATGAACACCTCGTCGATCTGCGCACCTGCAACGTCGGACAGCGTTTTTGCGTCATCGGGATCGTTCGGGCAGCAGACGATCGGCTCGGTGATTTCGGCGAGGTCGATTTCGATGATGGCCGCGTATTCGGCATCGGCATCGCCCTTGAGCAATTTCGGATCGGCGAGCCACGTTTCCATCGCTTTGATACGGCGGGCGATGGAGCGCGGATCGGCGTAACCGTCGGCGATCATCGATTTAAGGAGCGTGATATTCGAGTTTAAATACTCGATCACTGGCGCTTGATTCAGCGCGACGGTGCAACCCGCAGCGCTGCGTTCAGCGGACGCATCGGCGAGTTCGAATGCCTGCTCGATCTTCAGATCAGGCAAACCTTCGATTTCGAGGATGCGACCGGAGAAGAGGTTGATCTTGCCCTGCTTGGCGACGGTCAAATGGCCCGCCTTGATCGCGTACAGCGGAATGGCGTGGACAAGGTCGCGCAGTGTCACCCCCGGCTGCAGGGTGCCTTTAAAGCGCACAAGCACGCTCTCGGGCATGTCGAGTGGCATCACGCCGGTAGCCGCCGCAAAGGCAACGAGACCTGAGCCTGCCGGGAACGAAATGCCGATGGGGAAACGGGTGTGGCTGTCGCCGCCGGTGCCCACGGTATCCGGCAGCAGCATGCGGTTCAACCACGAGTGAATGATGCCGTCGCCTGGTCGCAGCGAGATGCCGCCGCGCGTCGCCATGAAGTCCGGCAGCTCATGATGCATCTTGACATCCACAGGCTTTGGATATGCAGCGGTGTGACAGAACGACTGCATGACGAGGTCCGACGAGAAGCCGAGGCAGGCCAGGTCTTTCAACTCGTCGCGCGTCATTGGGCCGGTGGTGTCCTGCGAGCCGACCGAAGTCATCTTCGGTTCGCAGTAGGCGCCCGGACGGATGCCTGTCTGCACGCCGTTGACTTCGGGCAAACCGCAGGCGCGGCCGACCATTTTCTGCGCCAGCGAGAACCCCTTGGTGCTTTCGGCGGGCAGCTGCGGCAGCCGGAACAGCGTGGATGCCGGCAGACCCAAGGCTTCGCGCGCTTTCGCGGTCAGGCCGCGGCCGACGATCAGCGGGATACGGCCACCGGCGCGCACTTCGTCGAACAGCACCTCCGATTTCACCTGGAATTCCGCGATCACAGTGCCGTCTTTGAGCGCCTTGCCGTCGTAAGGACGCAGTTCGACCACATCGCCCTGCCCCATCTGCGACACGTCGAGTTCGATCGGCAGCGCGCCGGCGTCTTCCATCGTGTTGTAAAAGATCGGTGCGATCTTGTTGCCCAGACACACGCCGCCGAAGCGCTTGTTCGGAATGAACGGAATGTCCTCGCCGGTCCACCACAGCACCGAATTGGTTGCGGACTTGCGGCTGGAGCCGGTGCCGACCACATCGCCGACGTAGGCGACCAGATGGCCTTTGCTCTTCAGATCGAGAATCTGCTGGATCGGGCCGCGCTTGCCGTCTTCCTCGGGCTCGAATGGCGCGAATTCGCGCTTGTTCTTCAGCATCGCGAGGGCATGCATCGGAATGTCGGGGCGCGTGGTCGCGTCGGGCGCCGGCGACAGATCGTCGGTGTTGGTTTCCCCAGGCACCTTGAATATGGTGATGGTCAAACTCTGCGGCACTTCCGGCTTGCTGGTGAACCATTCGGCGTCGGCCCAGCTTTGCACTACGGACTTGGCGTTGGCGTTGCCGGCGTAGGCTTTTTCTTCGACATCGTGGAACGCATCGAACATCAGCAGCGTGTGCTTCAGCGCCTCGGCGGCGATGGTGCCGACCATCGCATCGTCCAGCAGCTCGATCAGCGGATGGATGTTGTAGCCGCCCAGCATGGTGCCGAGCAGTTCGGTGGCGCGTCCACGCGAGATCAGCGGCGACACTTCTTTGCCGAACGCCACAGCAGCGAGGTACGAGGCCTTCACTTTCGCGGCATCGTCGACGCCAGCTGGGACACGGTTGGTGATCAGGTCGACCAGCACCTTGTCTTCACCGGCCGGCGGAACTTTCAGCAGTTCAATGACCTCGGCGGTCTGCTGCGCGGTGAGCGGCAGTGGCGGGATGCCGAGCGCGGCGCGTTCGGCGACATGTTGGCGGTAGGCGGCGAGCATCTGGAAACTCCTGGAGAGACGTGTGGCGGTGTCGGTTGACGGCATCAGGCTGCGGGCACGATCAGCTTGAGACCTTTGAAATAGTCGCGGAAGAATCGGTCGTCGCGGGTGATCAGTCCATTGCACTGTAATAGTGCATGGGCACCGATCAGAAAATCGGGGGCGGCACGGTCGCGACTGTCTCCACGCTGACGATAGCGCCGCTGCATTTCACCTGCGCGAAGAGCTGACTTGGCCTCCAGCGGATTGAAACGGATGCTCATGTCTTCCAGCACCGCCAGCGCCTCGGCACCGTCGCGCAGCGACCCGCAAACCTCTGCCAGCGCAACATCGCAGACCACCACCGGGCCGGCGCTCAGACACTGCCGCAGACAGGCTTCGGCGGCGTCGGCGTGGGGGCCGTCGGCGAGCAGATCGATGAGGACAGCGGAGTCGATCGCGATCATGACTGTGGTTCGGAGAGCGCTTCATCCGGCGCGCCGTTTTCGTCGACCGCATGACCACGAACGGCCTGCATCGCCGCATCCGTGGACTCGAATCCATCGAGTTTGAATCGGCCGCGTGCGCGGGAGATGGCGTCGTCGACGCTTTTACGCAGCACAATCCGGCTGCCTTCCAATTCAACCTTGAGCACGCTGCCTTTGGTCAAACCCAACGCATCGCGGACGGCTTTGGGCAAAGTGATCTGGCCGCGTTCGGCGACTGTCGCTTCCATCGGGCGCTCCTCATGCGATATGCGCCAATAATACATACTTTTCTATACGTACTTCAATCCGGATGGGGTTCGGCCCCATGATGAATAAGCCGACCCGATGCGCATGCCACAGCAGCTGCGGTCAGCGGATAATCGCAAACGCCCCTTCCCCCCGGAGCCAGTCATGAACGATTCCTTCGCAACCCGCAGCCGCCTCGATATCAACGGCCGCGCTTTGACTTATTTCAGCCTGCCCAAACTGGGTGCGCGCATTCACGCCAGCCCCAGCCCAGGCCCGGCATTCGCAACCCTGCCGTACGCGATGAAGATTCTGCTGGAGAATCTGCTCCGGCACGAAGACGGCGTGACTGTGTTGCCGGCGCATATCGAAGCCGTCGCCCGCTGGGACGCGACGAAAGAACCCGACACCGAAATCGCGTTCATGCCAGCGCGGGTCGTCTTGCAGGACTTCACCGGTGTGCCCTGCCTGGTCGATCTGGCGGCGATGCGCGATGCGGTCGCGAAACTTGGCGGGAATCCGAATCAGATCAATCCACTCATCCCGTCGGAACTGGTGATCGACCATTCTGTGCAGGTCGATGTCTTCGGCAAAGCTGAGGCACTGGACCTCAACGGCCAGATCGAGTTTTCGCGCAACCAGGAGCGCTACAGCTTCCTGCGCTGGGGTCAAAAGGCATTCGACAACTTCAAAGTCGTGCCGCCGAACACCGGCATCGTCCATCAGGTGAATCTGGAGCATCTGGCCCGGGTGGTGATGGAGCGCATGGTGCCGAATGAAAGCGGCGACGGCGAGTGGTATGCCTTTCCCGACACTGTGTTTGGCACCGATTCGCACACCACCATGATCAACGGCCTTGGTGTATTGGGCTGGGGCGTGGGCGGCATCGAAGCCGAAGCGGCGATGCTCGGGCAGCCGTCGTCGATGCTGATTCCGCAGGTGGTCGGTTTTGAACTCACCGGCAAGATGCCGGAAGGCGCAACCGCCACCGACCTGGTGCTGACCGTTACCCAGATGCTGCGCAAGTTCGGCGTAGTGGGCAAGTTCGTCGAGTTCTTCGGCGAAGGCCTGCAGCACCTGCCGCTGGCCGACCGCGCGACGATCGCCAACATGGCGCCGGAATACGGCGCGACCTGTGGCATCTTCCCGATCGACGCCGAATCGCTGACCTATCTGCGTCTGTCGGGCCGCAGCGATGCGCAGATCGCGCTGGTGGAAGCCTATGCCAAAGCGCAGGGCCTGTGGCACGACGCGAACACACCGCAAGCTATTTATTCGGCCACGCTCGCACTCGACCTCAGCGAAGTGAAGCCATCGCTGGCGGGACCGAAACGCCCGCAGGACCGTGTGCTGCTGGAAGCCGTGCAGGCCGATTTCCACGTCAACCTGCTGGGCCTTGCCGCCACGCGCAAACCCAGACGCGAGGAAACCACGCGCATGGATGCCGAAGGTGCCGCGCAGCCGCAGGCCGAGCATCTGGCGTCCAAACCGAAGACCAAGATCCGTATCCGCGACCAGGATTGCGAGTTGACCGATGGCTCAGTGGTGATCGCCGCGATCACCTCCTGCACCAACACTTCGAACCCGGCGGTGATGCTGGGCGCCGGTCTGCTTGCCCGCAACGCCGTGGCGAAAGGGCTGAAAGCCGCACCGTGGGTGAAAACCTCGATCGGCCCGGGCTCGCTGGTGGTCACTGATTATCTGAAAAAAGCCGGTGTACTCGGCCATCTCGAGGCACTGGGTTTTTTCGTCGTAGGCTACGGCTGCACAACGTGCATCGGCAACTCCGGACCACTGCCCGACGAAGTGTCCAAGGGCATCCTTGATGGCGACCTGGCTGTGGCATCAGTGCTGTCGGGCAACCGCAACTTCGAGGGGCGCGTGCATCCCGAAGTGAAGATGAACTATCTCGCCTCTCCGCCGCTGGTCGTGGCCTACGCGCTGGCAGGTACGGTCGATATCGACCTGACCACGCAGCCGCTGGGCACCGACAATGACGGCCAGCCGGTCTTCCTGCGCGACATCTGGCCGACCAACAAGGAGATCGGCGACATGATCGCCGCCACCGTCGGCCCCGAGATGTTCGCCAAGAACTACGCCGATGTGTTCAAAGGCGACAGCCGCTGGAACACGATTGCATCGCCCGAAGGCGAGTCCTACCGCTGGGATGAGGCCTCCACCTATATTAAACACCCCCCCTACTTCGCGGGCATGACCATGCAGGTGGGCACGATCGAGGATATCCACGGCGCGCGGATCATGGGGCTGTTCGGCGATTCGATCACCACCGATCACATCTCTCCGGCCGGCAACATCAAGGCCAATTCGCCCGCAGGCGAGTTTCTGCAGGCCCGCGGCGTGGCGCCCACCGACTTCAACAGCTACGGCTCACGGCGCGGCAACGACGATGTGATGGTGCGCGGCACCTTCGCCAATATCCGCATCAAGAATCTGATGCTGGGCGGCGAGGAAGGCGGCAACACCCTGCACTTTCCGTCGGGCGACAGACTCCCGATCTACGACGCCGCCATGCGCTACAAGGCTGAAAACGTGCCACTGGTGGTGATGGCCGGCAAGGAGTACGGCACCGGCTCCAGCCGCGATTGGGCCGCGAAGGGCACCCTGCTGCTCGGAGTCAAAGCAGTCATCGCCGAGAGCTTTGAGCGCATCCATCGCTCGAACCTGGTCGGCATGGGCGTACTGCCGCTGCAGTTCGAGGACGGAGAGAATGCGCAAAGCCTGGGGCTGGACGGTTCCGAAGTGATCACGATCACCGGACTGGACGACGGTGCAGCCAGGCAGGCATCCGTACTGGCGCGCAGGGCCGACGGCAGCGAGCGACGCTTCGTCGTCCGTGTGCTGTTGCTGACGCCCAAGGAGGTCGAATACTTCAGGCACGGCGGCATCCTGCACTACGTGTTGCGCCAGCTGGCATCCAGGAAAACCGGGTGAACAACCGCACCGCTCCAGCGACGGGGTATTTCTCCGGGAAGAAAGGCTGCAGGGGGCCGAAACATACGACAGCGTCTTGCGGCTCCCAGGTGCCTATGCTCAAATCCGGGCAGATATCCAGAACCGCAATCCAGCGGTCGAATCAACAAGGTGGAGGGGCCTAATGAATCTTGAGCGTCCGTGGTTGGCGAGTTATCCCGCAGGAGTTCCCCATGAGATCAATCCGGACGAGTATCCCTCGATCGTGTCGGTGCTCCAATCGTCGCTCGAGAAATATCGCGATCGCCCGGCGTTCTCGAACATGGGCCGTTCCATCACCTATGCCGAGCTCGACACATACAGCAAACAGTTCGCAGCGTATCTGCTGGGCGAACTGAAACTCAAGAAAGGTGATCGCGTCGCGATCATGATGCCGAACTGCCTGCAGTATCCGATCGCGATCTTCGGCGTCCTGCGTGCTGGCCTAACGGTGGTTAACACCAATCCGATGTACACGCCACGCGAGTTGAAGCATCAATTGGTTGACTCCGGCACGAGCGCAATCCTGGTCTTCGATAACTTCGCAAAGACAGTGCAGGACGTACTTGCCGAAACATCAGTCAAGCATGTGATTACCACCGGCCTTGGCGACATGCTGAGTTTCCCGAAAGGCGCGATGGTCAACTTCGTGCTGAAGTACGTGAAAAAGCTGGTCCCGGAGTACGACATTCCGGGCGCCGTACGTTTCAAGAACACGCTGACGCTCGGCCAGCTGCACAGCCTTCCCGTCGTAGATATCACGTCCAGTGATATTGCATTCCTGCAGTACACCGGAGGCACCACCGGTGTGGCCAAGGGCGCGATGCTGACCCACCGAAATCTGGTGTCCAATATGCAGCAGTCCAATGCATGGATCAGCGCCAATACGCGCATGGGCTCGGAAATCATCATCACCGCTCTGCCGCTCTACCATATCTTCGCACTCACCGCGAACTGCCTGGTTTTCATGAAGCTCGGCGGACAAAACCACCTCATCACCAATCCTCGCGACATGCCTGGCTTCGTGAAAGAACTCAGCTCGATTCCCTTCACCGCCATTACCGGTGTGAATACGCTTTTCAATGGCCTGCTGAATACACCAGGCTTCGACAAAATCGACTTCTCGCACCTCCGCCTCACTTTGGGTGGCGGTATGGCGGTTCAACGCGCAGTCGCCGAGCGCTGGAAGAAAGCCACCGGTTGCACGCTGGTCGAAGCCTATGGCCTGACCGAAACCTCGCCGGCCGCATGTATGAATCCTCTGGATCTACCCGAATACAACGGCGCCATCGGCCTGCCGATTCCGTCCACAGAGGCCTGCGTCAAAGACGAGGAGAATCACATGCTTGCGCAGGGCGAGATCGGAGAACTCTGCATCAAAGGTCCGCAGGTGATGAAGGGCTACTGGCACCGCCCCGAAGACACCGCACAAAGCATCGACAGCGATGGCTGGCTGCATACGGGCGACATTGCACGTATGGACGAGAATGGTTTTTTCTTTATCGTCGATCGCAAGAAAGACATGATTCTGGTCTCTGGCTTCAATGTCTATCCGAACGAAATCGAAGACGTGATCGCGATGATGCCCGGCGTTCTTGAAGTCGCCGCAGTTGGCGTGCTCGACGATAAATCTGGCGAAGCGGTCAAGGTCGTGATTGTCAAAAAAGACCCGAATCTCACCGCAGACCAGGTCAAGGCCCACGCCCGCGAAAACCTTACCGGGTACAAACAGCCGAAATTCGTCGAGTTCCGCACCGAACTGCCGAAGACCAACGTCGGCAAGATCCTGAGGCGGGAACTGCGGGATCCTCCACCCGCCGGATAAAGCGACGTAGTTCGCAGTTCTACCCCAGACAGGTCGGCGAAAAGCCGACCTGTCTGTTTTTGGGGGTTCGCTTCGCTTGAAGTTTGCAGTCTTTCGGTGCATACAAGCCGGACACGGACGACTTCTATACGTAGGCTGATCGCATCCGGGCCGCACGAATGGTGCGCGTATTGATCATGCAGGGGGACTGATGCCCAGACTTCGATAGACCTCCTGGTCCCGCCATGCGTGCTCTACCTTCGTGGTTTTAGACCACCAGGGTCTGGTTGCCGCCGCTATGCGGGTTCAAATCCGTTTGCATACTCAAAAGCGACAATCTATTTTTTAAACCGCACCCTTAACCTCGACTTTCTCGAAGGAATTGACGCCATGACCCTGCTCGAAAACATTTCGCCGATCACCGCAGCTTCGCTGGTCCGCAACGAGTCCGACGCCACCCACCGTAGCGATTGGTTGTATATGCATTCGAATACGGCTGGCCATTATCATCCTTGCTTTTCCGAACGACTGCTTCAGGAATTGAAACGCGAACAGGAAAGCCTTCGTCGCCGTCTCGCTGCCAGTAGCAACGATCAGCCACATGGTGTGCATCACATGGTGTTGGCCTCGGACTCGAATGTATTCAATCTTGGCGGAGACCTGACTCTATTCGCCCATCTAATCCGCAGCGGTAATCGCGGAAGACTTCTGGATTATGCCAAGCTGTGCATCGAAGTCGCATTCAATCTTTATCGTCTGTATGACAATCAGGTGCACAGCATCGCGGTTGTTCAGGGCGACGCACTCGGTGGCGGTTTTGAGGCAGCGCTCTGCTGTCACACCATCATTGCTGAAGAAGGGAGCGGTATGGGCTTCCCGGAAGTGTTGTTCGATCTTTTCCCCGGTATGGGTGCTTACACCTTCTTGACTCGCCGGGTAACACCGATCGTCGCTGAACGCATGATGCTGGACGCCCGCATTTATCCGGTTGAAGAACTGCTCAATATGGGCGTCGTAGATCTGGTCGTGCCGCGCGGCACTGGTCTGCAAGCTGCTCAGGAATTGATCCGTAAACACCAGAAGATGGGGAATGCACTGCGATCGATGAACGCCGTTCGTCATGCCTGTCAGCCGATCAGTCTCGAAGAACTGCTTGCAGTCACTTCGGAGTGGGTAGATGCGGCGATGCGGCTGAATGACCGCGGTTTAAAGACCATGGAGCGTCTGATCCGCGCACAGCAGCGGCGCGCCGAACAGCAGCCGGCAGCCCTAATCAGCGCTTTGAGTTGATGGCGCTCAATCGGTGGGCGTTTGTTGGCGGGCATGAACATGCACGTCTCCACCAGACGCCCGTTCCGATAACAATCGGGTGACTTCCCGACGGCTATGATCAGCGACCAGTATCAGCTGCGCCTCGATCTCTGCCGTCCACGCATTCCTTCGGCGGATGAGGGTGGCGTCATCGCTGCGCATTATTTCGCGGCAACGATCGGCAATTGGCGCCGCGCCCAGATTATCGCTGACGCCCTTCATGGCGTGCGCAGCATCGCGGAAGTCCGCCCAATGCCCCGCTTGGGCCGCCCGACCAAGATGTGCGACACAGCCCGACATATCGATAAGGCACTGTTCGACGAAGTCGAGCAGAAAAGCATCCCCTAAACCCATCATCGACAGCTCTTCGAGCACAGCCGAATTCGTGTTCATCATCGGTGCTGAGGTCTGTTGCTTTGGCACAGAATTCTGCCGTGAAGCCAGATCCGCTACAACGTCCAGGAACTTTGCGACCATGATCGGTTTGGTCATGAAAGTTTCAGCGCCAGCAGCGCTCGCATCCTTCATCGCCTGTTCGGTGGCATCGGCACTCATTACGATGACCGGGGTCCGCATTCGTTGTCCAGCCTGCATGAAACGCAGTTGACGGATTACGTCCAGACCACTCACACCCGGCATGTGCATATCGAGCACCGCCAGATCGAACTGGATTTCCTCGAACGCGTCGAGCGCTTTCTCTCCATCAGAAACCACTGATACTTTGTGACCTGCATGCTCGAGAATTCGACTCAGCACGACCCTGTTGGCATGCTGATCATCTGCAACCAGAATCCTGAGCTGCTTGATACGTGCACGGTGGCGGATGAATGGATCGCCGAAAGCGACAACATTGCCGGCATCTTTGTTTGCGAAGCTGTCGCTGAATGCAGTTTCTTCAAAGGGAATTTCCACCCGGAAACAACTGCCGCCGCCGGGGTTGTCTTCAAGCACGATGGTGCCGTCAAGCAGTTGAGTAAGTGTACGCGCGATGGTAGTGCCCAATCCGGTGCCGCCAAAACGGCGGGTGGGACCAGTATCCACCTGCTCAAAGGCTTCAAATATCTTTTGTTTGTATTCGTCTGGAATACCGATCCCGGTGTCGCGTACCGAGAATCCGAGGCGCAGCGTGACGTTGTCGGTCGCTGCCTTGAAAATATCTAAGGAAACGGAACCGGTCTCCGTAAATTTAATAGCGTTATTGAGCAGATTCAGCAGAATCTGAAGCAGATGACCGCTGTCGCCGTAGAGTTCCAGCGGCACATCATCGGCGATTGTCACTCTAAGTTCCAACTCCTTCGATGCGGCCTGTGGCTTCAGCATCTTCTCGAGTCGGCCGGTCACTTCACGCAAATTGAACTCAGTCTCTTTACGCTGAAGTTTGCCTGCCTCGATCGCGGAGATATCCAGCACTTCATCGACCAGCAGCGACAGTGTCTGCGCGGACGTATGAATGACTTCGGCATACTCGCGCTGCTCGGGCGAAAGCCGCGAGTTACGGATAAGCTCGGCCATGCCGATAATGCCGTTCAACGGAGAACGCAGCTCATGACTCATCGTTGCCAGGAAGCGGCTCTTAGCCGCATTGGCGCGCTTGGCTTCCTCAGTGCTGCGGTGCAGACTTCTGAGCAGGGAAGACAAATAGGCAGGGATTGCGATTAAACCGATCAGCAGCCCCGCGGAAAGAGCCAACTGTTCAAGCCAATATTCGCTACCGATCACAACGGTCGTGAATGCGGCCAGCCCCAGCAGCGATGCAGACAGCAGATAACTCATGCCATAGCGCAAGCCATTACCGATAGTGACCCAAAGGATCAGCACGTACAGGGGCGCGAGCGAAGATGGATCCACCAGCATCAGCACTGCAAGCACGGTGTAGTCGGCGACCATGCCAACCCAGCGACGTGAATGCGACGATGCGGGATGGACAAAAATATGGGCAAGAATAGCGGTGCCAACGAAGGTCTCAGCCAGCATGACCATGAGCATCAGCGACAGCGCTTCGGTATCTCCCATGCCCAAGCGGCGCAGTGTGTATATATAGCCTGTCAGCAGACAGGCGATGATCATGCGCACTACCGCCTGACCATGCTCGCTGTCCGGCCGATTAGATAATCGGGCGCGCATCCATTCAGCTGCGGCGCGCAGCGGGGTCATTCCAATCCCGGCCGCGGTGAGCTGGTGGAATAACGCTCGCAGATGTCCTCCAGTCTTGGCCGGTTCTGCGCAAGTGCCTGAACACACTGCGGATCGAACAGTTTGCCGCTTTGTTCCAGCAGGAAATCGAGCGCGTTGTCGAAGCTCCAAGGCGCTTTGTACGGTCGCGGTGAAATCAACGCGTCGAAAACGTCTGCGACTGCGACGATGCGCGCTTCGATCGGAATCTGGGCGCCGCTCAAACCATCGGGGTAACCGCTGCCGTCGTAGCGCTCATGGTGACGCAGCGCGATGGTGGCGCCAGCCTGGATGAAACGATTCTGGCTGCCGCTGAGCAGTTCGTGGCCGATCTGCGGGTGCCGGCGCATGATCGCGAGCTGCTGTTCGTCCAGCGGGCCGGGTTTGAGCAGCACTTCGTCGGGAATCGCGATCTTGCCGATGTCATGCAATGGCGCGGCAAGTTCGATCAAGCGTGCTTCGTCTTCCGACATGCCCAGCCCTTCGGCGATCAGTCCGGCGATCCGCGACATACGTTCAAGGTAGGCGCTGGTGCCGCTGTCGCGGTACTCGATCGCGCGCGCCAGACGAGACAGGGTCTCGCGTTCACGCTCTTCGACCTCATGCATGCTGGACAGCAGACGCTGTTCCAGCGAAAGCGCGCGCTGCTTGATGGATTCGGACTGCTGCCGCAGCTGCAGCAGGTTGCGGCAGCGTGCGCGAAGTTCGCGTGGACGGACTGGCTTCACCAGAAAGTCGATCACTCCGGCATCCAGCGCGGCCTGACGGATCGGCTCATCGCCGACTACCGTGACCAGTACGATCGGCACATCGCGGTTGGTGAGCGCGCGGCGGAAGCGACGCGCGAACTCCAGCCCGTCGATCACCGGCATGCGGTAGTCGAGCAAAAGCAGGTCGGGTCGGTTGTTCTCAGCCCAGCGCAACGCTTCTTCCGAATCGCCGAAGTCATACACTTCCAGCTCGGGACTGATGTCCTCGAGGATATGCCGCAGCATCGTGCGTGCGGAGGTCTGGTCATCGACGATGACGATTTTCACAGAGTTGCCCCACATGCGAATACCGTGCGTCCTTGCTTGGGTGTGATGGATCGGTGCTATGGATCAGCGTGTGATCGATGCCCGGAATTTAAAGCAATTCTCTTGCCTTGTCGCGTATGTGTCTGCCTGCCGGTTCATTTTAAGCCACAAGACACGGTCGAACGGCGCCGATCCAACGATACGCGGATGTTGGAACGTACAGCAGCGCCGCGCAATGATGCCGTCAATGACAGCCCATCGTGCCTGATCTCACAGTTGCTCGGGCCGCATGTAGGGGAACAGCAGCACGTCGCGGATCGAGGTTGAGCCGGTCAGCAGCATCACCAGGCGATCAATACCCACGCCAAGGCCGCCGGTAGGAGGCAGGCCCACTTCCAGCGCACGGATGTAGTCGGCGTCGTAATGCATGGCTTCATCGTCGCCGCCCTCTTTCGCCTCGACCTGCGCCCTGAACCGGGCCGCCTGGTCTTCAGGGTCGTTCAGCTCGGAAAAACCATTGGCGATCTCCTTGCTGCCGATGAACAGTTCGAATCGGTCGGTGATGCCAGGCTCGGTGTCCGATTCGCGCGCAAGCGGCGACACTTCAACTGGATAATGGGTGATGAAAGTCGGTTGGACCAGATTGCTTTCGACCGTCTTTTCGAAGATTTCCAGCAGAAGTTTGCCCCAGCCGTAGGCCGGCTTGACGTGGATCTTCAGCCGCGAGCAGTGCGCCGCCAGCGCATCGCGGTCGCGACAGTCGGCAGCGCTGATCTGCGGATTGCACTCACGCACCGCGTCTTCCATCTTCCAGCGCTTGAACGGCGTGCCCAGATCGATGGTGTTGCCATCCCATTCAATCTCATCAACACCGATGGTCTCACGCGCGACGTCGCGGATCATGGCTTCGGTCAGATCCATCACTTCGATATACGTGGCGTAGGCCTCGTACAGCTCAAGCATCGTGAATTCGGGATTGTGGCGGGTGCTCACGCCTTCGTTGCGGAAGTTGCGGTTGATCTCGTACACCCGCTCAAAGCCCCCAACCACGAGGCGTTTGAGATACAGCTCCGGCGCGACGCGCAGGAACAGATCGAGATCCAGCGCGTTGTGATGCGTGGTGAAAGGACGCGCGGCGGCACCACCGGCGATGTAATGCATCATCGGCGTTTCCACTTCCAGAAAACGCCGTGCATCGAGCCAGCGACGCAGCGCCGATACGATCCGCGAGCGCTTGAGAAAGACTTCACGTGACTCGGGATTCACGATCAGATCGACGTAACGCTGACGGTAGCGCTGCTCGACATCGCTCAGGCCATGCCACTTGTCCGGCAGCGGACGCAGCGATTTGGTCAGCAGTCGCAGCTTGTCGACCTTGATCGACAGCTCGCCAGTCTTGGTGCGCATCAAACTGCCTTCCGCACCGATGATGTCGCCGACGTCCCAGCCCTTGAATGCATCGTAGGCCTCGCCCAGCGTGTTCGACTGCAGGAACAACTGCAGGCCGCCGGTCATGTCCTGGATCTGCGCGAAGGCGGCCTTGCCCATTACCCGTTTGGCCATCAACCGGCCGGCAGCGACGATGCGGCGGCCGGTCGCTTCCAGCGCTTCGCCGGTCCAGCGATCAGCGTCTTCGTATTCGTCCTGAAGATCGCGCGCGTAATGCTTGCGCACGCAATCGTTGGGGAACGCGACGCCCTGCCCGCGCAGCGCGGTGAGTTTGCCGCGACGCTCTGCAATGAGGGTGTTCTCGTCGTGCGGCGGGGTTGGGGCGTCGGTCATGGTGTTATCCGCGTGTATACGTGGTGAAGAACACTGTGGGAGCGGCGGGAGCCGCGATCAGTCATGCCGAAGCATCGCGGCTCCCGCCGCTCCCACAAAACAAAAAAATCAGATGGCGTCGGTGCGTTTCGAGCCGGCTTCCAGTCCCGACTTCAGACTGGCTTCGATAAATTCATCAAGATCGCCGTCGAGTACTTTCTGGGTGTCGGTGCGTTCGATGCCGGTGCGCAGATCTTTGATCCGCGATTGGTCAAGCACGTAGTTGCGGATCTGGCTGCCCCAACCGATGTCGGATTTGGTGGCTTCCAGCGCATCGCGTTCGGCGTTGCGTTTCTGGACTTCAAGCTCGTACAGCTTGGCCTTCAGCATCTTCATCGCCATATCGCGGTTCTGATGCTGACTGCGGCCATTCTGGCAGGCGGCCACCGTATTGGTCGGGATATGCGTGATGCGGACCGCGGATTCGGTCTTGTTGACGTGCTGGCCGCCCGCGCCGGACGAACGATAGACGTCGGTCCTCAGGTCGGCCGGATTGATTTCGATGTCGATGTCATCCTCGACTTCCGGCGACACGAACACCGAGGTGAAGGAAGTGTGGCGGCGGTTGTCGGAATCGAAAGGCGACTTGCGCACCAGCCGATGCACGCCGATTTCGGTCTTCAGCCAGCCGTAGGCGTATTCGCCCTCGACTTTGAAGGTCGCCGACTTGATGCCGGCGACGTCGCCGGCGCTGGCTTCCATCAGTTCGGCCTTCCAGCCGCGGGCTTCGCACCAGCGCAGATACATGCGCAGCAGCATTTCCGCCCAGTCCTGGGCCTCGGTGCCGCCGGCGCCGGCCTGGATGTCGACGTATGCATTGGCCGAGTCCAGCTTGCCGGAGAACATCCGCTGGAATTCAAGCTGATCGACGCCGCGCGCATACCGCTCGACATCGGTCTGGATCGCCAGCGCGGTGTCGTCGTCTTCCTCCATTTCGACCAGTTCCAGCAGCTCTTCCGCACCGGCCAGGCCGTCTTTCAGATCGCGGATGCCATTGACGGTCTTGTCGAGCAGCGAACGCTCGCGGCCCAGCGCCTGCGCGCGTTCGGAGTCGTTCCAGATGCTGGGGTTTTCCAGCTCGCGATTGACTTCTTCCAGACGCTCGACCTTGGCGTCATAGTCAAAGATACCCCCTGAGCGAATCGAGCCGACCGCGAAGGTCGACGATGCGCTGGCGGATCGGGTTGAGTTCGATCATGGTGTGATTGTGCAGTCGCAACAAAGGCCGTCGATTCTAGCAGAGGCCTAGCAGGCAAGGCTGTCGAAGGGGCAGGAGGCGGCGTCAACCGCCTCCGGCTGAAGCTCACTTCACCTCGAACTCACCCACAAACACCGTCTCGCTCTGTCCGCTCAGACGCAGGGTCACGCTCTGGTCCTGCTGTCGACGCGTGCCCCAGCCGGTGCTGAACAGCATGCTCAGCGTGGTCGCGCCGGTGACGATCTGCTGGCGGTCGCCGAAGAAGTTGGCCTCGACCTTGTACTTGCCCGGTTTCGCATCGCGCAGCACGAATTCCTCGGGACCGTAGCCGCCGGTGAAGTCGTCGGAGATCAGGCCGCCCTGATAGGTGTTGCGGTTGCCGTAGTAGCAGCGTTCGCCGTTGGGGTCCGTGACCCACAGATCCATGTCGCTGTTGTCGCTGTCCCAAGCCAGCACCACGCGCAGGTCGAGCGGCATGTTGCGCAGCAGGCGGCGGTCGATAAAGGCCGTATCGAGGGTCTGCGCGCTGGTCGCGATGATCGCGTTGAGTTCGTTGAGTGCGACCAGCTCCACGTCCGAGAAGCGGTCGTCCCACGGTCGTGCGGCGACTTCATACAAATGTTCGATACCTTCCTGGCGCTGGCCTGCGGCCGCGAGCGCCAGCCCGAGGTCGCGATGGCTTTGCGGTTCTTCATCGGCGAGGCGCAGCACATCGCGGAAGACCTGTACTGCGCGGGTATAGTCCTTGGCCTGCATCAGGCGATAACCCAGTACGCGCAGCACGTGGCGGTTTTCGAGATCGAGTTCGGCCAGATTCGACAGCACGCGCAGCGCTTCTGCGCGGCGGCCCTTGCGCAGCAGCAGATCGGCGACATCCAGGTAGAACGCGGTGCTGGATGCATGGCTGTCGCGTTCGTCGAGATACACGCTGTAAAGATCCTCCGCTTTTGCTTCACGTAGCCGCCGGGCGTAGGGCGAGTCCGGTGCCCACGCTTGGAGTTGGATGGAGACGCCCTGCCCGGCACTGTCGGCGTCGCCGACTTCCATTGCGGGCGATCCGCCTGCCGTTTCCACACTTCGCAGGCGCGATCCCGTCACCACCACGCTGTCCAGCGTATCGTCCGATTCACGCTGCTGAGAGGCTGCCTGGGCTTGGGAGATGGCGTTCGCCGCTTCCGGCATCGGCGCGGGCGGTGGTGGCGGCGGCGGTGCAGACATCGGCATCGCCGCACCCGCCGCGTCGGCTGGCTCGCCTGCACGCTCTTCTTTCTTCGATCTCGACGGTGCGCCTTTCGGGAATTTGCGCGCAAACCACGACTGGCGATCGGTGAACCGCGCGGCCACCGCTTCCAAGCGTTCGCTGCGCGATGCCTGCTTGTCCTGCGTCTGAATACGTCGCAGCGCCGCGACTTGGTCGCGCAATGCGGGCGGAGCCTGGATGTCGTAGCGCACGTAATCTTCCGGCGCTTCCAGCACCAACAATGAGGTGCCCGGAGTGACGATGCCGAAGCGCTGGCCGAGGCGCGCGATCGCGGCGCGATGCCGCTCCGGCTCAGCGGCACGCGCAGCGACCTGCCAGCTCGCCCACAGCGCGGCGATCTGTGCACTCTGCGGCGCATCGGCGGCCACCGGCACGGTAATCGTCCGCGTAACGCCCGCTTCGCTGACAGTGATGCGGACGCTGGAGGTGGGCTCGGTCAGACGGCCCGCGACGCGCAGCAGACCGCCTTCGGCATACCAGCCCTGCGGCTGCAGATCTGTAATGCCCTCACCGTCCAGCGCGACGATGCGCGTGCCAGCGTCGAGCAGCGTGCGTGCCGCGGCGTCGAGTCCTGCGCGACCCTGCCACTGCACAAGACGGCCGCCGCGGGCTTCGGCCAACGCCGACAGCCGCGTGGCGTCTGCCTGCGCGCCGGCGGAATTCAGCGCGAACAGCGTTTGCCCGTCGCGCAGCGCCGGAAACGCGCGATCGCCATAATTCTGCAGTCCGTCGCTGACCAGCAGGTATTCACCGATGGCGGTGTCAGGTATCCAGTCGGCGAGATCGCTGGCGCCGTCGTATACCGCGGCGTCCAGCACTTTGCGCAGCCCGCTCCAATCGCCATTGCGGATCTCGAAACGGCCGCCGTCCTCGCCCACATCGCGGAGCAGGCGCAGGGTCACGCTGCCGTTGTCCATCGCCTTGAAATAGCGATCAAGCAGCGCGAATTCAGTCTGCCGGTCGCGTTTGCGCGCCGAACCTGAGGCGTCCCACAGCAGGCCCACCGAAGACGGCAGTGTGCGCGGCTTCGCGGCGGCGGCCGGCATTGGAATTTCGATCAACGCGAAGCGGTCGTTGTCGAACGTCTGCAGGTAAGTTTGCGCGCGATTGTCAGCGGGGAAACGCAGCGCCAGGCCGTTGTCCGGGCGGAACCCCTTGCGTTCGACGGTGGCGATATAGCCGCGTCCGCTGCGCTCGAAATTTACGCCGTCGAAAGCGCCGATCACCTCTGGCGCCTTGCGCAGACCCTGCGCCCGCAGCTTCAGCGAAAAAGCGTCTGCGCCAGCAAGCAGATGCACCGGCACATCGAGCCGGAACCCGTCGGTGTCGCGGCGCATGGCTTCATCGATCACCAGCCGTACCTGACGGGTGCCGCGGGCGGGAATCGGATACACCCGCAGCCGGAATTGATTGCCTGCGGTCTGTTCGAGCAGGCCGGGATCGACCTGCCGGCGTTCGATGCTCTCGAACACCTGCTGGGCCTTTTGCTTCGGCACCGGCACCGCGTCGCGGAGCTCGCCGCCGATATCCAGCGCGAACGCACTGACCTGCTGCCCGGCCTGCAGCGGAAACTGCAGGGTGCCTTCGAGCAGACGGTTGTTGGGGTTGTAAAGCGTCAGCAGTAGCGTGGTGCGGGCGAGGCTGCCGTCAGTCTCCACGCTGACCGATGCGGTGCGCAGACTGACCGGGATTTCCGCGCCCGATGCGCTGATCAGCGGCGGCGCGCTGATGGCCGTGGTGGACATGCGGTCGGCAGCGCGCTGTGCCTGTGCCGCCGGTGTGATCGTCTGACTGAGCAGCAGCCCGACGACAAAAGTAAGAAGAGCAGAGCTCGCGAAACCTCGTTGCATGGTGTGTCCCCTGCGGATGATGACGACTGAACGGCCGGTTCGCGCGAACAGGGTTGAGCCATGCGATGAATTGAAATCAAGGCGAACGGCGACTCCAAGCACCGCGTGATGAGCGCCGACGCTTGTGGAGTGGAAAAAACCTCAGGACTGCGATTGGAATCCGCAGCCTTCCAATCAGCTCAACAGCGCCTCTGCGGCCACCGAGTCCAGCGGCTGCTCCCAGCTGCTCATCAGCGTGAGATACAGCAGCTTTTCGAACTCCGCGCCGAAGCGGCGGATGACCGCATCCGGATCGGGCACCAGTTTGGCATCGGCGATCAGGCCAAAGTGGACCTTGCCGTTGTAGCTGAGAATCGACAGGCCGATGCCGATGGAGCCGGTCTGCGGCACCCAGAACATCATTTCGCGAACCTTGCCGCCGGCCAGATACAGCGGCTGCTGCGGGCCGGGGACATTGGTAGCAACTGCCGTGGCCTTGCGGCTGAACAGGTCAAGCGCGATCTCCTGCACCGCCGCGGGCGCCATCCCCAGTGCAGCCAAAAGGCCATAAGCAACAATGGCTTGCCGGGAGTTCTTCAGCTGATTCATGCACTCGGCGACATGCTCTAAACGCCGGATCGGGTTGCCGATGCCCACCGGAAGATCGAGAAAAACCAGACCGAAATGGTTGCCGAGCTTGCGCGCGTGTTCGAGCGGACGCAGGTTCACCGGCACGGTGGCGCGCAGGGTCATGCCGTCGACCTGTTCGCCGCGCTCGATCATGTAATCGCGCAAAGCGCCAGCTGCGGTGGCCATCAATACGTCGTTGACGGTGCAGTTGCAGGCTCGGCCGACCGCTTTGACTTCTTCCAGGTCCAGCGGCGGCGCCCAGGCCACACGCTTGCTGACGCCCAGTTTGCCGCGCAGCAGCGACGGCGGGTCGTCGGGAAGTGCAAGAGCCTGCACCAGTTCGCGGGCGATATCGCCGCCCTCTTTCGCCAGTACGCCGGCTAGCGTCGGGTCGCGGTACATGTCCATGCCCTTCTCGAGCATTTTGGTGCCCAGCTTGGCGTAGCGCTCGACCGCACCAACGCGACGCGCGACCTTGGCGCCGTCCTGTTTGAGCCAAGCCTTGCCCAGATCCGCGCCTTTGCCGGGCTCGCGAGCGGTGTCGGTCAGCGACAGCAGCACCTGCACCAGCGCGATACCGTCGGCATAACTGTGGTGGATGCGCGAAACAAGAGCACAGCCGCCGTGATATTTTTCGACCAGATGGAATTGCCAGAGCGGTTTGGTCTTGTCCAGCGGGCTGGATGCGAGCGAGCTGACGAAGCGCTCCAGCGCTTTCTGATCGGCGCGGCCGGGCAGCGCCGAAAGCCGCACGTGCCAGTCAAGGTCGAAATCCTCGTCGGTCTGCCAGGCCATGCCAGCGGGTGTTTCCACCGGCTTCATCCGGAAGCGGGAATAGTCGAGGAAGCGTTTTTCGATGACTTTCTTCAACTTCACCAGCGAGATCGGCTCGTCGAACATCAGCACGCCGGTAATCATCATCGGATTGGTCGGCCGCTCCATTCGCAGCCATGCGGTATCGACCCGCGACATGGATTCGCGACGCGGACGTTTCAACGCAGGCTTGCTCGCGGATTGTTCTTCGGCCATCAGAATGCTCCCCATTTCGTCGCGAGTGAATCACGCGCGACAGCCCCGGTCAACGCGGCGCGCGGGCAATCACGTGCGGTCGCCACCCACCCGCCGATACGCATCCAACGCCGCAAGGCGGCCGCGGGCGAGATCCACGATGGGCTGCCGCGGATATTCCGGCGCGTACCGGGCCAGCGTCAGCGGGTCGGTCCACGGCGCGAACCGGAGTTTCGGCGGCAGTCGCGAAAGCTCCGGCACCCAGCGCGTGATGTAGGCGGCGTCAGGGTCGAATTTCTCGGCCTGGGTCACCGGGTTGAAGATGCGGAAGTACGGCGCGGCATCGGCGCCGGTCCCGCCGATCCACTGCCAACCCAGTGTGTTGTTGGCAAGGTTGCCATCGACCAGCGTGTCCCAGAACCAGCGCGCGCCCTCACGCCAGTGATAGCGCATATGCTTGCAGAGGTAACTACCGACGATCATGCGCACACGGTTGTGCATCCAGCCGGTCTGCAAGAGCTGACGCATGCCGGCATCGACGATCGGCACGCCGGTGCGGCCGTGCTGCCAGGCGTCGCGCATCTGCGAATCGACCTTCGCCCAGGGGAAGTCGGCAAAGCGCGGATTGAGGTTCTGCTCGGTGGTCTGCGGAAAATGATGCAGCAGATGGTGGGCGAACTCGCGCCAGCCAAGCTGACGGATATAGCCATCGATCTCATCGGCCAGCCGTGGCGTACGCAGCGACAGCAGCACTGCAGCGATGCGCCACGGCGCGATCTCGCCGAAATGCAGATGCGGCGACAGCTGTGAGGTGCCGGCGTGATCGGGACGGTCGCGCTCGCTGCGGTAATCGCGCAGTGCGCCCTCGGCGAACACATCCAGCGCGGCGCGCGCACCGCACTCGCCGGGCTGCCAGTGCTCCCAGAAACCGATGTCCCAGCCCAGCGACGGCGCTAAATTCAGGGCATCCAGCGGCAGACCATGCGGACCGTCATCGACTTGCGGCAGCGTGGCCGGCGCATCGTGCGGCATCGGCAGCTGCAGCATCGCGCTGCCCGCGCGCCAGAACGGGGTGAAGACCTTGTAAGGCCCGCCCTGTTTGGTCGCGATCTGCCAGGGCTCGAACAGCAGCGCACCGTTATGGCTCTCCGCGCGCAAACCCTGATGCTTCAGCGCCGCTTTGATGAGCGTGTCGCGCTTTTCGATTGCGGGTTCATAGCGGCGGTTCCAGAACACCGCTTCGGCGTCGCAGGCGGCCGCCAGCGTTTGCAGGGTCTGCAGCGTTGGCGCATGGAAAATACGCAGCCGGGAACCGCGTTTGCGCAGTTCAGCGTCAAGTGCAGCGAGAGAGCGATGCCGCCACGCTTCTGCAGCTGCGCCTGGAGCCCAATCGCCTTCCTCATCTGGCGCATGGATGTACACCGGAATCGGCGCATAGCCCGCATCCAGCGCGGCCTGCAGCGCCGGGTTGTCCGCTAAACGCAGATCATTGCGGAACCAGACAATCGCATTCGCCATCAACTTACCTTCACTGTGGGTCTCACACCAAGAAAGCCACCATCCACAGCGATCACTTGCCCGCTGATCCATGCGGCACGTTCGGAAATCAGGAAAGCCACAAGTTCAGCGGCATCGGCGGCCTCTCCGTGGCGTCCAAGCGGATATTGCGCGGAAACCGCCCTGCGCGCCAGATCGCTGGAGACGAATTTGGCGGTGGCCGGCGTTTCCATCAGCCCGGGCGCGATGGTGTTGACGCGCAGACCGAGTGCGGAAAAATCCGCAGCCAATGAGCGGGTCAAGGCTTCCACACCGCCCTTGGCCATCGCAATCGCCGCGTGGTTGCCGACGCCCACACCGGCCGCGACGGAGCTGAACAGCACCAGCGCGCCGCCGCGTTTCTCGGCCTGCAGCGCCATCGTGTAAGCCTTGGCGACGAAGAACGCAGTGTCGAGATTGGCCGACAGGCAGTCGCGATATTGTTGTTCACTGGTGCGGGCGATCGGTGCGATCAGCACCGCACCGGCGCAGTTCACCACCGCATCGGGCGCCGCGCCAAAAGCAGCTTTTGCGGCGTCGACCGCAGCGCGCGCACCGGCTTCAGTGGAGACGTCGGCTTCGATCACAGTGTCGTCATCGCCGTCGGCAGTGGCCAGACGGCTGCCGTCACGGGCCACCAGTGCCAGCCGCCAGCCTTGGGCGCGCAGCGTTTGGGCCAGCGCAGTGGCGACGCCGCCGGTTGCACCGGTAATCAAACAGGTCTGGGGAGCGTTATTCATGGAATGTCTGTGGTGTGTGGGAAAGAAAACTTTACGATTCACCGGGCAGAGAGGATGCAGTCCCGGCAAGTGTCGCGCGCAGCGAGGCAGCATGTTCGCGGATCGCCTGGATGCGCTCCGGCGCAAGCCGATCGAGGTTGCGCCACTGCATGCCGGCGCGCGGATGATCACGAAAACGCGCGGCGTGGCGGTCGAGAAAATCCCAGTACAGCGTGGTGAACGGACAGGCCTTTGGGCCCAGCGCTTCGCCGGGATCGAAGCGACACCCAGCGCAGTGATTCGACATCCGCTTGATGTACTGGCCGGATGCCGCATACGGCTTGGACACCATCTTGCCGCCGTCGGCGTACTGGCTCATGCCCAAGACATTCGGCAGTTCCACCCACTCCACCGCATCGACATACACCGCCAGATACCACGCATGGATCTCGCGCGGGCGCACGCCCACCAGCAGTGCGAACAAGCCCGTCACCATCAATCGCTGGATGTGGTGCGAATAGCCCAGATCCAGCGTTTGCCGCAGTGCATCGCGCATGCAGGCCATCTGCGTATCGCCGGTCCAGTAGAGCGCGGGCAGCGGCTGGTCCGCGCCCAGCGCGTTGTCGTCGAGAAACTCCGGCATGCGCAGCCAGTACACGCCGCGCACAAACTCGCGCCAGCCCAGAATCTGGCGGACAAAGCCTTCCACCGCCTCGATCGGTGCCCTGCCCGCGCGCCACGCCGCAACCGCGGCATCCACCGCACGCCGCGGCGACAGCAGCTTCAGATTCATCGCGGCGGACAGCCGCGAGTGGTACAGCCACGGCTCGCCGGACCAGATCGCATCCTGATAACGGCCGAACAAAGGCAGTCGATGTGCGATGAAATCGTCCAGGGCCTGCTCCGCCTGCGCTGCCGTGAGCGGCCAATCGAAGCGATCAAGCGTTCCCGGATGATCGGCGAAGCGCGTATTGATCATTTCGATCACCTCAAGGGTGATCGAATCTGCCGGGAATGCCTGCGGCGAAGGCACTCGGCCCGGCCCTTTTTTGCCGAAGACCTCGCGGTTGTCGGCGTCGAAATTCCACTGCCCACCCACCGGCCCACCGTCTTCGATCAGCACGTCTTCGCGCTTGCGCAGCCAGCGGTAAAAGTATTCAAGCCGGAGCTCTTTGCGGCCTTTGGCCCACTCGGCAAAGTCTTCCGATGTGGAATAGAAATGCAGATCCGGACGTTCGGCCCAATCCACCCCCGCGCCACGGCATATCTCGGGCAGCGACTGCGCCAAGCGCCATTCGCCTGGCCTCACCGCAACGACGCGTTTGGGCTTCAATACAGCGAGATCCGCTGCAAGCGCATCTTCGAGCGTGGCGAATGCGTGCGTGCTGAGTGCGCGGTATTCGACACGCCAACCGCGTGCGATCAGCGCATCGCGAAAATGGCGCATCGCAGCGATGAACATCGCAATGCGTGCCTTGGTGCTCCAGACCTGCGTCGACTCATGTGCGACCTCGGCCATCCACACGGCGTCGACAGTGGGGTCGAATTCAGCGAATACGGCGGAGTCGGCGTCGAGTTGATCGCCCAGGACAATGACAAGATTACGGACCACTGCGTCCCGTTTCATGTGATGCACCTCACCCTGCCTTCAGTACGCTATCGGAGCGATATTCCCGAGGAATACGCTGATTCAATCCTGTGAGTATCTCGTAGGGAATGGTGCCCGCCGCCTGCGCTACCGCTTCACATGAGATGTGCTTATCGCCCTGGAAGCCGATCAATACCACCGCGTCCTCGTTGTAAGCAGTGCCCTGCGGGCCGATATCCACCATGAACTGATCCATGCAGATGCGCCCGACGATGGGATACTGCTGCCCGCGGATCAGCACTTCACCCCGGGACGACAGTGAACGTGGATATCCGTCGCCATAACCTATCGGGATCGTGACCACGCGCGTGTCGCATGTCGGCGCCCAGGTCGCGCCATAGCTGACCGGACATCCGCTCTTGACCACTTTGAAATAGACGACCTGCGACACCAGCGAAAGCACAGGCTTGAGATTGACCGTCGGCCTGGAGGCAGGATCGGGAAGCACACCGTAGAGGGTGATGCCGGGACGCACCATGTCCAGATGTGTGTCAGGAAAATGCAGCACGCCTCCCGAATTCGCAAGATGGCGCAGCGGCATCGCAGCGCCGATGCGCTCAAAATGCGAGCAGGCCTCCAGAAACCGCTCCAACTGCAGCGTAGTCATTGACGATTCGGGGTCGTCGGCGCAGGCAAGGTGCGAATAGACGCCTGCCAGCACGCACCATCGTGACGCGACAGCGGCCTCGATAAACGGGCGGGCACTGTAGCTGTGCACGCCGATGCGCTCCATCCCGGTATCGATCTTGAGATGGACGCTCGCCTTGCGTCCAAGTGCCTCCGCAGCGGCTTCGACTTGACGCAGTTTGTCCAGCGACGAGACCGTAATCGCCAGATCATGGACGATGAATTGCGCCGCCTGCGGCCCGAAGATGCCGCCCATCACCAGAATCGGCACCTGCACGCCCGCCTGTCGCAGCGCGATGCCTTCTTCGAGGAAGGCCACGCCCAAGTACTCGACCCCCTGCGCCTGCAGATGCAGGGACACCGGCACCAGACCATGCCCGTAGGCGTTGGCCTTGACGACGCCCATCACCGGCACGCCCGCATGCGCGCGCAGCGCACGCAGATTGTGCGAAAGCGCATCGAGATCGACGTGGATCCGGGTCGGCCGCTCGCTCGCCTCGGCATGGCGATGGCGCAGGGGATCGATGTCGGCGATGGCGGGAAGCGGTTGGGTCATGCGGCATTTTAGCGGTCGCGCTGTGGAATGACGCAGCTATTTCACGGATTTCACCACGGCCGCTCTGGGAACCAGTTCGCGGCCCACAGTCCACTGTCCAGGATGCCGACATGGCCGTGCCTGCATCAGGAAGATCGGGAGAGCAGAGCAGAAGAAATGGTTGCGTACGGCACGTAAAAAATCGGACGAGCGGTGTTGAAAAAGCGTAGCGCCGAGTTATGTTTAGCCTCACAGGGGCATTCGACAACAGGAAGTCAAACCATGAAACGCTTCAGCAAAATCGTCGTCGCTGCTGCTTTGACCTGCGTGATCGGCATCGCCGACGCTGCGTGCCCACCCTCTGCATATCGGGAGTGCAACGACACCAGATTGAGATGTGTCGCCAACGGCACCAACCCGGACATCTGCGAAGTCCGGTTTGAATTGTGCATGGCACGGAAAGGATGCGGCCCTATTCCGTGAGCCAACCTCCGCACGGAAACGAACAAGGGCGCCACGGGCGCCCTTGTTTTTTTGTGTCTCGATTGCAGCCCGAAACGATCAGGCCTTGCGGGCGCGCTTCACAGCTTTGACCGTTTTCTTCGCGGTGGCGCGGCGAACGTTCTTGCTGCCCGGCTTGCGACCGCGACGGGCGGTGCGCTTGGCCTGCGCCGGCTTGAAACGAGCGATCAGCGGCGACAGCGTGGTTTCGAGGGTATTGCCCAACTGGGCGGCACCGGTTTCGATGCGGCTGCGCAGTTCGCAAGCGGCGGCGGTGAGGTTGGACTGCACTTGGCCGACGGCGGCGGTCGCCTGACGGCGCGCTTCGACGACACGGTCGGCGGCGCCACCGACAGCCGCGAAGCCCTGCTTGCGAGCCATCGACGCCAAACCCAGACTGGCGAGCCACAGGTGGCGCGGCGTCGCGGCGGGAGTGGAAATACGGGTCTTAGCGGTGATTTTCTTGCGTGCCATTGAGAGATCTCCGTTGCGGGGATGCCGGGGGGGCCGGCTTTGGACGCAGTCAGAATGGCGCTGCGCGGCAGAGCAAACACACTAGGCACAGGACCAGGGACGAAGAGCGGGGACACCCGCGCCGCAAGGCCTGCAGGGCTTGCCACGCATCGCGACTCGCGGGATGCTGGCGGCTTCCATTGCGAGGACTCGACACATGGCCAAATCCAGCTGGGCCGCCTTCCCCCACGACGCCAAAGCCTTCGCCTATGCCGGCGATGCGCTCAAGAAAGCCTGGCCCAAGCTGCATGCCGGCGATTGCGAACCCTTCCCGGATGCGAAACACACCGCAGCGCTGATCAAAGCCGCCGGCAAGGCCGCCCCGAAGGGGATGGACGCCAACGCGCTGGCCGATGCGCTGCAGGAGGCGTGGCGCAGTTTCCACGCTGGCGACTTCAAAGCCGCGTTCGAGGCCGGCGAAGCGCTGGGCCCGGTTGGCGCATCGGTGGCAGTCAAAGCCATCGGCATCCACGCCACTTACCTTGTCGATGACGATGCCGAAAAACTCAAGCGCTTTGAACAAGCCGCCAAACTGGCGGAAGCCGCGATCAAGGTCCTGTCCAATGAGGCCAACAGTCACTACCGCCACGCGTTCGCGCTCGGACGTTACAGCCAAGGCCTTTCGATCGCCAAGGCATTGAAAGACGGCATCGCCGGCAAGGTCAGGACTTCGTTGGACACAACGCTGTCGCTGGCGCCGAAACACGCCGAAGCACACACCGCTATGGCGATCTATCACGGCGAAATCATCAGCAAGATCGGCGCAATGATCGGCGGCCTGACCTACGGTGCCAAGGCATCCGAGGCCGATAAACACATCAAAGAGGCGCTGAAACTCACCCCGGCATCGCCGATCGCCCACATCGAGCATGGCAACCTGCTCTTGCTGCTGCACGGCGACAAAAAAGAAGATGAGGCCGCCGCAGCGTATGAGAAGGCCGCCGCTTGCAAACCACAGGACGCGATGGAAGCGCTCGACGCCGCCTACGCGAAATCGCAGTTGGAGTAAGCAAACACGCCATCAGGCTTGGGACGGCGTCTGGCCAGCCTGCTTACGGCGGCTTGCCTCGGTTTCAGACACTCCGTACAATCATCAGCCCGATATTCGGGCGGTTAGCTCAGCGGTAGAGCATTGCCTTCACACGGCAAGGGTCGCAGGTTCGAACCCTGCACCGCCCACCAGAAAGAACAGAACCCCGGCTTCGGTCGGGGTTTTGTTTTTTGCGATCCAGTCAACCTTGACGGTATCGCAAGCAAACAACGCAGGTCTCGATCCGTCGACGGCAGAGGTCGCTCAAGTGGAACATGCATGTGTGCTTCCTTGAACGGACTCTGAAAAAATTCGGGACACAGATACAGCGCGCAACGCTCAGCATGATGATGGTCAAACAACTCGGGTACGCTCTTGGCGCTGTGCTTCGGCTACCAGGTCTGGTTGCAGTGAGAGTGCGCCAAGCTGGGCCGTCGACTTTTCGATCGGCTGCGCGGCAAGCTCGGCAAGATTGAGCGGCAGTATCTTGTGCGAGGGGTCGCGCAGATCGCCCTGCACCGCGAAGACCACGCCACCGGGCCCCGGAACGATGTGGTCGATGCGCTGCATTTCCTTGTTTGCTTTGAGCGCGACCATCGTCGATGCAGCCGCCTGCTGGCGCTCTTGGTCGCTGCCCAGTCCGGGTACAGCACCCAGCATGGCGTAGATCTCGCGATAGCGGTCGTGCTGGGGATGATCCGGATGCGAAACCGAAGCCGGCGCGGCGGTCTTGCCGGCCGGCGCTTCGGATGGGTCCAGCCGTAGCGGCGCCATCAATTTGTCCAAGCCATCGCCGTTACGGCTGATATCGTGGATACGGTCGTAATTGCTGACCCCATTGGCGTCGCGATAGGCGCGGCCGCCGGTCATCGCTTCGCGGGCGCTGTTGAAACCCACAATGTGTGCCGCCTTGAGAAAGCCCGCAACGCGACCAGGTTTTTCATCATCGCCCAGAAAGCCTTGCTCTAGCCCGCGCCGATGATCCTGCTCGGCATTGAGTTTGAAGGCCTTGTCCTGCAGCTCCGGCGACTGCTTGTAGGCGTCCAGGCTGAGCCCCTTGTTCCAGTTGGAGGCGTCCTCCATGAATGCGGTCATGCCGCCGGATTTCGCCCACGCCCACTCCGACTTCTGCCCCGCCATTGCCTGGCCGAGCTTGTCCTTGTCGACGTAACCGGCTTCGGCGAGAAACTCCGCGCCAGCCTTGTAACGTCCGACGAATCCGAGGCGATTCGTCGCAGCAAGATCGTCGCCGTGATTTTCGCTCATCACGGTCGAGGCAATCAGCCTGCGGGTCATCGCGTCGTCCAATGTCGCGATATTCCCCTGTTGGTACGCATCGGCAGTGGCCACTGCCTGTTGTCGAATATCAGCCATTAAGCTGTCTCCAAATGGATATTCAACGAGTGCCGCTCAGCGTTGGCTAAACCTCACGACATCGCATCTCCGCAATCCGTTGTATCGGTTTGCTTGTACAAAAAACGAACGTGGTGGATCCCGGACCGCTGGAACTGCCCTCCTCGTCGACGAAGACTTCGGCGTAAAGCAATGCCGAGCCGTGCATATGAATACGGTAAAACGCGTGTTTGTGCGGATTCTGAGCGCCAGCCAACGCCAAAGCGTCAACTCGAGCGGAAGCGAACTGTCGGCTCAGAATCCCCAGGTAATCTTCGCTGGGATAGAACTTGACCAATGCGATGTCATGGATGCGATCGGCGGCGCCCGACAAGGTGATGCCGGACTCGCCTTCGTTGCCTTCGCGGACATCGCCGTTCCCGTCAGGCAACAGCGTGTCGTCGAAACCGTCCAGCAGCAGCGCACCGCTGCGGGCGTAGCGGACGCTCGAGTCGATGGCATCCGGCAGTTCAGCCGGCTCAGGCTGATGCCATGCGATGCCCGGAATTGCATCGTAGGTTTGCCACAGGTGCCCACGATCGGAAGCAAACCTCTGCAGGACGTCTTCCAGCACTGGCACCGTAGCCCCCCTATTGCCTCTGGATACTGGACTGATCGTCGCATTGACGGCCGGCACCATCGCCGTGCGAGGCATATCGAAATCCATGACGGGTGTCCAGCCCGCCAGCGCGAGCGCTTTCCCGAATGGCGATGGCGACGCATGCCCCATAGCGGTTTACTGACCTCCAGTCACTGGTGAACACATGCGGCCCAGTTGGCCATCGTGCGAAACATATCTGACGGACACTAACAATTTGAGGGGCCGAGGGGAAGTGATGCGGTTGCGGGATGAGAAACGCCGATCCCACCATCTGCTGTCTACCGATAAAATCTCGGTAAAACTCGGATTATCGGTCAATCGTCGCCTAAAAATTGATATGAAAACAATGGCGAGGCTGCTCCATGCCGTACTGCTCGCACGGGAACACGGGCTGGCGGGCCGTGTATTAACGAATTATTTACGAAATTCAGCCTGACCTACCCGATCTCTGAAGCTTCAGTGTAGGGTCCGTCCACAGTCGCAGTCCTTGTTTCGCGACTGCATCAGCCACCGTTCAAATTATTATCGAGTGACCGTTCGACCCCCACGTTCGATTCGATCGCGTTGCATGACTCATCTGAAGTTTCCATCGAAAACACGGAGTGGAGCACATGAACAAACGCATGCAGACCAGCCAACGCATCTATCGTCTCACCCCTTCACTATTGCTTTCACTGGTGATCGCATTACCAGGCATAGCATCGGCACAAGCCGCTGCCACCGATGCACCGGCGCGCATTGATCAAGCCACCACCGCGCCCACAGAGCCCGCCGTTGCAGCACGTCAGGGCAAAACCGGAAGCGCAAAACGCGTTGCGACCGATACTGTCGTCAACACCGGTACGCCCGCAGGCAAGGGCCGATGGGTGACGCGAGTCGACTATAGCCACTGCCCTGGCGGCACGACCGCATATGTCGCCGATGATGGCGGCGTGAAATGTTGGGCCGGCCCGGATTGATAGATATATTGCAGTGTTGCAGCAGACCGGTCCGACCGGTCTGCTGCACGCGACGCATCAACTCAGCGTCGCCTCCATCGTTACCGGCACCGCGAGCGCGCGCGATATCACACAGCCGGCTTTTGCGGCATTGGCAATCTCTGCGAACTGTTCGGCGGTAATACCCGGCACCGACGCACTGACGATCAGATGCACACCGGTCACGGTGGGGCCGGGGTCCATGCCCGGATCCATCGAGAGTTCGGCCCGGGTATCGATGCTTGCTGGGGTGAATCCCGCACGGCCCAGCACCGCCGACAGCGCCATGCTGAAGCAGCCGGCGTGCGCAGCGGCGAGCAGTTCTTCCGGGTTGGTACCCTTCTCATCGCCGAAACGGGTTTTGAACGAATAATTCTGATCGGCGAACAGCCCGCTCTGCGGGGTGCTCATGCCGCCTTTGCCAGTCTGGATGTCGCCTTCCCAATGCGCGGTTGCGATACGTTTCAAAGCCATGATGCCAACTCCTGTTGTGGGGAGCACCGAGTTTACGCATTCGCCATGCCCGTAAAACAGGCCTGTACCCGTGCGTTATCGTCGGCCGGCGTGGCAATGCCCTGATTCACCGACGCCCGTCGCAGGCAATGCCGTGCCGCATCGCCGCTTGACCCGCGCCACCGAAGTTCCGATGCTGGGCGGGCGTCCTACCGGGCGCCCCGCCATGACCGCCCGCCGAGCGCCTGCTCGGACGGCAGGCTTCCAGAACGCGGACAGCCATGACGGCCTTCCTTCACCGCTTTGCGAAAGGAGAGTCGCTCATGTCGTATTCCACAGAACACATCCGCAATGTGGCCCTCGCAGGCCATCCTGGCGCCGGCAAAACCACGTTGTTCGAAGCCCTGCTGCATGCTGGCGGCGCAATCCAGACGGCAGGCACGATCGAGCGCGGCAGCACGGTGTCGGATTTCGACGGTATCGAGAAGGAGCGCGGGCATTCGATCGACGCCGCCATCGCCAGCATCGATCACGCCGCGCCTGGCCAACCGCTGATCCACCTCAACCTGATCGATACGCCCGGCTATCCGGATTTCCGCGGCCCGACGCTGTCGGCGCTGGCCGCGGTGGAAACAGTCGCGGTGGTGGTCGACGCCGATACCGGCATCGGCTACGGCACGCGGCGGATGATGGAATACGCCCAGATGCGCAACCTCTGCCGGTTCATCGTCATCAACAAGATCGATCACGACGCGACCAAGCTTGGGGCGCTGCTCGCGGAGTTGCGCGAGACCTTCGGCAACGAAGTGCTGCCGCTGAATCTGCCCGCAAACGGCGGCAAGTCCGTCATCGACTGCTTCGGCAACACAGCAGGAGAAAGCGATCTGGGCCCGGTCAGCGACTGGCACCAGCGGATCATCGACCAGGTGGTCGAGATCAATGCAGGGGTGATGGATCATTTTCTCGAAGTCGGCGAGGAAGGTCTGAGCGGTCAGGAGCTGCACGATGCGTTCGAGCAGTGTCTGCGCGAAGGTCATCTTGTCCCGGTCTGTTTCGTGTCCGCGCGCAGCGGCGTGGGTGTGAAGGAGCTGCTGGATGTCGCCGAGAAACTCTTCCCGCATCCGGGCGAAGCCAATCCTCCTCTGTTCGTCAAAGGCGTCGGAGATGCTGCGGAACCGATCGAAGCGAAACCCGATGCCTCTGCGCACGTCATCGCCGATGTGTTCAAGATCATCAACGATCCTTTCGTCGGCAAGCTTGGGATTTTTCGCGTGTATCAGGGCACCGTCAAAAAAGACACGCAGCTGTTCGTCGACGACGGCAAGAAACCGTTCAAGGTCGCGCATCTGTTCAAGATGAAGGGCAAGGATCACGTCGAGATCGCGCAGGCGATTCCCGGCGACATCGCCGCCGTCGCCAAGATCGACGAACTGCATTTCGACGCGGTGCTGCACGACAGCCATGACGAAGATCAGATCCATCTCGCGCCGTTGACGTTCCCCAAGCCGATGTTCGGACTGGCGGTGGAAACGGTGAGCAAGGGGCATGAACAGAAATTGTCGATCGCGCTGCATAAACTGGCCGAAGAAGACCCGTGCTTCCATGTCGAGCACGAAATTGAGACCAACGAAACCGTGGTGCGCGGCCTTTCCGACCTGCATTTGCGCATCAATCTGCAGCGGCTGAAAGATCGCTACGGCGTGGACGTGACCAGCCGCCCACCGCGCATCGCCTATCGTGAAACAGTCGGCATGAACGCCGAGGGCCATTGCCGGCACAAAAAACAGACCGGCGGCGCCGGCCAGTTCGGCGAAGTGTTCCTGCGCATCGAGCCGCTGCCGCGCGGCGGTGGGTTTGAGTTCGTCGACAGCGTCAAAGGCGGGACGATCCCCGGACAATTCATGCCCGCGGTGGAGAAAGGTGTACGCCAAGTGCTCGCCTCCGGCGCGATCGCGGGCTATCCGATCCAGGACGTGCGCGTGATCGTGTACGACGGCAAGCATCACGCGGTCGACAGTAAAGAGATCGCGTTCGTCGCTGCAGGCAAAAAAGCCTTTCTCGACGCGATCGCCAAAGCGCGGCCGCAGGTGCTGGAGCCCATCGTCGATCTGGAAGTCGCCGCGCCGGAATCGCATATGGGCGATATCAGCGGCGGGCTGTCGTCGAAACGTGCCCGCATCAACGGCACCGACTCGGTACGCGGCGGCGAGATTCTGGTGAAGGCGCAGGTGCCGCTGTCCGAGCTGGAGGGCTATGCGGCAGAGTTGAAGTCAGTGACCGCAGGCCGCGGCCGTTACTCGCTGGATTTCAGTCACTACGAACCCGTGCCGACGCAGGTGCAGAGCAGGCTGATCGATGCATACAAGCCGAGGCACGAGGAAGACTAGGCGACGGCGCTGCATTCTCATTACGAATAAGAAAAATGGCAGGAAACCCGAGTTTCCTGCCATTGATCGAATGCAAGCATTGTTTCGGCGAACGGCTTAGAACGGAATGTCGTCGTCCGAGAAATCGTCCATCGGCGGAGGATTATTGGCCGCAGGCTGCGGACGCTGCTGACCGCCGCCGCCACTGCGCTGACCACCACCGCCATAACTGCCGCCGCCGCTGCTGGCGCCGGCGTTTTCACGAGGTGCGCGCGCAGGCCGCTCGGTGCTGCTACCGCCACCGCCTTCGCCGCGGCCGCCTAGCATGTGCATCTCGTCGGCGATGATGTCTGTGGAATAACGCTCGACGCCGTCCTGCCCGGTGTATTTGTCGTAGCGGATCGAACCTTCAACATAGACTTGGCTGCCCTTGCGCAGGTATTCACCGGCGATCTCGCCGAGCTTGCCGAAGAACGTCACCCGGTGCCACTCGGTGCGCTCCTGGGTGTTGCCTTCTTTGTCCTTGCGGACCGAGGTGGTTGCCAAACTGGCTTTGGTGACGGCCATGCCGCCCTGGGTGTATTTGGTTTCGGGATCGTTGCCGAGGTTGCCGACCAGGATCACCTTGTTGACGCCGCGTGCCATGAACAGTTCCTGCTGAGTTGCCGGTAGTGGCGATGAGTATTGGATTATAGCCGTCGTCACCCCGGTATCAGAAAACTCCGCTTCGGCGGGTCAGGAATGCCCGAATCAATGGCCTCGGGCCACTTATAATGTGTGGCTCACACGTCTGGACCCCCTATGGAAGCCACTTCGGCGCCCGTTTCGCTCGACCTGCCCGCCATCCAGGCCCTTGCCAGTGCCGACATGGCCGCGGTCGACGCCCTCATCCGCCGGCGCCTCAGCTCCGACGTGGCGCTGGTCAATCAGGTCGCTGAACATATCGTCGCCGCTGGCGGTAAGCGCCTGCGTCCGATGCTGCTGCTGTTGGCCGCCCGGGCTCTGGGCCACGGCGGCGCGGATGCCCACCAGCTGGCGGCGGTGATCGAATTCATCCATACCGCGACCCTGCTGCACGACGACGTGGTCGACGAATCCGACCTGCGCCGCGGCCGCAAGACCGCGAATGCCCTGTTCGGCAACGCCGCCAGCGTGCTGGTGGGTGACTTTCTCTACTCGCGCAGCTTCCAGCTGATGGTGGAACTGGAGCGACTGCCGGTGATGAAGTTGCTCGCCGACACCACCAACGCCATCGCCGAGGGCGAAGTGCTGCAGTTGCTGCACATCCGTAATCCGGACACCGATGAGCTGGCCTATCTCAAGGTGATCGAGCGCAAGACTGCGGTGCTGTTCGCCGCCGCGACCCGCATCGGCGCCCTGCTGGCCGACGCCGACGAAGCTGTTCAGCAGCGTCTGTACGACTACGGCATGGCGCTGGGCTATGCGTTCCAGATCGCTGATGACGTGCTTGATTACAGCGCCGACGAGGCCGCGTTGGGCAAGCATCTGGGCGACGATCTGGCCGAAGGCAAAGCGACGCTGCCGCTGATCCATGCGATCCAACATTCGGGTGCAGCCGTTCGCGAACGGCTGCGCGTTATCGTCGAAAACGGCGACATCGACGCAATGCCGGAAGTGTTGGCGGCGATTGAAGCGACCGGTGGACTCGACTACAGCCGTCGTCGCGCCGAAACCTACGCTATGGCGGCCGAAGCGGCGCTTGACGGACTCGATGAAAACGACGCGGTTGCTGCACTCCGCGGACTGGCGCGTTACGCCGTGCGTCGCGATCACTGACGCGATGCTGCGCTCACCGTCAGCCTGCGAATTGGTTGAATAAGGGTGGGGTTCGTTGCGCTCACCGCCACCCTACGAATTGCTTTTGGGCGGTTTGTGAAACTCAGCCGCCGAAACGCTCGAAGAAGAACTGATTCATCATCGTCGTCGCGCGCTTGGCGGCGCGCTCGTTGTAGACGCAGCCCGGCGGGCTTTTCGCGGATTCCAGCGCAAAACAATGCACCGCGCCGCTGAAGTTGACGAACTGCCAATCCGCACCCGCAGCCTTCATTTCGCTTTCAAATCCTTCAATCTGCGCGGCAGGCACATAGGTGTCGTCGGCGCCGTTGAGCACCAGCACACTGGTCTTCAGCACACCAGATTGCGCAGGCATTGATGTATCCAGGCCACCGTGAAAACTGACCACGCCGGCGACATCGGCACCGCTGCGGGCGAGTTCAAGCACGGTCTTGCCGCCGAAACAGAACCCGAGTGCACCGATGCGATCGGTGTCGATGGGCGCATTCGCCGCCTGCGTGCGCAGGAAGTCCAGCGCGGCCACAGCGCGTGCGCGCAGTGTGGGCAGATCCTGATAGATTTTGCCGACCAGGGCACCGGCGGCCTTGTCGTCTTTCGGGCGCACGCCTTTGCCAAACATATCCGCCACAAGCACCACGTAGCCGGCGCTGGCAATCTGTTTGGCTTTCTCAACCGAAGCCGGCGTCACGCCTTTCCAGTCGGGCACCATCATCAAGCCGGGACGCTTGGTTGCATTGGCATCGTTGTAGACCAGATAGCCGCTGAAACGCTGCTTGCCCTGTTTCCATTCGACCGGCTTGGCCTGCATCGCGGCGAATGCCGGCAGCGAGAAAAGGACGGAAAGACACAGCAGGGCGAAGAGGCCTGCCCATCGCATCGGACGCATGGTCGTACTCCTTGGAATGTTCTGGGGATAGCGCTCCAGACTACCCGGAAAACACGACGGTTGTCGTCACGATCGTCGGCCGGATCATTCCGTTCGGGCAGCCTGCCCGACCCGAGACTGCTCAGCCGACGCCGAGCCCCGGGATCGTGGCGATCGCTTCCGGGTCGAACCCGGCGAGACTCGCGAAATGTCGGCCGCGTTCGGTGTAATCACGGTAGCTTCCGAAGCTGGGCGCACCGGGCGACAGCAGCAGCACGCCTTCCCCGCCCAATAGATCGCGTGCTTGAGCAACCGCGTCACCGAGGTCGTCGGCTTCCGCCAATGCAAAGCCGGCAGCGGTGGAGATCGGCGCAAGCAGGTCATGAATCTTGGGCCCGTTCTGACCCAGCGTGACGATGGCTGGAGGTGCCTGCGTCCGCATCACTTCGGCAAAACCGTTCCAGTCGATGCCGCGATCATGCCCGCCCACCAACAGCGCGACGCGACGCCCGCGATAACAGTCCAGCGCAGCCAGCGTGGCGTGCGGCGTCGTGCTGATCGAATCGTTGACCCAGGTGATGCCGTCACGCGTCCCCAACCTCTGCAGGCGATGCGGCAGCGGTTGAAACGTGGCCGCATGCGGCGCAAGCGAGGCGGCATCCAGGCCCAGCGCTTCGATCGCCGCCAACACAGCGCACAGATTGCCGCGATTGTGGCGCCCCGGCAGCGGCACGTGCTGCGTATCGAACACGGCGCGCTCGCCGCGATAGACCACATCCTCACGCAGATGCCAGCCGTCAGCGACGCCGAAGCAGCGCACTTCGCTGTCCGGCAACGACAGCGCAGCCAGGGTGCGGTCGTTGCCGTTGATAATCGCGATATACGGTTTTGCGTCGGTCAGCAGCGCGAGCTTGTCCTCGATGTAGCGCGCTTCGCTGCCGTGCCAATCGAGATGCTCGGGAAAAATATTGGTCGCCACCGCGATGTCGGGCCTCACCCCGGACGCGGCGATATCGCGGGTCTGATAGCTCGACAGTTCGATCACCCAGAACTCCGGCGCTTGCTCAATATCGAGCAATTCCAGCAGAGGCATGCCGATGTTGCCGCAAAGGGCAATGCGATGTCCGCCGGCGCGCAGCAGGTGCGCCAGCAGCGCGGTCGTGGTGCTCTTGCCTTTGGTGCCGGTGACGCAGACCGTGCGCGCATCGGGATTCTCGGCGAACCAAAGTGCCGTCCCGCCGATGAACCGTGTGCCCCGCTCCGCCGCAGCCAATGCTTCGGATTTGTAGGGGCTGATACCGGGCGATTTCACCACCACGTCGAACAGCGACAGTCGCAGGGTGCTGGCGTCGGTATCGACCGTCAGCAGCGCATCATTTAAAGCACGCGCCTCGTCGGCTTCATTTTCGCTGCACAACAACGTCAGCGGCAGCGCCGGCAAACGGCGCCGCAGCGCGCGATATGCAGCATGACCCTCGCGGCCCCAGCCCCAGAGCGCAACCCGCAGCCCTTCAAGCTGCGCGATGCTAAGCGGTGAGCTGTGCACGCAGGCGTTCCCACAGTGCAGCCGGCACGCGATGCTCCTCGTCGAAGATCAACAGCGGCGCAATCTGCAGTTCAGCAGCGTCAAGCTGTGGACGGATGTCGCGGGCGAAGCGTTCGACGATCTCGTCTTCGCGCCATTCCGGGCGCTCACTCAGCGCAGCCATTGCGGCGCGCGATTCCCTGCCCTCGCCCACGCACTCGAACGGCTTGTGATCCTGATATTCGAGCAGCGCATCGTAGCCGCTGATCTGCGATGCATCGTCGAGCAGATTGCGCCCAAGGATGCCGACAAGACGCGGTTTAGGCATGAACGGCGCCAGCGCCAGAAACACGAAATGACATTTCGGGCAGACCCCACACCAGCGGTTGACCGGACGCTCGCCGAGAATATGGAAATTGCGGTTGCAGCTGGAAAAATGCGCGTCGTAATGACTGGTCTTCGCGAACTGTTGTGCCACCGCCAATTCGCTGAGCGGACGCAGCAGCGAGTAATACTTGAGGTCTGCAGCGACGTGGCGCTGCACGTAATTGCCGAACGCCTGCTCGAACGCCCAGCCCTTCGACCATTGGTGATTCACCTCGCCGGTGCCCCTGCCGTCATCGAACAGGATCATGCTGCCGTAGCTGGCCGAGCGTTCGTTGGAGAACACGACTTGGTCCGCATTCAATACGATCGCCGCGAATATCAGGATCGCCGAATTGACCGCAGTGACCGGAATATGCCCGTTCCACGCACCCTGACGGTTGTACTCGAACAACTCCGGCGCAAGCTGCCGACCGACATTGAGCGTGGGCAGTCCAGTGCGTTCCGCGCAGGCCTTGATCAGCTGCGAACCGCCGATCCAGGCCACCGTCTGCTCGACGCCAATGCCGCGCAGCGCCTCGATGCTGACCAGCGAATCCTTGCCGCCGCCAATGGCGACCAAGGCGTGTTCGCGCAGACCGATGACCGGCGCTTGCGACTCGTTCGCGGCTTCCGCCGCTCCCACAGGAAACACAATCTTGCCGTGCAGGTTGAGGCCGTTGCGATAGGCGAATTCGCCGAGACCGTTGAGATAGATCGTTTCGAGCAGCGCTGCGGTGTCGGCATCAATGCTGTAACTGTCGATGGTGATGGCGGGCGGCACCGCGGCCTTGTAATAGCTCACGCCGGCGATGAGATGCAGCAATCGCAGCGATTGTTCAGCGGCAACGGTACGCGCAGCGTCCAACACGAACGGCGCACCGGGCAGCGACACCGTTTCGATCAGCTCCGGGCCGTCGTCGAAGGCATACACCAGCTGCACGATCCCGGTCTGCGCATCGAAACTGCAGCGGACGAAACGGAAAGCGCGAATGTTGTCGCGCTGGAATTCCCACGCTGGGGCTGGAATTTGAACATCAGACATCAAAAATTTCCTCTGCCGGCAGCGCCCGCAGGTTGTAGGTATGCGCCATCGTCATGCCGTAGGCGCCGGCATCGGCGATCAGCACAACATCGCCCTCAGCGGTCGCTTTGGGCAGCATGCGTGCGCGCCCGAATACATCACTGCTTTCGCAGATCGGGCCAACGACATCGAACGCGACGGTGTCGGAATCATCAAGGCGCGAGAGATTGTGGATGCCGTGGTAAGCGTCGTACATCGCCGGGCGCATCAGCGAGTTCATGCCGCCGTCCAGACCGACGCGGCGCAGGCCGTCTTTTTCGATCACCTGGGTGACGCGCAGCAGCAGCACGCCGGCTTCGGCGACGAGATAGCGCCCGGGTTCGACAGCAAGCCGGAAACGCGGAAACGCGGCCTTGATCTCGTCCAGCCCAGCGCGCCACGCGGCGACATCGAACGGTCGCGCATCCGGCGTGTACGGCACCGGGAGGCCGCCGCCGATATCCAGCGTATCGACCGTGCCGATCTGTTCGGCGAGACCGGCGAGGTCTGCATACACCTCGCGCCAGTGACCGGGGTTGTCGATACCGCTGCCCAGATGTGCATGGAGTGCGACGATTTTTGCGTCGAGCTTCTTCGCTTCGGCAACGAAGGCATCGACCTTGCACAACGGCAGGCCAAACTTGGCGTCCGCGCCGCCGGTGCGCACTTTGGCGTGATGGCCGTCGCCGCGGCCGAGGTCCAGCCGCAGCCACAGCGCACGGCCGCGGAAGGTGTCGGGCCAACGCTGCAGGGCTTCGACGCTGTCGACGGTGACGTTGATGCGGTGGACGAACGCAGCCTCGTATTCAGTGCGCGGCGCGAAGCTCGGTGTGAACAGCACGCGCTGCGGATCGATGCCTGGCAATGTCGCGAACACGTGCTCGACTTCGCCCAGCGATACGCATTCAAAACCGGAATCTTCGGCCTCCAGTGCACGCAAAATCTCCGGGTGCGGATTGGCTTTCAGCGCATAGAACCGGCGGTCGATCGCAGCGGTCTCGCGCAACATCCGCGCCCGTGCGCGCACCGTCGGGAGGTGGTAGACGTAGCGCGGCGTGCCGGCTGCAGCGCGCGCGATGATATCGGCCGCATGCGCATGCCACCACGGCGTCTCGCGCTGCGGTTTGCCGTGGGTGATCTCGGTCCAACTGGGGCCGAACACCGTGGCATCCTGCACCGGCATCGCGCCGCTGCGGATCAGTTCGCCGTGCAGTTCGTTCAACAGGCCGTCGGCATCGGCTTCGTCGATGACGAACGTGAGGTTGAGATCGTTCGAAGACTGCGAGATCAGATGTACGCGCTCGCGGCCGAAGGTCGCCCACACGTCGGAGAGTTTGTGCAGCAGCGAACGCATGCCGCGCCCCACCAACGTAATCGCCGCGCACGGCGCGATCACTTTGATCCGGCAGACTTCGGCCAAGTCCGCCGACAGCTCAGCCAGCACATCGCTATTGACCAGATTCTCGCTGGGATCCAGCGACACGGTGACATTGGTTTCGGACGAACCGATCAGATCGATCGATAAACCATGACGCTTGAAGCGCTCGAACACATCGGCGAGAAACCCGACCTGCTGCCACATGCCCATGCTTTCCATCGACACCAGTACGATGCCGTTGCGGCGGCTGATCGCTTTGACGCCCGGCACGGTCGTGGCGCTGGCGTCGATGCGCGTGCCCGTTAATTCAGGGCGTTCCGTGTCGAGGATCGCCAGCGGCACGCCGGTATCCCGACACGGCGCGATCGCGCGCGGATGCAGCACTTTCGCGCCGGTGGTGGCGATTTCCTGCGCCTCGGCGTAGTCGAGACGCGCAAGCAGCCGCGCATCGGGCACTTCGCGCGGATTCGCGCTGAACATACCAGGCACGTCGGTCCAGATTTCCACCCGCTGCGCTTTGAGCAATGCGCCGAAATAAGCGGCCGAAGTATCCGAACCACCGCGGCCGAGAATCGCGGTGTCGCCGTCGGCGTGACGGGCGATGAAGCCCTGCGATATCAGCATCCGCGCCGGCTGCATCGCGAATCTGTTCGCGAATTCGGCGTCATCCCGATATCTGCAGTTGACCGACAGCCGCTGCGCCCACGCGCTCGCGTTCGGCAACGACACCGCCGTCAGCCAGTCCCGTGCGTCGCACCAGCCGAGATCAAAGCCCTGCGCGCGCAGATATGCAGCGCCGATGGTCGACGACAGCAGCTCGCCCTGCGCCAGCACGTCCGCCTGCCAGCCGAGACGGCGTGAAGCCGCGCGTGGATCGCTGCCGAGTGCGCGGAGGATCGACAGACGTTCGCCGAGCATGGCATCGGCATCAAGATCGAGTTCCGCGCAGAACGTGCGGTGGCGTTCCTCCAATGCAGCGATCCGCGCATCGATCTCGCGGCCGTCGGCAATGCACTGAAGCTCATTGGTGACACCCGACAGCGCCGATACCACCACCAGCACACGGTTGTTGACGCCATACGCACTGCCTTCGTCGCAGCGTTGTTTCGCCAAACGGCCGATGGTGTCCCAGCGGTGGCGACGCGACACCGACGTGCCGCCGAATTTGAGCACGATCCACGGGGCCGTGCGGCGTGAATCTGCTGAGTGCTCGGCGGAGTGCGTCTCGGGCATCGGTAATGGGGGACTTGGTTAGACTGGAGGAAGCCGGCAATTGCCGGAACCCCGCATTCTATGTCACCGGAACCCATCGCATGATGCCGCTGCGTTATCTGCAAATGGATGTCTTCGCTGCCCGCCCCGGCGCCGGCAATCCGCTGGGTGCGGTGATCGAAGGCGAGCGCTTCGACCCCGCGCAGATGCAGGCCTTCGCGGCCTGGACCAATCTGTCCGAGACCATCTTCCTGCTGCCGCCAACCGTGTCCGACGCGGACTATCGCGTGCGTATTTTCACCCCGCGCCAAGAGCTGCCGTTCGCGGGCCACCCCAGCGTCGGTGCGGCGTGGGCTGCGCTGGACAGCGGTCTGGTGTTGCCAAACAAAACGCGACTGGTACAGGAGTGCGCGGCGGGGCTGCTGCCGATCGATATCGAACACCGCGATGACAGACGTCTTCCGCACGTCCGCGCGCCGCGTGCACGGCGGATCGGTGGGGCCGAATTGGCGCCGGCTTTAATCGATGCGGCGATGCAGAACATGAAAACCGGCGTGCTTGAGCACGCCCTATGGGACAACGGGCCGCACTGGTGGTTGATCGAACTGGCCGACGCTGACGCGGTGCGGTCGCTGCAGCCTGAACTGGCCGCGATCGCTGCGCTGACCGAAGCCACCGGCGCGGTCGGATTGGCGGTGCACGCAGCGGACAACCGCGACGGCCATCATCTCGCCGTGCGCGCGTTCTGCCCTGCTGACAATATTCCCGAAGACCCCGTGACCGGCAGCGCGCAGGCATCGATCGGTGCGCGCCTCGCCGCCGCAGGCCGTCTGCCTGGCCACAATGGTGTGTATGTAGGCAGTCAGGGGCGCGAACTGGCGCGCGATGGGCGGGTGACGGTTCGGGTGGATGACGAAGGTGAGGTGTGGGTTGGCGGAGAAGTACAGGCGGTGATTCGCGGTGAGGTCATGTGGTGAATTCATGAAGTGACACTGCCACGGCACAACTCCGCGATGCGCCCACTGGTACTCTGCGCACCCTCCCCCACATGATCGCCTCGCCCATGACGCTTTTCAGCAAAGCCTCACGCCGCTATGCCCAAGTCGATGTGTTCGCCGATCGCCCCGGCGCCGGAAATCCGCTGGCGGTGGTACTGGATGCCGAAGGCCTCAACGACGACGCGATGCAGGCCATCGCCAAGTGGACGCGTCTGCCGGAGACCACCTTCGTGTTTCCGCCGATCAGCGACGACACCAGTTACCGCATTCGTATGTTCAGCCCACGCCGCGAAGTGCCGTTCGCAGGTCATCCCAGCGTCGGCACCGCGCACGCGGTACTCGAAACGGGATTGGCAATACCGCGCGACGGCTTACTCGTACAGGATGGTATCGCCGGCAAACTGCCGCTGCGCGTGACCGGCGAAGGCGCGACCAGAACGATTGCGGTGCGCACCCCGCGCGCCAGCGTGCGCGAGATCGCAGGCATCGACGACCCGCGCTTGCGCGATGTGCTGCGTGACCTGCCGCTGGGCAAACTGCCGCCGGCGCTGATGGACGGCGGCCGCCGCTGGTGGCTGGCCGAACTGGAAAACGAAACCGCGCTGCGCAATGCGATGCCGCCGTGGGACGCGATTTCCACGCTCGCACAATCGACCGAAAGCATGGGCCTGTGCGCATACGCGCGCAGCGACGATCCGGTCTACTACCTCGCCGTCCGCGCCTGGGTCGGCGCACCGGCGCAGTTCGAGGACGCTGCTTCCGGCGCCGCCAACGCCACCCTTGCCGCCTGGCTGGCTTCGCAGAATGCGCTGCCCAGCGACAGTGGGTTCTACCGCATCAGTCAGGGCCGCGAAGTGGGCCACGACGCGATTATCGAACTGACTGTCGATGATGCGGGTGATGTGTGGTCCGGTGGGCGTGTGTGCACAGTGGTGGAAGGCATGATGCGCTGGTGAGCGGATCGCTTTTGTAGCAGCGCTGGGAGCAGCGATGCGCGCTCACCCGAATCTGCCCAACGGCGCTCCCGCCAACAGATGCAGATGGATCTGGAATACGGTCTGTCCGCCGTGATCGTTGCAGTTCATCACGATGCGATAGCCGTCTTCAGCGAAGCCCTGCGCCTTGGCGTAGTTCGCGGCAGCGATGGCGAGGCGTCCGACGATCTCGGCTTGATCGGGCTGCACATCGTTGAGGGTGGGAATCGTCACCTTGGGCACGAACAGCACATGCACCGGCGCCTGCGGCGCGATATCGCGGAAGGCGATCAGGTGCTCATCTTCGTGGACGATATCCGCCGGAATCTGGTGGGCGATGATTTTGTGGAAGATGGTGTTCGACATGATGGGTCTCCTGAATTCTGAAGATTGTATGCGCGGGATTCGCCTTTTGTGGGAGCGACGGAAGTCGCGATGGTTTTCTACAAGTCTTCCCACAACCTATCGCGACTTCCGTCGCTCCCACAAAAAGCAAATTGCACGCTTGTCAGCGCCACATGATCACACCGGCATCTCGCTGCGCGTACCGAACGCATGCGACAACGTGCCGCGGTCGACGTATTCCAGTTCACCTCCCAACGGCACACCGTGCGCGAGGCGGGTCGGTTTGACCTTGTATTGACGCGCCAGCTGCGCGAGGTAATGCGCGGTGGCCTCACCTTCGACCGTCGGATTGGTCGCGATCACCAGTTCCTGCACGTCACCTTCAGCAAAACGCGCCGCTAGTTTCTCAAGCCCGAGTTCACGGGGACCGATACCGTCGAGCGGACTGAGCCGGCCCTGCAATACGAAATACAAGCCGCGATAGCCGGTGGCCTGCTCGATGACAAGGCGATCCGCCGGCGATTCCACCGCGCACAGCAGATGCGTGTCGCGCGATGCGTTGGCGCAGGTGACGCAGAGTTCGGATTCGCTGAAATCGCGGCAGCGCGTGCAGTGGCCGATGCGATCAACCGCGGCGGCAAGCGCGTCGGAAAGGCGCTGCCCGCCTTCACGCTCGCGCTCAAGCACGTGATACGCCATGCGCTGCGCGGTTTTCTGGCCGACACCGGGGAGAATGCGGAAGGCATCGATCAGCTGTTCGAGAAGGGAAATGGTCATTCGTCAGCGATTTCGCGCATGCAATGCGTCGACATCACGCGCGTGAAACATCGAGTCAAAACATCCCCGGAATCTTCATCCCCGGTGGAATCGGCATGCCTGCGGTGGCGCCGGACATCTTCGCCTGCGATTCGGCGTTGACCTTGTTCACAGCGTCGTTGATGGCAGCAACCACCAAGTCTTCCGCCATTTCGACGTCAGACAGCACGCTGGGGTCGATCTTCACGCTGCGGCATTCCATACGGCCGGTCAGCGTAATGCGGACCATGCCGCCGCCGGCGCTGCCGGTGACTTCAAGCTTGGCCAGTTCTTCCTGGGCGCGCTGCATGTTTTCCTGCATTTTCTGCGCTTGCTGCATCAGTTGGGCGATATTTCCACGCATAGGGGCGGTCTCTCGGTCTCAGTCTTCAAAAGGTCGGATGGAATCGGGCACAAGCGTTGCGCCCTGCTGGTTCATCAACCGCTGCACGTCTGGGTTGGCCATGAAACTTGCTTCGGCGGAGGTCTGTTTCGCATCGCGCTGACGTTCGACGCGCTGATGCAGGGTTTCGGCGTTGGCCGATTTGGCGCTGTCGAATTTCAGCTGCACCGGGCCGCCAAGCTGTGCGCTGAGCGCATCGGTCAGTGCATTGATCAGCGATGGGCTGCGCAGGTGGTCGTCTTGCGCCGACAGCGACAGCCGCAGAACGCCGTCGGCGTAGCCGGTGAATGCGGCATGTGCGGCCAGCTCGCGCGCGGGGCCGCGCAGGCCGCTGTTGGCGAGCAGATCCAGCCAGCGATCGTTGTCGATATCAATCACCGGCGCCACGGCAGGCGCCGCAATTTCACTCGCTGCTGGCGCAGGTGTCGCTGGGGCGGCAACGGGCGCTGGGTTCAACGCTGGTGTCGAGGGCAGTGTCTGCGGCGGCTTGCGCGTCGGGGCCGCAGGGTTTTCCATCGCCGCAGCCGGCAGCGGGCGCAGCGCTGGGCGGCTGCCAACGGGTTCGGGCGCCGTGCGCGCGGTCTCGCCACGCGTGGACACAACCGCGGGCGCTTCGACTGTCGTCGCACCCGCTTCGGCTGGACGAAACGCCAGCATCCGCAGCGTGGTCATCTCAAATCCGCCGCGCGGGCTGGGCGCCAAGCCAAGGTCACGACGGCCATGCAGCGCCATCTGATACCACAGCTGCACGACTTCCGGGCGCAGTTTTCCGGCGAGGGTATCGATGTCGACACCGTCGGCCTCAAGCTCCGCGGAAGGCACGATCTGCCGTACCTGCACCCGATGCAGGGCTTCCGCGATCGCATCGATCACCCCGCTCCAGTCGGGAGAGAAATCTGCAAGCGCTGCGATTTCGGCCAACAAGCCCTCACCGTCACCATCCGCCAGCGCGTTCAGCACTGCGCCGACACGCAGACGGTCGACTGTGCCCAGCATGGTCGCAACGTCAGCATCGGTCAGCGGCGTGCCGCCCGCGCTTTCGGATCCACCGCTGGCGCCGCTATAGGCGATGGCCTGATCGAGCAGCGACAGCCCATCGCGCAGGCTGCCGTCGGCGGCCTTGGACAACTGGCGGATCGCACCCGCCTCGACCGGGATGCCCTCAGCCTCCAGAATCTTGGCGATCTGTCCTTGGATTTGCGGCTCTTCCAGACGCTTCAGATTGAACTGCAGGCAGCGCGACAGCACCGTTACCGGCAATTTCTGCGGGTCGGTGGTCGCCAGTAGGAACTTCACGTGACCCGGCGGCTCTTCCAGCGTCTTCAGCAGCGCATTGAAGGCCGATTTCGACAACATATGCACTTCGTCGATCAGATACACCTTCACCCGACCGCGCGAGGGCATGTACTGGGCGTTGTCGATCACATCGCGCACATCGTCGACGCCGGTGTTGCTGGCGGCGTCGATTTCGAGCAGGTCGATGAACCGGCCGGCGTCGATATCGCGGCAGGAATTGCACTCGCCGCAGGGCTCGGCCGATGTGCCGCGCTCGCAGTTCAGCGATTTGGCGAAGATCCGCGCGATGGTGGTCTTGCCCACCCCGCGGGTGCCGGTGAACAGAAAAGCGTGATGCACCCGGCCGGTGTCTAGGGCGTTGGTCAGCGCGCGGACCACGTGCTCCTGCCCGACCAGTTCGGCGAAACGCTTGGGGCGCCACTTGCGGGCGAGGACGAGATAGGACATCCGTATATTCTGCCATGCGCGACGCTTCGGCCGATGCGTGCAGAAGACTGTCTTGTTCAAGAGAGCCGGTGCAGCTAGAATCGCCGGTCCTGAAGCGCAAGGGATTGGGCAGTCAGGAGTTGTACCCGGAGAGGTGTCCGAGTGGTTGAAGGAGCACGCCTGGAAAGTGTGTAAGCGTCTAAACCGCGCTTCGGGGGTTCGAATCCCCCTCTCTCCGCCAGATGAGATAAGCCGTTGATTTTCAACGGCTTTTTTCTTGGATTTGAAATCAATGGCGGGACACTGATCGGGACACTCCCGATGCGTATCCCCCACTATCTGACTCGTGGCTCATCCGGGTCCTACACGTTTCGCCTTCGCGTTCCCTCCTCCCTGCAAGGGTTGCTGGGGCGGCGGGTTATCAAGCATGCGCTGCGCACATCCGACACCCGTCGCGCAGGACTAGCCGCACTCGATCTTGCTTCCCGATATGCTCGGCTCTTTATGGAGGTTGAGAGAGCTGCGATGAGAAGGAAGCTCACTGCGGACGATGTCGAGCGCAACCTTGCCGAGCATGGCGTGCGCCGCTATGGGATTGACCTGCATAGCGGCCGGCTGAAGGTCGACGGGCCTGAAGATCACGCCTTGGCGATGGACGCACTCTCGCGGCTGGACTCCATCGGCATGCTCGCTCCGCAGCGCCCTCAAGAGCCTGCACCCCCACCTGAAGCCAAGGTCGCTGAAGCCATCTCCATGGGCAAGGCGCGTGACGCCTGGCTGAAGTCCATGGAGGCGAGCACCTCCAAGAAGACCTTGAGCATCAAGTCGGCCGCAATCGAGAGCCTCACCAGCTTCATTGGGGACAGCCGGCAGTTGCATACGGTCAATCGACCGGATCTGGCACGCTGGTATCAGCTCTTGCGTGACCAGAACATTGCGACCCCGACGCTCACCAATAAGCAGTCTTACATCGGTGGCAAAAGGGGATTCTTTGCTTGGGCCATGGCTTCGGGTCACTACCCCGCTGGAGACAATCCAGCCCAAGGTCACGTGTCTTACACCGCCAACGAAAAACGCAAACGGCGCA
>JANOKD010000085.1:0-28162 GCA_031419075.1 Lysobacterales bacterium
GCTCAACCCGCCCGAATGGACCGACCGCATCCCCGAAGTGGTGCCCGGCTACCCAGACCGCATCATCGCCAAACCCGGCTTCGACACCGAACTGAAAAAACGCACCCTCACCAACCTCTATAACGCCCGCCCCGCGTGGCTCGATCACCTCCACCGCGACCTCGACACCGCTGTCGCAGCCGCCTACGGCTGGCAATGGCCGCTCACCGATGACGACATCCTCAAACGCCTGTTCGAATTGAATCAGACCCGGACCGCAAAAGCATGAATACGCCGCCGCTGAATCAGCGCAGCCGCTTTCCCTCTCCCCGCGCATCGCGCGGGGAGAGGGTGGCGAAACCGGGTGAGGGGTGCTCTGATGTATCCGTTTGATACATGCTATTGCCGTGATCTGCCTGGCGGTGGGCCAGGGCCGACCCTGCGGTTTTATGAATCAGGCTTGGAGCGCTAAATGACGATTAAGAAAATCAATTTCCTGTACAGCTTCGCATTGCTGGTCGCAGCGCTGAGCGCTTGCACAGCAAAACCGATAGCGACTGATGCTGCTGTCGATGCGAACGCTAGTCAAGCTTCCACAGAAAGTAAGCTAAGCCAAGGCGCTACGTCCGCCAGTCGTGATGCTTCTGTCGTTTCCAGCAATCCAGATCATGCGCAGGCGATTGTGGGCCTGTGGAGCTACGAAAGAAAACATCAATGCGCTCCCAGCTATATCGCAACGCTGAAGTTCAACGAGGTGTCTGGGTACACCGCACGCGGAGAGTGGTACAGCTTCGGCAACAAGCGCGAGTGGGAAGGTGTCGCGATGGGCAGGATGCGCGGCGACAGATGGTATCTGCGCTTCTGTTACGCGAAAGACAAGAAGATGGACCACAACACGTGCCCAGACTTTGGGCCCGAGCAAGTGTATGTGCGGCGGCGAGGCGAGGATTTGGCTTGGTATCGCGCGCAAGACGATGTGGAGATCGCGCCCGGACAAGGAACGCCGCTCGAGGACGGTTGTGATGCAGAACGCTACAACCGTGATGTGATGCCGCCACCTGCTGCCAATGTGCTGCCCGATGCAGTGGATGTAACGCAGCCTTTTATCGGTGAATGGGCCTACGTGCAATCCTGTGGCCCGCAGCACTCGGCGACGCTGCGCATTGAGCAAGCGTCTGCGCTCACGGTTAGAGGGCGCTGGGATGATGGCACGCTTGCGAGAGGCAGCAGTGGTGAGCTTGTTGGCGAGACTCGCGGCAACCAGCTCCACCTTCGCTTTTGTCGCAACGATGTAGGCAACGAGAAAGATGCATGCCCGCGCTTTGGTCCAGAACAGTCATACGTTGCGCGCGAAGGTGATCGTCTCGTTTGGCACCAAAAAGAGCAAGCGAACCAATACGCTGAATACGTGAAATTGCGTTTTGTCGCACCCGGCCAGCAGCCGTTGCCGGAAAATGATTGTAAGCAAGCGCAGTAATGATCTGACACCTAATTAAGGACACTCAGAGATGGCAGAACCCTACGATAACGAACAGCGCCTGGCCCAAGCCAGGCCAAGGCAGCAAGCACCACAGCGCCAGGAGCTTAGTGCGAATGGAGCGAACGCGGTTGCGCTATTTGCTATCGGCATTCTTCGGAAGGCGGCCTGAATCCATATAGACTGGAGTTCGCCGGCGAAGAGCGGAATGGTCGGCTGTACCCCGCTGATCGCAGTGGAATCACGATTGGTCATATGCAGACCGACCTGGGCCAACGTCCGCAAGTAGCGACTGATCTGGTCGATGCTTTCCAGCAATGGGCGCAAGCCCGTCAGCCACGACTGATATTGACCGCCCAGCAACGCACGGAAACAATTGCAGATCTGAGTCGGGACGGCCCCGCTATCATTGCAGACGGTCGCAGCCCTTTAGATCCGCAAATCAAGCAGCGTTTGAATACATACCTTGCTTCCGAGCAGGGCATCAATTTCGTACACCGCTACGACATGCTTCAAGTGCAGGAGCTGGCCCGTGAAATCCATGAGCCGCTGTCCGCAACACGTCTATATGACAACGCTTCAGTCGACGATCAGATCCGGATGACGGCGGTCATGGGCAAGTTGCACAATCAAAACCCCACGCTCGCGGGCAGGATTCTCGATCGCATCGAGAACGCAGAGTTCGGTAATTTCAATGCGCTCAACGCGGCTGTCACCGCGGTTGGCGGTCGACATATTCTTTCTGGCCGAGATGCCGCGCTTGAGGGAGCAGAAGTGATGGTGGCGCTTCGAAACAGTGATCCGGCCAATCCTCTGCGCAACGCTTGGCACAACGTAATGCTCAACCCGTTGCTCAGTCCGACAATGCTTGACGATGACCGAACTCGTCCCAATCTAGAACGACAGCACGCTGTAATTCGTGAATTATTCATACAGCGTCAGCAGGCTCCTGATTTTATCGAGGCATTGGATAACGGTGGAACCTATCGTTACGGCCGCCGGTCGCCGGATGATACTCGCTTTACTGGAAATGGCCTGTACGCATCCGGCAACGATTTCGCGATCTGGAATAATCGCGGTGAGGGCATCGCAAGTACGAATGGTGTCTGGAGAGATTTCAACAGGAATGACCTCACCCGCGTCGTCAACCGTGATGAAACGATTGACCTGCAGTTAGAGCAAAATGGCCGGCAAGTTCGCTTGCTTCATGTCGATTTGGATGCGCCTGATTTGCGTCCTGACCGACAGCCGGCCCCACAGCCGCCTGCACCGCGCCGCCGAGCCGAACTCATGACCGACCCCGATCACATCGCCAACCCGAGCTGGTTGCAGGCGGAGCGGGCAATGGGGCTCGCTGCATTCGACCCTGACGGAAAACTCACGCCGGAGCAGCGCGAGCGCACCACGGCAGGCCTCGTCGCGGGCGTATTGTTGGACACCCGCACAAACATGTCGAAGATTGATCGAGTAGACGCCAGCACAATTCCCGATGAGCAGACGGGTCTGCCGAAGTACCTGATCGCCGGGCAGGGCGACCCCACCACTGGACACTACAGGCGTGTAGCAGTGGATGTTTCGGAAGTGATGAATACGCCGGTCGAGCAGTTTTCCGACACTGCAAAAACGGCGATCCACACGCGTGAGCAAAAGCAGGTGCAGGAACTCGCGCAAGCGCAAACAATCAATCAGGACGTGCCCAGTGGCCCGACGATGCGGATCGGTGCGCGCAGTCCGGGTGGCGATGCGGGTTGATGCATCACTCGCCGGTCATCGCCAACGCCAGCGCCTGCGCCACTTCGATGCCGTCGATGGCGGCGGAATAAATACCGCCGGCATAGCTGGCGCCTTCGCCGGCGGGATACAGGCCGCGCGTGTTGATGCTTTGGTAATCGCTGCCGCGGGTGATGCGGATCGGGGATGACGTGCGCGTTTCCACACCGGTGAGCACCGCGTCGTGCATCGCGAAGCCTTTGAGTTGGCGGTCGAGTGCGGGGATGGCTTCGCGGATCGCGGCGATGGCGTAGTCGGGCAGGGCGGTGGACAGGTCGCCCAGACGCACGCCGGGTTTGTAGGAAGGCAGCACTTCGCCGAAATCTTTCGACGGCCGGCCGCGCACGAAATCGCCGACCAGTTGTCCCGGCGCCCAGTAATCGCCGCCGCCCAGTTTGAACGCCTGGCGTTCCCAGTGACGTTGAAAAGCGAGGCCGGCAAGCGGGCCGCCGGGATAATCCTCAGGGCTGATGCCGACGACCAGGCCCGCGTTGGCGTTGCGCTCGTTGCGCGAATATTGGCTCATGCCGTTGGTGACGACCTGACCCACTTCGGACGTGGCCGCAACCACGGTGCCGCCGGGGCACATGCAGAAGCTGTAAACCCCGCGGCCATTTTTGGCATGGTGCACAAGGCGATAGTCAGCGGCGCCCAACAGCGCATGCCCGGCGAAACTGCCGAAACGCGCACTGTCGATCAGCGACTGCGGATGTTCGATCCGGAAACCAATCGAAAAAGGTTTTGCTTCGATGAACACGCCGCGCGTATGCAGCATGTCGAAGGTGTCGCGCGCACTGTGGCCGATGGCCAGCACCACGTGTTCGCAGGGAAGTATTTCGCCGTCTTTCAGCACCAGGCCGCGGATGCGACCCTCTTCGATGCGCACATCTTCGACACGCGATTCGAAACGGATTTCGCCGCCCAGCGATTCGATGGTCGCGCGCATTTTCTCGATCATGCTGACCAGTCTGAACGTGCCGATATGCGGCTTGCTGGCGTAGAGGATTTCTTCCGGCGCGCCGGCCAGCACAAATTCCTCCAGCACCTTGCGGCCGTAATGGTGCGGGTCTTTGATCTGGCTCCAGAGCTTGCCGTCCGAGAACGTGCCCGCGCCGCCTTCGCCGAACTGCACGTTGGATTCGGGGTCCAGCACCGCCTGACGCCACAGGCCGAAGGTGTCGCGGGTGCGCTCGCGCACTGCCTTGCCGCGTTCCAGCACGATCGGCCGGAAACCCATCTGCGCCAAAATCAAGGCCGCAAACAGGCCGCAGGGACCGAATCCGATCACCACCGGCCGGTATTTCAGCGTGCTTGGCGCCTTGGCGACGAAGCGATAGCGCATGTCCGGGCTGGTCGCAACGTGCGCGATGCCGCGCGCAGTGGCGCTGGTTTCGACCGTGTCGCGCAGTTCGACATCGACCGTGTAAATGAGGGTGATCGTGCTGCGCTTCCGCGCGTCGTAGCTGCGCTTGTATACGGTGAATGCAAGGATATCGTCGTCACGGATGCCCAGACGCTGCACGATGGCCGCGCGCAGATCCGCGTCGGGATGGTCCAGCGGCAATTTGAGTTCGGTCAGGCGCAGCATGCGGCGGTTCGGGGCGGGTGAAGCCGCAATGCTCGTTGAGGTCGGGGGTCGGGCGCAAGGCTGGCGGCACCATCACCTGTAGCGGCGCAGCCTACAATGTCGGCCCGATGACGACCCGGATGCCGCGATGACGCCAACCCCGACTGCCGCTGCGTCGGACGATGTGATCGTGGTCGGCGGCGGCGCTGCGGGCCTGATGTGCGCCATCGTCGCAGGCCAGCGCGGACAACGCGTGCGTGTGATCGAGCACGCCAACCGCTGCGGCAAGAAAATCCTGATGTCGGGCGGCGGGCGCTGCAATTTCACCAACACCGGCACCACCGCGGCCAACTTCATTTCGCGCAACCCGCATTTCTGCAAATCCGCGCTGGCGCGCTACACGCCGCAGCATTTTATCGAGATGGTCGAGCGCCACGGTATCGCGTATCACGAAAAAGAGCTCGGGCAATTGTTCTGCGATGAGTCGTCGAAGCTGATCGTGAAAATGCTGCTGGACGAATGCGCCGCTACCGGCGTGCGGATCGATACGCAGTGCAGCGTCGAGCGCGTAGAAAAGATCGATGACGGGTTCCGCCTGCGGACCACGCTGGGCGAGCTGCGCGCAGCATCGCTGGTGGTGGCGACCGGCGGGCTGTCGATCCCAAGCATGGGCGCGACTGGCTTCGGCTATGAACTGGCGCGCCAGTTTGGGCACACCGTGCTGCCGACCCGCGCCGGGCTGGTGCCGCTGACGCTCACCGGCAAGCATCAGGAGCGACTCGCCGACCTGAGTGGCGTGGCGCTGCCGGTCACTGCGCAGTGCAACGGTCGTGAGTTCAGCAATTTCATGCTGATTACCCATCGCGGCGTCAGCGGGCCGTCGATTCTGCAGATCTCGTCGCACTGGGACGTCGGCGATGCGCTGCATCTCGACCTGCTGCCTCAGGGCGATGCGTTCGCGCTGCTGAAAGACCTGCAGGCCAAGCGACCCGCGGCGGAGCTGCGCACTGCGCTGGCCGAGCTGTTCCCCAAGCGTTTCGCCGAGCGTTTGTGCGAAGTCTGGTTCACCAGCCGTCCGATGCGTCAGTTCAACGACCCCGAACTGCGCGCGATCGCAGAACAGCTGCAGCACTGGCCATTGATCGCAAACGGCACCGAAGGCTATCGCACTGCGGAAGTGACCCTGGGCGGTGTCGACACCGACGAAGTGTCTTCAAGCACCATGCAGTCCAAACGTGTGCCGGGCCTGTATTTGGTCGGCGAAGTGCTCGACGTGACCGGCTGGCTTGGCGGCTACAACTTCCAGTGGGCGTGGGCGTCGGGGCATGCTGCGGGCATGGTGGCGTGAGCCATGTATTGCGGATGCCTGTGTGCCGTTATCACGGCACACAGGTGTGATGCAGCTGAATCGTGACGATCAGGGAATCTGACAGCCGTTTCGGATCAGACAATCCTCGTAGTATCCGTAGCAGATGGCGAAGGATGTGCCGGTTGCGCGACATTGATTGAGCTGTTGATAGCACCTGTTTCCGCTGCATGCCGCATCTGCGAATGCGGACGCAGTGAGCAGGACAAGCGCCGTGGCGGCCAAGGTGGTGCGGATCAGTTTGCGCTTCATGTGAGTTTCCTTTCACTGGTGGTCCCCTGCGGTTTCACCATAACGCGTTACAGCAAACCGATTTCTTGCGCTGGCGCACGCTTCCTCACAAATTCTGCGGGCTTGGATCTGCGGATCTGCATGTGCGGACCTGGATCTCAGGGAAGCCAGCGTATTGCGATTGTTCGCGGCTGTTGCCGATCAATCCTGATAAGCGCGAATCAGCGTGTTCAGATGTACGCGCTCGGCGTCGCGCAGGAACGGCGACAGCAGCATCATCACCTGGATGATGCCCTTACGGATGGCCACCTGTTCATCGCGATCTCCGCGGGCAGCGGAGTAATTGAGCCAGAACGTGGAAAGCACCAATACGTTGGTGGCGGCCGCGTTCAGTTCGTCGGCAGAGGCGCGCATGATGCCGGCCTGCGACAAGCCGCGCATGACGAGGTGCGCACGCTCATCGGCGCGCTTGAGAATGCGCGCAAAGCGCAGGCGCATGCGGCGATTGCGGCTGAGTATTTCCACCAGGTCACGATAGAGGAAGCGGTAGTCCCAGATGCACTCGAAGATGAGGTGCAGCTGCAGCCAGATGTCTTCGAGTCCCGGCAGCCGGCCGCTGGGTGTGGCCAGCGCGTCGTCCATGCGCTCTTCGTAGCGTGCGAACAGCTGCTCGATGATGTCGTCTTTGTTGCGGAAGTGGTAGTAGAGATTGCCGGGGCTGATCTCCATCTCATCCGCGATGTGATTGGTCGTGACGTTGGGCTCGCCCTGCGTGTTGAACATCGCAAGCGAGGTGTCGAGGATCCGTTGTCGGGTCTGTTTTGCCATCGAAAGGTGGCGCAGCGGCCCAGGCCGAAGCGCCTCAGCCGGCCAGCTTTTTCACAAGATCGACGTATTTCTGCTTTGCATCGTCCTGCGCGGTGCCCTTGAGTTTGGCCCAGGCTTCGTACTTGGCCGTGCCGACAAAATCGAAGAAACCGGGCTTGTCGCCGCTGACATCGCCTTCCGAACCTTGCTTGAACATCGCGTACAGGCGCAGCAAGGTCTCGTTGTCGGGACGTTCCGTCAGGCTCTGGATATCCTTGGCGGCTTGTTCGAAGCGTTTCTGCAGATCGGACATGGTTCTAACCCTCCCGTGAAGCCGGCATGACAGCATGGCGCGGCAGGCGGGTCAATACGACGCGCATCGCGCGGCCGGGGCCTCGACCCGCGACACCTGCACAAGCGTGCACTCACTCGGCTCTACATGTCCCGGATTGTTCTTCCCCGCCGGCTCTGGCAACTTAGACGCTTCGGACTGCGCCGCGGTCCCGGAACCTGGCTCGTGATTGCTCCTTCGGGAGCGTCGGCGCCAGGCTCTATTCTCATGAGGGCGAGGACATGAGTTATTTTGTTACCGGTGCCACCGGGTTTCTGGGGCGATTCCTGGTGGGCAATCTGCTGAAGCGCAAGGGCACGGTCTATGTGCTGGTGCGCAAGGATTCGCAGAAGAAATTCGATGCGCTGGCCAAGAAGATGGCCTGGGATATGAAGCGGGTGGTTCCGGTACATGGCGACATGACCGCTGCGAATTGCGGCCTGACCGCGGCGCAGTTGAGAACGCTGACCGGCAAAGTCAGGCATTTTTTCCATCTTGCGGCGATCTACGACCTCACCGCTGATGCCGAAAGCCAGCGCAAGGCAAACGTCGATGGCACCCAGAATGCGCTGGATCTGGGTGTGGCGATCGGCGCCGGCTGCTTCCATCACACCAGTTCGATTGCCGCCGCGGGCCTGTATCCGGGCGTGTTCCGCGAAGACATGTTCCATGAGGCCGAAGGCCTGGACGACCCGTATCTGCGCACCAAGCACGATTCGGAGGGCCTGGTGCGCAAAGAAAAGCGCATCAAATGGCGGATCTACCGTCCGGGCATGGTGGTAGGCCACTCGCAAACCGGCGAAATGGACAAGATCGACGGCCCGTACTATTTCTTCACGTTCTTGAAGAAACTCCGCGAAATGCTGCCGCCGTGGATGCCGATGCTGGGTGTCGAGGGTGGCCGGATCAATGTGGTGCCGGTGGATTTCGTGGTCGATGCGATGGACCACATCGCGCACAAGCCCAAGCTCGATGGACACTGCTTCCATCTCGTCGACCCCGAACCGATGCGCGTCGGCGAGGTGCTGAACACCTTCGCCCGCGCCGGCCATGCCCCAGAAATGACCATGCGCCTTGACGCGCGGATGTTTGCGTTTGTGCCCAGCGGCATCCGTGGCGCGGTCGGCAGTCTGCCGCCAGTGAAGCGCTTCGTCAGCATGATGCTGCGCGACTTCAGGATTCCGAAGAGCGTGCTGAAGTTCATCACCTATCCCACGCGCTTCGACAACCGCGAGACCGAGCGCGCGCTCAAAGGCAGCGGGATCTCGGTGCCGAAGCTGGACGACTACGCCTGGCGCCTGTGGGATTACTGGGAGCGGCATCTCGACCCCGATCTGTTTATCGACCGCAGTCTCAAAGGCAAGGTCAAAGGCAAGGTTGTCGTCATCACCGGCGGTTCGTCCGGTATCGGACTGTCCACAGCGCAGCGGGTCGCTGAGGCGGGAGCGACCACAATAATCGTGGCACGCGGTGAGGAAGAGTTGTTCAAGGCGCGCGACGGCATGAAGAAAGCCGGCGGCAAGGTGTTCGCCTACACCGCGGATCTTGCGGATATGGCCGACTGCGATCGCCTTGTGGGGGTGATTCTCAAAGAGCACGGTCACGTCGATATTCTGGTCAACAACGCGGGGCGCTCGATCCGGCGTTCGATCGAATTGAGTTACGACCGCTTCCACGATTTCGAGCGGACCATGCAGCTCAATTACTTCGGCTGCCTGCGTCTGATCATGGGATTCATGCCGACCATGATCCAGCGTCGCAAGGGTCATATCATCAACATCAGCTCGATCGGTGTGCTTGCCAGTTCGCCGCGGTTCTCGGCTTATGTGGCTTCGAAAGCGGCGCTGGATGCGTTCAGCCGCTGCGCCCAGGGCGAGCTGTCCGGCAAGGGCATCAGTTTCACCACCATCAATATGCCGCTGGTCCGTACGCCGATGATCGCGCCGACCAAAATGTACGAAAGCGTGCCGACGTTGAGCCCGGACGAAGCCGCCGATCTCGTGGTCAAGGGCATTATCGAAAAACCCAGCCGTATCGCGACCCGCCTCGGCATTTTCTCGGCACTGGTCAACGCGGTGGCGCCGAAGGCGTACGAGGTGGTGATGAGCACGGCGTTCGAGCTGTTCCCGGATTCTGCGGCAGCGAAGGGCGATCGCAAGGCGCTGAAGGAAGATCAGCCCAGTCAGGAGCAGATCGCGTTCGCATCGCTGATGCGCGGCGTGCACTGGTAAAGTCACGCGGCGGCCCGCTCGCCGCACTCCGAAATACAAAAGGCAGCCTGATGGCTGCCTTTTGTTATCTGGTAGACACACAACAGCGTTGGAATGATCTGCGTAAGCGCGACTTTATATTCAAGCAAAAAAAACCCGCCTACCTGAAGCCGTGAGGGGAGGGGAGCTACGGTCTTCGTTGCTGGTCGGCGGGTTGAACAGCGGCCTGAGGCCGCAAAAGCGGGCGTCGCATGAGCGACGCGATTGTCTGTTAAGGCTTACATCCAGAATCGATCAATTGAACGACGGTATCGGGCGTCGAGGGTGAGTCTTCGCCCGGTTCCGTTCATGCATCGCTTGGGTGCGGTAAAAAGGTTCAGGCGTCCGCTGCAGCCGGCTTGCGGCCGCGTTTTGCGGGTGCTTTAGCGACCTTAGCCACTTTTTTCGCGGCCTTGCGCGGCGCTGCTGCAACCGGCTTGCCGCCCTGACGACGCAGTTCGGCAGTGAGTGCTTCGACGCGGCTGCTCAGATCATTGAGGTCTTCGCGACTTGGCACACCGAGTTTAACGAGTGCGCGCTGGACACGATCTTCAAACACCTTTTCCAGCTTGTCCCATGTGTCGGTGGCGCGCTCGCGGGCCTGACCAACGCGGCTTTCGACCACATCGCGGACCACTTCGGCGCGGCCGCCAGCGAATTTGCGCATGGTCTGCTCCAGACCCATGCCTTCTTTGACCAGGCCTTCAAACAGTTTGGTGCCTTCAGCCTGTGCGCGGGAAAATGCGCCAACGCCGGCAAGCCAGACCTGCTGCGCGGATTCGCTCAGCGAGGTGGACATACGCTCTGCATGCGCCTGTGCATCGGCAGTCTTGGCGGTGGTCTTCTTTGCGGCGGTTTTCTTTAACTTGGCCATGATGCCCTCCCAGCGGGCGTTTGATTGACAGGGCCGCAGATTGGGGCAGTTGTCTAGAGTATTCACACGAGGAACAGAATTGTTCCATGTAGGGCGAAGCACCGCTCCGTTGCTTCTCAGTCAGGAAGTTTGCAGCGTAGCGGGGCTCCGGTTCATACAACGAAACGCGTAGGCTGGGCTGACAAGCCCAGCATAGATTTTGATGGTGGTGCTGGGCTTGTCAGCCCAGCCTACCTCTCACAAAAAATCAGCCCCGCTTTCTCTGTTTGATGAGGTGCTCGGTTTCATCAAGCGCACGGCGCAGACGCGCGGTGGTTTCGGTGCTGCGCGGTGGGGCTTTGCCCAGGCCGCTCAATACGGTGCGATGCCGGTCCTCCAGGACATCCTCGCGCAGATGGATGCCATGCGCGGCGAGCACCGGGCGCAGAATCTCGGCGCGGTTGCGCAGGTCCTGCAGGGTGTTGCGATATCCCAACTGACACACCCGACGCCGATTCGAAAAACTGAAGGCGTTGGTGAAGAACATTTCGCCGTCATTGGAGTTCGGTTCGAAGATCAGTTGGTCGACATCCGGATACTGCTGGGCGTATTTGGCAAGACCCACCTGCATCCGCGACTGCAGCAGTGTGCGGAACGTCTGCGACATCACGGCAGGCAGTCCGCCCTGCCAGATCCGGTGCGGGTCCACATCGCCGCGACGCCCGGCGTCGCTGTCGACCTGGGTCGAGTCGAACGGCACCAGCGGGTTGATGCCAATCAGCAAATCAATCCCGCGCTCCAGCAGCACCGAGGCGTGCATCGTGCGACGCAGCGCGCCATCAACGTAATGGCGGCCGCGCACTTCCACCGGCGGATACAGGCCCGGCAGCGCGGCGCTGGCCTGTACGGCTTTGGAAATGGGAATATCCATCCAGTGCTCGCCGCCGAAACGCACGGCTTCGCCGCTGTCCAGATCCACCGCGACCACGTACAGCTCCCGATCGAGATCGCGAAAATTATTGGTCCGCCCGCCGCGACTGAAGATCTCGCGCAGGAAACGCTCCACTTCGGTGTTGTCGAACAATCCAGCGGGCACCAGTCCGCCGAAACGCTGGATGATGTCCGACATCCGCGACTCGCGCGGGTTGAGCAGGCTGCCCCACCATTCCAGCGTGAGCCTGGGCAGCGCCGAGGCACGGCGCATGTATTCGAAGAACGCCGGACGCAGAAACGTTTCCGGACGGAAGCGCACGTCGTCGCTTTCGCCGGTGATGAAGATCCGGCACATCTCGGTGGTGGAGATGCGATTGACCAACCCGGCAGCGAGAAACGCACCGCTGCTGACGCCGACATAACAGTCCATCCGGGTGAGATCGATGCCGTCGAGCGCATCGTCCAGCGCGCGAAGTGCGCCCAGCTCGTACATCGCGCCGATCGGACCGCCGCCAGCGATGGCGAGACCGATGCGTGCGGAGGTCGGGGCGGGGCTGCGAGCGCTTGGCTTGCGTTTACCGGATTTGGCTTGGGTGGGTCGACTGGCGGCGTGAAGTGAGAGCATGCAGAGGGCACTGAGGGAACCGGTCGAGTGTAGCCCAAAGCCAACGACACGGCGTCTGCATGATGGTCGTCATCGGCAAGATGCGCATGCATTCGAGTTCAAGTCATTGATTCAGCGTATGAATGCTGTGTCTTTGCGGTACCGCATCACGGCCTTGGGTTTACCGGGCTTGCCGACAGCAGCCGCGACACCGATCATCCTTGCCCATGAAGATCGTGACTCCAGACCTTATGCACGGCCGACGTCGGCTCGATAAACGGGCATTGAGCCTGCAGTTGGCGCGTCGATTGGCGTGGCATCAGGCGGTGCACGATCCCAAACGTGAACCGCGCAACACCCTGCGCTGGCTGCATGAGCTGCGGCGTTGGCAGGCCGCGCGGCTTGCGGTGAGCTTCGAAGGATTCATGCAGGATCCGAAGCGCAAATCGGCGGCGGAGTTTTTCCTGACCGACCTCTACGGCGATCGCGATTTCAGCCGTCGCGATTCCGATATCGCCCGGGTTGCGGGAAAGATGCAGCGGCTGTTGCCGCAGACGCTGCTGGAAACGCTGGCGGATGCGATTGAACTCGGCGTGCTGAGCCATGCCCTGGATCTGCGCATGGCCGAGGCGCTGGAGCGCCTGGCACCCAAGCGCAAGACGCTGGACGATGAGCTCTACGGCCGCGCGTATCGCGACGTGGGGCTGCCGCGACTGCGTGAGCATCAGGTCGATCTGATCGTGGTGGCCGGCTACGGCTTGGGCCATGCGCTGCGCAGCCGCGGTGTAGCGACCCTGCTGGGTGTCCTGCGGGGTCCCGCGCGCGCCGCGGGGTTTGGCGAGCTGCAGTCGTTTCTGGAGCGCGGGTTCGGCGCTTACGCCAAGCTGGACGACGTGGCCAGCTTCATTGCGGATATCGAACGCAGCGAGCGGGAAGTGGCGCGAAGACTGTTCGCCGACCATCCCGAACCGTTCGCGCCGCTGCCGGAAGCGCGTCCGCCTGCAGGGGCGGCCCGAAAGCCTATTCGCGGCCGCTGAGTGGCCGGATGATCAAGAGCAGGCATCGTCCGGAGAAGGAAGCTGTCATCCCGAACGCCAGCGCGGCGGATTCTTCAGGTGAAGCGTTCGTCCAGTACGCGACGGATTTCGCTCTCGATCGGACCTTTGAAGGCCGAAGCCAGAAATCCCAGCTTGGCGGTGACATGCAGTTCTTTCGGTGCCAGTGCGATTTTGCCGTCCACCCCGGAGCGATTGAAGTTGAGGGTGTCCCCATCCCATCCGTAGTCGAAGTCGAAACGCTCGGCAAGTTTCTGAGCAACCTCCTCAAGGGCCTTGCGTGCTTTTGCTTTCGGCAACGAGTGCGAATGACGGATATCGATGGACATGGGTATCTCCCTTGAGGCTGATCGATATTGTGCGGATGGATGGCCGCGGTTCCAAGGCCTGCAGCCCTCACCCATGATAGATTGCGGCCGCATGGAAGGTCTGAAACTTCGATTCCCCGAACATCATCACCCGGAAATGCCGCTGGGCGCCGGCGTTCATGCCATTGGCCGGATCGGCGACACCGTGGGTCTGGTGTCCGATCTCGATGCGCCGTCGATCCGGCTATTCGTCGACCGCCGCGGTGTGTGGATGACCGTCGCTGAAGGCGCGCGCGGCATCCACGTCAACGGCCGTCCGGTGCAGCGCATGGCGATGCTGCGGCTGGGCGATGCGATCTATCTGGACGGCGTGGAGATGCTGTTGGTGTCTTCTCGCCCGGTGCAGGCGCTGCCGGATGCCCTGCGCCATGTGCCCGGCGAGTTCCGCGGTGATTGCCGGGTGCTGGTGCGCGGCGTTGGCGGCCGTCATCACGGCCGCAGCTTCACGCTTGAAGCGCCGCGACTGGTCGGCCGCAGCGACGAGGCCGATATCCGCATCGACGACCCGGCATTCGCCGAACGTCATGCGCGGATCGAAATGATCGGCAATCAGGTGGTGCTGCGCGATCTTGGCAGTGGCGATGGCAGTATCGTCAACGGTGACGTGGTGCGCGATGCGCTGCTGTCGCCGGGCGATCAGATCGTGTTCGACGTGCATCACCGGTTCGTGATCGAAGCGCCGGCCAGCAACACGACCCTGTTGACCCGGGTCAGCAGCAACGATGATGAGGGCGACGACGCGCTGCCGGTGCCGCGCGGCCGCGGGCGGCGGCTCCCTTGGCTGTTGTTGGCCGCGCTGCTGCTGGCCGCTGCGATTACGGCGCTGCTGCTGCTGGGCGGCGACTGAGCGCAGCGGCTGCAGCCCGCCGTTTCTGCTGCCATTTCCAGACCCGCCAGCCCAGCAATACGGTCAGAATGCCGGCATACAGCGCCGGTTCGCGGATGTCGGATTTCACCAGCCACCAGACATGCAGCACGGCGAATACGCCAATCGCATAAAACAGCTTGCGCAACTGCCCCAATGGCGGCCAAGACGACGGATCCAGCCTTGGTCGAAGTGGATCACCAGCGGCACCAGCAGCCAGGCTGCGGATACGCAGGGCGCCGATCAGAGAAGTGGGCAGGGCGCGGGAAGCATCTACAAATTCTTTCACGAGCGGGGCCGCCCTCCCAAAACGATGCTGCGCTGCGGCATACTTCAAGGCCCATTGTCCACGGAACACAACGATGTCGCGCGCCTTTAACTTCAGTGCCGGTCCCGCCACCCTGCCCGAGAGCGTCCTGCGTCAGGCCCAGGACGAGATGCTGGAGTGGCGCGATTCCGGCGCGTCCATCGTCGAGCACAGCCATCGTGGCCCCGAGTTCATCCAGGTTGCCGCCGAAGCCGAGGCCGATCTACGCACCCTGATGTCGATTCCCGATGACTACGCCGTGCTGTTTCTCTCCGGCGGTGCCACCACCCAGCAGGCGCTGATCCCGCTCAACTTTGCCGCCCCCGAGCAGACGGTCGACTATGTGGTCAGCGGTCACTGGGGCAAGACTGCGATCAAGCAGGCCAAGCCTTATGTCGACGTGCGCACCGCAGGGACCAGCGAGGCCGGCGGCTTCCGCGATGTCCCCGCGCGAGACACCTGGCAGCTGTCGGCCGATGCCGCTTATGTACACATCACCGCCAACGAAACCATTCACGGCGTGGAATTTCGCTACACGCCTGAGGTCGGCGATGTGCCGCTGATCGCCGATTTCAGCTCCAGCATCGCGTCGGAGCCGGTCGACATCTCGAAATATGGGGTGATCTACGCCGGTGCGCAGAAAAACCTCGGCCCGGTTGGTATCACCGTTGTGATCGTGCGCCGCGACTTGCTTGAACGCGCTGGCCAGCCGCGTGCCGACATCTTCAACTACGCCTCGCACCTCAAAGGCGAGTCGATGCTCAACACGCCGCCGACCTGGAACTGGTACATGCTGGGCCTCAACGTGAAGTGGATGCTGGCCGAAGGCGGCGTTGCCGAGTTCGCCCGCCGCAGCGCCGAAAAGTCCGCGCTGCTGTATTCAGTGATCGACGGCTCGGGCGGCTATTACCGCAACGAAGTCGCCGCCGACGTGCGTTCGCGCATGAATGTGCCGTTTTTTCTTCACGATGAAGCGCTGGACAAGCCCTTCCTGTCCGAAGCCAAGGCCGCCGGCCTGATGGCGCTGAAGGGACACCGCGCCCTTGGCGGGATGCGCGCCTCGATCTACAACGCGATGCCGGTCGAAGGCGTGAAGGCGTTGGCCGACTTCATGCGCGAGTTCCAAAGCCGTCATGGCTGAGAAGCCCAAAGGCACCGCCGCCTCGAAGCCGGCGAAGCGCGCGGCGAAGACGGCGACGGTCGCCAAAACGGTGAAACCGAAGGCCGCGAAAGCCGCCGATAGGCCGAAATCATCGGTCGATATCCCGACCGACGCCCAAGGCAAGCCCGATCTGCTCGCAGTCCGCGCGCAGATCGACGGTATCGACCATGAGATCCAGACCCTGATCGCCGAACGCGCGATCTGGGCGCATCAGGTCGGTAAAGCCAAGGGCAAACTCGCGGCCGCGGTCGATTACTACCGCCCCGAGCGTGAGGCGCAGGTGCTGCGCCGCGTGGTTGATCGCAACGAAGGTCCGCTGTCCGACGAAGTGCTGGTGCGACTGTTCCGCGAAATCATGTCCGCGTGTCTGGCCCAGCAGGAGCCGCTGCGCGTGGGCTATCTCGGCCCCGAGGGTACGTTCTCGCAGCAGGCGGTGTACAAGCACTTCGGCCATTCGGCCAAGGCGCTGCCGCTGACCACGATTGAAGAAGTCTTCGATGAAGTTGCCGCAGGCCACGCCGATTTCGGCGTCGTGCCGGTCGAGAATTCAGGCACTGGCACCATTCAGTCGACACTCGATCTGTTTCTGACCTCGCCGCTGATGATCTGCGGTGAAGTCGAACTGCGCGTGCATCAATATCTGCTGTCGCGCACCGGCCACATCGACGACATCGAACGCGTGTATTCGCATGCGCTGTCGCTGGCGCAGTGCAAAAACTGGCTGCGTCAGAATCTGCCCAAGGTCGAAAAGCATGCGGTCGTCAGCAATGCCGAAGCCGCACGTCGCGCGCGCAACGCCGACGACGCGGCAGCCATCGCCGGCGAGAACGCCGCGCATGTCTACGGCCTGAAAATCGTGGCTGGGCCGATCGAAGACCGCAGCGACAACACCACGCGCTTTCTGGTGATCGGCCGCGCCTCGTTTCCGTCGTCGGGCAATGATCGCACCTCGCTGATGGTGTTTATCCGCGATCAGCCGGGCGCGCTGTACAAGATTCTCGAACCACTGGCGCGCCGCGCGATCAGCATGAACCGCATCGAATCGCGTCCCGCGCATGGCGCGCTGTGGCAGTACGCCTTCTTCATCGACGTCACCGGCCACGCCGAGGAATCGCCGCTGAAAGACGCGCTGGCCGAGATCGACAAATACGCCGGCGATGTGCGGGTGCTGGGCTCGTATCCGGTGGCGGTGCCTTAAAGACGGGAGACGGGAGACGGCAGACGAGAGACGGTAATGCGGAAAAACTCTGTCATCCCGAATCTCCGGCTTCATCGGGGTGATAGATCTGCTTGTCGCTCTTTGCATCGAGAACAACAGCAGATTCCTCACCTGCAGTTCGGAATGACAATGTTTTGCGTGTGAGTTATCCGGAATAAAAATATCGCCATCTGGATGTTGGAATGAAACAAGCCGATCAAAGCGCTCTTGAAGCGATGTTCTCGTCAATCGCACAGCCCGGCATTCAAGCACTTCGTGCCTACGACCCCGGTCACGATCTGGTCGCGTTCCGGCGCCGTTTCGAGGGGCGACATCTCATCGAACTTGGCTCGAACGAAAACCCGTACGGCCCGAGTCCACGCGCGAAAGAAGCGATCCTCGCCACGATTCACGACAGCTTCCGTTATCCCGATCCGCTCGGCGCCGATCTCAAGCATGCGCTCGCGGCGAAGCACGGCGTCGAAGCCGCATCGATCCTGCTGGGCAACGGTTCGCACGAACTGTTGATGCAATGCGCGCAGGTGTTCGCCGGGCCCGGTGTCGATGTGGTCGCGTCGCAGTTCGGTTTCGCGGTCTACGCCATCGCCGCACAGTGCGCGGGCGCCACGCTGCGGGTTGCGCCGTGCAATGCAGACGACCACGCGATGCCGCGCGGCCACAGTCTCGACGCCATCGCAGCTGCGATCACGCCCGCGACACAGTTGGTGTATCTCGCAAATCCCAACAACCCCACCGGCACTTGGTACGGTGCGGATGACTTCGCCGCGTTCATGGCGCAAGTGCCGGCGAATGTCGTGGTCGTTGTCGACGAGGCCTACGCCGAATTCGTCGATACGCCGGACTGGGCGTCCGCGCTGACGCTACAGGCAGCGAATCCAAATTTGCTCGTCACCCGCACCTTCAGCAAAGCGTATGCGCTGGCGGGACTGCGCGTCGGTTATGCCATCGCGCATCCGGGCCTGATCGCAGTCATGGAGCGCGTGCGCGAAAGCTTCAACGTCAACAGCCCGGGATTGGCCGCGGCGCAAGCTGCGCTCGGCGACGATGAACATCTGCAGTGGGTGATCGCACGTAACGCCGAACAGCGCGAAGCCTTGGCATCCGCGCTGCGTGCGCGTGATTTGACGGTGTTTCCGTCGCAAACCAATTTTCTGCTGGTGCAGTTTGCCGAATCCGGAGATAACGCCCGGGTCGCTGCGATTGAAGCTGCGCTGTGCGGCGTTGGCGTCGTGCTGCGGCCGATGGTCGGTTACGGCTTGGGTCACTGTCTGCGCATCACCGTCGGCAACGCCGACGAAAACCGCCGGCTGCTGACCGGACTCGACGAGGTTTTGGCATGAGCGCTGCGGATAAAAAAAGTTGGGTCGTGGGCGCCGGAACGCCGCTGATCGGCCGTATTCGTGTGCCCGGCGACAAGTCGGTCTCGCACCGCGCGATCATGCTGGCTTCGCTGGCCGAAGGCGTGTCGCGGATCGACGGTTTCCTCGAAGGCGAAGACACCCGCGCGACTGCGGCGGTGTTTCAGCAGCTTGGCGTGAAGATCGAAGCCCCTTCGCAGCAGTCGCGGATCGTGCACGGAGTGGGGTTGCGCGGTTTGCGCGCCAGCGCCGACGCGCTGGACTGCGGCAACGCCGGCACCGGCATGCGCCTGCTCACCGGCGTGCTTGTTGGCCAGGCGTTCGACAGCCTGATCATCGGCGATGCTTCGCTGTCCAAGCGGCCGATGCGGCGGGTAATCGATCCGCTTGCACACATGGGCGCGCGCATCGACAGCGAGGCCGGTGGTCTGCCGCCGCTGCGTATTCACGGCGGCAGCGCGCTACAGGGCATCGATTACACATTGCCCGTTGCCAGCGCGCAGGTGAAATCGGCGCTGTTGCTCGCAGGCCTGTACGCCGATGGCGACACCACCGTGCGTGAGCCGCATCCCACCCGTGATTACACCGAGCGCATGCTGTCTGCGTTCGGCTGGCCGATTGAATTCTCACCCGGCATCGCATGCGTACGCGGCGGCGCGAATGGGCGTCACGCGCTGCGCGCGACCGATGTGTCGGTGCCGGCAGACTTTTCATCCGCGGCGTTTTTCCTGGTCGCCGCCAGCGTGATTCCGGGCTCCGATCTCACCTTGGAAGCGGTCGGCATGAACCCGCGTCGCACCGGCCTGCTGCAGGCGCTGCGGATGATGGGTGCCGATATCATGGAAAGCAATTCACGCAATCAGGGCGGCGAAGCGGTCGCCGATCTGCGCGTGCGCGCGACACAGTTAAAGGGTATCGAAGTGCCGGAAGCGATCGTGCCGGACATGATCGATGAGTTTCCAGCGCTGTTCGTGGCTGCCGCCTGCGCGACTGGCAGCACCCGCGTCAGCGGCGCGGCGGAACTGCGCGTGAAAGAATCCGACCGCCTCGCAACGATGTCGTCCGCACTGCGGGCGCTGGGCATCCAAGTCGATGAATTCGACGACGGCGCATTGATTCATGGCGGCCCGTTCGTGATCGATCACGCCGCGCCGGTGGTCATCGACAGCCACGGCGACCACCGCATCGCGATGGCGGCTGCCATCGCCGGACAGCGCTGCAGCGGTGAGTTCATGATTGACGATATCGCCAATGTAGCGACTTCGTTTCCCGGCTTCGATGCGCTTGCGCGCGGTGTGGGTTTTTCGTTGCGCGAAGCCTAGCCTCAATATCTGTCATCCCGAACATGGGCGAAGCCTGTGGAGGGATCTGCTTGTCACTTCTTGAAAGAAAAAAAAGCAGATCCCTCACATGCGTTCGGGATGACAAGCAGAGTCACAACTGGGTCAACGCCCGTCGAGCGAGAACACGATCGGCACTTCCACAGCTGCAGCCACTGCGCGGCCGTTCTGCTGTGCGGGGCGGAAGCGCCAGCGTTTCGCGGCCTGTACTGCGGCGCGATCCAATGATCGCGAGCCGCTGCGGGTGACGATGCTGACCGCAGTGGGTTCGCCGTCTGCGCCGACTTCGATCCGCACCACGACCTTGCCGGTTTCGTTATTGCGCAGGGCGTCTGCGGGGTATTTCATCGCGGGTTTGGAAATCGGCACCGGCACGCTGCCCGGCGCCAAGGCCGCATCCGGGCGATTGTCTTGCTGGGTCGCATCGGCGATCGGGCGAGGAATGGGCGCTTCCACGGGCTGCGGCATCAAGACGGGAGGCGGCGGAGGCGGGTTGCGGATGGCTTCTGCAGCCGCTTCAGACAGCCCGCTCGCGCTGCGGTCGCCGCCGGCAATGGGTGCGGGCAGGGGCTCGAACACTTGGCCGTCTGCACTGTCTGGCTTGTCTTCAGCACGATAAAAATTGCCGTTGTCGCGCATGTCCAGCCACAGCAGCACAAACAGCAGCAGGCCGATTCCGAATCCGCCGGCCACCAGCCACCAGGCGCGGCGGGACAGGCCGAAACGTGATCCCGGTGGAGCGGAGGGCTGAACAGTCGACATGCGGGGATCGCTGGCACGGAGGTGGCACCGATTGTGGCACGGGTTCCGCGGCGGACTCCATGCATCCGGGCGCCGTTCAGATCGGGTTTCGGGCGATAATTCGCGTCCCGTCACGCTTCGCGATGCCCTCATGCTCGATCCCGTCCTGCTGCGCAATCAACCCGACGTTCTGGCCGCCCGTCTCAAGGAGACCCGCGGTTATGACCTCGACATCGAGCCTCTGCAGCAGTGGGAGTCCGAGCGCAAACAGCTGCAGGTGCGCACGCAGGAGCTGCAGAACCTGCGCAATACGAAGTCCAAGCAGATCGGCATGCTCAAGGCCAAGGGCGAAGACGTGTCCGCGGTGATGGCCGAGGTGGCGGCGTTCGGCGACGAGTTGAAGACCAGCGAGACGCGGCTTGACGAGATCAAGCTGGCGATCGACGCCATCGCGGCGGGCATTCCGAATCTGCCGCATGAGTCGGTGCCGCCGGGCAGCGACGAACAGGACAACATCGAACTGCATCGCTGGGGCACGCCGCCTATCTTCGATTTCGAGATCAAGGATCACGTCGAACTCGGGGCCCGCAACGGTTGGCTGGACGGTGAGACCGCCGCCAAGCTCAGCGGAGCGCGTTTCACCGTGCTGCGTGGACAGCTGGCGCGCATGCATCGTGCGCTGGCTCAGTTCATGCTGGATCTGCACACCGATACGCATGGTTACGAAGAGACCAATGTGCCGTTGCTGGTGAATGCGGAGTCGCTGCGTGGGACGGGGCAGTTGCCGAAGTTTGAGGAAGATTTGTTTGCAACCTTTGCTATCCCTGAAGGGCTAATAAAATCGCAGTTCATTGGTTTAAATAAAGACATTGATATCATTCAGAATTCAGATCGTGATAAGCCCGGAATGGAGTTTTATGACTCTATTCTGGATCTCGTTAAATCTCACAAGGATCGCTACCTCATTCCCACCAGCGAAGTTCCCCTCACCAATATCGTCCGCGACGAAATCCTCGAAGCCGAAAAACTGCCGCTGCGCATGACCGCACACTCGATGTGCTTCCGCGCCGAAGCCGGCAGCGCCGGGCGCGATACCCGCGGCTTTATCCGCCAGCATCAGTTCGAGAAAGTCGAGCTGGTGTCGATCGCCAAGCCCGACGAGAGCGACGCCGAACACGAGCGCATGACCCGCTGCGCCGAGACCGTGCTGGAAAAACTGGCCCTGCCGTATCGCAAGGTGCTGCTGTGCACCGGCGATATGGGCTTCTCCGCGCGCAAGACCTACGACCTCGAAGTCTGGCTGCCCGCGCAGAATACCTATCGCGAAATTTCGTCGTGCTCCAACTGCGGCGATTTCCAGGCGCGGCGCATGCAGGCGCGCTGGCGCAATCCCGCTACCGGCAAGCCTGAGCTGGTGCATACCTTGAACGGTTCGGGCGTCGCCGTAGGCCGCGCGCTGGTCGCGGTGATGGAGAACTACCAGAACGCCGATGGCTCGATCACAGTGCCCGAGGTGTTGCGCGGATATATGGGTGGGCTTGAACGCATTTCTTGAGGTGATTGAACGGCTGCATCGACTCAAGTGATCGGGATAGATCGGATCGCAGCTCATGTGCTCTTGTGGGACCGGCGAAAGCCGCGATGAATCGCGGAAAGAGTCGCGGCTTCCACCGCTCCTACAGGATTGATGATGCTTTCCTTCTCCCTGCATAGCGGGGAGAAGTGAACCTGCCCCTTTTGAATCTGCTCACAAGTGGTGGCATGCGCCGCCTTGTCAAATGGATGCTGCGTTAGCGGATGACGCGATGCACGCAAGGCGGCCCTGTGGACGGCGCTTCTTGATCCGCCGCATCGCAAGGTCCGCCGGCGGCCGCCCCACGTCCTCACATCATCCGTGGCGCGGCATGCGTGGGCGCCGACTGGGTCGGGTCGTGTCGCGACACATCTTGGGCGAGCATGCGCGCCGCCTGTTGGCTTTCGGCGGCCCCACTTCGCTCGACGTGGGCCTGACTCTCCTCCAGTGGGCGCTGAACCGCCTGCGCTACGTCGCCGATCGCGGTGCGCGCCAACGGTGAGGACGGATCGCGGGTGTCGGTCATGTACACCCGGCTGCCGTCGGGGCTGAACTGCGCGAAGCCGATGGACTGCAGCCCTGCGTCGCGGGCGTCGGCGACCAGGCCGGCGGCGAGCTGGCGGCTGGCCTGGTCCGGTTCGCGGCCCATGGCCGCGTCGCGCGCCGCCACGACCTGTGACAGCGCGTCGTACATCCCGTGATTGGGATGGCGGGGATCGTCCAGAGCCGGTGCGCGCGGCGCGTCGCGGTCCAACTGTAGCGGCACGAACGGCGGGGCCGCGGACGCGGATGGTGCATCGACGGCCAGCCGCACCGGGCGGTCTTCATGCTCGGTGTCCCCGGCGGCGCGCACCGTCGCCGGGGACATCGCCACGCGGAACCCGGGCGATGGCACCGGTGCGTCAGTTGCGACGACAGGCGGCGGCACCGCAGCCTGCGCCACGGGCGCGTCGGGGGGCGGCGAGGCGCCGTGCTGCTGCGGGCGGTCGTGTCCCACGTCCGGCGACGGGGTGGAAGCGGGTTCGTATTCGTAGTGCGTGCGGTAGCGCTCTGCCGGCGGTGGCGCGGGCGCGACCAGCGAGGCCGCGGTGGGCACCGGCGCGACAGGCGACGGCAGGCCGTGTTCCTGCATCGACTGCACGATTTCGGCAGGGCCAGTGCGGAGGATCACTGGCCCTTCGCCGTGGGGTCCGGCGCGCGCCGCGATGCTGCCGTCGGCCTCCAGCTGCAGGCCGTAGTTGGACGGATCCACGCCGGTGCGCAGATGCACGCGCGCCACGGCGGCGGACATCGCTTCGAGCGTCTTCGGGTCAAGGTTGAGCCCCGCGTCGTAGCAGGCCAGGTCTACCTTTTCCCGCAACGCAGCGGAGTTGGTCTGCGCTTCCCGCGCCAGCACGGCCAGATCCTGCAGGCCCGCCTGCTGGCTCTGCCACGTCGCGTCGAGTTCCACGCGCACTTGGCCAGCGGCTAGCCGGTCGCCGTCGCGCCACTGACCGTCGTCACCGTGGACGTAGGTGCTGCCGTCGGACGCCTGCAGCGCCCGCGTCTGCGCGGCGGCGTGCTGCACCGCGGGGGGCACCGGGCCGTAGCGGGCCCAGCCGCAGTATTCGTAGGCGACCTGGAAACGCGCCGCGGTCGCGGCCGGCGTGTTGGCGGCGTTCTGGGCGATGGTCAGTTGCGACTGCGCCTCGAAGGCCTTGGTCTGCCCGGGCGTCGCGAACTGGACCTCGTAGTCCGGCACTGCGGCCGGATAGGACGCGTTTTCGATGACAGTGCGCGACCATCCGCCGGTTTCCGCCTCGCGCCGCCAAGGCCCGGCGTGCCAGCCGCGAGGGTCCAGTTCGCCCGCGATCGCATAGGGATCGATAGGTGTGGGCGGATGCGCCAATCCCAGTTCGTAGGAGGCCTTCGCTGACTGGTAGTCGAGCCGTTCGGCCAGGCCGCCCAGCACAAACGAATCGCCGTTTCGCCACACTGTATCGTCCGGTTCGCGGTGCCATTCCTTTCCGCTGGGATCCTGTTGCGTATAGATGCGCTCCCGGTCCTGGTAGTCGGCCCACACCTCGGCAGCCATGCCCCCGCCGATGCCGCCGACCAGTCCGCTCACGAAGGCACCGGGCCCAGTCAATGACCCGGTGGCCCATCCGTAGCCGGCGCCGGCCACGAAGCCGCTGACGAAGCCGCCGGCGTTTCGGGCTACGAAATGCGCCTCGGCCGAATCCTCGCCGGTCCGGTTGCCCTGCGACCGCAGTTGCACGACATGGTGGCCGGTGTCGATCAGGTCGTAAGCCATCGTCGCCATGCCCACGGCACCGGCCACGCGCGCGAAGCGGCCGGAGCCTGCGGCCGGGTGGGCGGCGTTTCCCTCGGGCAGGGCGCCTTCGACAGGCATCGACTGCGGCATACGCGGCGACGTTTCCGGTACGGACACCGGGTCGGGACCCATCGCGGCGCCGTGAACGGCGCCCGTCGCGCGCGGCGGTTCCGGCCCCTGCACGGGGCCACCCGGCGGCTGCGGCCCACGGACGGGATCGGGGGCCGCATCCAGTGCCGACGCCGCGCGCGATTCCGGCGGTGCCTTGGCCGGCGGTGCGTCTGGCGCGTCCCGAGGTGCGCCGGGTTCGGGTGCATCCGGCGCGGCCTGCGCGTGGGCGGCCTTGGCCGCGGCCTTCGCTCCGGCCGCCACTTCCTTGGGGAAGGTGCCGTGCACGCGCGCCTCGGCTGCGTCGGACAGCATCAGTTCGCCGGACGCTTCGGCTCTGAGGATCGCCTGCCCGAGCAGTTTCCTGCCGCGCGCTTCGGTGCCGGCGAGGGGCTTGAGATCGTCGATCGCGTCGAGCGTGTGCAGGACGTTGCTTTCAGACTGCGTCACCGCAGCCCAGCGCGCGCGCGGGTCCTTGGCGGCGCCCAGTTCGCCGAGCCGGGCGATCTGCTCCGCGTGGGCCTCGACATACTGGTCGTAATGCTCGGGCGTGAAGAACCGCTTGATGCTTTGGTTGGTCTGCTGGCGCAGAGCTGCGTGGGGCGCGTTGCAGACCAGGTCGCCATTCACCATGGCGGTCTTCAGCGTATCGCTCAGATCGTCCACGCGCTGGGCCATCCGCATAGCGGCGGCCTTGCCCTCGGCGGGACCGCCCTCCTGCATCGTCAGCCAGTCCTTGTGGCCTTCCAGCTCGTTGAGCATCCGTTGCACCCCGAGCGAATACTCATCCAACGGCCCACCGGTATGGGGCGAAACGTCCAGCTGGGCGGCCAGAACCTGCTTGGCCGGCAGGTTGAGCATGTTGCGCGGACCGTGCAGATCGAACAGCCCGTCCCTCATGAGCTTCTGCACCAGCGGGCTGTCCAGCGCGGACTTTTGTTCCAGGACGTGGTGGCCTTCAAAGACCGTCGTCGGTTCGCCCATCGGTGAATCCCCCGTGTGTATCGTCCGCCCGCGCCGCGGACGGCACTCAGCAATCGGCGGCGTCGATCAGCCACACTCCGGTCGTGCCGGCCGCTTCCACCGCGTCGCGCAATGCGCGGTCACAGAACGTGTCGCGCGCGGAGAACGGTGTGCGGAAGACGTGCGCCGCGCCCACGACGTTCTCGAGGAACGCCAGCCGCGCGCCGCCGGAGAAGCTGTAGAACTTGCCGTTGATGTAGTCCTCGCCAGTCTTGATGGTGAGCGTCGAGGCGGCCTCGTCCAGCGCGTCCAACGTGCGCGCCACTTGGCACAGGTAGCGGTCCGGCCCGGGCGTGCCGTCGGCCTCCACGACATCGCAGGCGGCGAAGTGGAAGCCTTCCGGATCGACGGCCTCGAACACCGCCTTCAACCCTTCGGCGACGATCCAAAGGCCTGCCAGCGACTCCAGGTCGCGTGGCGCAGCGCCGACCTTTGGCACATATTGCAGGCGCGGCTTCTCCGGGTAGCGAGCCGGGTCGCCGTTCGGCGGCGGCACCAGATGCACGCCCGGCCCCCGCAGCGCGTCCTCGTTGGCCCAGCGCAAGCCATGGCCCTTACCACCGCCGCGGATATCCGGGAGCAGCAGGTAAAACAGACCTTTTTCGGGCGCGAGTTGATCGGGCATGGCAGCGTTCATTTGTGGAAAATCGGGCGAAAAGGATAAACCGGCGTCGCAGCCGTGCCGCGACGCGCGTGCCTTCCGTGATGCAGTCCTGGGCATGCCCCTCGGAGAGTCGTGCGTCGTCCGCCGGCAGGTCACCGCGATTGCGCCGCTTGGAGCGGCGCAACGGGCGGTACGGACGGCTGCGCGTCGTGAACCATCAACGTGCGGCGGGACGGAAATCGGACACGGCCCGCAGCTCCGTTTGCCCGCTGGACCGGCGCATTCGGGCTGGCGCAGGTGGGGCGACGCTCTAAGCAAGGTCTTGGGGTCTGTCTTGGGGTCTGCCGTGCCGCTGGGAATCTCCGATGCGGTCGGTGATGGCTTTCGCCGGCCACGGCATAGCTCGTCGCCGTCCGCCTCATACAGCGGGCGCACGAGGCACCATGAACCTGCCCCCTCAAAACGGACGCCAGGAAGCGATACTTTCATCGCCCCCTGGAGGTTCCCATGCAACCCATTCCCCGTCGTCGTTACACCGACGATTTCAAAGCCCAAGCGATCCTGCTGGCCGAGTCGCTCGGGCCAGCCAAAGCAGCCCGGCAACTGGATATGTCGGTCAAGACGCTCAGCAATTGGCTCGACGCGTCACGTGCGGGTCGCGCGCTGAGCGCGCCCAGCCGCAAGCCTGTTGATGAACTGCAGAGCGAACTGGCCCGTCTGCGGGCCGAAAATGCCACGCTGAAAATGGAGCGGGATATCTTAAAAAAAGCGACGGCGTTCTTTGCCTGGGAGTCCAAATGAGGTACGCCATCGTCGCGCGTGAACGGGCTCGTTATTCGGTCAGGCAACTGTGCCGCACGCTGGAGGTGTCGGTCTCCGGCTTCCATGAGTACCTGCATCGTCTGGGACGCCCAGATCCAGAGGCAGCGCTGCGTGCTGAGCTGCACACGATTCACGCCGGTAGCCGCCGCACCTACGGTCGCCCGCGCATGGTGAAGGCGCTGCGCGCCTGTGCTCACGTGGTGGGCCACAAGCGCGTGGCCCGGCTGATGCGTGAGGAAGGACTGCGTGGCAAGATCAAAGGCCGCTTCAAGCCCCGCACTACCGACAGTCGGCATGCGCACCCCGTGGCCGACAATCTGCTTGATCGTCAGTTCGCCGTGGACAGCCCAGTGCCCGCCTGGGTAGGCGACATCACCTACATTCCAACCCGGGAAGGCTGGCTGTATCTGGCCACGGTGATCGATTTACAGACCCGGCAGGTCCTGGGCTACAGCCTGTGCGAACGGATGCCTGACGATCTGGTGAAGCAAGCATTCCTCAATGCCGTGTCGGCCTGCGCCGTGCAGAAAGGAACGCTCTTCCACTCCGATCGCGGCAGCCAGTACGCGAGCAACGTGTTCCGCCAAACGATGAGCGCGCACGGCGTCGTACCGAGCATGAGCCGCAAGGGTAATTGCTGGGACAACGCAGTGGCCGAGAGCTTCTATGCCACACTCAAGAACGAGGAAGTCACCGGCGTGTATGCCACCAAGGCCGACGCGCACGCGGCCATCGCCAGCTATATCCACGGCTTCTACAATCCAACACGGCTGCACTCCACGCTCGGATACGTGTCACCCAACGACTACGCAAGGAAACTGAAACAAGCCGCTTGACCCTGTGCTTCTTGGCGTCCGGGAATGGGGGGGCGAACTTGGTCCGGGGTGGCGCGTAGCGACGGATGAGGGGCTAAGGCAACGCTGCAAAAGTACCAGCAGATCTGATCTTGCGGTAAATTTCATGCATGGCTAAACAGCAGACCCTCGCGTTGGCATAAGATCAAGGTTCCGGCTTCGCGCGTTACGCGAAGCCGACACGGCGGGATGAGTTTCTGAAGGCGATGGAGACGTTGGTGCCGTGGTCTGCACTGTGCGAGGAGATCCAGCCGCATTACCCGAAGCCAGGCAATGGCCGTC
>JANOKD010000086.1:0-122864 GCA_031419075.1 Lysobacterales bacterium
CCGGCGCGCCCTGGCGCAGTGCTGCCGGATCTGCTGCTGATCGACGGCGGCGCTGGGCAGATTGCCCAGGCGAACGCGGTACTGGCCGATTTCGGGATTGTCGATGTCCATGTGGTCGGGGTAGCCAAGGGTGAGGCGCGCCGCGCTGGCGACGAGACGCTGCTGCTGCCGGATGGGCGCGAACTGCGGCCCGGGGCGGCCTCGCTGGGCCTGCAGCTGATCCAGCAGGTGCGCGACGAAGCGCACAGATTCGCGATCACCGGCCACCGCGGGCGGCGGCAGAAGGCGCGCAATGTGAGCCGGTTGGAAGATATTCCCGGCATCGGGCCGCGCCGACGCGGTAATCTGTTGAAGCATTTCGGAGGCTTGGCTGGACTGAAGGCGGCGGGCATCGAGGAGATCGCCCGGGCCGAAGGCATCAACGCTGCGCTGGCCGAACGCATTTACGCGACGCTCCACGGTATCGAATCACAGGGATCCTCATGAAATTGACGGTACCGACCATGCTGACCCTCGCGCGGATCGTGATGATCCCGGTGCTGGTGCTGGTCTTCTATCTTCCCTACAAGTGGAGCAACTTCGCTTCCGCCGCGGTGTTCGCGCTGGCTGCGCTCACCGATTGGCTGGATGGCTGGATCGCGCGCCGCTACAACCTGCATTCTGCTTTCGGCGCTTTTCTGGACCCGGTTGCGGACAAGTTGATGGTGGCCGTCGCGCTGTTTCTGATCGTGCAGGGTCATCCCACCCCGTGGATGGCGCTCTGGGCGGGCGTGATTGTAGGCCGCGAAATCGCGGTTTCGGCGCTGCGCGAATGGATGGCGGAGATCGGTCAGCGCGCCACCGTTAAGGTCGCAGTGATCGGCAAAATCAAGACCATGGCGCAGATGTTCGCGCTGCTGTGCCTCCTGTATTCAGTGGTTCCGGGCGTGAAGCCCGCGCCGTGGCCAGGCGATGTGATTTTCCATGTCGGCGATTGGATGCTGGCCGCAGCGGCGCTGTTGACGCTGTGGTCCGGCGCCCAATATCTGATCGCCGCGTGGCCCGCATTGATGGCCGATGAAGGCAAGAGTGTTGACAGTTCCGCAACAGACGCTAAAATTACGATTCCACCGCGGGAATAGCTCAGTTGGTAGAGCGCAACCTTGCCAAGGTTGAGGTCGCGAGTTCGAGTCTCGTTTCCCGCTCCAGATTCAAACAAGCCCCGGTTTGCCGGGGTTTGTTATTTAAGAATATATATCAGCAACACAGCAAGTTGAAGCGTCACCGGCCTGGTGGCAGAGTGGTCATGTAGCGGCCTGCAAAGCCGCGTACGCCGGTTCGATTCCGACCCAGGCCTCCATCTTTCAAAAACCCGCTTCGGCGGGTTTTTTTTGTTGAGCTTGCCGCTTGCTGTTCGGCGCAGATCGATCAGCCCAGCTCAGCTCGCGCGCCTATCGCGCTGCACAGCGTGAGTCTTCAAGGCCTTTTCGCGCGATAACGCGGCGTCAGCAAACGGCCCCAGCCGCGATTAAAGGGATGCACCACGAACACGCGGCGGCCATCGCGATACAGCGGCCGCCCCTCATTCGCCCACGTGAAGATTCCCCCCTTCAGATTGCGCACATCGCGATAACCGCCACGCTGCAGCGCTTCCGCCACTTCAGAAGAACGCCATCCGACCGAGCAATAGACGACGACAGGTTCGCGCTTGTCGCGGCCATGCAGCACCAACAGTGCGGCTTTCCCATCGGCAGCCTGTATGGCTCCGGACAAGTGGCTGACGCGATATTCGGCAGGTGCGCGAATATCGAGCAGCAGTGGTGCTTTTGTGCTGCCGGCATCGATCGCTTCAGCCAGCGCTGAAGTGGCGATATGGCGCGCGCCGGGAAATTCCGCTTCGATGTGCCGCTGCGTGTCCGGCCATGTCCTGTCGAACCAGGCGGCGCGCACGTCGACATGCGGTGACAGTCCGATGATCAGACAACAAAGCAGACGGGTGCCCATTCAATGCCCGGCCGTTGCCAGCACCAGCGGAATCGCGCGCGTCAGCGGCAATACCGTTTCCTGCTGCTTCGCGAGCGCACCGCCACAGCTCGATCCCTGGCCCGCCGTACAGCCGTAACAGTGCCCCGCGACCGCGATCTCTCCCGGGACATCGCCCTGCAGCAGATCGCGGAGATGGACACCACCGCTGCGTCCTGCAAGCGGCAGTTTGAGCATCTGATTAAAGTCGCAATCGTGCAGCATGCCGTCATATCCGACGCTGATGGTGGAGCGGCACATCACACCGTCCAGGTTTTCGTCTCGGTGCGCGTCGCGCAGCGTCGCCATGTAATGCTCAAATTGACCTTTCGATACCAGCCAAGAACCGAAACGCTGGATCGGCATATTGGCAAGCGCATAAAGATGATTGAACTGGATGCCGAAGTTGTCGGCGAGCAAGCGTCGGTAGCTGTCCTGCAGTGTGGACTGTGCGGGCGGCAGGAAAGCGCCATTCGGGTTGTAGACCAAATTCAGCGACAACGGCGAATCCGGCGCAGCATAACCAAGCGCGTTGAGCGTGCGCAGCGCGCGGATAGAGCTTTCAAACACACCGTCGCCGCGCTGCTCGTCGACATTCGACTGGCTGTAGCAGGGAAGGGACGCGACCACTTCGACGTGATGCGCTGCGAGACATTCGCCGACCCATTCGTAGCCGGGCTCTTCCATGATGGTGGGATTGAGCCGGTCCATGATCCGTAGCCCGCGCTTGCGTGCGGTTTCAACCAGCCATCGGAAGTGCGGATTCATTTCCGGCGAACCGCCGGTCAGGTCGAGCGCTTCGACATTGAGTTTCCGCGCAACATCCAGCGCCAACTGCATCGTTTCCAACGACATCTCTTCAGTGCGGCGCGGGCCGGCATTGACGTGGCAGTGGATACAGCTGAGGTTGCAGCGATAGCCAAGATTCATTTGCAGCGTGCTGGTCTTTCCACGACGGATCGCGGGGAAATCGCTGTTTTGCAGCAGGGGCCAAGTGTCGCGCATGTTGAAGTGTCCTATCGGTCGTCGGGCCGCGTCGGCATCAGCGGCGATCGCAGAAGCGCGGTGAATGTCTGTTGTTGCGCGTGACGGTCCTCACCACATTCGATGCGGGTATCGTATCCGCCCAATGCACGAAACAGTCTTCTGGGCATCAGAAAGCCCTGGTCGCCGAAAGGCGGACGCATCCAGCGACTGCGAATGTATGCCCCCCAGCGGTTCAGGGTCATGGCGAGCGGAGCGTCTGCGCTGAACACCAGATCGAAGTAACCGATCGCATCCATGTCTGTGGCGACGAAGGCGCGCATCGCGGCGACAGTCTCGCGACTCAACACTGAGTCGGAATGCAGAAACCAGAGCCAATCGGCGCTGGTCGATGCGGCGCCTGCATTCAACTGCAGTGCGCGCCCGGGATCGGAACGCATCACAGCGACTTCAAAGTTCAGCGCCGCGACGGATTCACCATGCGGCACAACCAGCACAAGCTCGTCTGCACCGACCGCCTGCAGCTGCGGCAGCAGCGCGTGCCAAGCGTGATTGCCCGCTGCTGAGGGAACAACAAAGGCAAGACTTGGCGTCATGATGTCAAAGGGCCAGAAGGCGTTGATCGCGTCAGCAGCATGCGCCAGAGGCTGGGATATCGTTCATCGGCGCACAGTCAAACAGGCCGAAATGACGGCTTTGGTCGCCGAACAGATCGAAATAATCGGCGAAGCGCGTCGAAGCCAGCATATCGAAGGTATTGCCGCAGACGCGCATCGGCTTGCCGGTTTCGAAACGATGGTGGTCGTCCAGCACGAAGGCGTGCGGATTACCGGCAATCGTCCCGCGGTAAGTGGCGACCTGCCCGTAATCCTCGCAGCGGTCCTCCAGCGACAGCTTGAATGCGCGCACCGTGCGCGACTGGAACGACACCATGCCGATTTTTGCTTCGATATCGCTATCGAAGAGTGCGATGGGCGATTGCGAGACATAGCGCGCATCGGCGCAGCCAACGCGCTGCATGATGCGTCGAAAGTCCTCTGTGTACAGTGCGCCGCTCAGGCATTCTCCCAAGAGTACCGGATCTCGGCGCAGCGCTTCAGGAACCCGCCTGTCTGCGAACACATCGGAAAAATAAAGCTCGCCGCCAGGTTTGAGCACGCGGAAAATCTCGGCGAAGACGCGCTCTTTTTCCGGCGAAAGATTCAGCACGCAATTGGAAACGACGACATCGATACTCGCATCTGCGATGCCGCAGGCGTCGAGCTGTTCGATATAGCCCTCCGCAAACGACACGTTGGACTCGGCGTAGCCGTAGCGCTGTGCGTGCCATTCGCGATGACGCGTTGCGGTCTGCAGCTGCTCCGGGGTCATATCGATACCGATGACGCGGCCGCTTTCACCGACCAGCCGCGACAGCAGGTACACGTCGCGCCCTGTGCCGCAGCCCAAATCCAGCACCGTCTTGCCTGTCAGTGCAGGCGGCAACGGCGAGCCGCAGCCGTAGAAACGGTCTTTGATTTCGGGATGGACATCGTCGAGCAGTTTGCGAAGCGCCTCGGGCATGGCCTCGGTCGGGCAGCAGGCGCCGGTTTTCAGATCGCTGGAGGATTGCAGGACTTCGCCGTAATACATGCGGACATCATCGTATGTGGTGGGAATGGCGACACTGTTCATGGCGATGGCTCTTGGAAAAGGGATGAGAAATAGGTTGGGTATGTCAAAAATGCTTGTATTGCGTGCGATATGCGCATGATCGTGATAATACCGCGGCTCTTAACCTTAGCTCTTAATCCTGTCTCAATTGAGCATGGCTGCGATGAGATAAGCGATGAGGCAGGCGAGGGGAAGGGTGAAGCACCAGGCCAGCAGGATTGTGCGGATCATCAGCCACTGTCCGCTGCCGTTTGCCGCAGCGATGCCAAACAGGGCGCCGGTGCTGACATGCGTTGTCGAAACGGGCAAGCCCAGGCGCGATGCGCCGATCACCAGCGCGGCAGTGACCAGGTTGCCGCCCAGACCTTCGCCGGGATCCATCCTGGTCACTTTGAAAGCGAGTGTGTTCGCAACGCGTCGGCCTGCGACCAGGCCGCCGATCGACATCGCAGCGATCACCCACAGCGACGACGATGCGACCCCAATGCTGCCGCCGGCCACCAGCAGTGCGGCGATCTTCGGAGTGTCGTTGAGGCCGCGCGCGAAACTGACTGCAGCAGCGCTCAGCAGATGCGCATGATCCAGGAGCCACTGCATCGGCATACGCACGACACTGCGCCCCGGCGCAGGCACGCACTGAACTGCGTCGGTACGTCCAAGCACCAGACCTTCGCGCAATGCCATCGTTCCAGCTGTCGGTACGGCCAAACTGTCGGTGCAGACGCAAGGGGCCGCGGATTCGCTGCTGCGGCGTATCCATCGCAGTGCCGGGGAAAGTGCATAAGTCAAAGCAAGTGCGATCAGCGGCGAAAGCAGCAGCGGCAGCAACATCAGTTTCGCCGCCGTGGACCAAGCGACTTGGTGCGCTGCCCCGGCCAAGCCGGCACCCAGGATGCCGCCGAGCAGGGCATGTGTGGTTGAAACAGGCATTCCTTTCAGGCTGGCGATCCAGGCCGTTGCTGCTGCGGCTATCGCGACTGGCAGCAGAAACTGCAGCGACCCGGTCATGTCCTGCGGCACGATCCCTTTGCCACTGAACGACTGGAGTAGGCCATTGGCAATATAGATCGACAGAACACCGCCAGCGGCCGTTGCCAGTGTGGCCAGCGTTATGGCTGCGCGGTAGCTCAGCATGTTGGAGCCAAGCAGGGTTGCGGCGCCTTTGATGTTGTCGTTCGCGCCGTTGGCGGCTGCCAGGACCATCGTGAAAAAGATGAGCAGTAGCGCAGTCATGGATTCGTCCGCTTCAGATGGTATGAATCAGGTTGAAGGCATGTGTTTTTTGGCACGTAACGCTGCGGTCATCTATCGATAGTGCGTCCATTCAAGGAGGCCGCTTGTGGGCAATCGGGTGTGCGACCACTGCAATTTCACCGCGCGGCAGGCTGTCGACATCCGTTCGACCCACGTCCCTGTGCCCGGTTTGAGCAATGCACACATCGCCTGTCCCGGTTACACCGCGCTGCAACCAGCGGCCGAGGTCAATGGCCACTGCAGCAGCAATCCACAGCCATTCGAGCGTCTGTGCCCACGGTGCCACCCCGAATGCGGCTATTTCCTCGCGACCCGTATTCAGGCCGGTGACGTAACTGAGGCACACTGCGGCGGATGCTGCCCAAGGCCAGATGTCGCGCGAATACACCGCGAACGGCAGCAGCCACAGCAGATACCACGCATTGATGACTGGCGAAAAAAAAAGCAGCACGCCGAACATGCGGTGCCATGGCGGACAGGCATCGGAAGCGCGTTGGCGATACTGAATCAGAAACATCGCGATCGCGGCGAACCCGGCACAGATCAGTTTGGCTTGATCCGCATCCAGAACCGCCAGCAGCCAAGCATATGCCGCTGCATTGAACTGCCAGCCTTGGGCGAATGCGAACAGCCCGGGTAGGTCATTGGCGGCACCCATAAACGGCAGATAGGTCGCCGCTACCGTGAGTCCCGCCAGCGGCACGGCCCAAAATCGTTTTTGCCAGAGCAGCCAAGCCATCGCAGGCAAGGCACTGATTTTCACCGCAAGCGCCAGACCGAAGAAGACACCTTTAAGCCAAATGCCGCCGGTATGACGGTAGTGCCAGGCCAGCAGCAGTGGCAGCGCCAGCAACGCATCCGGATGCGCAGTCAACGCCACTTCCTTGAATACCAGCGGATTCCACGCATAGAGCAACACCATCCGTGGCGGCGCGCTGCGCAACAACAGCGCAATCAGCGCAAGATTCGCCAGCATCAGCAATACTTTGACCGGCCACAGCTCGGCCGGCGCGATCAGATAACCCAGTCCGAACACCGCTTGCAGTCCCGGTGCGTAGATCGTTGCGATATCCGGATAATTGATCCCGTCCAGGATGCGGCGCATCGCTTGGGGCTGCGTTGAATCATCGAAGAACTCGGCGGGTGCGACGCCATACGGTGAACCGGACGCGATGAATCGATAGCCGTCCCACAGATAGCGATAGTGATCGTCTTCGAGCAGCGGAAGCCCGAATAAACCGATGATATGAAACAGCGCGGCGACCGTCAGCACGACGTGGGTGCTGATCGCATCGGCGCGCAGGTAGGCCCAGCCAAGGCAGATGAATGCGGCGAACATCGCGGCGAGAAAGCAGGCCAGTGAATGCACGTTCTGCATGCGCGACACCACAGCAAGACAGACATACAGACACGACAGCGCCAACGCGGGGGGCACCAGGTTTGCGGCGGTCTTGGCCGGTGCCCGCATTACTCAGGAACCCGATCCAACAGCGACGGCAGGAACGCGCCTGCGCTCGCGGTAATCCCTGCGCCACAGCCGCCAGATCATGCCGAGAATCCCGATACCCGCACCGAGGACACCGCGCACGGTCCCGCTGATTTTTGAATGCCCCAGTCTGGCGCGCGAGTCGACCGCGCATTCGCACACGCGCATTCGCTGTCTCAATGCTTTGACCTGCATTTCCACCGTCCAACCATATGTCTCGTCCTGCATATGCAGTGCCCGGTAAGCATCCATTCGGATTGCACGGAATGGGCCAAGATCGGAATAGCGATAGCCCCAGAGGACCGCAATCAGAAACACCGCCAGCGCGTTGCCGAAGCGCTGCGGCAGGGTCAGCGCCTGTGGTTCGATCGTGCCGAGGGTGCGCGAGCCGATCACCATGTCTTCGCCGCAGGCGATGCGGTCCAACAAGCGAAGCGATTGTTCCGGGTACAGCGAGCGGTCCCCGTCAACAAACACCAGCACATCGCAGTCGTCGGCGTGTTCGATCGCGCGCAGACAGGCGCGACCGTAGCCGGCCTGTGGCTCATGTACCACGACCGCACCGGCCTGTTGGGCAAGTCGCGCGGTGTCGTCGCTCGATCCGTTGTCGCACACCACGATGCGGTCGAAGACAGGATGCCCTTCAGGGTCCTGGATATCTCCGAGGCCGCGAACGACCTCGGAGATGGCAAGCGCTTCATCGCGAGCGGGGATTATCGCAACGATCGTCAGTCCACGGTACATGTCAGAACGAATACACGGCTGAAACATTCCAGAAGTCGCTCTTGGCCGTGTTGCGGCCGTCGAGTTTCTTTCCGTAGCCAATGCCCGCACTCCAGCTGTCGCTGAAGTTGAAGCTCAAACCTGCGTTGGCCAAGTTGTAATCCTCGTCGACTTCGGGAAAACGCTGAGGCGTGAAGCCAGCGGCGCCGATGTCAAGATCGCCGTCGCTGCGGACCAACTGATAGCCGACGTATGCGCCGATGGTGTCATTGAACGCATACGAGCCGGTCACGCCGCCAAACCATTCGTCCGGAATATCGCTGCCGCGGGTGCGATAACCGGCTTCGCCGCTGATCGCAAAGCCAGAATCGAAGATCTTGCCCGCCAACAGCGCGACTTCCAGACCGCTGTCGCCGTCGCCGATTGCAGTAATTGCGCCAGTGTCGTAATCACCTTCGATAATGACGGAACCACGTGCTGTGATCGCGGCACCATCGGCATTGTAGAGCGAGTAGCGCAGGCCGATTTTACTGTCGGTGATACCGGACAGTCCGCCCTGCGGGGACAGCACCGGATTGACCGCAAAATCGCTCTCGCCATAGCCGAACTGCGCGTCAATGCTCAAACGGTCGGTGATGCCGTAGGAAACGCCCACAAACAGCGTCTGGAGTTCCAGGTCGGTCGGCAGCGAAAGCTCGGTATCGCCTGCGAAAAATCGATTGGCGCTCTGACTGACATAACCTACGCTGACTTCGCCTGAACCCGCTGCACTCAGCCACGGCGATTGATCCGAAGCGAGTGCCGGAAATGCTGACGCCAGCAAAGCGCGAGTAATCGCGCAGGTGCATGCTTTATGAAGTGTTTTCATTATCTTGCTCCGATCACTTCAGTTTGAATCGATCGTTTAGGTACGCCTTGACTCTGCGTTTTTCCGCGCCGCGAAGCTTGAATTCGTCGGAATCGATACGGGTAACCAATGCCATCGCTGCAGCCTTGTCATCAACACCACCGGAGACTGGACAGCTGGCGCAGGCGATTTTCATCATGTATATGTCTTTGCCGCGCGCGTAGGCGTCGCCGCTCGGTGCCGAAGCGGTTGATTGGGGGGTGCGCTGCGGCTGTGGCATGGAGCCGGAAGCGGCGGCAGCGCCTGCGAGTGATATCAATGCCAAACCGGCCGCGATCATCGATAGGTTTCTTTTCACTGGTGTTTCCTCAGGTTGTCGGGCGCGAGCCCAGGGGGGTAATTGAAGGTGCTGTCGAGAAGATCAGCTGTCCAGCGTCATGCGGTAATAGAATTCATGATCGATAAAGCCGTGTTGACCTGTCACATGCTGGAAATGATGAATGTCATGCAACAGTTGCCCAAGCGCGATCGCATCCTCTGAATTCAAGCCGTACATCTGCGATATCCACTGCGCCGCTTCACTGCCGATGAAGCTTTTCTGGAATCGCATTCCACGCCAAGTGCGATCCTGCACATCGAAACCGCGCATTTCACGGCTTTCATGCATGACCAGATCCAAGTCCATCAATCCAAGCGCTTGGCTGGGCCGGACGAAGCGATAGAAAAACTTGTCGTTGATGAACGGTTGGTCTTTGATCACGTGATAAAGGCAGCCCAGCCCCATCAGCAGCTTGCCGATGTCCTGTGCTTGTGCGGCGCTGGTGGAGAGGTGTTCGGCGATCCACAGCGTCGCTTCGTTTCCAAGAAAGCAGTTCCGATATGTCTTGAAACGATAGCGCCGGTCTTCGCTGATCACTTTGCCGGAATCCAGCATCGCATCAATGATGAGATCTGGCGGCATGCCAATGCTTTCCAATCGTTGCCATGTTTTCTGGTTCTCGAAAGCCGTATCCGCTTTTTCGTCAATAGATCCATGCATGCCGGTGATGAACTCATGGATGCGTGCGGGATCTGGCTCGATCGAAAAAAAATCTTTCATCGCCTCCATGAGTGGCCGCATGCTCGTAGAAACTCTGAGATGTGACACTCTGCCGATCAAATCGATGGCGCCGTGTTTCATCGCCCAGCTGCGCGCAAGGTGAGACACGCGGATCAGTTTGCTTTGATTCGCCAGCAGGCCGATGTCGCCGACGATTTCATGCAAAGCTCTGGTGAACTGCGGCCATAGCATCCGTTCCTGCGCGATTCGGTCCAGATCGACGCAGACAAGCACCATGCCCCGCGTCGTTTCGCGAGTGACTTTTATTTCATGCAGCAACGGCAAGTCTTTTTTTACTTTGCGCACCGCGATGTTCATCGAATGCAGTGCAGCGGCGATCAACATCTCCTGATAGTGGTCGCTCTGCGCTAAAATAACCGTGCCGTGAACAGCGTTCATGATGATTTCATTTCCGGTCGTTGAGCGACCAGTCGTACTCGGTGAACTCGATGTCCAGATCGCCATCGATCAATGCCTGCTTTTCGGCGACGCTCAGCCCAAGCGATCCTGCGTAGCGAGCGAGGAACGCCGGCAGCGTACGCGCGTCGAGATGGCCTTTTTCGAAGTCGCCGCGATACCAGTCGAAAATCCGTGATACATAAAGCGTTTCTTGTGCACGCGCGAAGCGATTGCGGCTGCGATCCTGCATAAATTTCCGGGTTTGGTCTTCCAGCTGAGCCGCAAGGTGCTGTGCGACGTAAGCTTCCGGGCGTAGCGCCGGGCACCCGATCGATGCGCAGTTCACTGCGAAATGAATCCTAGGCTCATTGAAATCTGCAGCCCCGCGCAGCAGTACATGCTCGATGTCGTCGAGGCTGCGCAGTTTTCCCAGCAGCGGATACAGGCGTTTGGACCACGGTGAACTGATGACGCTGCCGAGGTCTTTGATCGACTTGAGGTTCGGATATTTTCCGACGATCAACTCCAACGTATACGCGTTGTAGGCATTGATTAGGAAGGCCTGTTTTTGTGCGCGGCTCCAGCGGTTGTAATCGGCTTGGCTCACACTGGACAGCGTTTTGGTATAGACACCCAGTGCGGCGCGGTCCTGCTTCATACCTGCGTAATTCACGGCGCTGGCACCTGCGCTGGCCCCGGTCTGTCCCTTCCAGCTGACGTGCTTTTTCAGCAAGTCGGTCAATTCGGTGTGGGAATGGTCGAAGCTCTGCGCATACGCGTTGCCGGTGACAATCGCTGCCAAAGCGAGCAGAACCGACAGTATTGGTGATTTCATCGAGTGGATCTCCGGATATCGATACGGAAGCGTGTTGATGTTTCGATTGTCATGTCGCGTCGGATGTTGTTGATTACGCGATACGCCATGCGAAGTAGCGCTGCGCAAAACCCAGCAGACGCTGTGGCGCATGCGTCCGCTTCCAGACACCGGCTGCGTATTTGTTGGCTTCGGACATCGTTGGATAGGTGTGGATCGTGCCGAGGATCTTGTTGAGCCCCAGGCCGTGTTTCATGGCCAACACGAATTCAGCAAGCGTGTCGCCGGCGTGGGCGCCGACGATCACAGCGCCAAGGATGGTGTCCTTGCCCGGAACGGTCAGCACTTTTACGAAACCGCGTGCTGTGCCGTCAGCGATGGCGCGATCGAGATCGTCGATCCCGTACTCGACCATTTCATAGGCGATACCGCGTTCTTTCGCTTCCTGTTCCGACAGCCCTACGCGTGCGACTTCAGGGTCGGTGAAGGTTGTCCACGGAATGGTGCGGTAGTCCACGTTGAAGCTCCAAAACGGAGACAGCAGACCGTTCACCGCCGCATACCATGCCTGGTGAGAGGCGACATGGGTGAACTGAAAGGGCCCGGTGACATCGCCGCAGACATAGATATTAGGGAAGTTGGTTTGCAGCTTTTCGTTGGCCTCAATAGTGCCGCGAGGCGACAGCGTCACGCCCAGTTCGCTGAGTCCAAAGCCTTCGACATTGGCTTTCCGACCGAGCGCCAGCAGGATTCTGTCGAATTCGAAACGGACTTCACGCCCTTCATGCTCGCAGACCAATGCGCCGCCCATCGCCGTTTTTTCCACGCGAAGCGCTTTATGAGCAGTCGCGACTTGAATCCCCTCTTCGGTGAAGCGCACGGCGATCGCAGTCGATACATCCTGATCTTCACGCGGCAGCAGACGAGGCAACATTTCCACCTGCGTGACCTGTGAACCAAACCGCGAGAAAGACTGTGCCAGCTCACAGCCGATCGGACCGCCGCCCAGCACCAGCAGACGTCCCGGCAGTGTGCGCAGCGACCACAGATTGTCGCTGGTGAGATAGTCGACTTCGGCAAGCCCGGGAATGTTCGGCACCAGCGGGCGCGCACCGGTGGCGATGATGATCGTTTCTGCGGTGATCGTTTTGCCGTCGACCTCGACTTCCCAAGGAGAGACGAGACGAGCGTTGCCCTGCAGGCAGTGCACGCCGAGCCGGGTGTAGCGTTCGACAGAATCGTGTGGCTCGATCTTGGCGATGACCTCAGCCACACGGTCCATCACGTCCGGGAAATTGAGTTCGGTTTCGATTTTTGCAATGCCGTAGTCGCGGCTGTGCTTGGCTTCGTGCATCAGCTTTGCCGAGCGAATCAGTGCTTTGGAAGGCACGCATCCGGTGTTGAGACAATCGCCGCCCATTTTGTGCTTTTCGATCAGCGCGACTTTTGCCTTCACTGCCGAACCGATGTAAGTCGACACCAGCCCCGCGGAGCCGGCTCCGATCGCGATCATGTTGTAATCGAACCGCTTCGGTTTGCGGTGCCCACGATAGACTTTTCGCGCGACCAATACATTGCTGACTTTGCGCAGAACGATAGGCATCAGCCCAATGACCGCGAAGGCGGCGATCAGACCGGGCGAAACGATATCGCCGACCGAGTTGATCCGTGCGATCTGGGTGCCTGCATAGACATACTCCAGCGTGCCAGGCAGCATGCCGATCTGGCTGAATCCGTAGTAGGTCCTTGATTTGATGTTGGTCAGACCCATCAACAGATTGACCACAAAGAACGGGACAGCGGGCACCAGTCGCAGGGTCAACAGATAGAAAGCGCCGTCTTTTTCGACGCCTTGCTCGATCGACTTCAGTCGCGCTCCGAACTTCCTGGCGACAACATCACGAAACATGAAACGCGCGCCCCAGAACGCCAGCAATGCGCCGATGGAGCTGGAAAACGAGACCAGCAAGGTGCCCGTGGTCAGGCCGAACAGGGCACCGCCTGCGAGCGTGAGGATGCCTGCGCCCGGAATCGACAGCGCTGCCATCGCCACATAGATCGCGAAAAAAGCGGACATCATGGCGACCGGGTGCGATTCGACCAGCGCGGACAACGCGTCTCGTTGGGTCTTCAGGGCTTCGAAAGTCAGGAAGCGAGTGAGATCGAAATAGAAAAAAGCAGCCACCGCACCAGCGAATACCAGCATCAGCAGCGTCTTCTGGACCAGCGGCGATCGATTGCTTGCCGAGTCTTTCATATCGAAAAACGCCGGTTTTCAGCGGAATGGCCGCAGTACGCAGAAATCGATCCGATGTGCATTGAACATGTATCCTGAGATTTGTAGTTGCTGGATCCGCTTCACGCATCAAGCGGATCGTAGCGATGACCGGTAGTGGTTTTGATTACGCGGCTTCTTGCCAGATAGACGCAGCGATGACGAAAAAGTTGCGAATGTCCAGTCTGAAATCCATTTTGCCAACGCAAGTCAGCTCTGGATCGGAATGCAAGGAGCCGCGTTATTGCGTGTCGATCATCTTGGGTTTGCCACTGTGAATGTATTCTGCTAACAATGGATCGGAAGCGCCTACTCCGGAAATCCATAAAACATGTCCGAAAGTCCAGATGACCTCCTATCCGGGGTTCTCAACAATCTGAACCTCTCCGCAAAGATCTTTGGGCTGCCTGCGGTATGCGGTACGTGGCAGCTCAACACGACCGGCGCGGCACCTTCGCAGTTTCATCTCATCACCCGAGGCAGCTGCTATCTGCATATGCGGCATATCGACAAGCCACTGCCGCTGCGTGCGGGCGACTTGATTGTTGTGATGCACGGCGATTGGCATGTGCTGAGCGCATCGCCGGTACTCGACGGTGATGCGACGCTTGTGCTCGAGTCCAAAGGACCTTTCACCAACGTGATATGCGGCCAGTTCGAATTTCCGGAGCGCACCCGAAACCTGCTGATCGAGCTGTTGCCGCCGCTGATTCTGGTGCGCAGTCAGGATGCCGGAGACAAATTCGGTTCGATCATGCGGCTGATGGCGGATGAGGGTCTGCGCCAGGATCAGGGCAGTGCGGTGGTGCTTGACAAGCTTGCCGATGCTCTATTCGTGATGGTGCTGAGGCACTACATCGCGACGTGCGAAGCGCCGCGCGGAGTCATCGCTGCGTTGGCGGACCCGAAGCTGCGCGTCCTTGTCGCCGCGATCCACCGCGAGCCGGGCGAAGACTGGACCATAGAAAGGATGTTGAAGTACGCCCCTTTCTCGCGGTCGGCCTTGATCGAGCGCTTCACCGCCGTGCTCAATGTCACGCCGGTGAACTATGTGGTGAATTGCCGAATGCTGGAAGCGGAGCGGTTGCTGCTTGAGTCCAAGAAGAATGTCGCCACCATCTCGGCGGAGATGGGCTACTCGACCGAGGCCGCGTTCCGCCGCGCTTTCAAGCGTGTGACCGGCAAGCATGCCTCGGACGTGCGTCGTTCCGCCGTACGACCTGCATGAAAGCGCTGGCGAGGGACGCATCCGGGGCGGCGCGCGGCCTTTGATTTTGAAGCATAAAGCCGCAAGATAGACTCCCGATCACCGACGCGGTCCGGTCGGACGTTGCCCGGGTGGCGAAACTGGTAGACGCAAGGGACTTAAAATCCCTCATCCGAAAGGATATGCGGGTTCGATTCCCGCCCCGGGCACCACTGTTGCGGCAATGCGTGGCGACGGACGCGAGCTGGTCTACCGGGCTGGCATCCACTGCGCTGCAGCGTGGTTGCATGCTCGGCTTGGGCCCCGTCGACACTCACCATTGCACGCATCGGCCCGCGCGCATCCAGCTGGGGGCTTCATGTTGCGTTACGCCGCTTTCTTCGCAAGTCTCGGGTTGCTGTTTGCTTCGTGCCTGGCGACATTTTTCATGGGTGCGGCCTGGGCTTGGGCCATTCCCGTATTCGGCGGACTCACCGCGTTGGGTGTGCTGGATCTGCTGCAAACCCGCAGCACGCTGCGCCGCAACTATCCGATCATTGCGCATTTCCGTTACGGCCTGGAATCGATCGGCCCGGAGATGCGGCAATATTTCATCGAATCCGACACCGCTGAGGTGCCGTATTCGCGCCAGCAGCGCGCCTTGATCTATCAGCGCGCGAAGGCGGTGAACGACACCCGGCCGTTCGGTACCCAGCAGGATGTGTACGGCAACGAGTACGAGTGGATCAATCACTCGGTGATGCCGACCGATATCGCATCGCCCGATTTCCGCATCCGCATCGGCGCGCAGTCGGCGCAGCCCTACGACGCCAGCGTATTCAACATCTCGGCGATGAGCTTCGGTGCGCTGTCGGCCAATGCGATCCGTGCACTCAACGCAGGCGCAAAGCGCGGCAGTTTTTACCACGACACCGGCGAGGGATCGATTTCGCCGTATCACCGCGAACACGGCGGTGATCTGGTGTGGGAGATCGGCAGCGGCTATTTCGGCTGTCGCAACGACGACGGCAGTTTCAGCGATGAACGCTTCGTCCAGAATGCGCGCGATCCGCAGGTGAAGATGATCGAGCTGAAGCTGTCGCAGGGCGCCAAGCCCGGTCACGGTGGCGTGTTGCCTGCGGCAAAGGTCAGCGCCGAGATCGCCGCGACTCGCGGCGTACCGCAGGGCGTGGACTGTGTCTCGCCGTCGCGCCATTCTGCGTTTTCAACGCCCATCGAGCTGCTTGAATTCATCGCAAAGATGCGCGCACTGTCTGGCGGTAAGCCGACCGGGTTCAAGCTCGCTATCGGCCATCCGTGGGAGTGGTTCGCCATCGCCAAAGCGATGAACGAGACCGGGCTGCTGCCGGATTTCATCGTGGTCGACGGCGGCGAGGGCGGCACCGGCGCGGCACCGGCGGAATTCATCGATCACGTCGGTGTGCCGATGCACGAAGCACTGATGCTGGTGCACAACACGCTGGTCGGCCTGAATCTGCGCGACCGCGTGCGCATCGGCGCGGCGGGGCGCATCGCCAGTGCGTTCGACATCGCGCGCACGCTGGCGATGGGTGCGGACTGGTGCAACGCTGCACGTGGTTTCATGTTCGCGCTGGGCTGTATCCAGGCGCAGAGCTGTCACACCAGCCGCTGCCCGACCGGCATCGCCACGCAAGATCCGTCGCGCTGGCGCAAACTCGATGTGCCCGATAAGGCGACCCGCGTGCACCAGTTCCATCACCACACGCTCAAGGCGCTGCGTGAGTTGCTGTGTGCAGCGGGTCTGGAACATCCGTCGCAGCTTGGACCCGAACACGTCCTGCGCCGGGTGTCGTCGGTCGAAGTACGTTCGATGGCTGCGCTCTACCGTTTTCTCGAACCCGGTGAACTGCTGGCGGGCACGAGCGATCACGCGGTGTTTCGCGATTACTGGCAGGATGCCAGAAGCGATGCGTTTGGGCCGCCGGCACGTGTATTGGCGCTAAGGAGCAGCAAGTCGCACTAAGGATCCGGCTGGATGCTTGGCGATGTCCCCGAGAGAATCCACGCATCCATTTCAGCGAGACCAATCGATCCGTGCACACATCCCGCTTATCGAACTCCGCATTCCAGCCGCGATCAATTCGCAAGCGACTCCTGCGGGCGCTGCTCTGGATGGTCGCCATCGCCCTCATGGGTTTGCTGGCTTTGGTTGCTGCGGTCACCCAGCCATTGGTTTCTCCGGTCCGGTATCAGTCTCCGTCCGTTGACGCCGCGCGGCTTGCTGCCCATGTGAAGCATCTTTCGGTCGATCTTTTTCCGCGAAGCTCCGACCGGCTCGACAACACCGAGCGTGCAGCCAAATATGTGTTCGACGAATTCGAAGCCGCAGGCGCAAAGGTTTCGATTCAGGACGTGATCGTTCGCGGTGCGAAGTACAAGAACATCATCGCCAGATTCGGGCCGCAGGACGGGGCGTTGATTGTGGTTGGTGCCCACTACGACTCTCATGGCGATGCCGCGGCCGGCGCCCTGTATCCAAGCGGGTTCACGCCCGATACGCACACGCCCGGCGCCGATGACAACGCCAGTGGTGTGGCCGGCTTGATCGAGTTGGCCCATCTGCTTGGTCAACGGCCGCCTTCCCGCGCGGTCGAACTGGTCGCCTATGCGCTGGAGGAGCCTCCGCACTTTCGCACTGAGCACATGGGCAGCGTCTGGCATGCGCGCTCACTGGTGACATCGAAGCGCGACGTTGCGCTGATGCTGTCTCTGGAAATGATCGGTTTCTTCAGCGATGCGCCGGGAAGTCAACATTTTCCCGTTCCAGGCATGCAGCACCTGTACCCGGATCGCGGCAACTTCATTGCGCTGGTTGGTGAGCTGGGTGATATCGCGAACATGCGCAGAGCCAAGGCGCTGATGTCCGGCGGATCAGACCTGCCGGTGTATTCGATCAATGCGCCCGCGACACTGCAGGGAATCGATTTTTCGGATCATCGCAGCTATTGGGGCAAAGGCTATCCTGCACTGATGGTCACCGACACCGCTTTTTTTCGCAACGCCCACTACCACCGCGCCAGCGACTCGCATGAGAAGCTCGACTACCGACGCATGGCGCAGGTGGTGCAGTCGGTGTTTGCGCTCGTTCAGCAGTACTGAACAGTCGCGGCAACCACAAGACTGCGCTGAATCCCAGCGCAGCCCTGCATTTCAATGCGGTTGGATTGTTGAACAGGTGTCCGTCGCCAATCGTGTCAGCGCTGGCTGGTCACCCAGCGATCGATCTTCGCATCCAGCACATCCAGCGGCACCGAGCCATCCTTCAACACTTCGTCATGGAAGGCCTTGATGTCGAATCGATCGCCAAGCGCTTTCTCGGCGCGTGCGCGCAGTTCGGTGATCTTCAGCTGCCCTGTTTTGTAGGCCAGTGCCTGACCCGGAATCGCCATGTAGCGCTCGGCTTCGGACACGGCGTCGGTTTCGCTGGTTGCGGAATTTTCGAGCATGTACTTGATCACCTGCTCGCGGGTCCAGCCCTTGCTGTGGAAGCCGGTGTCGACGACCAGTCGAATCGAGCGCCACAGCTCGTTCTGGAGCATGCCGAAGTACATGTACTGATCGGTCAGAATCCCCAGCTCCTTGCCGATGGTTTCCGAATACAGGCCCCAGCCTTCGATGTAGGCGGTCTCGCCGCCGAACCGGCGGAAGTTCGGCAGCCCTTTCAACTCTTGCTGCAGCGCGATCTGAAAGTGGTGGCCCGGTTTCGCTTCGTGCAGGAACAGATCCTCGCTGTCCCAGGTTTTACGGCTGGGCAGGTCGTAAGTGTTGACGTAGAAAATGCCCGGACGCGTGCCGTCTTCGTTCGGCGGAAAATACTGGCCGCCGGCGGCGGACTGGGCACGGAACGGTTCGACCGGACGGATCTCAAAGCCCGCTTTGGGCTTGAGGTTGAACATGCGGTTGAGGCCCGGCTCCAGCTGCGCTTCGATGCCACGGTAGTGCGTAAGCAGGGCTTCTTCGGAGGCGAACTCGAACTTTTTGTCGGTGTTCACGTATTTGAAGAAGTCCTGCAGCGAACCCTTGAAGCCGACCTCTTTCATCACCTTGCGCATTTCACCGTGGATGCGCGCGACTTCATCGAGCCCGGTCTGATGAATCTGTGCGGGCGTCTGCCGCGTCGACGTGCTGAGATACGCGTTGAACGCGTACCAGGCCTGGCCGTTGGGCAAACCACCCATGCCGGCAGTGTCGCGGCAGGCGGGGAGATATTCCTTGGCGATGAACTCGCGCATGCGCCGGTAGGCGGGCATGATCTCCTGCTCGATCATGGTGGTGTATTCGTCGGTGATCCGGGTTTTGTCGGCGTCGGAGAACGTGGCCGGCAGGTTTTTGATCGGGCCCCAGAACAGTGTTTTGGTGGCTTGGTCGGCAATCAGCGCGTCGAACTGCGGCAGCACTTTCTGCATCAGCACTTTCGGCTGGGTTACGCCTTGGCGCATGCCCTCGCGCATGTTCAGAATGGCCTGATCGAAGATCGGCGGCAGTTTCGCGCCGCGCGCGCGCCAGTCGTCGTAGTCCTTCACGGTCTTGAACGGCTGCGCGTTGCTGCCGGAGCCGAGTTGGGCGGCGAGGCCGGCGATATTGGTGAACTGATCGACCGGCATCAGGTAACTTGCAAACTGCTCGCTTTCCAGGGTGTCTTTCGCGTTCTTGACGAAGATGTCGTAGCTCAACCGATCCTGTCCGCTCAGGCCATCCGGCCCGACGGCCTCGACACGCTTCAGCCACTCCACGGTGAAGTCGTGGGCCTCTTTGCGCGAGGCTTCGGTCAGGAAGTTTGGTAATTGATCGTTGTAGCGGTTGTCGCCCTGAAAGGTCGCCTGCAGCGGATTGAGCTTCAGCGATGCTTCCCAGAATTCTTCATAGAGCCGGGTCAGCGCAGCGCCTTTGGATTCGGCAGCTGCGGAGGCTGCCTGCGGCGCGGCCTGTGCCTGTGGTGCGATTGTCGTGCCAGCGAACAGCGCCGCAGCGACAGCCAGTGCGAGGACCATCGAAGGGCGGGAGGAGGGTGTGGCGGTCATGGCGTGCTCCAGCGGAGAGTCGCCGGAATGGGCGACGAACGTGTGAGGTCGGCGGCGGTGCACCGCGCGAACGCCCTAAGCGTCGCCGGAAAGGCTGGCGCTGGCATCGGCCAAAGGTCACTGAGCCAACGACAGGGCGCGCGCAGCGCCCGGACTGGGATCAGTGCGCGGCTTGCTCGCGCAGCTGTGCGGCCCGCGCGGCCCCGAGGTAGCCGATGATCGCGCGCCGCATCAGATAGATCAGCGGGATCAATGCAATCGCCGCGAGCATCTTGTACACATAGTTGACGGTGCTGACCGCCATGAATAACGAGGTCGGCCACTGCTGCGGCCCGAGCACGAATGCGATGTACAGCACCACGAAGCTGTCGATCAGCTGCGACACCGCGGTGGAGCCGGTTGCGCGCAGCCAGACGTGTTTTTCGCCGGTCATGCGGCGGATGCGGTGGAAGACCGAGACATCGATCAACTGCCCCAGCATGAATGCGACCACGGACCCGGCAATCGTCCACAGGCCCTGTCCGAAGATCGCGGCGAACGCATACTGATAATTCGGTACGCCCTGGTCTTTCGCAGCATCGACCCACCAACTTGCCGGCGCCAGATGAATCGCGGCGAAGGCGAACACAAATCCATACAGAATCAGCGCCACAGCAATCCACGACACCATACGCACGCCGCGTTTGCCGTAGAACTCGTTGATGACATCGGTGAATACGAACACGATCGGCCACAGCAGTGTGCCCGCGGTGAAGCTCAGCGAACCCGTTTGGCCGAACAGATTCCACTGCAGCGGCGCGATGTCCAGCGTGTCTTCAAGGGCGAAGATCTTCACGCCGATGAATTCGGCCAGCACTGCGTTGACGCAGAAAAAAGCGGTCAAACCCACAAACAGACGGGTCGCGCGGTCGTCCAGCAAGTGGGAGCTCATGGTGTTGTCGTTTCCGTTGCCGGATCGGGTTTCGAAATGATGCTTGCAGTGCTGCCTGCAGCGACGCCCGGCGCTGAAAAGGGAATGGTATCCGGCGCGACCGCGCCGCCGCTGATGATGAAACTCATGGCCTGATCGACGGTCCAGTCGGTTGGGGTCATCTTTTCGACCGGCACGATTTCAAGATAGCCGGAGGTCGGGTTGGGCGTGGTCGGCACATAGACCGCGGCCAGTTCGCGGCCGGTGCCCTCTTCGCGCATGACCCGGGTGACGAAGCCCAGCGTTTTCATTTCAGTGTGCGGAAAATCGATCAGCACCACGCGCTGGGTGCCGTCCGGCTTGGTCTGCAGAATGTCGAGCAGTTTGCGTGAGCTGCCATAGATGGTGTTGGCCAGCGGTATGCGCTTGATCAGTGCTTCGAACCAGCGCAGCAGACGCTGGCCGAGCATGCGCCGGGTCAGCCAGCCCGCAAGCAGGATCACGCCCAACGTGGCGACCAATCCGATCGCGGTCTTCACCCAGGACTGCGCCAACCAGCTCAGCGCGTCGGGGGCCGTTGTTGCGATGATCTGCAGGATCGGATCGATCAGCGGCCGGCTTAGATCCGACAGCATGACGAACACGAACTTGATCACCACCCAGGTCAGCCAGATCGGTAGAAGTGTGAGCAGGCCTGCGATAAACAGGCCCTGCAGGCGGCGGCCGAGCGAGTGGGGATGCGACATGACCCGATTGTAAGGGCCACGCCGTGGTGTGGCCTACAGCTCCCGCACCAATCTGAAACCAACGTCATCGTAGCCGCGCACCGCATCCAGCGGGCGACCGCCGCCGGCACCGCGCCAGCTGCGGCCTGCGGTCATACGCCGTGCGCAGCTGCCGCCGGCGCAGTCGTTGAGCCATTCGGCCACGGCCTTGCCGCTGTCGCTGCGCGACGCAGCCTGTGCTTCCGCAGCGGTGGGCAGGCGATACCGATGCTTGCCGCGCTGGCTGTGCCAACGCGCATACGCCTCGGCGTCCTGCCATGACACGCACACCACCGACGCGCTGTTCGGCTGTTCGAAGCCCGGTGCTTCCCAGGTTCGCGGCGCAAGCACCCGCAGCAGCGAGGCACGTTCGCGGCACAGTGCGGGTTGGCGCTGGGTTGCTTTGGCGAATGCGGCGTAATCATCGCGAGTGACCGAAGCACGCGACACTGCGACCACTTTCCCGCCGGCTTCGACCAGGGTCATGTCGCCGATGTTGTCCGCGACGCGGTCACCGGGCTGCGCAATTTTGGACGCGCGCTTCTGCAGCGCCGCGACCTGTGCGCTGTCCATGCCCAGCGTTTTCGCGGAGGCTACCACCCGCTGCGCCGCAGTGCGATCGCTCTTGGACTGAGCCTGATCCATCCGCGTCGAGAGCGTTGCATTCAAGCGCTTGCGAAGCTGGGTCATTGCGATGAGGCCGCGCGGGCGATCCTGTTCGGCCAACCGCTGCATGCGCCCGATGAGGTCGCGGACCACCGCGTCTTCACCTTTGCGCAGACGTTGTTCGGTCTCGTCGCCCAGCGTATCGAGCAGACGGCCGCTGACCACGGACAGGCCTGGATGGCTCGGGTCGGTGCGCCATCCGGCCATCAGGCTGTCGTAGGCGTTGTCGCCCGTCGGCGAGATCCAGCGGCGCTGCTGCAGCTGCTGTTCCGCTGCAGCAACGAACGGCTGCGCTGCGGACTGCGGCGCTGCGCGCAGCATCGAATCGGTGGGATCGGCTTCGGGCGCGCCGAGGGTGGGATCGAGCCCACTGGTGGAAGGAACGGCCGTGACGCTGTCGTCGATCATTGCGGCGATGCCCGCGAGTCTGCTTTCTGCGCTGCGTCGATCCAACTGCAGCACCAGCGCGGCCGCACCGATGCAGATCGTCGCGATCACCGCCATGACGGCTATTTGTTTGGGGCCGATCCTTGCGCGTACCCGGGCGTAGGCGAGACGCAGCGGTTGGCGCTGCGCATGCGGCACCCTGCGCATCGCTTCGAGCATGTCCTGGGCGTCGGTAAAGCGTTCGATCGGGGATTTGGCCAGCGCGCGGTCGAAGAAACGCTGCCATTGGCCGAGATGCGGCGGCAGCCGCGGGATCGGATCCTGAACATGCTTCAGGGCCATCGACAGCCCGTCTTCCGCCCTGTAAGGCAATTGACCGACCAGCATTTCCCAAGCCAACACGCCAAGGCTGTACAGGTCCGCGCGAAGATCGACCTCGGTGCCGCGTGCCTGCTCGGGCGCCATGTAAGCCGTGCTGCCTACGGCCACCCCGGCGGTAGTGACACGCGACCCGTAACCGCGACGCAGGGCAATACCGAAGTCGGTCAGCATCGGCCGCTCGGCTTCGTCGAACAGTACGTTCTCCGCCTTCACATCGCGATGGATGACGCCGCGGCTATGGGCGAAGGCAAGCGCGCTCAGCAGCGCTTCCAGAATTTCGCGCACCCGCGATTCGTCGCCGGTGAGGTTGCGCTTGCCCAGATGCCCGCGGGGCAGCACCGGCATGACATGGTAAGGCTGGCCTTCTTTTGTGCGGCCGACCTCGTGAATATGAACGATATGCGGATGATCGAGGCGGGCAATGGTGCGGGCCTCGTTCTCGAACCGCCGCCGGCCGATTTCATCGGTCAGCGCCTCTCGGCGCATGAGTTTGATCGCCACCTCGCGGCCCAGCGACAGCTGGTGTCCGAGATAGACGGTGGACATGCCGCCATGCCCGAGAATGCGCAGCAGACGATAGCCGGAAATCTCTGGCCATCCTTCCTGCGGCTCCGTTTGCGTAGAACCCATAGATGACTCCCCCTGTTGCCCGCCGAGCATACCGAAGGCGGGGAGCTGAGTGAATGCGCAGACCCGTGTTACTTGACGGTATGCTCCCTTCCTGAACAAAACAGGGTGAAATACTCCATCGTCACTGTGCAGCTCAATCGAAACGGGCGTTAACAGATCGCAACGGGCGGCAACAGAGATCCGGGATCGTATTGCAGAAGCGGATCGTGGGTGGATTTCCGCTACTGGTTCTCACCGGGGCGGTACAACACGCTTCCTGCGCACGTGCAGCTGTTTTCGCACGCACGCGACCACTTCGCCATCGGCATCGACAATCGCGGTTTCAAACCAGCGCAGATGCTTCTCACCGCCAGCGGTGGCGGCACGGATCTCATCGAGGGTCGCATCGTCCAGCCGGAAATGTGCGCGCACGGTGCCGCGACCGGGTTTGACGAATGTGATCTCGCCGGCCTTGTCCCAGACGATGTAATCGCGGCCCAGCGCATGCATGGTGAGCAACATCCAGAACGGATCGGTCATCGCAAACAGGCTGCCGCCGAAATGCACGCCGACATAGTTGCGGTTCCACCAGTGCGCGCGCAGTTCGACCTCGACGTGGCGCCAGTCGTCGGCGATTGTGCGCACGCGTACGCCCGTGAAAAGAAACGGCGGCCACACATTCATCCACCGGCGCAGGCCGCGCGCCGTCATCTCTCGCGCCATTTCGCGCTCAGACCAGCAGCAGCGAGGACATCTTGCGGCGGTATTGGCCGACCAGATCCACGTCTTCGATGATCCTGAAAGCGTCGATCAGCGCCTTGCGCGGCAGGCCGTCGTCGAAACCGCGATCGCGCCGCAGCATTTCGATGAAGTGTTCAAGCCCGTCCTGCGAACGGCCGGCGAGGATGTGGTGCACGCCCAGCAGATGACGTGCGCGCAGGTCGCCATCGTTGGCGATCACCGCGGCCTGCAGCGCCTCGATCGACGGGGCATCCTTGACCAGCGCCGCGAAACCCAGGCGGGCGCGGGCGCGGATGGCGCGATCGTCGGTCGAGAGGTTGGGCAGTGCGTCCAGCAGTCGTTCGGCCTCATCGGCGTCGCCGGCCTGCAGCAGGGCGATCGCCAGATCGAGCTTCAGTGTGTCTTTGTCCGGTGCCGCCTCGATGTCCTGACGTAAACGGGCGATCTCGGCAAGCGGATCGACGGCCGGCGGCAGCATGTCTTCTTCAGTGACGGGATCTGCTGTCGTGATCGGTTCGATGCCGTGATGCTTCAGGAATTCACGCAGCTGACCGTCGGGCAATGCGCCCTGAAACCCATCGACCAGCTGGCCGTTCTTCACCAGGACCACCGTCGGGATCGAGCGGATCTGGAACGCCGCCCCGAGTTCCTGCTCGGCCTCGACGTCGACTTTTGCCAGCAGAAATCCACCGCCGAACTCGGCGGCCAGCGCTTCGAGCATCGGCCCGAGGACTTTGCATGGCCCGCACCATTCCGCCCAGAAATCCAGCAATACCGGGGTCTGCATCGAACGCTGCATGACATCGGTTTCAAAATTCTGCGCGTTGGCGTCGAACACGTGGGAGGTGGCGGGAGACATGCGGCGGTTCCGTTGGCGTGAGTCCCGTCTATTGTGCCAGCCGCCGGCGATTCCAAGGTGGCAGCACAGATTCGAGGCAGCGATCGACAGAATTCATTCGCCGAACAGCAGATTCGTCGGGGCGTATTGATTTGTCAACGGGCGATCATGGATGCGAAATCACCGCATCCAACAGCGAGCCGTAGCTGGGATCCTCGATCGCGAAAGACAGCATGTCGAACACCGCGTTGCCGAAAACAATGAGCGGCAATGCAAGCAACGCAAGGTAACGCCTCGTCGATCAGCGGCAGCCCCAGTTCACGCAGCGATGGCGGCTGCAGTGAAAACCGGCCGCAGATAAAACATAACGACAGCTGGCGCGTTCATAAACACTTTGGGGCTCTGCCGGTCCGCACAGGCTGGCGGGCCTGCGCAGCCCCCCTTGAAAACCATTTCGCAGATTCTCCCAGCCGGCAATACATCTCATACAATCCGGATGAAATGTAAAGAGTACTTGACATCAAAAAGTTAAGATGTAATCTTTACATTACATTTTGTACTCCACAGGTAACTCCTATGCATATCTCTGCTTGGCTGCGCGGTGCCCTGATCATGGTGGCAGGCTGTGCGCTTTGGCTGCTGCTCGCGGGGCCGAATCAACTCCTCGGCTGGGATACCGGCCAACTCGGGATGGTGCTGCTGATCGCAAGCGCTTGGGGCCTGCTGTATGTCGTGTCGCGGATGTCGCGGGAAGCGCTGCAGCGCTCGGCGTCACCCGCCGAGTGGAAAGCGCGGATCGGCGCCGCATTCACTGCGATCGCCATCGCCTATTTCCTCGCGAAAATGCATGTGTTCAACAACGCGGCATTGCCGCACAACCCGGATGCCAATGCGGTCGGGCGCAACCTGGTCATGCTGTTGATCGCGTGGACGGTTCTGTCCAGTGTGCTGGCGTCGCGTTGGAAAGGTGTGGTGGAAGAAGACGAACGTGATTGGGACATCATGGTCATGGCTGCCGGCTGGGGCCGCAGCGCGCTGATCTTCTGCATAGTCGGTATCGCGGTGATGTTGAGCTTCACCCCCGCCAGCAGACTCGAATGGGCGACGCCGCTGATGATCGGCAATGTGCTGGTTTTTGCATTGATGTGGGGCTGGCTTTGCGAGTACGTGGCGGCGTTGATCTATTACTCCAGTGATCGGAAAGAGACGGTCAAATGAACAAACAAGAAAAGTTCGCATGGGCAAGATGGACGCTGACAGCATTGATCATTGTCTATCTGGCATCCAATCTTTTCATCGATCAACCCGGTATAGATAAAAATCAGCCGAATACCCATGATTTCATGTCGAACATATTCTATGGCTTTTTTATGATCTTCTTGTATCTGGGTAATTACACGAAAGGCATTGCCATAGACGAGCGGGACATCTTGATTTCAGGTTCGGCGGCCAAGCACGGATTGGTGGCAATCAGTCTTGTGATCTTTGTGAGCGTTACTTTCATTCGAGGCCCTTATGAACAGTGGGTATCGACGCGATCGCCATTTTGGCTGGAACACTATCTGATCGTATGTATCGCTTTCGGGTGGTGGGTGGAGGCTTCGATCAGCGTGTTTCACTATTGGCGCGACCGACGCGCTTGATAAATGACGATATTTTATAGAGGGTTTATGATGCGAGGAATAGATGGATATTCATTCGGTGAGCGCTATTCGCGGCGTTTGCTCTACGGGAATGTCGGACTTTCGGTTTTCCTGATAGCGAACCTATGCAGCCAGAATCCTGCAAAGATCGCTGTATACGCGGTCGTCATCGTTCTATGTTTACAGTTGTCAATGCGTAAACGAAACATGGAATACGAGCGGCGGCGCAATGAGGCGATCGAGGACGAGCGCGATCTGCAGATTCAGCTTCGCGCTTCGCACTGGGCGCGGGTGGCGCTGGCGACCGGAACGGTGGTAATTGCCGTTGCGCTGAGTATTTCCGCGCTGAAAGAACGACTGCTGTCGGGCGAATTGCTTCTGTCGGGAGTGCTTCTGCTGGTGGTGATCGTCGCCAACGGTGTCGGTCACGCGGTCGTGATGACCCTGCACAAGAAAGACCGCGCGTGACCAGTACGCCCATCGTCAACAACATCCGCCGGCTGCGCTTCGAACACGGCGAAATGACCCAGGAGGCGCTGGCAAATGGCTGCAGCGTGACCCGGCAGACGATCATCGCGCTGGAAGCAGGGCGCTATGCACCGTCGCTGGAATTGGCGTTCAAGATTGCACGCGTGTTCGGTGTGGGTGTCGAGGCGGTGTTCCAGTGGAAGGAGGGGGCATGAATCCCTATGCACGCATGGCGGGCCACGGCGCGCTTGTGATCTTTGTGGTGTCGGCTGCGATGTTCGGTGCGATGTTTGGCGAGGACAGTGTCGGCTTTTCGCATCGCACCCATCCGTTGGCGTGGTTGGGTGCTGGTGGCGTTCCCCGCGCCATGCTGTTCAATCTCTGCACCTTCGTGCTGCCTGGAGTATTGGCTGCAGTCGCGCTGTGGCCGCTGCGTCCTGCCCTGCCGCACGGCATGCGGTGGAGCGCACGGATCGGCGCACAGATGGTAGTGCTGTCGGCACTCGCGTTTGCAGCGCAGGGCGTATTGCCGTTGGACTTGGAGAACCCCGACGGCACGGCCGGCGGCCTGCATGCGGTGGCGTGGACCGCCTGGTGGCTTGCGTTCAGCGCTGGCGCACTGGCGCTGGCCTGGGGGCTGCAACGGACCGCAACGATGAGCCGTGGTTTTGTTGCGATCACCGCCTTGGCCGGGCTGGTGATTCCGATGCTCGCTGTGTTGGCACCGCTGTGGATGCCCAACGCGCTGGCCCAGCGTATGGCTTTCGTACTTTGGTTCGTATGGGTGGTGTGGGCCGCAGGCTGCCCGCGATCGCGGCCATCTGCCGCTGCAACAGGCTGAGCTTCGACGGCTCAGCTTTGACAGTTCAGCCGTGTTTGAGCTTCATGGTGAGAATCGTCGCCGACAGAAGAAACGTCACGATATTCGAGAGGATCATCGGCATCGAATCCAGCGCAATGCCATAGACCAGCCAGAAGCCGATGCCGATGGTGAAGACCACGTACATGCCCAGCGAGATGCTGCGTGTGTCCTTGGTGCGGATGGTCTTGACCGCCTGCGGGACGAAGGCGAGGGTAGTCATCACCGCGGCCAGATAACCGGCCCATTCCATGTCCATCGCCATTACTTCGCCCCTGCGCTGGTGGTGTTGCGATAGATGACGCCGTCTTTCATCACGAAATCGACGTTCATCACCACGCCGATGTCCTTCAGCGGGTCGCCGGGCATGGCGACCAGATCCGCGCGCTTGCCGGGCTCGATCACGCCCTGGTTGTCGACGCCCAGCACTTCGGCGGCAAGCACTGTTGCCGACTGCAGTGCATACGCTGCTGGAATGCCGGCCTCCACCATCAGCATGAACTCGCGCGCGTTATCGCCGTGCGGGCTTACGCCGGAATCGGTGCCGAACGCGATCTTCACCTCGGCTTTGTAAGCCTTGCCTGCAGTGTCCTGGATCAACGCCCCGATCCGTGCGGCCTTGGGGCGCACGACGTCGGGAAAGTAACCGTCGATCTTCGCTTTATCGGCCACAAAACGACCGGCAGCGATGGTCGGCACGTACCAGGTGCCTTTCTGTTTCATCAGCGCCATGATGTCGTCGTTCATGTAGGTGCCGTGCTCGATGCTGGTCACGCCGCCCAGCACCGCGCGCTTCATGCCCTCGGCGCCGTGCGCGTGCGCGGCAACGCGATAGCCGTAGTCCTTTGCGGTATCCACGATCGACTTGATTTCTTCTACCGTGAACTGCGGGGCGTCGCCCGAACGCGCGTAGCTGAGCACGCCGCCGGTAGCGGTGATCTTGATGACGTCGCTGCCTTCCTTGTAGCGCTGGCGAACGGCTTGACGGGCGTCTTCCACCGAATTGACCACGCCCTCGGTAGGGCCCGGGGGGCCGACGAGATGGGCGAGGGTGGCGTTGTAGCCGTTGGTTGGGTCTGCGTGGCCGCCGGTGGTGCTGATCGAGGTGCCTGCAGCCCAGATGCGTGGCCCCTCGATCAGGCCCTCGTTGATCGCGTCGCGCAGATGCGGTGCGACGGCGCCGCCGAGGTCGCGCACGCTGGTGAAACCGGCCATGAGCGTCTTGCGCGCGTAGCTGACGCCGCGCAGCGCGAAGGTAGTTTGGTCGAGGCGGAACTCTTCTTCATAACTCCGCGGGCTGGACTGGTCGCCCAGGTGCACGTGCAGATCGGTCCAGCCCGGCGTGCAGCTGTGTCCGCTCAGATCGACGACCTGCGCACCCGGGACGTCTACCAGCCCGGTGCGGACCTCGGCCACTTTGCCGTCGCGCACAATCACGGTATGCGCACCGAGCATCTGGCCTTTGCGACTGTCGAACAGATGCTCGCACTGCACTGCGATATCGCCGGCCAAGGCCTGCAGCGGTGTGAGGCAAGACAGGGCAATGGCGGCGGCAAGCGTGGAACGATGCATGGCGGGAGTCCTCATGGGCGTCCCGCGATCATAGCGGTTCGCAGCGCAGCGGGCTGCGCTGCGCGTCCCCACGACAAACCCGGAGACTAAGGTCACATCGTGATGACCATTGGCTCGACTTTGCTCGCCGGCAGCAGCCGTGAGGTGAAGTACTTGTCGTTGAAGTATTTGATCTTGTCGCACAGGACCGGGTGTGGAATGCCTTCATAGAAGAAGATTTCCCGATCAAAACCAATCGCTTTCAACTCCTGCGGCAGCATCAGCGCACGACGCTCTTCGGACTCGCTACGCGAGAATTCCCGGCCGCGGGTGAAGCTGTCCTTCTTGACGGTGGTATACCCGAGCATCTCGGAATAATCGTTGGCATCCTGCTGTTCGCGCGGCGCATACACGATCTGCAGCGCATGGTTGGTGATCATCGTGCGCGAAATATCTTTGCCGTACGTCGCATCGAGCTGCGACATGCTCTGGATAATCGGCAGCAGGCGGATGTTGTAGCCGGCCATGTACGAGACTGCGGTGGAAATGATGTCGACCTTGCCGATCGATGTGAACTCATCCATCAACAGCAGGCACTGATGCTTCAGCTCCTTGTTGTTCTGCGGCAGCTCTTTTGTGTTCTGATTGATCAGCTGGCTGAAGAACAGATTGATGATGAGCCGGCTTTCGGCCAGCTTGTTCGGCTGGATGCCGATGTAGATCGTCATCTTCTTCTTGCGGACATCGGTCAGCAGGAAGTCATCGGCGCTGGTGACTGCGTCCAGGATCGGATTGATGAATGCATTCAGCGGTTCTTTGAACGTGCCGAGGATCGAAGCAAAGGTTTCATCGGCCTGCGACAACATGCCCGAGAACGCGGTCTTGCCGTGGCTGCTCAGGAACGGTCGCTGGGCCAGATCCTTCAGGAACGGCTTCAGCTCGCTCTGGCCGTCGCCTGAAGACAGCCGGTAGATCGCGCCCAAGGACGGTGCCTTCGAGAACGGGAAGCCTATTTTCTGGTCGTCGTCGTACTTCTCGAACAAGTACAGGGTGAACGCCATGAAAGCGTTGCGTGCCTGACTTACCCAGAACTTCTGGTCTTCGGCGCCGTCGGGGTATAGCATCGCCGCGATGCTCATCAGATCCGAAACCCGGAATGCAGGGTCGGCGGAAACGTACGTCAGCGGGTTCCAGCGATGGCTGCGACGGTCTTCGGCAAATGGATTGAACAGGTAGATCTCATGGCCAACACTCTCTCGCCAGCCGCTGGTCAGGTCGAAGTTCTCCTGCTTGATATCCAGCACCACCAGTGATTCCTGGTAGTCCAGCAGGTTGGGAATCACGATGCCGACGCCCTTGCCTGAGCGGGTCGGCGCGGCCAAGATCACGAACTGCTGGCCGCTCAAGCGCAGGAGCTTGCCGCCGAATTTGCCGACGACAATGCCGTTCTTCTCCTGCTTGAACATGCCTTTGCCGGCCAAGTCGCTTCCGGTGGCAAAGCGGGCGTCGCCGTGGAGCGCCTTCTGCCTGGGTTTGAGGACCAAAAACGCCAGCCCCAGCCAAAGCAGAATCGGAATGCTGAAACCGATCATGCCGCTGATCTTGATCTTTTTGATATATGGTCTGATCTGCGGTTCGTTGATGACATTGTAGTAGTCAAGCCAAGAGTCCCAAGCCAATGGAACTTTGGGCAGCTTGAGCTGCATCAGAACGATATAGCCGGACAGATACAGACCGCCGACCAGAGCCGCGATCAATATGGCGAGAAGAAAAAACATTTTGCCGGCGGTATTGGAATTGTGGGTGCTCACTAGGCGGCGTCCTGCGGAAATTCAATGGTGTGGAGGTGGAAATGATGGCGAGATGCGGTAGGCAGCGCGCACATGATCGTTGCGCTGCGGTAGCGGCGAAGGCAGTGAGTGGAGTACGGTCTTGTTGTCTATCACTGCAAGATCACTTGTCACAATCAAGGACGTACATCCGATGGTTTCAGTTGCAACTTTCTTGGGTGGTACCCGCACGCACAAGCCCCCTGTCGACTGTCGAATGATCTTACGACATTCCCCTGTGTGGGTCGCAAGCGAGAGTGATATCCGATTGATGACACGCCGAAATTCTCTCGATAACCTCACGCTAAGCCTGTTTTGAGACGGGGTTCTACTTTTGGGGTATTCTGGAAGCCCGCATTTCGTTGACAGTCGAAGCGAGGCTGTAGACCATTGATTTGGGCAATATGGAGGACAGGGGATGCCCCGAATTGCAAATGATCGCCGCAGTACCTACACCGTGGCCTCGGACTGGAGGGCTTCGTCTTGTTACCAGGAATGGAACTGATGGGCTGTCAGGGTCTGGCTGTGCCTACGGAGGTCATGCACCACGTGGTGCGTGTCGAGTCGTCCTACAACCCCTACGCCATCGGTGTAGTGGGAGGCCGCTTGGTGCGCCAGCCTAAAAATCTTCCTGAAGCTCTCGCGACCGTCCGCATGTTGGAAGGGCGTGGCTTCAACTTTTCGATCGGACTGGCTCAGGTCAATCGTTACAATTTTGACAAGTACGGACTTGAATCCTACGAGCAGGCGTTCGAACCTTGCGCCAATCTCAAGGCGGGATCCAAGATTCTGGCCGAGTGCTATCAGCGCGCCAAAGGAGACTGGGGGAAATCATTCAGCTGCTACTACTCTGGCAACTTCTCGACCGGCTTCCGCCACGGCTATGTGCAGAAGATCTACGCTTCAGTCCGTCAGGGGCGTGAAGCTGAAGCGGATGGCGGCGTACCCTCCATAGAAGTGGTCGGTCGCGCTGCCAAGCGCACCGTTCCTGTGTCCAGACACCCGCTTCAGAGCGTTGCGCCCTCGATTGAGCAAGTCCAGAGCGCTCCGCAAAAGCAGTCAGTAGTCGTGGCGCCATCTCGCAGTCAGCCTGTACCTTCAAGAATCGTACCCGCTGACCCTGTGGCAGTTTCTCTCCCCGCTTCGCCAGTCTTTGAAGGTCTTGCTTCTCAACGTCCAGTTTCCCAGCCAGCGATCACGCAAGCGGTGGCGACCTCCTCGATACAGCCAACTGGACCCATCGGGCGGGCCGTTCTGACTGCGGGCGCGTCCGGTGTCGCCAACGCGACCGAAGTGCAGCCCGCACCTGCTGGTGAAACACCTGTACCCAAGCGGCGAAGCTCATCTGCCGATAAGGCGTTTGTTATCACCGATGTGGCCGAGGATGATGCGTTCGTGTTCTAACTCCCGTTGTCTGGAAGCCATTCCGGATAAGGGCATATGCAGTTGTGAGTTCTACAGTTGTTAGTCTTATAGCTTTACAGTCGCTAGTGTTTTAAAAATTGTTGTCACTGTTTCACCCCACCAACCCAAGGAGAGTAGTCATGAAGAAGTATGCAAATTCGGTGTCCAAGGACGCTGCAGCCAATATGAAGAGCATGTTCAAAGCGATGCTGTTCGTCGCGATGCTGTCGATGCCTCACCTGCTCTTCGCGCAAGACGTTGATTTCGCGGATACTTGCGCAACTATCGGTGGTTTCTTTGAAGGCGTCGAAGGCCTGCTGAAGTTCATCTCGGTTCTGGTGATCACAGTCGCGATCATCTTCTGCGGCTACCAGATTGCTTTCGCCAACAAGCGCATCTCGGATGTAGCCCCGGTCATGATTGGTGCTGTGTTGATTGGCGGTGCCAGCACGATTGCCACCATGCTGATGTCGTCCGATACCGGCGCTAACGGCACTGGCGACTGCTGATTTTCCGACGTGAATAAAAATGTCGTGTTCCGTGGCTGCACCCGTCCACCCATGTTTCTAGGGGTGCCTTACATACCGTTTTTTGTAGGAGCCGGGGGTGCATTCCTGATAGGCATATACTTCCATATCTTTCTGCTGGTATTGGTCCCGATTGTGATTTACATCATGCGGATCATGGCAAAACGGGACGAAATGATCTTTCGTCTAATCGGCTTGAAGCTTAGGTTCAGACTGCGTGCTCGCAACTTGAAGGAACACGCCGGTATGTGGGTTTTTTCCCCGAATGCATATCGCAAAGTCCAGCCGGGTGGGAAACGATCATTCACGGGTCTGCACATCATCAGCGGAAGGCTGAGCGGACCAGTGAAACCTGCACACAGGAATGCGACAGTTTGAAAAGTATTTCCTCCCGGTGTCCTTCTGAAAAGCAGGACACCGGGGGGCAGTTTTTGATGTGGACAGGCAAGTTTACGAAATGTTGTCACTTGTAAAGTTAAGGGATTTTGCTGGTAGAGCTTGGCCAAGCAACTTGGTCGACACAAGCATTTGAGTGGATTCAAAGCAGAAATGTAGTGTCTTATGAGCGGCCTCAATCAGTAATTATCTAATGCACCACTGCATTTCGTTACCCGGCTTTTTTATCGCATATTCCCAGCACGTGAAGGCGCATGTTTACACCTGACACCTCAATCAGCGAGTTCATCCCGTTCTCCGCACATGTCTCTTCTTCCGTTATCAAGACGCGCGAAGGGGACTATTTGATTTCCTGGCACCTTGAAGGCTTGCCATTTGTCGGACGTGAAGAGTGGGAGCTAGAGCATCGGCACAACACATTCAACCGACTGCTTCAGACGCTTCGTGCGCCAGATTTTGTGAATGTCGCTTTTTGGGTTCACGACATACGACGCCGTAGACGGCTGACCCTCAAGAGCAACTTCCGTCATCGTTTCAATCAGGATATGTCTGATGGCTACTATGCGGCGCTATCCTCGCAGAAAATGATGCAGAACGATTTGTATCTGACCATGCTCTACCGCCCGGTAGTAGGTGGTAAAGGCTTTATCGAAAAATCGGGTGATCACGCTAAGCTTAAGGCCGAGGAAGAGCAGTCGGTTGCGAAATTACAGGAACTCGCCAGTAACGTGGAGGCCGTCATCAAGGATTACTCGCCGTACCGACTTGGTATGTACGAGGGCGCCAATGGTGTTGTGTTCTCCGAAACGCTTGAATTTCTGGGCTATATCCTCAACCGTCTCGAAGAGCCGGTTCCGGTGCTTCACTCGCCGATCTATAACTACCTGCCTGTCAGCCGGCACATGTTTTCGTCCAAGAGCGGCGACTTCGTGATCACCACACCGAATGGCGTCAATCACTACGGCGCCATCCTCAACGTCAAAGAATATGCCGACTCGACTTATCCTGGCATCCTCAACGGGCTGAAATATCTCGACTTCGAATACGTGGTTACGCATTCTTTCAGTCCTATGGGCCGTCAAGATGCATTGAAGGTGCTGGACCGTACCAAGGGCATGATGATCTCGTCGGGTGACAAGGCGTTCAGCCAGATCGCAGAGCTGGATTACGCTATGGACCAGGTGTCGTCCGGCAACTTTGTGCTGGGCGAATATCATTTCACAATGACTCTCTATGCGGACAGTCAGGAAAGCCTGTCGCAGCGCGTTGCCTCCACGCGTGCCGAGCTTTCCAATGCTGGTTTTGTCTCCGCTAAAGAGGACCTTGCCGTTGCATCCTCTTTCTACTCCCAGCTGCCGGCCAACTGGAAATATCGCACCCGTATTGCAAGCGTCAGCTCGCTCAATTTTCTTGGCCTCTCGCCTCTGCACAATTTCGCCTCGGGCAAACGAGACAACAATCCTTGGGGTCAATGTGTGACTACGCTGCAGACCACCAATGGTCAGCCGTATTACTTCAATTTCCACGCTACCCACCCTGGTGAGAATTCTCTGGGCGAGAAAGCCATCGCCAACACCATGGTCATCGGTAAATCCGGCACCGGCAAGACAGCGCTGATCAACTTTCTGCTCAGCCAGGTACAGAAGTACAATCCGTCACCCACGATCTTCTTCTTCGATAAAGATCGAGGCGCCGAGATCTTCGTTCGCGCCTGTGGTGGCAACTATCTGGCCCTGGAGAACGGACAGCCGACCGGCTTCAATCCGTTCCAGTGCGAGCGCAACGAAGCGAACATACAGTTTCTGTCAGATCTCATCAAAGTGTTGATCGGCAAGAAGGAATACACCTCTCGCGACGATGAGGACATCTTTCGTGCAGTCGAGAATATGCTCGATACTCCGATGCGTCTGCGCAGCATGACCAACTTCCAGAAGAGCCTGCCCAATATGGGCGATGATGGCCTTTTCGCGCGGATGCGCAAGTGGACCAACAGCGGATCTCTGGGATGGGTTTTCGACAATCCGGTCGACACGATTGATCTCCAGAAAGCGAATATCATCGGGTTCGATTACACGGATATCATCGACAACGCTGAAGTACGTGTCCCGATCATCAACTATCTCCTTCATCGCCTTGAAGAGCTTATTGATGGGCGTCCGTTGATTTATGTGATGGACGAATTCTGGAAAATTCTCGATGGTGAGGGTGGTCTGAAAGAATTCGCCAAAAACAAACAGAAGACCATCCGTAAACAGAATGGACTCGGCATCTTCGCTACCCAAAGCCCCGAGGACGCGCTCAAAAGCTCGATTGCGGCTGCGTTGATCGAACAGACTGCGACCATGATCCTGTTGCCTAACCCGAACGCCAATCGCGACGACTACATTGAAGGTCTCAAACTGACCGATGCTGAGTATCAGGTGGTCAAGAGTCTTGACGAGCGCTCGCGCTGTTTCCTGGTCAAGCAGGGTCATGCATCCAGCGTGTGTCAGCTGAACCTTCGGGGCATGGACGATGCGCTGGCGGTGATCTCCGCGTCTACCGACAATATTGAAGTCCTCAGGCAAGTTCTGGCCAGTAAAGCAGAGGAGAAGGGCGTTGCAGAAGGCGACCTCTTACCGGATGACTGGCTCGAAGATTTCTATGCCAGCCGAAAGGGCTCAGGGAAGCGTCCCGCTCAGCCCTCAGGAAGCGGCCGCTCAGCGGCTGGCGCTTGACGTGTGATCGGATTCGCGGTTTAACGTACTCTAGCTGAACGTTGCTGTCCTCAACTCTACAAAACTATCGTTGTTTAGCCTGAACCCTACACTTGGAGGTGTCCCATGAGAACCGACCGTAACTCGCGCAGCCCGCGTAAAGCTCCTTTCTTGGCCGGCCTGACGCTTGCCGTCTCGCTCTTCGGTCTTGGCAGCGTCAACAACGCCTCCGGCCAGTGGGCGGTTGCAGTGGTTGGTGATGTCGGCCTGCCTACCGCGATCGTGACGCAGATCAACACCTATGTGCAACAGATAAACATGATCGCGGAGCGCGCCGCCGAGATACAGCGCGAAGTCGAGCGAATTCGAAATCTTTCGACTCAAGCGAGTGCATTGATCAGTGGCTTGACGTCGATAAACATGCAGAATCCGACAAGGCGGTCTTTAGACCACGGCATGAACCGTTGCGAGCCTGACTTCACCAGCTTTTCTTTAAGCGATGTCTTCAGTCTGCTTGTGCCAAGCTTGTCTTCCAGCGTGCCTGAGCAGCAAAGGACAATCTGCAAACAAATCGTCAGGCTCGAAAACCAGAAATATAACGAAAACATAGATCTGATGGATAAATTGAAGACCCGAGTGACTGAAATGGAAAGGGCTTCTAGTAATTTCAGGTCTGCAAGCACCTCAGGCACACAGCTCTCGAACATGGGTGAGCAAGGACAGATTCTGAATAAAATCATGACGGATATTCAGTACTCAGAGACGATAGTCAAGGTTTATGACAATACGATAAAGTCTTTAAAGGACGATATGACATATCTCGCAGAGGAAGCGCTGCGCGGGAAAAAGAAAGGCCTGGCAGAGTCGTTGTTGGCGACAGGTGCTCAGACAGCGGCACTTTGCGGTGGTTTGATGGTTGCCAAAAGCGACGGCAGCGACTTTTCTTGCGGCCTCTGAGTTCAACCACGCATGCGCTTGGAGAAATCCTAGCGCATGCTTCTTTATATGAAGCTGTACAAGACCATGAAACTTCGCTGGTCAATGAATCCCACGTCTTAAGTCACTAATGATGAAGGTGCGCACATGTTGAATGGAATGCTGAACAATTTGTCGGCGATCGGTGGGGAGGCTCTCGACTCATTGCTCCGTCCCATGGCGCAAGCATTTGGAGATTTGTTGTTCTATGCGCTTATCTCAGACTTCATACGCAACGAAATCGATAATTTTGGTTTCCAATTACTGGAGCGTGTGTCCTCATTGGTGGGTGTAGCCGCATTGAGCCTTGTCACGATCTGGGTGCTGTTTCAGGGGTTCCGGATCATTTCCGGCCAAAGCCGTGATTCAATGATGGCTTTTGTCTTGAGCGTGGCGCGCGTGGCCTTGATAGTTACGGCCGCAACTTCACTTGGTGTCACCAGTGGGGAGCTGCATGAATTCATTAGCGAAAAGCTCCCAAACTCCATCACGGCTACCGTTACAGGTGATGAGGGTGGCACCATTGAAGAGCAGATCGATGGGAATTTGGCTGCGATGCAGTTTGCCATGTCCAGTATTGATGCCATTAATATTGTTCAGGATCCGACACTGAATGATGACAAGAAGCGTGCGTTGGCAATGGTTGCTGTCGGCACTGCTGGGCCTGCCATGATCGGTGGCGCGATGCTGCTGCTATACAAGGTCGCTTTGGCTCTGTTTGTAGGTCTTGGCCCAATATTTATTCTTTGCCTGATCTTCGATCAGACCAAGTCGTTTTTTTCGCGCTGGTTGATGTATGGAATCAGCACAATGTTTTCATTGGCAGTGCTGTCGGCAATGATCGCAATTTCGACCAAGCTCGTGCTCGGTGTCGCGGGAGCATTTTGGACCACGACAACATTGTCGGCGCTGACAGGTATATCGCTCACTAATGGTATGACCACTATTGCACTGCAGCAAGGTGGCGTCGGCTTGCTTCTGACTGTGTTGATTGTTACCACTCCTCCGATGGCCGCACAGTTCTTCAATGGCGCCATCGGCTCTGCCTCTGCCTTCTCGCAAGTGGGCCAAGGACGCGGCGATTGGCGTTCGGGTGATAGCGGTGCTGCTATGTCGAATGCTGGTCGTCCTGGAGCCAACCCAGGTGAGACCGGATATCGGGGCGAATCAGGTGCCAATGCGAATCAGAGTGGAAGTGGCACCCAAACCGGCGGTCTTCCTCAGGCAGCTAGGGCTGGTTATAACAATCCAGCCACAAACCCTAATTATGGCAACGCATCTCCTGCACAACCATCGGGGTTACGTGGGGCTGCATCTCCTGAAAATGCTTCCACGAACACGAATCTGAACAGTCCCGCTAACACGTCATCTATAAGCAACCCCAATACTTCTCCACCGATTAGGGATCGGGGTGAGGCGTGACCATCATTGGCAGGTTAATTTGTTCGCTTTTTCTGATCGCTTGTAGCTCTACAGTGAGCGCAGAGGGGCGTTGTCCACCCGGCTACTTCCCGACCACCAATCCTGATTTCGTGGGCTGCGCCCCGATTTATAATTCAGGCTCCGGTGCGGGGTACTCACCGAGCTCGGCATCTAGACCGCCTGATCCGGGACCCCGCTGGAAATTTCGTTGGGGCGCCATCGTAGTAGACCGAGAAATAGGCACGTTCGGCGGTGCTGATGGTTTCGAGAGGCCTAGCCAGGCCAAGAAAGCCGCTATCAAAGATTGTCGAACTAACGGTGGCAAGCGATGCAAGCTGCTCATTGAGTATTACAACCAGTGTGGTGTCTTGGTTGCTGGCGATAATATGCATGAAGCTTTTGCTGGCCCAGTGGCAGAGCAAATCAAGAAGCGGGCGATTGAGTCATGCAGCAAAACCACTGCTAACTGCCAGATCCACTACCTGGGTTGCAGCTATCCAGTCGAAGTTGAATAGTGGGATTGTTTCTATTCGATCAACTAAGGGTAGTACGTTAATCCGTAATGCCACCTCACGTAGCTGCTTCTAAGTCAAGTCCGGATCAGAGAGGCGTTACGCTTTCGGCTATGCCCAGCAGAGATCGAGGTGATGTGTGAGCTTGCTAAGGTTGTTCATAGCTTTTGTTGTTTTTTCCTGCAGCGGCTTGGCACTCGCCGAAGGCCGATGCCCTCCCGGATACTTGCCATCACCTGCGCTGGACTTCACAGGCTGCGCCCCCGTTTACATTTCAGCGCCTAGCTCTGATGTCAACTCTTTCCCCAATCCACCTGATCCCGGGCCTAGGTGGCAATTCCGTTGGGGCGCGATTGCGATTGATGATGCTAAGGGTAAGTTCGGCGCAGTCAGTGATATTCCCGACGTCCGTAAGGCCCGTAAAGCGGCGGTAAAGCTTTGTAGAAAAAATGGTGGAGCCAAGTGCAAGATTGCGCTGGAATACTATAATCAGTGTGGTGCATTAGTCTGGGGGGCTGAAAGGTACGTTGCCTTCCGCGGACCTGTTCCTGATGAGGTAATCAAACGTGGAATCGACTCTTGCAATAAGTTGACCTCGAATTGTCAGATCTATTACATGGGCTGCAGCTATCCCGTCGAGGTTGACTGATCAGCGATAAAGATTGGAATCAATACGTAAGTTGGACCCTCATATCCAGCCGGTTAATTTTTTTCACTTTAAAGATTGCTTGACAGCAATTCGGCTCCAACGATGTCGGCGCCTTTTTTCGCAGTCTTGTAGATTTCTTGTGCCGTAAGCAACAGGGCAAGCTGCCGAAATGCTTGAATGGCTCAAGGATTGGGGAGATTCGGTAATTATGGTTGGCAGATTTTTTTTTCTGCGCTTTTAATAAGCGCATATAGTTTCAGCGTAAGCGCAGAAGGGCGGTGCCCGCCAGGCTATTTTCCAACCACTAACCCGGATTTTGTCGGCTGTGCGCCGATTTACAATGCGGACCCTGGTTCAGGTTACTCACCGAGTTCGGCACCCAAACCGCCTGATCTTGGTCCTCGCTGGAAATTCCGTTGGGGCGCTATAGCAGTAGACCGAGAAATAGGCACTTTCGGCGGTGCGGATGGTTTCGAGCGGCCGAGCCAAGCCAAGAAAGCCGCTATCAAAGATTGTCGAGCTAATGGCGGCAAACGATGCAAGCTGCTCATTGAGTATTACAACCAGTGCGGTGTCTTGGTTGCTGGCGATGATATGCATGAAGCTTTTGCCGGTCCAATTGCAGAGCAAATCAAAAAGCGGGCGATTGAGTCATGCAGCAAGACCACTGCTAACTGCCAGATCCACTACTTGGGTTGTAGCTATCCGGTTGAAGCTGATTGAAGTCTATGGACGCAAGGCCTGAGGTCTAACTTCCGCAGCCGTTTCGCTCAAGGCGTTCTGGGATTCTACTTCAAACTGTTTAATGGCTGCCTGCAGATAGCGATACCACTCATTTTCGATTTTGTCGGCCGGGCCGATAAGTGCTTCGAAATTCTTCAGCGAGCCACCCTCGACAATCAGCTGTCGATAGGCGTTGGCGTAACGGCCGTTTTCGCCGTGGAACAGGAAGTGGCTCAGGCTCCAGTACTGGATGTAATAGCGGTTGACGTTGCTGCTGATGTTGGGCGCGTTTTGCCCGGTGATAAGTGCGCGGATTGGGATCCAACGACCGCTTTGAATGTCAGCGTCCAGACTTCCGGTCAGCTCTGAATTGCTGAGCCACCAGATGGGGTAGGTGTTTGGATCAATCTTTCCCGGAATGAGTCGTTCGCGTTCGATCCGGCTGGTGCCGAAGTAAGTCGCCAGGCCTTCATCGATCCATTTCGATTTCTTGAATCCAGCGACTTCCGTGTTCAATTGGTGCGTGGCTTCGTGGATCATCCAGTGATAAGGGTTCGGCTCACCGCGTGCGTAATAGGCATAGCAGATCGGCCGCAGATAATACGCTTCAGCCCACGGAATACTGCGATTACTGGCCTTGAATTGTGCCTGGCTTTTGTACAGTGTGAGCTGCAGCTTACGCTGCGCATGTGTGGAATCGATGTTCTCGTTGAAAAATAAGGTGTACGCAGCGTGGAAGTGTTCCGCGGCTTCTGCGACCAGTCGTGTCTCGTCCTGGCTTGCGGTGGAGGTGATCACGTAATGCGTGGTCTCGACGGATGTCGCGCCCGGCAACTTGGCCGGATGTTGCGCTACACGTACTGCCGAGCGCGGCTTTGGCGTATTAGCGACACGATCAGCGGCTCGCTGCTCATGCAGCCAATGCCGCCAGTACAACAAGAGTGCGGCCACAACGATCAGCACCATGATCGGCAACAGCGGTGGTTTGAACTTCATCGATCCGTTGCCATGTGTATGCCGGCCGTGGGTGACGGTTCTACCGTGCGATACATGGTTATTCCATGCGCTTGGCAGGGTCGCTGATTTCCAGCTCTCTGAGAATGACGCTGGCCTGGGTGCGATTACGTGCGCCGAGTTTCTCGAAGATCGCACTGAGGTGGGCCTTGATGGTGCGTTCCTGCACGTCGAGGCGGTCTGCGATCTGTTTGTTGAGCAGGCCTTCGGCGACCAGTGCCAGCACCCGAAACTGTTGCGGGGTGAGACTGGCCAAGCGGGCGGCCAGATCGGCGTCGCCCGGCGCGGAGCGTGCGCGCGCTACTGCGGGACGCAGCGCGGGCGGCAGCCATTCTTCGCAGCCCAGCACCGTGCGGATGGCGTCGCGAAGTTCTTCCAGGCCGGCGCTCTTCGGGATGTAGCCGGCAGCGCCGTGGTCCAGCGCGCGACGGATGATCTGCGGGTCTTCGTTCGCCGACACCAGCGCCACCGCGACTGCCGGATATTGCGCGCGGATTGCGGCAAGACCCGCGAGACCGTGGTTGCCCGGCATGTGCAGGTCCAGCAGGACAAGGTCGATGTCCGGGCGCGCCTCGAGGATCTTCAGTACGTCTTCCAGAGACGCTGCTTCGCAGGTGCTGACATCGGCCACGGCCTCGGCTGCGGCGCCGCGCAGTGCGGCCCGGAACAGCGGATGGTCGTCGGCGATCAACAGGTGCGGCATGGCGACATGGCTGTCTTGAAGAGTTCGCCCGCAAGCCTAACAGGGCCTGATGGGTATGACCGGCCGCTGGCTTGGTACCAATGTACGATGCCGAAGGCAAAGTGGGCTGGTACGGTGCGAAGCAATCAACTTGAATGCAGCAAGAATCATGTTTCGATTGCCCGTAGTGCTTGTCCTGACACTGATATTGGCCGCTTGTGCAAGCAGTCCGCGTAGTCCGGGACGAGTGAATGACCGGGAGTCGACCATGTTCAGCGCCGAACGCGCGACGACACATCGCGATGGCGATGATCTGCTGACTGCGGGACTGGGGATCATCAGGCTGCGCGGTTTGGCGCCACCGGCCTTTGCGGATGCCGCTGCGCCGACGGCTGAAGAATTGCGGCGACGGGCAATCTGGAGCAATTGGCGCGGCATTGCTGACCTCGCGCCTGGCGGCGGTTACGGTGAGATCTACGGCAGTACGGCGACAGTGCCAGGGCGTGAGTTTTCGGCCTACACAACCGTGACCGGCGCACGCCATCCGCATCGTGTGCTGGTGCAGGTGCCGGATGCGTTCGATCGCAAGCGTCGCTGCGTGCTGGTGGCGCCGTCGTCAGGGTCGCGCGGCGTGTACGGCGCGATTGCGGTGGCCGGCGCATGGGGGTTGCCGAAAGGCTGCGCCGTCGCCTACACCGACAAAGGCACAGGCACCGATTATTTTGACCTCGACACCCGCAGCGGCGCGCGTATTGACGGCACGCTGGTGCGTGCCGGGCAGGGCGCGGTGACAGGATTCGCGCCCGAGGCGCCGGCAAGTGCTTCTGGCGTCGCCTTCAAACACGCGCATTCGCAGGACAACCCCGAAGCGGATTGGGGCCGCCATGTGCGTCAGGCCGCCGAGTTCTCGCTGCAGGCGTTGAACGCCGCTTTCCCGGAGGACGCGCCATTCACGTTTGCGAACACGCGGATGATCGCGGTCGGCATTTCCAACGGTGGCGGCGCGGTGCTGCGCGCTGCAGAAATGCAAGATGATTGGCTGGATGCCGTGGTTGCAGGCGAGCCGAGCATTCTGGTCGAAGGCGAGGGCAGTCGCGCGCTGTACGACTACACCACCGAAGCCGCGCTGCTGATGCCCTGCGCTTTGCTTGCGATGCACAACCTGCCGCAGCCGCCGCTGCGGGCGCAGGCGCGCGGTGGGTGGACGCAGCGCTGCGCTGCGCTTGAGGTTGCAGGTTTGATTGAAGGCGCTGATGCGGATGCGCAAGCCCGCGACGCTTACGCGCGGATGCGTGCGACCGGCTGGACCGACGAAGCGCTGCGCGCGGGAGCGTTGAGCGTTGGTTTCGACCTGTGGCGTGCCGTCGCGGTCACCTACGCGTCGGCGTATGGCCGTTATGGCGTTGGCGAACACCCGTGCGGTTTTGGCTATGCGATGCAGAACGCCGATGCCACCGCGCGTGTCGCCACGGCGCAGGAGCGTGCGGCCTGGTGGAGCGATGCCAGTGGTATTCCGCCAAGTGCGGGTGTGGGCATCATTGATGAAGTGGTGCGGGTGGACCCCAGCGCCGCGCGGCTGGGCTGTCTGCGTGATCTGTGGGGCGGCGCCTCGGTCGATGCTGATCGCGTACGGACAGGGATTGCTGGCACCCGCGCCGGACTGCCGCGCGAAGGGCTGCCGGTCACGGTCATTCACGGTGTCGACGACGGTCTGATCCCGATGGCCTTCACCAGCATGCCGTACGTCGCCCGCGCACGTGCGGCCGGCCGCGATGTGCGCTTCTGGCAGGTGCGCAACGCGCAGCATTTCGATGCATTCCTTGGCTTGCCCGATTACGGTGCGCGTTATCTGCCGATGCTGCCTTATGTCTATGCTGCGCTGGACCGCACCCTGGCCATGCTTGAAAGTGCGGCAACGCTGCCCGAGTCCACCATCATCCAGACCGTGCCCCGCGCCGGGAATCCACTGACTGCGGAACATTTGGCGATTCCATCGCGCTGATGCATCGCCGGGCTTGCTCCGGACCATCGCCTTTGGCACGCTTGGGATCGATGAGTTGCGAGGAGTGGGCATGAAGCCGCGTTATCTGGGTCAGCGTCATTTTTCGATGTTCCGGGATTTTCATCTCGCCGATTGGTTGACGCTTGCAAATGCCTTCTGCGGCGTCTGCGCGGTGTTTTTTGCGATGCGTTACATGCAGTCGGGCGAGAAGCACGATTTGATCTGGGGCATTGCGCTCGTGCCGCTGGCGTTTGTGTTCGATGCGCTGGATGGCCGGGTTGCGCGCTGGCGGCAGTCGTCATCGATCCTGGGCCGCGAATTGGATTCGCTGGCCGACGTGATCTCGTTCGGCGTCGCGCCCGCGGCGCTGGGCTTCGCCGCCGGTTTTCAGGGCGTCTGGGACTGGATCGTGTTGGGATACTTCGTCTGCTGCGGGGTCAGTCGCCTTGCGCGCTACAACATCACCGCCGAGCAGATGGCCGAGGGCAGCGACAAAGTCACGCACTTCGAAGGCACCCCAATTCCGACCAGCCTTGCCCTCGTGGTCATGTTGGTGGTCGCGGCCGACGCCGGGCGTATCGGCGGCGATTTCTGGTTCGGTGCTTATCAGATCGGACCAGGGATTCTGCATCCGCTGGTGCTGGCGTACGCGCTGTCCGGTTCGCTGATGGTCAGCAAGACGATTCGCATCCCGAAATGGTGAGGCCGACACTGCGCTGATAGCGCGCATCCGCGTTGTTATGATGATGGTTCATGACCGGGAGCGATGCGATGTGGACTGCAGGCGGTGCGGGTGGGTCGGGTTCGGGCTCGGCTGGATCGGATTCAACTGGATCTGGCTTCGGTACGCCCGGTGATGTCGGCGCGTTGGCGCAGCAGTACTGGCATGCGCTGAGCGAAGCGATGCGTTCGGCTGGCGGTACGACGCGCCCGGAAGACCCATGGAAAGCCGCGATGGACAGCTGGTCGCAGCTGGCTGGCGGGGCTCGCCGCAGCGACGCCAACGACGCGATCGAGCGTTTCTCTGCGCAGGCGCAGCAGTGGCTCGGGATGATGCAGCAGGTCGCCGGGCAGTTTGCCGGGCGCTCCGCGAGTGCCGAAGACATCGCCGGCGCCTGGAAACAGGCGATGGGCGGTGGCGGCAATCCGTTCGCGAGTCTCTTTACGCAGATGACCGGCCGCGGTCAGTCCGGCTTCGATCAGTGGTACGAACAGGTCGCGCCGATGTTGAAGGGCATGCTGGGCGGCGGCATGCCCGGTAACGGCATGTTCGGTAACGGCATGTTCGGCGGGCTGCATCAGTACAGCATGCAGCAGGGCGACATCAGTGCGCTGCATATGCCCGCGTTTGGCCTGTATCGCGAGCATCAGGAGCGCTGGCAGACACTGGTCGAAGCCCAACAGACACTGCAGCAGGCGAACGAGGGCTACAAGGCGCTGATGCAAGAGGCCAGCCGCGACGCCTTCGAGCGTTTCGAACGCAAGCTTGCCGAGCGCAGCGAACCCGGCCGCCAGCTGCAGTCGGCGCGCGCACTGTTCGACCTGTGGATTGATGCCGCCGAGGAGGCGTATGCCGAGATCGCGCTGTCGGCGGGTTTTCGCAAGGCCTACGGTGAACTGGTCAACGCGCAGATGCGCGTGCGTGCCGGCATCCAGCGCGAAGTGGAATTGATCGGCGGCCTGTTCGGCATGCCCGGACGCACCGAAGTGGATGCGGCGCATCGCAAGATTGCCGAACTCGAACGTCAGCTGCGCCGTCTGCGCGATGCCGTACAGATATCGCCTGTGCAAACCAATCATGCGCAAGCCAAGCCTGTGCAGAGCAGGCCGGTGCAGAGCAAGCCGGCGCAGCGCGAGTCCGTAGCTGTGAAGCTTGCAAAAACTTCGAAAAACAAACCTGTCCCAAAGCAAGCCGCCAAGCCAAAGCGCACAGCGACAAAAGCGCCCATCGTGAAAGCCAAGCCTTCACGCGCAACCGCCAAGCCCGCAGTCAAACGTGCGCCACGTCAGGCCATTGCTGCGATCGCAATGCCGCAGGCATTGAAGCCCATGCCCATCGCAAAGACCAGGAAGAGGACGCGCTGATATGTACACACCCTTCGATATCAGCCCCGCACAGTTGTCCGAAGAAGCGGCCAAAGTGCAGCAGAAGCTGGGCGCGGGCCTCGCCACCCTGCATGCACTCGACGATGTGCATTATGGCGCCACCGCGAAAGAGGAAGTCTGGCGCGACGGCAAGGTCGTGCTGTATCGCTTCAAGGGCGCACGCGCTCCCACCGCGAAGATCCCGATGCTGATCTGTTACGCACTGGTCAACCGGCCGTACATGGTCGATCTGCAGGACGACCGTTCGCTGGTCAAGAATCTGTTGGCGCTGGGCGAAGACGTGTATTTGATCGACTGGGGCTACACCGATCGGTCCGACCGCTACCTCACGCTTGAGGATTACATCGAGCGTTTTCTCGGCGGCGCGGTCGATCACCTGCGTCGCACACACGATCTGGACGCGATCAATCTGCTTGGCATCTGTCAGGGCGGTGCGTTCTCGCTCACCTACAGCGCACTGCATCCGTCCAAGATCAAAAACCTGATCACGATGGTCACGCCGGTGGATTTCCATACCGACGACAACATGCTGTCGAACTGGACCCGCGGGCTCGATATCGATTTGTTTATCGATACGTTGGGCAATGTGCCGGCCGACATGATGAACCTGTGCTACCTCACCCTGAAGCCATATCGTCTGTTCGTACAGAAATACGTGGGGATGGTCGACATTCTCGACGACAAGAGGGCGATGGAAGATTTCCTGCGCATGGAAAAATGGATCTTCGATTCGCCCGATCAGGCCGGTGAAGCGTTCCGCCAGTTCATCAAGCAGTATTACCAGGCCAATGGTTTCGTCAACGGCGGTATCGACATCGGTGGTCGCGCGGTCGATCTTGGTTTTGTCACTATGCCGGTGTTGAATATTTACGCCGAACAGGACCATCTGGTGCCGCCCTCGGCTTCAAAACCGATGAAGGGATTGGTCGGCAGCAAGGATTATTCGGAAGTCTCGTTCCGTGGTGGCCATATCGGTATTTACGTCTCGGGCCGTGCGCAGAAAGAAGTCCCGTCGGCGATCCACGATTGGCTTGCGAAGCGCGCGAAGTGATGTATAGCCCGCGCCTGATCGCTGCGTTCACCGCCACTGCGCTGTGGTCGGCTGCTTTGGTCGCTTCGGCAGCGCCCACTGTAAAAGCACAGCGCGAGATTGATGCGCTGATCGCTGAGCTTGGAGCCTCCAAGTGCGAATTCGAGCGTAACGGCAGTTGGCACGATGCCAGGGCCGCCCGCGCGCACCTGCAGAAGAAATTCGATTACCTGCGCAAGCGCAACATGGCCGACACTGCCGAGCTGTTTATCGAGCGCGCCGCCAGCAAGAGCAGCATCAGCGGCAAAGCCTACCGCGTGCGCTGTCCGGGCAAGGCCGCCGAGCCATCCGAACGCTGGTTCAGACAGCGGCTGCAGACATTGCGCGGCGCGGGTCCGCGCTAGACAATCGCCGCACGCCATTCATCGAGGTACTTATGTCCGGAACGCGAACGCTCGCCCGCAGCCGCAATGACCGGGTGTTGGTCGGCGTCGTTGGCGGTATCGCCGCCCGCTTCGGCTGGAGCCCGACGCTGCTGCGCGTGATCTATGTGCTGCTGTCGGCGCTGTCCGCGGCGTTTCCGGGCATTCTGGTGTATCTGATCCTGTGGCTGTTGATCCCGGAAGAGGGCAGCGCTTGAATCGCTGGCAATCACGGCTGCTGCTTGCATTCGGCGTGCTGTGGACCTTGCCCAATACGTTGATCGGGGCGATCGTCGGCGTGTTGGCAATGCCGTTCGGCGCCCGCCCCAAGTTCCGCAAACACGACCTTGCGCTGGTGTTTCACCGGTTCCCGATGGGGCCGGGCGGGGCGATGACACTGGGCAACGTCATGCTCAGTACCGATGTCCATCTTGATGCGCTGTGTACGACCTACGCGCACCGTGCAGGCTGGTGCGTTCAGCCAAAAACCCGCATCGGCGATCACGAACGCGCGCACGTGCTGCAGTACATGGCGCTGGGGCCGCTGTTCTTGCCCCTGTACCTGCTGTTCGGCGGGGTCAGCGTGCGTAATTGTTTTGAGCGCGCTGCGGATCGATACGCGCTGACCGGCCGCGGCTGGTGGCCGTGGTTGAAAGTGAATTCAAAAGCGGCAGTGATGGAGTAGGCTGGATTGCAAAGTAGGCTGGGCTGAAAAGCCCAGCATCGTCATAAAAAACGCTGGGCTTTTCAGCCCAGCCTACTCTGCAGAACGGCGATTTGTTGCGGGGATGCTGGGCTTTTCAGCCCAACCTACGCAGCCAGCTGATTTATTTCCAGATCGAGAGCTGCTCTGCTTCCGGGATCAACATCGCATTACCGGCTTTGCATGCGAATGCTTTGCCGAAGGCGGGCAACTGCATGGCGGGCGCGTTGCTGCGCCATTGGCCGTGAGGATGCATCGATGAGGTTGCGTGCGCTGCGGCGGTTTGCGCCGACAGCTGTTGCGCCCACAGGCGTGCCCAGCCGCGAAAGAACTGCTGTTGATTCGCGGCGGTCGCTTGAGATTCGGCTTTTTCGTAGGCGGCCCAGGCCAGTTCCAGACCGGAGAGATCGATGGCGTTCTCGTCGCGTGTGCGCGCGCCGTCGAGTTTCAGCGCGGGGTTGCCCGGATAGGCGAAGCGACTGTAAACAGCGGCGAGCGGTGCGATGCGCGCGTCCCATGCGGCGGTGGTGGCCGGTGACCACCAATCGCGCAGGGTTTCCGCTGCGTCGATCCGGCGGCCTTTGGTGTCGACGGCGCGGGTCATCTCATGCCCGACCATCGCGCCGAAGCCGCCGTACTGCGCGGGCAGCGGTTGGCTCATGTCCAGCACCGGCGGCTGCAGCACCGCGGCGGTGACGTATATGCGGTTGTGCGCAAGGTCATAGCTCAACGCCGGGTACTGCGGCAGCACGTCCCAGCGCCGGTCGGCGTTGGCGCGGCCGATGCGCTTCATTTCTTCGCGATGGTGCCAGGTCGATGCGATCAAAATGTTGCTGCCGAAACTGCCTCTGCCCATCGGCTGCGCGGAAAAGTCCAGATCGCTGCGCGGTTTGCCGATTTCGATCTTGACGCGGTCGAGTTTCGTGCGCGCTTCGATCTTGGTTTGCGCGTCCATCCAACTGTTGCGTTCTATCGCGTTGCCGAGCGATTCCTTGACGCCGCGCGCGATCACATCGGCGCGCTCACGTGTTGCCTCCGGCAGATAGCGTGCAGCGTATTCATTCGCCACCATCGCGCCAGCGGAGGTATTGATCGCGTCCAGTACATGCAGCCAGCGCGGCGCGGGTTCGTCTTCTCCGCGCAGCAGCCTGCCGCGGAATTCGTGATCGGCGTCGCGCCAGTTTTTGCTGAGATACGGCGCCATCGTATTGCCGACGTGAAAGCGCAGATACGCCTGCCACTGCGCCGGCTTCAGGCTGCCGGCCAGTTTGTCGATCTGGGTGAACAACGCGGTGTCCATCGACACCTGATCGGCGGTCACGCTCTGCGCCTTGAGGAAGGCGGCCAGCTGCAGGTTGCGGTATTTTTTCGCGAAATCCTTGGTTGGCACCGGGCTGTAGTTGGCCTTGAGGCCCTGCAGTTCGGTCTGCGTTTTCGACAGACGTGCGATCCGCGTTTCCAGATCGATCACCAGCTGTGCTTCGCTGGCGAGTTTCGCCTGTGGCGTGCCCGACAGCGCAAGGATCTTCTGCACATAGCCGTTGTAGCGGCCCAGCAGCGCGCGCGCATCGGCATCGGTGCGCGTATAGAACGTGGGGTCGGGCAGGCCGAGACCGCCCTGTGCGAAATAACCCAGGTATGTGTCGAGCTGTTTGAGATCGATGTCGGAGGTGAAATTGAACGCGACCGGGATGCCGACCTGGTGCAGCGCTGCGATCGCGGGTGCAACGTCCTGGGGTTTTTTGATGGCGTCGATGCGCGCGAGCAGGGGTGCGATCGGCGCGGCGCCGTCGCGTTCCACCGCGGCTTCGTCAAGGCCGCTGGCCCAGAAATCGCCGAGCAGTTTCTGTACCGGCGTCTGCGGCGATGTGGCCGCGGCTTCAAGCAGATCGCGCTGCTGCTGCTGCGCGCGTGCCGCGAGTTCACCAAGGGCACTGACGCTGCCTTCGGCCGGCAGCGGATGCGACTTGAGCCAGTCCGCGTTGGCGAAAGCATATAAGTCGGTGCATCCCGTAGCAGCGGATGCCGCTTTGGGTGCAGGCGCGGAAGGTTTGCGCTTCTTGGCGGCGTCTGCATGCGGCGCGGCAATCGCGATCACAAGGCAAAGGGCAAGGGCGGAAGGACGCAGGACAGGCAGGGTCGGCATCGAGGTGTCGGTCCTTCTTTGAGGTGTTGGCAGTGTAGCAAGGCTGCCCGGGGCGCCGAACCCCGCCTGCGTCACGTTCGGCGCGCCTTGCGGAACGACTTCAGGGCGCGGAATTCGCCCGATCCGCCGGACTGCGCTGCGGTACACGCCTCAGCTTGGATATGTCGTAGCCAAGCCCGCGCAGGCGTTCGACGTGCGCGTCGTAGTCGGTTTCCGAAATCTGCGGCGTGCGTGCCATCACCCATACGTAGTCGCGCGCACTGCGGCCGATGATGGTCTGTGTGTAGTCGTCGTCAAGATAGACGATGACGTACTCGGCTTTGATCGGCCAGATGAACTGCATGCCCCAGACCGCATTGTTGGTGCCTTTGCGCACGGTGCCGACCGGACGCATGGTGTCGATGGGCGCATCGAAGCTGCCCTTGCGCTGGCGGAACGTGGTCTGAATCTTGCCGTCATCGCGGATTTCGTAGGTTTCGACCGCGTCGTAGGACTCGCGTTCGACGAAGGTGGGAATGTTCGCGATCACGTACCAGTCGCCCATGAAGCGCGGCAGATCGACGTTTGCGACCGGGGGTATTGGGTTTTTGCCGTTGGCATTGAAAGTGAACAAGGCGATGGCTCCCAGCGAGGCGATCAGAATGACGACAAGCCCTTTTTTCATGACGATACTCCGGTTGAAGACGACAACGCATCTGGGCGTGCGAAACGATAGTGCGCCACCAGCCACTCCTGTCCCTGTGCGTAGCCGAACATTTCGGCGCAGGCCATCCAGAACATCCGCCAGCGCTGGAACCACAGGGCCGCAGTCGCTTCTCCGTAGGCTTCGCGCATCACCGCCATGACGTCGTCGCGCGCGGCGTCCTGATTTTCGAGCCAGTGATCGGCGGTGCGCTGATAGTGGGTGCCGTCGACGTGCCAGCGCTGTTCGATCTTCAGATCGCGCTGGAACCACAGCAGCGTGTCCGAAGCCGGCATCAGGCCGCCGGTGAAGAAATGTCGGCCCATCCAGTTGTCCTCGCCTTCGGTCTCGAAGGGATACATCTGGGTCTTGTGCGCGAAAATATGCACGAAGAGTTTGCCGCCGGGCTTGAGCCATCCCGAAATGTTGCCCAGCAGCGTTTCGTAATTGCGCATGTGTTCGAACATTTCGATCGAGACGCAGCGGTCGAACTGCGCTGCATCCAGCTGCAGCCGGTTCACATCGCAGGTGATGATGCGCACGTGCTCGAAGCCGCGTATCCGGCACTGCGCTTCGATGTGTTCGCGCTGCGGTTTTGAATTCGAAACCGCGGTGATGCGCGCATTAGGAAAACGCTCCGCCATCCACAGCGTCAGCGAGCCCCAGCCGCAGCCGAGTTCCAGAATGTGTTGACCATCAGCGAGTTCCGCGCGCTCGCCGTAGAGGGCCAGCATCGCTTCTTCGGCCTGATCCAGTGTTTCATCGCCGCGCGCGTAGTAGGCGCAGGAATACTTCAAACGCTTGCCGAGGCTGAGTTTGAAGAACGCCGGTGGTAATTCGTAGTGTTGCGCATTGGCGGCGTCGGTATGAATAGCCACCGGGCTGTTGCGCAGATCTTCGATGCGCTCGCAGAAGCGCTCCGCCTGTGCATCAAGACCGCCGGCAAGCTCAGTCTGCAGGCGGTCCTTGCACTGTCGACGGATGCCGTAGCGCAGCAGTGCGTCGGGCAGCAGGCCGCGTTCGGCAAGGCCGATCAGGCCGGGGCCTGCAGCATCCTGGGCGAGTTCGTTGGTCATCGTGGTGGTTTTGTTCATCGCGTGTCGCTCATCAAGTCGGTCATCGTGTGCGCCTGTCACGCGCGCTTGGGTGCGGGTTGAATGGAAGCGGCTGAGGGTGTAGACCAACGCACCGCCAGTGTCGTCAACAGCGGGATGGCGATCCCCCATCCAATCGCCAAGGTAAGCAGTGCCATCCAGCGCGGCTCTGCGAACGCAATCGCCTGCCAACCGCGCGCTGCGCCCAAATACGCGATCGGGCCGCCAAGCGCGCCAAACAGCAGCGCGACAGCCGGACGGCCAAGCAGAAAAGTCATCGAATGCCGCAGCGTCAGCGCGAACGACGCCCACATCGCGAGAATCCACAGCGGAGCGCCGCCCGGCAGCAGCGTCGCATCGCTGGCGGCATAACGCGCGAATCCCGACGCCGCGACAGTGCCATCAAGCAATGTGCCGATGAGCACCGCGATGGCAAGCAGCCGCACGTCGATCAAACGCTGCGCTGCGCTTTGGCGAGCGAACGCCAGATGCAGGAGGATGAATACCGCTGCAGCGATCACGCCCGGCCACCACAGCCCGCGTCCCGCGCCGATGATGGCGCTGAACCAGACGATCTGATAACCGATGAGATTGCCCCAGAATGTCACGCCTGCAGCTCGCTGTTCGACGGCTTCGCTTTCGACGCCGTGGTCTTCGGAAAATCGGGCATTGGCGCCGGTGTGTGGTAGCCGGGTTTTGCCATCAGCAGCTGCGCAACTCCGATTGAGCGCTCGCGAAAGCCGCCTTCGCAGTAGGCCAGATAGAAATCCCACATCGCGATAAAGCGCTCGTCGTAGCCCTGAGTGCGCACCTGCGGCAGCGCAGCGTGAAAACGTGTGCGCCAGGCTTGCAGCGTGCGCGCGTACGACAGTCCGAAATCTTCCAGCTGGATCAGCGCCAGATCGCTGGCGCGGCCTTTGGCGGAGACCATCGCCGCAATCGACGGAATAAAGCTGCCTGGAAAGACGTGGCGCTTGATGAAGTCGACCGAGTGCAGCGCCTGCTCGTAGCGATGATCTTCGATGGTGATCGCCTGGATCAGTGCAAGCCCATCAGGCTTGAGCAATGCGCCGAGCTTGCCGAAATACGTATCCAGAAACTGTGCGCCAATCGCTTCGATCATCTCGATCGACACCAGCTTGTCGTAGCTGCCGGTGAGGTCGCGATAATCCTCCAGCAGCAGGGTGACTTTATCTTCGAGCCCCGCATCGGCGACGCGCTGTGCGGCCAGTGCGTGCTGCTCGCGCGAAATGGTCGTGGTGGTGACGTGGCAACCATAGTGCTGTGCTGCGTGCAGCGCAAAACCGCCCCAGCCTGTGCCGATTTCCACCACCCGGTCATTTGGCTTGAGGTCGAGCTTGCGGCAGATGCGGTCGAGCTTGCGTGTGGATGCCGCGTCGAGACTGTCTTGATCCGGTGCCTGTGTTTCGCCGGCCCAGATGCCCGAGGAGTACATCAGATCCGGCGACAGGAACAGCTGGAAAAACGAGTTGCCCAGATCGTAATGCGCGGCGATGTTGCGACGGCTGCCGGTGCGGGTATTGCGACGCAGTGTGTGCCAGGCGCGCATCGCAAGACCGCCGATCCGTGCGAGCCCGGTTTCCATGCCGTCGAGCAGATCGCGGTTGCGCACCAGCAGGCGGATCAGTGCGACCAGATCGTCGCAGCGCCACTGGGCGTCCATATACGACTCGCCCGCGCCGACACTGCCGTTGGCGGCGACCGCACGATAGAAACCGGGGTCGGTGACATCAAGATTGATTTCAAGATCGCAATCGACGTCCTGCGATTCGCCAAGCGTCACGGTGCCCAGCGCATCGCGCAGCACCAGCCGGCCATGACGCAGTTGCGCCATTTGTGCGACAAGGCGCTGACGCAGGAAACGGTCGAAAGTGCTGAACTCGACGCGGTTATCGGCAGTCGCGGTTTTGGCGATCTCGTTCATCGTGAATCTCGGGCAGCGATCTGTTTTGCGGGATGGTCGTGGACCGGATTGCGTTTCAGCCACAGGCGCAGCGCCTGCCAATGGATTGCGCCAACCACCTGCGCGGTCATCAGCGGATAGCGCCACAGCACCCGACGCAGCGACGCGGCGTTCAGCGGCTTGCGCTGCAGATGCAGGGTGGCATCGAACTCGCGTTCGCCGTTGCGGAACACATCCATCTGCACGTGCAGGTCATCGTGCGGTGCGGTGAAGCGCCAGCCGTAGTCGCGTTCCATCTCGATGAAGGGCGACACATGAAACTGTTTGGCGAATGACCAGTGCCGCGCCCGCCCGTGGATCTCCGCGGTTTCAATCGGCAACACATAGGCGTGGCGTTCGTTCCACGGTGTGTTGGTGATTTCCGCGACGATGCAGTCGAGCGTGGTTCCGTCGGCGGCGTAGCAGTAATAGAAACTCACCGGATTGAAGACAAGTCCGGCATAGCGCAGGTGCGTGAGCAGACGGATCGGACCTTCGGGACGGCGACCGAGCACCGCGGACGCGCGATTGCGCACTGCTTCGCTCAGCGGCTGGTCGGGGTCACCCAGATAATCGCCGCGCCGGAACTCGGCGAGATTGCGTCGCTTCGCCGACCATAGCCAGCGGCGGTCGAACACGTGATCGATTTCGTCCAGATCCAGATACAGCTGCGCCATGCGATAGCGGAACGCATGCGGATGCGGCGTGTGGCGACGGTGCCGCACCACACCTTCGTACACAGCGCTGGCGAGCGGTTCGCTCATGCTGCGACACCCGCCGGTGCGGGGACAGCGGACGGTGCAACGGATATCTTCATTTGCGAATGCCATGGCATGCCGAGCGCCTGCGCTACTTCGACTGCGCTGCGGATCCCGTCTTCATGAAAGCCCCAGCCCCAGTACGCGCCGGCAAACCAGGTGCGGCGCAGTCCCTGGATTTCGGCTTTGCGCGCCTGTGCGGCGACCGAGGCGTGGCTGTACACCGGGTGGTGATACTGCATGCGGCGCAGGATTTTTGTGGGATCGATGGCATCAGTGCGATTGAGTGTGACGACCAGCGGCTCCGGCGCATCAATGCCCTGCAGCAGGTTCATGCAGTAACTGACGGTGCAGACTTCGCCGGCACTGCGCGGAATGTTCGCGTTCCACGCTGCCCACGCATTGCGCCGTCGCGGCAGCAGTGAAGCGTCGGTGTGCAGCACGGTTTCGTTGGCCTGATAGGGCATATGGCCGAGGATCGAGCGCTCGGCGTCGCTGGCGTCGTTCAACAGCCGCAGCGCCTGGTCGCTATGGCATGCCAGCACGATCTGGTCGAAGCGTTCGGCGCCGTTTTCGGTGAACACGGTCACGCCGTCACGATCGCGCAACAGCATTTTTACCGGCGTATTCAGCCGTTCCTGCACGCGCCACTTCGCACGCAGCGCGTTGACATAGGTGTTGGATCCGCCGCGCACCACGCGCCACTGCGGGCGGTCGTTGACCTGCAGCATCTGGTGGTTGGCCATGAACTGGACCAGATACTTGGCCGGAAACGTGAGGATCCGCGCCGAAGCGGACGACCACAGCGCCGACGCCATCGGCACGAGATGGTTATCGCGGAACATCGCGCCGTAACCGCTCTGCGCGAGGTAATCGCCCAAGGTCGGGCCTTCGCCGGGCATCTCCAGCAGGGCCGGCGCTTCGCGATAAAACCGCAACAGATCGCGCAACATGCCCCAGAAGCGCGGCGAGATCAGATTGCGACGTTGGCAGAACATGCCATTGAGATCGGTGGCGTTGTATTCCAGGCCGCTGGCCTCGTTGCGCACCGAAAAACTCATCGTGGTCGGCTGCGATTCGACGCCGAGTTCCGCGAACAGCGCGGTCAGCAGCGGGTAGTGCTGGGGGTTGTGAACGATGAAGCCAGTGTCGACCGCGTAGTGCTTGCCCTGCAGGGTGATGTCGTGGGTGTGGGTATGGCCACCAAGGTAATCGTTGGCTTCGAACAAGACGACCTCATGCTGCTCAGAAGCATGCTGTTGGGACAGCAGCCACGCCGATGCCAGCCCGGCGATGCCCGATCCGATCACCGCGATACGCATCAGCGGGCTCTCGCTTTCGCAGCGACCCATGCAGGCACCGGCTTCAGGTCGTGGACCAGACGAAACAGCGCCATCGTGCGCAGCGTGTAGTAGGTGAGATCAATCTCCCACCATCGAAAACCCTGGCGGGCCGATCCCGGGAAAAAATGATGGTTGTTGTGCCAGCCTTCGCCAAAAGTGATCAGCGCCAGCCACAGATTGTTGCGGCTGTCGTCGCGGGTGTCGAAGCGGCGTTTGCCGAAGCGGTGCGCGAGCGAGTTGATGGTGACGGTGGCGTGGAACAGGGTAATGGTGGAGATGAAGAATCCCCAGACCAACATCTGACCGGCGCTTGTGCCAAGTTCCGGGGCTGCGGTTTCCAGCCAACCGCCGATCATGAACAGCGCCACCGCAAGCAAGACCGGCACCACGATGTCGTAGCGATCAAGCCAGCGCAGTTCGGGATAGCGGGCCAGATCGCGGACGCGTTCCAGATCGGTGCGAAAGCCGCCGCGGGTGAGGAACCAGCCCACATGGCTGCGCCAGAATCCGTGCACCACCGGCGAATGCACGTCGAGTGCGGTGTCGGCATGGCGATGATGATTGCGATGATGCGCGGCCCACCACAGCGGCCCGCGCTGCACGCAGGATGCACCGATCAGCGCGAATACGAACTGCACCGCGCGCGACGTGCGAAAGGTGCGGTGCGAGAAATAGCGGTGATAGAAGCCGGTGATCGCAAACATCCGCACTGTGTACAGCGCAATCGCGACGGCAATGGCAATCGGCGATACGCCTACCCAGAACACCGCAAAACATGCCAGATGCATCGCGAGAAAGGGCACTGCTCTGAGCCAGTCCACGCGATCGCTGTCGTTGGCCAATTCAGCACTGTTGGCGCTGGTGTCGAACCACCGCGCAAACGTGGCGCGCAAACGACCGCGCTGGGGATCGTTCTGCGACTGCGGCGGGTTCGATGATTCGGGATCTGGCAACCTGGCAACCGGCATTGGTAACTCCTTCAACGTCGCTTCCAAATACGGCGATCCGGATCCTTTGGATGCACTGAGCCGGGTTGTGGACAGCGGGTGGAAATCGCTTTCACGCCGGGCTGAGCAGCATCCACGCTGTCTTCACGAACCACAGAGCGGTCCCGCGAAGCAATCTTGTTTTGTGCTGTGTTAGATCAAAACAGGAACAAAAGCTTCTATCCGCCTCGCGAACGGCTGGAATGACTGATGCCTTTTCCCGCTGAACGCTACAGCGTAACGATATCGCCCTTCGCGATAATCGGACCGGTTGGAATGCCCTGCGGTGCGCCACCGCCAGGTTCCAGCGTCACCGCCAGCAGAGCGCCTTTCGCCAGTGCGTTGCGCAGCGTATCGGGCACCTTGACGGTGTGCGACCGGTCGTTTGAAACGACGCCCAATGATCGCGGACTTTCGCCCGGTGGGATAAGCCACAGTTCGGGCACGCGGCCATCGGCGTCTGCGGCCGAAGGCACTGGCACCATCAGCACGGTGCCGCCGGCCGGATCGACCGAGGCGAGCCAGCCGGTGCTGCCGTCGTCGCGGGCGAGGGTGCTGACCGGTTTCGGCGCGTCAGGATCTTCGACCGGAGGCGTTGGCGGCTTCGGCTGAGTGGGCTGTACCGCGACGGGATCTGGCCCAACCGGCGTATTGGTTTGGAGCAGGCCAAGCGGGCCGATGACGACGGCTGCGATTGCGGCAGCCGTGGCCAGGCCCGCCGCAGCGCGCCAGAACCCAGCGCTCTGCCACAGGCTCTGACGGTTGGCTTCACTGCGCGGAGTTTCGATCGCCGACCAGCCGAGACGGGTGCGGATGCGCGGCCATAGGTGTGACGGCGTCTCGGCGCTGTCTTCGGTATCCAGCAGAGGCACCAGCCGGTATTCCCAGTCGGCGACAAGACGCGCGAAGCCGGCATCGCTTTCGATCCGGTTCTGCGCTTCGCGGCGCTGGTCGGCGTCGAGCACGCCCAGCACGTATTCGCCGGCGAACAGATCGGCCGAGGGCGGTTCGTTGCCGTCCAAAGTGTGTTCGTTGAGATTGCGGACGTTCATGCTTCGAGGCACCCGCGCAATTGCAGCAGCCCGCGACGGATCCAGCTTTTCACCGAACCAAGCGGCGAAGCGATGCGCTGGGCCAGCTCCTCGTAGGTCGAGCCATCGAAGAAGGCAGCGCGAATCAAGGATTGCCGCCGTGGATCGAGTTGACTGATGCAGGCTTCCAATCGTTCGCGTTCGTCGGCGGAAACGGCCGTCTGGAGCGGCGAAGCGCCGGCATCGGCGATGTCGTCGGCGAATTCGATCGGCGCCAAGGTGCCGCGCGCAGGCTGCGAGCGCAGGCGGTCGATCGCCTTGTTGCGGGCGATCATTGCCAGCCAGGCAATTGGACTGGCGCGGGTCGGGTCGAACTGATGCGCTTTGTGCCAGATCGTGGTGAAGACTTCCTGCAGCACGTCTTCAGCCTCGGCGCGATCCGACAGCACACGCAGGCAGACGCTGAGCAGTTTCGACGACGTGGCGCGATAGAGCGATTCGAAGGCATTGCGGCTGCCGGCTGCGACATCCACCAGCAATCCGTTCAGCCCGGACGAATCCTGGGCAGTGTGGTCAGTACGCAAATCGAGCATCCGGGATCCTGCGGCAACGACGGAGAGACAGCATGTCATGTTCCCGGACAACGGGCTTGGCGGCAAGAGGGTATGTGTCATCGTGCGCCTGTGCACGGCAAGGCTGTAAGAGCGGTCTGCGCGTCCGATGCCGGTGAGTTGGATGAATGAAGGGGTTTGAAAGGCGTACATGCGATTGAATACGGGGTGCGCCAGAGCATGGATGCAGGCAGGCATCCTGTTACAAGAAGGCCCGAGTTACCCCGGGCCTTCGATCCTGCGATGGGATCATGATTGACCGTATTGGATTTCAAATCCGCCGCGGTCGACTCCGGAGTCACCAGATCACGATCCGCTTTTCGCCATCCCGCACCATCGCATCGCCGGCTTTGCACGAAAACGCCGCAGCGAACGCCGGGTGGTTCGACGGTGAGCCGATGGCGCGGAAGTTCGCCGGCGCATGCGAGTCGGTGGTCAGACGGACGTTCAGCTCTTCGGGGGTGAAGTTACGGCGCCATACGGTGCCCCAGTTCAGAAAGAAGCGCTGTTCGCGATTGATCCCGTCGATGTTCGCGTCCCGCTTGCCTGCGGTCGCGCGCTTGAAAGCATCGTAGGACACCGCGAGGCCGCCGAGGTCGGCGATGTTCTCGCCCAGCGTAAGCGTGCCGTTCACCTGTTTGCCCGGGGCTGCTTCATAGGCGTTGAACTGCGCGATCAGCTTGCTGGTCAGGGCCGAGAAGCCGGTAGCGTCAGCCGGCGTCCACCAGTTCTCGAAATTGCCGGTAGGCCCGAAGCGGCTGCCCTGATCGTCGTAGCCGTGGATCATTTCGTGGCCGATCACCGCGCCGATACCGCCGTAGTTCAGCGCATCGTCGGCCTTGGCGTCGAAGAACGGCGGCTGCAGGATCGCGGCCGGAAACACGATCTCGTTCTGCTGCGGGTTGTAGTAAGCGTTGACCGTCTGCGGGCTCATGCCCCATTCGGTCTTGTCCACCGGCTTGCCGATCTTCGACAGATTCCACTGGTAATTGAACGCGTTCGCGGCGAGTACGTTCTCGATATAGCTACCGCGCGATGTTTCCAGACCCGCCCAATCGCGCCACTTGTCCGGGTAACCGATCTTCGGAGTAAACGTGGCCCATTTTTCCAGCGCTTTCTTTTTGGTCTCCGGGCTCATCCAGGCCAGGCCTTCGATGCGGCCCTTCAGCGAGGTGCTGAGATTCTTGACCAGTTCCTCCATCCGTGCCTTGGACTCGGCGGGGAACGCCACTTTGACGTACATCTGACCCAGCGCTTCGCCGCTCTGGCTTTCGATGGTGTCGAGCACGCGCTTCCAGCGCGGCTTCATTTCCTTCTGGCCGCGGAGCGCCTTGCGATAGAAGTTGAAGTTCTCCTGCACGAACGCTTCGCTCAGGAACGGCGATGCGCCGTCGACGGTGTGGAAACGCAGATAACTTTTCCAGGTGGTCACCGGCGTGTCGCTGAGCATCTTGTCGAATTCGGTATGGAAAGCGGGGATCGCCAGCGAGAACGTCTTCGGCGCGGCCACGCCCTGCGATTCGAAAAATGTCGTCCACGGGAAATTCGGGGTCAGCTTGTCGGCGTCGGCCAGACTCACGGGGTTGTAGTACAGCGACACATCGCGCGACAGTTCTTCGCTGGACTTCGATACCTTGGCAAGCCGGGTTTCGAACGCGATCACGTCCTTCGCCTGCTTGGCGGCCTCGGCAGCAGCAATGCCGGAGAGCTCCAGCACCTTGGCAATGTGCTGCTCGTACGCAGCCAGCTTCTCTTTCTTGTCGGCATCGAAGTAATACGCCTTGTCGGGCAGACCCAGTCCGCCCTGCGCCGCGTAGGCGATGTTCATCGAAGAGTCTTTGAAATCCGCGCTCGGGCCGAAGCCGAAAATCGCGCCTTCGCCTTTGGCGAACGACCGGCGGAGATGCTCGGCGACCGCCGGGCCATTGGCCAGCGCATCGATGGCGTCCAGACGGCTTTTGAGTGGAGCGATGCCCTGGGCGTTGATCTTGGCCTCGTCCATGCCGGTGGCCCAGAAATCGCCGACGATCTTCTCGACGCCTTTGGCGTCTTTCATCGCGGCGGCTTGTTCGGCCAGCTGTTGCTGCACTGCGATCGAGCGCTCGCCGAGCATTTCGAACGCGCCCCACGAGGTGCGGTCGCCGGGGATGGCATTCGTCGCCAGCCACTTGCCGTTGACGAAACCGCCAAAGTCGGCACAGGCGTTCTTGCTGGCGTCGAGATCGGCCGCTTTGAACTGGTTGTAAGGCGGCAGCTTGGCTTGATCCAGCGTCAGTGCGGTCTGCTGTGCGGCAGCCATCGTGGACACTGCGGACACGGACGCGGCAATGGCGAGCGACAGCATCAGCATGCGTGGTTTGAGAATGGATGAGGCTTGAGCGTTCACTGGATCTCCGGCCCGGAGGGCTTGGCATGGATTGACGGACGCGCCCGGATGGGCAGTGACGGACTGTAGCGCTTCGCAGGCCGGGCTTCGGGTGTCGAAGGTCATGTCGCCGGTAAACGGCCCGCTGGCCCACGGAGCCGCACGCGGCCGTGATAGTTTGAGCCGAATTCGATCGGGCTTCGATCGGACACCGGAGAAAACAGCATGCGAGTCATCTTCCACGGCGCCGCTGGCGAAGTGACCGGTTCCCTTCACGAGGTCGAAACGGCCGGCAAACGGCTTTTATTCGACTGCGGGATGATCCAGGGCAGTCCCGAGGCTGAAGCCCGCAACGCCGAGGCTTTTCCGTTCGATCCGGCCGCCCTGGATGCGCTCATCGTCAGCCACGCGCATATCGACCATATCGGCCGTATTCCGCTGTTGGTGAAGCGCGGCTTCAGCGGTCCGATCTACGCGCAGAACGCGACCGCCGATTTGATGATGATCATGCTGTTGGATGCTGCCGGTATCGCCGAGGGCGAGGCGATGCGCGCCAATCGCAAGCGCCGGCAAGGCCAGCCAGAAGCGGTGCCGCTGTACACCAAGGAAGATGCGCGCGCGGCGATGCAGCGGGTCGAACCGATCCCATACGACACCCGCACCGAACTCTTTCCGGGCGTCGAGATGTGCTTCCGCGATGCCGGCCATATTCTCGGTTCGTGCTGCGTCGAGCTGTGGGGCGACGGCAAAAAAGTGGTGTTTTCCGGCGATCTTGGCCCGAAAGGCACGCCGATCCTGCGCGATCCGGCGGTCATCACCGATGCTGATCTGGTGTTGATGGAATCCACCTACGGCGACCGCCTGCATCGCGAGCGCGCCGATACCATCCATGAATTGGAGGGGATCCTTGACCAGGCTTGGCGTTCGGGCGGCTGCGTGCTGATTCCGGCGTTCGCGGTCGGCCGTACGCAGGAACTGTTGTATTGGTTTGCCAAGCACTGGGACGACTGGAAAATGTCGCGCTGGCAGATTTTCCTCGACAGCCCGATGGCTTCGAAGGTGGTGGACGTTTACGGCCGGCACGAGGAGCTGTTCGACGATGAGGCCAAACAGGTCTGGCACACGCGTCCCAACCCGTTCAAGTTGCCGAATCTGCACATCACCGAGACCGTGGACGAATCGATGGCGATCAATCGCATCGAACGCGGCGCGATCGTGATCGCGGGGTCGGGCATGGCCAATGCGGGGCGGATTCTGCATCACCTGAAACACCGGCTTGACCGCCGCGAGACCCACGTGTTGTTCGTTGGATATCAGGCGGAAGGGACGACAGGGCGGCGGTTGGTCGATGGCGCCAAGTGGGTGCGGATTCATGGCCACGACGTGCGTGTGAATGCGCAGCGCCACACCGTCGGCGGGCTGTCGGCACACACCGATCAGCGCGGCCTGATGGACTGGTATGGCCAGTTCACGACGCGGCCGCCGCTCGCACTGGTGCACGGCGAGGACAAGGCCCGTGAGGCCTTGGCCGGTGAGCTGGGTGAGGCTTATGGCATCACCGCAACCTTGGCCCGTCCGGGCACGGAGATCGAACTCTGAACGGTGGGCTCTGAACGCCGCTGTGGAGCACCGCGGCGGTTTTTTGCTGGCGCATCAAGCACTTTTCGCGTACAGTTTGCCCTGTTTCGCGCACGGCTGGCCCGTTTTCCATTGGCAGCCCGCTGCAGCCCCGGCTACAAAGCCCGGTTTCGCAGCACTCTCCGCACGTCTTTCGTCGCGCTGAACACGATCCGCCATGTGGCGCGTCGTTTCAATTTGCTCGCGGCGCGGTTTTGGAAAGCTCCGAGTAACATCCCGCATTCGTTTGCGGTGTGATTTTTACTTTTGGAGTTACAACATGACTTTTGAATCGCTCGGGCTTGCGCCCGCGCTGCTGCGCGCACTTGCAGAAAACAACCACACCACCCCGACTCCCATCCAAGTCCAGGCGATCCCGCTGGCACTGGCCGGTCACGACCTGTTGGGCGGCGCCCAGACCGGCACCGGCAAGACCGCCGCATTCGGCCTGCCGCTGCTGCAGCGCCTGGCCAACAGCGACAAGCCGGCCACCGGCCCGCGCAAACCGCGTGCGCTGATTCTGGTGCCCACCCGCGAACTCGCGGTACAGGTCGCCGACAGCATCCGCAGCTACAGCAAATATTTGCGCCTGAACGTCACCACCATCTTCGGCGGCGCCGGGATGGGTCCGCAGGTGGACAACCTCCGCCGCGGCGTCGACATTCTGGTCGCCACTCCGGGCCGTTTGATCGATCACATGGAGCGCGGCTCGGCCAAGCTTGATGCGGTCGAAATTCTGGTCCTTGACGAAGCTGACCGCATGCTCGACATGGGCTTCCTGCCGGCGATGAAGCGCATCCTCGCGCGCGTGCCCCAACAGCGCCAGACCCTGCTGTTCTCGGCCACATTCGAATCGCAGATCAAGCAGCTCGCGCTGGAATTCATGCGCAATCCGCAGCATGTGCAGGTCTCGGCGCAGAACGCTATCGCCGCGACCATCACCCATCGCGTGCATCCGGTCGACGGCTCGCGCAAGCGCGACCTGCTGATCGACATCCTCACCAAGCGTCATGGCGATCAGGTGCTGATCTTCGGCAAGACCAAACACGGCTGCAATCGTTTGGCCGAACAGCTCGAAACCGCCGGTCTGCCTGCGGTCGCGATCCACGGCAACAAGAGCCAGGCGCAGCGTCAGAAGGCGCTGAACCAGTTCAAGTCGGGCAAGGCGCGGATTCTGGTCGCGACCGACGTTGCCGCCCGCGGCCTGGATATTCCGAATCTGCCGCTGGTCATCAACCATGACCTGCCGATGGTCGCGGAAGACTATATCCACCGCATCGGCCGCACCGGCCGCAACGGCATGCAGGGCGAAGCGCTGTCGCTGGTGTCGTCGGAAGAAGCCGGTCTGCTGCGTCAGATCCAGCGCCTGCTGAAGTCGGATGTGGTCATGGACGTGGTCGAAGGCTTCGCGCCCAGAAATCCGCTTCGCATGGATGGCCCGATGCCGCCCATCAACCGTGGCGGCCACCAGCGTCCTGCAGGCAACACGGCTCCACGCAAGCCGGCACACCGCCCGCACGGCAAGCCCGCTGACCGCGGCGCGCACGCGCACGCTGGTCAGAAACCGCATCGCAGCGGTGCGGCCAGGCCGGGCAGCGAGAGGCGCGATTCGCGGGCGTGAATGTGTACTTCAATCGTTTTCGCTGAGAGAAATTGATGCGAATAAGAAAGGCCGGCCCCGCCGGTCTTTTTTTTGATTTTTTTCAGGGACGCCATCACACTTTTCCACCCTGTAAGAACTGACAGAGGGGCTCGACGTCAATGCAATAGTGGCGTACTAGTTGCTGGCGATAATCGTACTTCCAACGATCTGTTCGCATCGCAACTCAAGGTCGGCTTTGCCGATATTCGTCATCGTGTTCACAGGAGTGACACAGTCATGCAGCGCATTATTCCAGCAGAATCAAATCGAAGAAAAATAATCTTCAGTTCAAGCGTTTTATTTCTCGCCTGTGCCGTGTCAGGGTGCGATCTGCCAGGAGGCGATGCGCAGCAAGCCAAGAGCGACTCGTCTGCCGCCAACGTTCAACCGGATACTTGGCGCAATGAGCCGGTGAGTGCTCCTCTGCAGCGGACATCGGCTATTGCGCAGATCGACAAGGCAGAAGAGCCTGCCCCTGTTGATGAGAATCCACCGATTCCGTCCGATCTTGAAATAACGCCCATGGAAAATGCGGGGCATCCGGAGGGCAATGCGGAGCTTGCGATTCGTTATGAAAATGCAGAAGTACTTGGCGATGCGGTCGAGTTTGCTATCGACAAGCGCGAATATCTGCTCAAAAGGGACCCGAAAGATCCAAAGCGCTTTGCTGCCATGATAGATTTCGATTTCGACTTGTTCCAAGAAGAACAGGAGAGCCGCAAGCGGCAAATTGCTGAAGCTGAGGTGTCGTCCTTCCCGGTTTTCGATGGCCGGGAATTGGTGCGTGAAGAGAAATTCGAGTTTGTCGATCCAGAAGCTTTGAGAATGGCGCGCGATCGATCGACCGCTCTCAGGATTCTCCCCAGCCAGATCGCGCTTCCACCACCGCCGGGTCTCGACCCGTCGAATACGCTGATGATTACCGATTTGTCTGTGGTGCAGGACCCCGCTAGAACATACGACGTTTGCGGCAATACAGGTACTCAGAATGGTGCCTGGACTTTCAATACACTGATGACCGAGATGGCAAACAATTCCGCGACCGGCGTGAATCCCTCGGATTTCGTCGAGAACTGGCTGCAATCCTGGAACATACCTCATACGATCAACAGCTTCCCGGTGCCTGCGCGCACGAATATCAATGCCAGAATCCTTAATGCCTGGCCTCGGCACAGCAACGGCAAACTCGATTTGGGCCAATCACCGATGCGTCTGCTTGCGATCGTCAATCGCGTTGACTTGCGCAGCAGCTCACGACGCGCTTCTGGGTACGGCGGTGGCGGTGGGATACCGATCAACGCAGGCGAAGGCCGCTTCGTTTTCGGTGTTGTTGATCGCAACAGAAACGGCGGCTGTTCGACAATGGAGTTCACGGTCATCCTTGAATACGGAGTGCCGATCAATCAATGCACCGCGATCCGCAGCTATGCGCAGCAATGGAATGGGCTGGGCAACATCACGCTGGGAAGTACGGCCTTCAATCCGGCACTGCAGGCGATCACCGATCAGTTTACGCTGGCTGGCGCGGGCGGTCTAAAGCCTAATGGGAGTGCGATCAATCAGATACGGACGAACGAGATCGCATTAGTTGGGTACGGCGGACAAATTGGCCTCGATCCAACGCCTGCGTTGTCAGGGCGCGCTCCGATTCCAGTCGGCGGCCCTTGGGAGCTCAGGGAATTCCACCTGCAGGCCGACAATATGCTGCATATTGTTTCGACTAAAAATACTCCGCATCACAGTCACAACAATACCCCGCTGCTGGCCAACTACATCAATTCGGGCACGAGTACAGTACCGCTGACATGGCTGGGTGCACCCTTTCTGACCGGATCTAATTTTAATTTCTCTGTTGCCGATTCTGCGGTCTGGAATGCGCCCGGCGCCATGAACGTAAACCGTCACAAAATGTCTCTTGGTACGTGCAACGCCTGTCACGGCGGTGAAACACGCTACAACGGAACTCCTGCAGCGATATTCCCGGTCGGCTCAACCCCGGAAACGAGTTTTGTTCACATCACGCCGCGTAATTTCAACGTGCAGACTCATCTATCGAAATTTTTGACGGGTACAGGAACGCTCTCAGTTCCTTCGAGTTTTGCGAAAAAAGACCCAATCGCTCCAACGCCTACTCGCAATTTTGGGGATCTATTGCGCCGTAAGAACGATCTGGCTGCTTTGTCAGTTCAAAGCTGCCGTTCAACCGCGATTCTGCAGGAAGCGTTGTTCCGGCCGATAGCCTCAGCGCATTGAAGAATGCTGGAAGAGTATAAAAACAAGAACGGCCGGTATTCCCGGCCGTTCTTTTTGCGTAACTTTCCCAATGCCTCAACGCCTGTCCTTCGGCCCGCACTCTGTTTCCTTGCCCAACAGCCCGCCAATAAAACCTGGCGCTTCGCATTTCTCAGGCAATGCGGGCGCGGGATTCCGCCGCGCGGCCTGCGCTGCTGCACGTGCCTGACGCATCTGTTCGAGTTTGATGCGGATCTGCGGCAGGGCGACCAACGCGGCTTTCTCGCCTTCAAAGATCGCGCGTGCGCGCTGTTCAAAATCAGCCGGGCCGATGTCGTTGACCTGTGGTCGGATGACGATATCGGCGCGGGCGAGTTCCTGCTCGCCGAGTGTCTGGCCCATGATCGTGATCGATTGGTTCACCACGCCGAGCAGGTTTGTCGGCGTCTTGCCGGTGGTGCGGGTGGAGATGTCCACGGCGATCACGAAATCCGCGCCCAGCTGTCGCGCTGCGTCCACCGGCACCGGGCTGACGATGCCGCCGTCGACATAATGGAAGTCGCCGATTTTCACTGGCTCGAATACGCCCGGGATGCTGCAGGACGCGCGAACCGCTTGGCCGATGTTGCCGCGTACGAACACGGTGCGTTCGCCGGTTTCCAGCTGTGTCGACACCGCGGCGAATGGTTTTTTCATTCGGTCGAACGCACGGTTGCCGACCATCGTGTTGACGTAATCCTGCAGTTTCTGGCCGCGGATCAGGCCGCCGTTGAACAGGGTCACGTCGCGAATGCTGGCTTCGTCCAGCGCCACGGCATGCTGCTGCATCTGGAACGCATCCATGCCGCTGGCATAGAACGCGCCGACCACGCTGCCGGCGCTGGTGCCGGAGACCACGTCGAGCCTGAAGCCATTTGCTTCGAGCATCTTGATCACACCGATATGGGCGAAGCCTTTGGCCGCGCCGCCGCCCAAGGCGATACCGATGCGGAGCTTCACCGGCGGTGCGGGTGCCGCGACGGGCGGTGGCGGCGTTGGTCTGGGGGTCTGCCCGCAGCTTGTGTTCAGGATCAGGGCGAAGGCGAGCAGCAAAAAACGCAGCGAATTCATGGGGCCATTGTCGAAGACATCACCTGCTTATGATCGCAGGATTCGCCAGCACTCTGACGTGGCCCGGAAGACTTTGCCAAGCTTCAATGCACCTTGGGGTGGGTGAAATGACAGTCATCGCTTGGATGCAATCATCATGGCTTGGTACCTCGCCTTGTTTATCGGGCACACAAGACAGATATCGATTGCTTCGTTGTCGCGGTAATCCGCCGCATCCCCCAGGAGTGTTCGATGACCAGCCTCTTTTCCCTCGCGTTCGCCAGCATGGTCGCTGGCGCCGGCCAGCCTGCTGTACCGGCCGACAAGCCTATCCTGATCGTACTGACCAGCCACGGCGTGAAAGGCGATACCGGTGACCCGACCGGGTTTTATCTGGGTGAAGTCACCCATCCGCTTGCGGTGTTCGAAGCGGCGGGCCTGAAAGTTGAATTTGCGTCGGTGCAGGGCGGTGAGCCGCCTGTCGACGGCCTTGATCTGAATGATCCGATCAACGCCCGCTACTGGAATGACGAGGCCTTCCGCGCCGCGATCCGCACCACCCCCAGTGTCGACAGCATCGATCCCGCGCGCTATGCGGCGGTGCTGTATGCCGGCGGCCACGGCACCGTGTGGGATTTTCCCGACAGCGTTGGCGTGCAGCGCATCGGGCGCGATATCTACGAGGCCGGCGGCGTGGTCGGCGCGGTTTGCCACGGCCCCGCTGCGCTGGTGAATCTGAAGCTCAGCGACGGCCGCTATCTGGTCGAAGGCAAGCAGGTTGCGGCCTTCACCGACGACGAAGAGCGTGCGGTGAAACTTGAAAACGTGGTGCCCTTCCTGCTCGCCAGTACGCTGCAACAGCGCGGTGCGATCCATCATGCCGCCGGCGATTGGCAGGTGCAGGTAGTCACCGATGGACGCTTGGTCACTGGACAAAATCCGCAATCGGCACACGGCGTGGGTGAGGCTATCGTCGCGGCTTTGCGAGACAGTGCAAAGCGCTGATCCCAAGACAACAAGACGGAACGGTGTCTTGCGCACCGTTTCGTCTTCGATGTGACTCTTTGCCATATCGTTCGATCTTGGAGGGTTGGCTATGCGTCGTTTTTTGGTGAGTTCGGTGGTGTTGGTCGGCGGTGTGGCAGGCAATCTCACGGCTGCGGAGCGGTGCGAGGTTCGCAGCGGCGGCCAGATCACGCCGCTCATCGAGCTGTACACCTCCGAAGGCTGCAGCAGCTGCCCCCCGGCTGATCGTTGGCTCTCGCGTGAACTCCAAAGCGGCCAGCATCAGGCGAATTGGCTGGCCTTTCACGTCGATTACTGGGACGACCTGGGCTGGCCCGACCGCTTCGCATCGCCCCGGCACACCGAGCGCCAGCGCCAGCGCGTGAATGCGGCCGGGCAATCGACCGTCTATACCCCGCAGGTGATGATTGGCCCACAGGTGCAGACGACCTGGCGCGCAGCCCCGATGGTCAAGCGTGCACTCGATTCCGCGCGTGGACCATCGCAAGCCGGACTGGCGCTGCAGTTGGAACCTGATGCCGGCATTGGCCACCAACTTCGTCTCGGCGCTGTGCGCAGCGGGCAAACAGGCTCGGCTGCGCAGGTGTGGCTGGCGCAGACGATCGATAGCGCGAAGACCGAGGTGCGCGCGGGCGAGAACGGCGGCACGACGCTCAACCACGACCGTGTGGTCACGAAACTGTGGGGGCCGTGGCCCCTTGGGGCGGCGCCGTTGGCGAAAGCGATCACCGTCGAGTTGGGGCAGGGCGCTTGGGGGCTGACTGCCTTTGTGCAGGACGCCAACGGCAAGGTGCTGCAGTCGCTGCGGCTGGCACCGGCGGATTGCCGCTGAGCGGATTGCCGTTGACTCGCAGGTCTCAGTATTTAGCTAACAGCGCCTGCTTGACCTCAGGCGGAAGCTGGATGGCTTCGGCGATGATCTTCGAATTCTGATTGAACAATTCGCAGGCGCTTTCCGGTGCGACTTGCGCGCCGGCGGCGAAGTCCTTCATGTCCTGGTCCACCATCGATACGAACTGGTCCTGGATCTTCGGCACCAACGATTCGGGATCAATGCCGCCACGGGCGAAGATCTCGCGGGCGCGCGTCAGTTCTTCGCTGTGGGCCTGTTTGAACGCGGCGACAAACGATGCCAGATTCACGCCGCGCTGCTGGCAGTACGCGGGGCGTGCACGGGTATTCATGTAATACGAGCCGAAGAAAATGCTCGCTGCGGTTTTGGCCCGGGTTTCGGCATCGCCTTTTTTCAGCAGCTCACTGGCCTGAGCCGTCGCCACCTGTTTCATCGCATCGCTTTGCGCCATGCCCGGGTGCTGTTCTGCGGCTTTGGCTTTCAGCGCCTCCACTTCGGTCTTGACCTGCGCCGCAGTGGGCATACGCATTGGCTGCGGTTTGAAGACTCCGTAAAGTACGACGCCGGCTACCAGAGCGGCGGCGACAATGATGGTGATGCCTGCGCTTTTCATGTCTGCTCCTGGTGCGAATGGATGTGCGGCGAGTGTAGCGGCTGGGTCGACAAGGTTTTTCGGCTACTCGTAGATCTGCCCGCATACGATGAAGTCCTTGAAGTCTTCCCAAGTAATCTGTGCCAGATCGAATTCTGGGCGCTGTATGCCGGCAGCGTCGACGATGATCAATATGCCATCGTTGTCGAGCGTGGCGACTTGTCCAGGCACCAGCTGCCGGCCGCTGGAATCGCCGGGCTCCCAGCCGCCGTAGCTGCCTGCCAACGCGCATTCAAGATAGGTTTGCGTGTCGAAGTTGTACCAGCGTCCACCATGCGGCGCATCGATTCCGAAGTGTCGATATTCGTTCTGCAGTAATCCGCAGGCGGCCATGTCATTCAGATCCACGATTTGGCGGATCACCAGCGCACGCCAGCCTGCGAACCCTTCCGTGTGGTTGCTGAGCGCACGCACGTCTTCACGCCACTGTGGATCGAATGCTGCGGGTTCGGCGTCGAACGCTGCGCTGAGTGCGGATAGAAAATGGTCGCTGGGAATCGCCGCCATGTTATCGAATGGCATCGCCAATCCCAGCAGCGCGCAAAGATATGTTTCCAATGTGCGCGTGCTGTCGCGGTGGCTTTCGAGCAATGCCTGCAGCGCAAGGTACAGGTCACGATTGGTCGCGAGTGCGGTCATGTGCTCACCAGTGCCCAAAAAAACGAAGGCCACGCGTTTGCGTGGCCTAACGTGGTGCCGAAGGAGGGACTCGAACCCTCACGCTTTTAAGGGCGGCGGATTTTGAGTCCGCTGCGTCTACCGATTCCGCCACTTCGGCGCGGGGCGGCAGTATAGCCGAGCTCGCCGTATGCCGCGACATCAAGCGGTTGCCTCAGGCGGCGTGGTCCAGCTGCAGCTGCTTGTTGGCGTAGACATGCCAGCCGTCGCCAGTGGCGTCGAAGATGCCGCAGCAGGTCATCGGGCGCTCGTAGATGTGTAGCGACACGGCGTTGTCGGTGTCGCTGGCGTTGCGGATGGTGTGGTACTCGTGCGGTGGAATGAGGCTGCCGGCGGACCCGGTGCCTGCGATCAGCGTGCCGACTTCGGTGAAGCGGTAGCGGTCGCCGCGGTGTTCGCTGAGGTCGTATTGGGTGATTTCCAGCTGGCCATGCCAGACGCCTTCGACGCACCACAGGCCGGAGTGATCATGGATCGGCGTGCCTTGGTCAGGCCCCCAGGTCATGGCGATCACGCCGTAGCCGTGTTTCGGGCTGACGTAGAGTTGGCGGCGGGCGTAGTGGCCTTCGACCTGATCCAGCACGCAGCTGGGCAGCTCCACGGCCTTCTCACGCATCATCCGGCACAGGGCGCTGCGCAGGGACTGGACCACGGCGGTGTGGTCGCCCAGCGCAATGGCAGTGTCGATGGATTCGATCAGGTGAGCGCGGCCGCGGAAGTCGTTCAAGGAGAAGTCGTTCAGGGACATGACGAAACACCATGACGGCATGCTGCCGGGTTATGAGCCGGATTCTAGCAGCGTGCGGCGGTCATGGGTCCGGAGCTGCCCGCTTTTTGTAGGAGCGGCGGAAGCCGCGAAGCCTTCAGCGCTTCAGTCGTATCGGTGATGGCAATCCTGAATCGTTCCGGGATTGCAGTTCGCGAAATGGCCGACATGCTGAGGGCTTCGCGGCTTCCGCCGCTCCTACAAAAGCGGGGGTTAGAGCGAATCCAGGAATTCCCGGACAGCGGGCCCGAAGCGGGCGATGTCGACCAGGAAGGCGTCGTGGCCCTGCGGCGAAGGCAGTGGCAGGCAGCGGGCGTCGACCCCGCCGGCGAGCAGGCCGTCGGCGATTTCCTGCTGCTGCTGCAGCGGAAACAGGATGTCGGTGTGCACGCCGATGGCGAGCGCGCGCTCCAGCTGCAGCCGCGACAGGCCCTGTTCGCAGGTGCCGTGCGCTTGTTCGGTCGAGCAGGCTTCGCCGAGGTCGAACCAGTCCATCGAACGACTGAGGTAGAGGTAACAGTTGGGATCGAAGCGGCGTACAAAGCGGCGGGCGTGGCCTTCGAGGTAGCTTTCGACCTCGAATTCCAGCCCGAACGGGTCGTCTCCGAGGCGGCGGTCGGAGTCCAGGCGCACGCGGCCGAAGCGGCCGTCCCATTCCAGCGCCGAGCGATAGGTGATGACGCCCAGCTTGCGCGCCATGCGCATGCCGGCTTCGGGGTAGACCTCATCGGTGTAGTCGCCGTTGTTCCACTGCGGGTCGAGCCGGATCGCCTCGCGCTGCAGCGAGCGGATCGCAATCGAGAACGGCAGCGCGCGCGCGGCGCCGGAGATATTGATGTGGCTGTGGGCGATACCCGGAGAGCGCTGCAACAGTGCCAGCGCGACCATGCCGCCCATCGAGTTGCCGATCACGCAGGCGAGGCGTTCGATGCCAAGGCTGCGAATCACGTGCATGGCGGCGTCAGCGCCATCCTCCACAGACAAATCGGGGAAGCTCAGCCGATAGGTCTGGCCGGTGGCGGGGTTGATCGACGCGGGGCCGGTGGAACCCTTGCAGCTGCCCAGCGAGTTCACACACACCACGAACCAGCGGTCGGTGTCGATGGGTTTGCCGGGGCCCAGCATCGCTTCCCACCAGCCCGGTTCGGGGTTGTCGGCGTGACTGGCGACGTGTGCATCGGGCGACAGCCCGGTGACAATGAGGATGGCGTTGTCGCCGGCTGCGTTGAGTGTGCCCCAGGTTTCGTAGGCCATGCGCGCGCCGTGCAGCGCACCGCCGCGTTTCATCGGGAACACTGCCGGCAGGGCCACAAAGCGGCTGCCGGGGGGTATGAATTCTGTCATCCGTGAACTCTAGCGGGTTGTGGCGGGTGCGCGGATCGTACGCGATAGGCCGCAGTATTCCGAGACAGGACGATGCGAATCAGTTGCCGTCTTTGGCCCAGTGCAGGGTGACGCGCACTGGCCGGTGATCGGAACCGATATCGGGGCCGCGCGATGACTCACCGCGCTGCCAGTATGTGGAGGCGAGCACGTGATCGATCGGAATGCCGAAGACGCCACGCCCCCAATGAGGCCATGTTGGCGCAAGGCCGGTGGCACGTCGCAGGCCACCTTGCGCTGCGTCAGTGAGTGCGGTGGACCACGGTGTGGCGTTGAGATCGCCGGCAAGAATGACCGGTGTGTCGGTCGTTTCTGCAATGGTCCGCAGCAGGGCGTTCCGTTTGTCATGCCACTGCGCTGCGAGCGGTGGCATCGGATGCGCAGCAATGAGCCGTGTCGTATGTTTTCCGGCACGCACTTGCACGATCACCACCTGGACAGGGTCTTGATCGATTCGACGTTCTTTGTAGAGCATTCGGCGAGAGAGGATGCCGATACCAAACGGTGAATTTTTGGGCGACAGAATGCGGTACGGATAGTCATCGCCAAGCTGTTGCTGCAGCGCAGCCGCATATTCGGGCGTGAGTTCGGACACTACCACCACATCCGCCGGATGCGCGCGCAACCATGCGAGCAGCGGCGCAGGATTGCGATTGCCGACATGCACATTTGCGGCGACGACGACCAGCGCGGGTGTTCCGTCATCATCAGCCTGCGGCAGCGGCCTGCTTGCGCTGAACAGCGGCAGCAGCGCCAGCGGCGCGAGCAGCAGCCATCGCCGTGTCCGCACGATGCACAGCAGGCACAGCGCGAGCCACAGCCCTGCATAGATCAATTGCCAGTGTGCGGCGAGATCGAGCAGCCACGTCACGGTGTTCGTTGTGGGTGGCAACCACCGGCCCAGCAGCGGCAGTGCGAGACCAAACGCACAGGGCAGTATCAGCCATCGCAAGTAACCGGCGAGACGGCGCATGCCCGACGCCGGTGCAGCGGTCATTCTGCGCCGAGAATGAGTTTCACCGATTGCTCCGCCGGCAGCCGCACGCGCACCGGCTTCGATTCCAGATCGCCGTCCTGGCGTATCGCGTTACCGCTTTCCGAAAGCCGGGCGATGACCTCTACTTCCTGCAGTGCCGACAATTTCGCCGTGGGCATTGGGCCGTCGGCGTCGTCCAGCGTCACCGTCAGCGGCAGATCGGCGATGGTGTGTTTTTCGACCGCGACCGGCATCGGCGGGCCGTCGGGCGCACGCGCGATCACGAATACGGTGGCGTCACCGCGCAGTCGCACGCGCGCTGCGAATGCTGGGTCGAGCGCAACGTACACCACCAGTCTTGCCGACGTGATCGCAGCGGCTGGCGGCGGCAGTGGCGGCAAGCCTGCATCTTTGCGCGCGGCGTCCACTTCGGCGCGAAGGCTTGCGGCGTTGGCGGCGTCGACCTGAGCCAGCAGCGGCTGCCACATGTTGGCGGCGTCGGCGGGTTTGTTCTGCTGGCGCAGCGCGATGCCCATGAACAGCCGGGTGCGCTGATGCTCGGGATTGCGCTTGAGTGCGCGCTGCAGGTATTGCACCGCGCGGGGATCGAAGCGGCGCTGTGCATCCGTCTGCGCACGTGCTTCGGCGGCTGCGGCGAGAAAATCCGGCTCGTCGGGTGCGCGTTTCAACACTTCTTCCCAGGTATCGCGCGCTTGGGCGAGTTTGCCGACGCGGGCGTACGTGCTGGCCAGCATCACCCAGCCTTCGTGATCGGGAAAACTGTCGCGATTACGCTCCAGCTGCGTCAGCGCCTGTTCGATCGTTTGCGGACGCTCAACCATCGATGCATCCAGCGCGAGCGGATTGCCAACTTGCCGATAGAGACCGGCAGAGGCCAAGGTAAGCCCCACGATCAGCAGCATCGCCGAGCGCGGTTTCGCACGCCACATCGGGCGCAGCACAACTGCCAAGACGGACAGCGTCACAAGCGCGCCGACCAGCGCGAATATCGAGGAAGAAGACATCACCACTCCTGAGCGTCGTCGACCGGGGGCGGCGCGCTGTTGGCGCGGCGCAGCAGACGCCAGACCACAAAGCCAGCGCCAAGCACGAACAGCAGCGGCCCAAACCACAGCAGCCAGGTTGTGCCGCTGACCCGCGGGCGGTACAGCACGAACTCGCCGTATCGCGCGACCAGATAATCACGAACCTCCGCGTCGCTGCGGCCTTCGCGCATCAGATCCAGCACTTCGCGGCGCAGATCAATCGCGATCTGCGCGTTGGAATCGGCCAGCGATTGGTTCTGGCACATCACGCAGCGCAGTTCAGCGACCAGATCGTGAAAGCGCGTTTCCTCGACGGTATCGCGGAACTGCAGCGGGGTGGGGTCGGAAGCTTTCTGCGCGAGAACAATCGGCACAGCGGCAAGCGTCAATAAAAGAATGAGGGCAAGTTGGCGGACGATCGCGATCACGGCTGGCGTTCCATCGTTGCGATGACGGGCAGCAGCTCATCGCGAATCATCGCCTCGCTGAGGACTGCGCTGCGCTTCCAGCGTACGACACCCTTGGCATCGACCAGAATATGATGCGGTGAAGTCAAAATTTCCAAGTGGTTGGCGACGTTACCTTTGTAGTCGACCAGCGTGAACGCGTAGGGATTGCCGTAGCGTTGAAGCCAGGCGTTGGCGTCGGCGGATTCGTCTTGGATATTCAGGCCGATCACGCGGATCTGTTTACTTTCGGCAAACCGCGTGACGACGGGATGCTCTTCTTTGCACCCGAAGCACCAGCTCGACCAGGTACTGAGCAGATACGGCGCCCCCAGCAGGCTTTGACGGGTGACGCTGCGGGCAGGGTCATTCAAGGTCGGCATTGAGAAACTGGGGATTGGTTGGCCAACCAGTCGCGATGCGGGCGGCTTGGTGTAGCTGCGGTACGCGAAATTCAGCACTTCCGCGCCGAAGGTCATGACGAACAGCAGGCTAAAGAACGCCACGATGATCCACAGCCAATGTTTAAGCGTGGGCTTTCTGGTTTCGCGCTGGGCTGTCATCGGCTTCGCAGCGGATGCTGGCGAGGCTGTCGGGGGCAATTGCGTCATCGGCTGCGCTCTACGGCTTGCAGCGCTGGCAGCAGTTCATCGCGAATAAGGGCGTCGGTCATCGCGCCGACGTGCTTCCAGCGCACGATGCCGTTTCCGTCGACCAGGAAGGTCTCCGGTGCGCCGTAGATGCCGAAATCGATCGCGGTGCCGCCTTCGATATCAACTAGTACCAGCCAATACGGGTTGTTGAAGCGTTCCAGCCACGCCAATGCATCCGCGGGCTCGTCCTTCCAGTTGTAGCCGATCACGCGCAAGCGCTTGGTTTCGGCGAAGCGGGTGATGACCGGATGTTCGACCTGACACTCCACGCACCAGCTGCCCCAGACGTTCAGCAGATACGGCTGGCCGCGCAGTTCTTTCGAGGTAACGATGCGGCTCGGCTCATGCAGCACCGGCAGCGCGAATTCAGGCGCGGGCTTGCCGATCAGCGGCGACGGCAGGGCTTCGCGGTTGTCGCGACGGCTCAGCCACACGCCGGTGGCGAGCAGGGCGGCGATCAGCAGAAATGCGCCGAAGGGCAGCCAGCGTTTGGCGTGCATCAGTCGGAGTCTCCCGCCAAGTCGAAATCGCCATCGCCTGTGCGAACGCGTCCAACCAAACGATCAGGAGAAATAACATTCGAGAACGTTTCGCCCGCCTCATCCGGTACGACGTCGTTTGTCCGTGGGGACGGTGCAGTGATGTCGTTCGTTCGCTTGACGCGAAACCGCCGATCCACTGCCGTCACAAAGCCGCCCAGCGCCATCAGACCCGCGCCGAACCAGATCCATCGAATGAACGGTTTGATATGCACGCGCACCGCCCAGGCATCGCCACCCAGCGGTTCGCCCAGTGCGACGAACACGTCGCGGCTCACGCCTGGCCTGATCGCGGCCTCGGTCATCACTTGGCCGCCGCTGGCGTATTCGCGTTTCTCCGGATGCAGCGTGGTCACGCGCCGATTGTCGCGGAACACTTCCACCGTGCCGCGGCTGGCGGTGAAGTTCGGACCCGGCAGGCGCTGTACGCCGTCGAAGCGGAAACTGTCGCGGCCCAGCGTGAGCGTCTGCCCGGGCTTCATCGCGATCTCGCGCTGCTGCATCTGCGCTTCCACCAGCAGCGCACCGATCAGAAACACTGCAATGCCGCCGTGCGCCATCACCATGCCGATCATTTCCGGCGTCAGCGCGCTGCGATGCGTGCGCACACGCTGCCAGACGAAGCGCGCAGTGCCGAGCGCGATCCAGGCCGAACCTGCGACACCGGCAGCGGTTTTCCACGGCCCGCTGTCCGCCTGGAAGTAAGCGATGACGCCGGCCACCAGCGCAAGCGCCGCCCACGGCAGCAGCAGACGCAGCGGGCGGGCGAGTTCGTCGCGCTGCCAGCGGATCAGCGGCCCCAGCGGCAGGAACAGCACAATCGGCGCCATCAATACGATGAACAGCAGCGAGAAGTACGGCGGGCCGACCGAGATCTTGCCGAGTTCCAGCGCGTCGGCGAGGAGCGGATACAGGGTGCCGATCAGCACCATCGCGCAGGCGGCGGTAAGGAAGACGTTGTTGATCAGCAGCAGCGTCTCGCGCGACGCGCCGGTGAATGGTTTGCCGCCGTCGACGTCGGGCGCGCGCAGCGCGTACAGCAGCAGCGAACCGCCGACGATCACGCCGAGAAAAATCAGGATGAACAGGCCGCGCCCGGGATCGGCGGCGAAGGAATGCACACTGGTCAGTACGCCCGAGCGCACCAAAAACGCCCCGAGCAGCGACAGTGAGAATGTGGCGATGGCCAGCAGCAGCGTCCAACTGCGGAAGCTGCCGCGTTTCTCGGTGATCGCCTGCGAATGCAGCAGCGCGGTGCCGGCCAGCCACGGCATGAAGCTGGCGTTTTCGACCGGATCCCAGAACCACCAGCCGCCCCAGCCCAGTTCGTAATACGCCCACCAGCTGCCCAGCGCAATGCCGATGGTCAAAAAACTCCAGGCGACATTGGTCCACGGGCGCACCCATCGCAGCCAGCGTGTCACTTCTTCCGGCCGCGACGCGTTGCGATCCAGCAGCGCGGCGATGGCGAATGCGAACGGCACCGCGAAACCGACATAGCCCATGTACAGCATCGGCGGATGCACGATCAGGCCGAAATCCTGCAGCAGCGGGTTCAGGTCGCGGCCCTCGGCGGCGCCCGGCAGAATGCGTTCGAACGGGTTGCTGGTGAAGATCATGAAGGCCAGAAACCCGACGCTGACGATGCCCATCACCCCGAGCACGCGCGCGACTACCTGTTCGGGCAACGATTTCGAAAACGCCGCTACCGCTGCGGTCCACACCGCCAGAATCAGCGCCCACAGCAGCAGCGAGCCTTCGTGCGCGCCCCACACTGCGGAGTAGCGGTACAGCATCGGCAGCAGCGAATTGGAATTGGTGGCGACGTAGCGCAGCGAGAAATCCTGCGACACGAATGCCCAGGTCAGGATCGCAAAAGCGATGCCCACCAAAACCAGCTGCGCCCATGCCGTCGGCCGCGCGATGGCCATCCACGGGCTCAGCCCGCGCTGCGCGCCCAGCAGCGGCAGTGTCGCCTGCAGCAGCGCCATCAGCAGCGCAAGAATCAGTGCGATCTGACCGAACTCCGGAAGCAGATGCATGCGGGTCAGCGCCCCGGCATCGGCGATGCGGCCGGTTGGGTTACAGCAGGTGTGATTGCGCCCGGATCGGCGACGTTATGTTTCTTGTGTGCGAGGCCCATTTTGTCGGCGACTTCCTTCGGTACGTACGTTTCGTCGTGTTTGGCCAGCACCTGTTCGGCAATGAATACCTGGCCACGCATACGACCGGTGGCGACCACCGCCTGCTTCTCGCGGAACAGGTCGGGCAGGATGCCGGTGTAGCTCACCTCCAGTTCGCCGTCGCCGTCGGTGACCCGGAAACGCGCTTCCATCGAGCCTTCATCGCGCTGGAACGAGTCGGCCGAGACCATGCCGCCGAGGCGGAACACCGCGTCGCCGGCTTTGACCTTGGCGCCGGCGTTGTCGGCCAGGATTTCGCTGGGTGTGTAGAGATAGGCGACGTTGCGCTGCAGTGCCAGCGTCACCAGTGCGGTGGCGGCGGTGGCCGCGCCCAGCAGCGCCAGCACCAGCCACAGGCGTCGTTTGCGGGTGGGGTTCATCGTTGCAGCTCCGTGGGGATGGGTGCGTCCTTTACCGCGCTGCGTGTTGTCCGCAGAGCGACCTTGCGCAGTGTGCGCCGAATGCGCAGCAGCGGTGCGATCAGATCCCACAGCAGCACGACGACGAACACCGCATAGGCTGCGACGACATACCCGACATAGCTCATGTCAGTGGGCGTCATGGCGTGCGCTCCGTTGTGGGGCCTGCACCTGCACGTAGTCGCACCCAGTCCTTGCCGGCTTCGCGATCAAGATTGTCGGCGCGCGCGCGCAGCAGCAGTGAACCGAGAAACCACAGCTTGGTGCCGATCACCATCGCAATCAGCGGCGGGATCATGCTGGGATCCATGCTGGATTCGCCGAACATCCGGATGGTCTGGCCCTGATGCAGTGAGTTCCACCATGTCACCGAATACCGGATCACCGGCAGCAGCGCCACGCCGACGATGGCCAGCAGTCCGGCGGCGCGCGCGGCGTTGCGGCGGTCGTCAATGGCCTGATACAGACCGATCACGCCCAGATACAGAAACAGCAGGATCAATTCGGTGGTCAGCCGCGGGTCCCATTCCCACCAGGTGCCCCACATCGGTTTGCCCCAGATCGAGCCGGTGGCGAGAGTGATGATGGTGAAGGCAGCGCCGATCGGTGCGCAGGCCATTGCCAGGATCTCGCACAGTTTGATCCGCCAGATCAGCGCGATCGCCGCGTAGAACGCCATCAGTGCGAAGACGAACATGCTCATCCACGCCGACGGCACGTGGATATAAAGGATGCGAAAGCTGTCGCCCTGCTGGTAATCCGCCGGCACCACGAACAGTCCCTGCCAGCCGCCCCACAGCATCACCAGCACGCCCAAGCTGAAGCACCACGGCGCCCAACGCGCAGCGAAGCGGTCGAAATACGGCGGCGAGCCGAGTTGGTGGAACCAGCGAAGGACAGGGTTCATGGGGACATTGGATCTGCGAAGCCGACAGGAGGGTTAAGCGGAAAAATATGCATGCATTGTCGAGATGGCGCGGGTATGCAGGTTTGATTTGCGTCAAGCGGCGATGGTGGCGCGGTTGCGGCTCAATTCACCGCGATCCTGATCGCCGCCGCCGCAGTCAGCGGAGCCAGCACCATCGCAACAATCAGGCCTGCGCCCAACAGCAGCAGCGCGCCGACCGGGTCAAGACCCTGCGCACTGGCGGCGACGCTGCCGGCACCGAACACCAGCACCGGCACATACAGCGGCAGTGCGAGCAGCCCGACAAGGATACCGGAGCGGCGCATGCCCACGGTCAATGCCGCGATCACCGCGCCGATCAGACTCAGCAGCGGCGTGCCCAGCGCCAGCCCGATCATCAGCACCGGCAGCTGCGCGCGCGGCAGATGCATGAGTTCGGCCAGAAAAGGGGTTGCCAACAGCAGCGGCCACGCCGTCGTCGCCCAGTGGATGAACGTGCGTACGGCCACCAGCCACGCCAGCGGCACCGGCGCCAACATCCACTGTTCCAGCGAACCGTCTTCGGCATCGCCGCGAAACAATGTGTCCAGCGCCAGCAGCCCGGCCAACAGCGCCGCGACCCACAGCACGCCCGCCGCGACTTTCGCCTGCAGCGCCGGATCATTGCCCAGCGCCAGCGCAAACAGCACCACCACCATCAACGCGAACAGAGCCGGCTGCAGCGCATCGCCGCGCCGGCGCCACAGCAGGCGCAGGTCACGGGCAAGCAGGGCGCGCGCGGCATCGATCAACGAAGGCGCGCTGCCGGCGATGTGCATGCGCGGTGAACGCTGCGGATCGGTACTCATGCCATCCGCCTGAGGACGAGTTCGCGCGTGCGCACCGGCGGCGCTGCGTAGGCGCCGTGAGTAGTGACCAGTGCAGCGCCACCTTCGCGCAGATGCGCCTGCACCATCCGATTGACCAGTTCGATGCCGTCCAGATCCAGATTCGCGTAAGGCTCGTCCAGCAGCCACACCGGCGCTGGAGACAGCCAGATCCGCGCCAGCGACAGGCGCTTCTTCTGGCCTGCCGATAGCTGGCGGGCGAGGGTGTCCTGATAGCCGTCGAGACCGACAATGCGCATCGCCCCATCGCATGACTGGCCGCGCCGGCGCCCCTGCAGACCGCAGAGGAATTCGAGGTTTTCCAGCGCGCCCAGATCGGCCTTCAGTGCCGGCAGATGGCCGAGATAGGCCAGTGCGCGGGTCCGTGACGGGGCATCGGTACGGTGGCCGTCAATCTCGATCTGTCCTGTCTCAGGCCGCAGCAGGCCAGCCAGCACCCGCAGCAGCGTGGTCTTGCCTGCGCCGTTGTCGCCGCGGATCAACAGCGCTTCGCCGGCGTCGACCGCGATATCCAGCGGGCCGAACACTGGCTCATCGTTGCGCGCGAAGCCGAGGCCGCGCGCCGCGAGCAGCGGAGTGGAATGCAGTGGGGGTGTATGTATGGAAAGATCGGTCATCGCGAACAGACAGTGGGCCGGATCGGCTGCGTTATCGGGCTGCGTTCCAGCCGTGTGCGATGATGTTACGTGTTGACTGACGGGTTTGCTTCGATCGACGCGGATCGGGCGTCAACTGCGTCCTGGATCCAGTCGATGTACGGATGTTCAGTCAGGGTTTCGGGTCTCGCTGCGCGCATCCGCAGCCGTACCTCGGAGCCGCGCGACCACAGCAGGGTGCCGATCTGGCCGAACTGGCGGCCCAGTACGTCGAACGCCGATTCATCCGGGTCGATCACCAGCCAGTTGTGCGCGCGCCAGTTGCGATTGCGCGCTATCGCGAAACCCGGCCGGTAGCGCAGTCCCAACTGATCGAGTGCGCTTTGCAGTTCGCGGTCTGCGGCGCGATTTTCAGCATCGCTGCGGGTGATATAGCCTGGATTGGAGGCCGTGAGCATCCCAAAACGCGCGGCGTCCGGGAACGCAGCGTCGAGTGCATGGGCATGTGCGCCGATCTGGATCGGCCACCATTGGCCGTCAAGCTCCCACTTGTACTCTGCTGCCATATAGATGGCCGGCAGCGTCGCGATGTGGGGAACCGCCGGGGTTTGCGTCACGTCCTGATCCAACAATGCATTCACGGGGGCGATTGATGACCTGGGCATGGTAGGTGTGGGGGACTGGAGCAGCGACTCGGATCGGTGTCCGACGGATCGGTTGTCATTCAGCCTCGCAGCCAATCGATATCGATGTGGCGCTCGAACGCGTATGGGCGGGCAGCGTCCACCCGCATCCTTACCGCCCCCTGTGCTGTCCAATACAGCGTTGCCAGTTGTCCATAGCGACGCGAAAACGCATCGAGTTCGACGAACGGTATATCGATCACCAGCCAGCTCGGTTCACGCCACGACCGATTCACGGCCGACGAGAACGCCGGGCGAAACACCCGGCCGCTGTCCAGCAGATCCTGCTGCAGCGCATCGTCCGCGGCATGGTTGACCGATTCGGGACGTTCGATGGAGTAGGGGTTCCAGGCAGTCAACAGGCCGAACTGCGCGGCATCGGGGAATCGGCGAGCGATCGCGGGGGCGGGTTCGCCCAAAGAAAGATTCAGCCAGTCGCCGTCCAACTCCCAGCGGTACTCCCCAGCGAGATAGGCACGCACCAGGTCAGCGATTCTGGCTTCGCCGATGGATAAGATGTTCGGATTCATGCCCTGAGGTTTAACCCGAATGCGCCGCCACGTAAACTGTTGTTCGCGCGGGCGAAGATGTGATGCATGACTTTTCTTCGGCCTTGATTCAAATCCATTGATTCAGATCCACTCTTTTCCGGACCCCAGCATGCCGCAGACCAAGTTGCCCAAGGTGGGCACTACCATCTTTACCGTGATGTCACAGCTCGCCGCCGAACACGGCGCGATCAACCTCGGACAGGGGTTTCCTGATTTCCCGGCGCCCTCGCGGCTGATCGACGAACTCGACAAGGCCATGCGCGCCGGGCACAACCAGTATTCGATGATGACCGGCATCCCTGCACTGCGCCGGGCCATCGCCGACAAAACCATGCGCGTTTACGGCGTGCTGCCGGATGCCGACAGTGAAGTCACCGTGACCAGCGGCGCTACCGAAGCGATCTTCAACGCGATCCACGCCGTGGTGCGTGCGGGCGACGAAGTGATCGTGCTCGATCCCTGCTACGACTGCTACGAGCCTGCGATCGATCTGGCCGGCGCGCGCGCAGTGCATATCCCGCTTGACCCGCAGACCTTCGCGCCCGACTGGCAGCGCGTGCGCGACGCCATTGGCCCGAAAACGCGGATGTTGATGATCAACAGCCCGCACAATCCTTCCGGCGCGATGCTGACCGCAGAGGATATGGCCATCGTCGCCGACCTGCTGCGCGATACCGGCATCTGGCTGCTGTCGGATGAGGTCTATGAACACATCGTCTTCGACGGCGCACGCCACGAGTCCGCACTGCTTTATCCGGAGCTGCGCGAACGCACCTTCGTGATTTCCAGCTTCGGCAAAACCTATCACTGCACCGGCTGGAAAGTCGGTTACTGCATCGCGCCGCCGGCGCTGAGTGCCGAGTTCCGCAAAGTGCATCAATACAACGTGTTCTGCACCTTCCACCCGGCGCAGCACGCGTTCGCAGCGATGATCGAGGCCGAGCCCGGGCACTACGAGCAGCTCGGTGCTTTTTATCAGCCCAAGCGCGACCGTTTTCGCGAACAGCTGCTGTCGACGACACTGATCCCGTTGCCAGTACCGGGCGGTTACTTCCAACTGGTCGATTATTCCGCAGTCAGCGATCTGGACGATCTTGCGTTCTGCCGATGGTTGACCATCGAGAAAGGCGTTGCAGCGATCCCGCTGTCGCCGTTCTACGAGACGCCGCCGCATGGACAGCGCCTTGCGCGCCTGTGCTTCGCGAAGAACGACAGCACGCTGGATGGTGCGATCGAGCGACTGCAGAAACTCTGACCCCTGTTTTTGTGACCCATACTTTTGTGGCAGCGGCGCAAGCCGCGGCTGCGGGAAGCGTTGAAAACATGTCGCGACTTGCGTCGCTCCTACAGATGGATTCTTCCGTGAACGACCTCCGCATCACGCTGGTTCAAGGCTCCACCCGTTGGCATGACCCCGAGGGCAATCGCGATTATTACGCCGATTTGATCTCCGGGCTGCATGGTCATACCGATCTGGTGTTGTTGCCGGAAACCTTCACCAGCGGCTTCTCCAACGATGCCATCGCGCAGGCCGAAACGATGGACGGCCCCACGGTCGTCTGGATCCGCGAACAGGCGCATCTACTGAACGCAGCGGTGTGCGGCAGCGTGCAGCTGCGCGACGGCGAGGATGTCTTCAATCGTCTGTTGTTCGCCACGCCCGACGGCGCACTGCACACCTACGACAAACGTCATCTGTTCCGCTTCGGTCGCGAACACGAGCGTTATACCGCGGGTCGCGACCGGCTTGTTGTCGAGTGGCGCGGTTGGCGTATCTGTCCACTGGTCTGCTACGACCTGCGTTTTCCGGTGTTTTCACGCAATCGCTACGATGTTGAACGCCCCGGCCAACTCGATTACGACCTGTTGCTGTACGTCGCCAATTGGCCGGCGGCGCGCGCGTATCCCTGGAAGACGCTGCTGCGTGCCCGCGCCATCGAAAACCTGTGCTATGTCGCCGGCCTCAACCGCGTTGGCGTCGACGGAAACAAACTGCAATACGCCGGTGATAGCGCGGTGATCGATTTTCTCGGTCATCCCGTCAGCGAATGTGGTGACGAAGAGATTGTGGTCACCACCACATTGCAGGCCAAGGAGCTGGCAGCGCATCGCGAGCGCTTTCCAGCGATGCTGGATGGCGATGCGTTCGAGTTGCGCTAACCATCAGATCGGGACAAGGCCGCAGTGCAGTTTTGCGGCAATGCGACGATTCCCACCCAGTCGGGCGCTGGTTCGAATCGCAGGCTTCGATAGCTCCACAGCCATGCCTGACCATCACGGATGGCCCATGCATGCGGCAAACGGAAGCCATCGTTTGAGAGTTTCCTTTCAATCGATTCAAAAAGATCCACGCTGCCGCTACAGCCTGGCGGAGCTCTATCTAAAACGGGTTTCATCAGCAACCATCTGACCCCTTCACCCGCGGTCACTGGCATCCATATCGTTATTGCGATTCCCAGCAGAACCCGTGACACCCACGCGAATCTTGTTCTCGCTCCTGCAAGCGTTCCGCGAAGCAAAGGCAGCGACATCATCGGCAATGAGAAACAAATCAGGGCGAACAGCGGTGCTGATCCGATCAGGGTAACGGCTGTTGTCGGCAGCGATATCGGTAACACGGCATAAAGCATCGCCTCCCAAGGGTTGACGATCATCCATATCTGCCAGGCTACGAACAAATGCGCGATCAACAGCGTTCCGCCGCCGATGGTGCGATCTGCCCGTAAGTACGCGGCCTCGTCGACCAAGGCTGTGCTCATGCCAGTCTTTTCCCGAAATAGACGTGCTCCGCCGCCCAGCGCATCGGCGCGGAGCCCAGCATCAGATTGAACGGCCAGTCTATCTGGGCATGATCGAACGCCCAGCGCAGCGTACGTTTGACGCGGTAGCGCGGCGCAGCGCGTTCGGCGACAAGTTCCGGTGATGGCCCACCATCGCGCACATGACGGGCAATGCCTTCGCCGACCGCCCAGCCGTGTTGCCACGCTGAGTGAATGCCGCCTGCCGTCACAGGCGATACGATGCCGGCGGCATCGCCGGTGAGGATCACGCCCGGCCGTGCGATGGGCGTGACCGGGCCGCCGCAGGGGATCAGACCGGCGCGGATCGCGCTGGGGGTAAGGTCGTCGGGGATGCCGATGCGATGGCCGACGCGGGCGCGCAGTGCGTCGATGTCGGGTGTGCCGCTGCGCGAGGCGCGGTGGCGAAACGCAAGTCCAAACTGCACGCCGGTCGGATTCTGCGTTGCCCAGCCGATGTAACCCGGCGCGAGTTGTTTGCTGACGAAACAATGCAGTGCTTCGGGCTCGTGCAGCTCAAGTCCCGCAAATTCGTATTCGATGCCGTACAAAAAATGTTCGACGCGGCCGAGGTCGAAACGCTGCGCCACGCGCGATTTCGCGCCGTCCGCACCGACCAGCCAATGCGTGCGGCCGATGCCCGGCAGATGCCAGCGGCCGCGATGCGCCAGCGGCTCACGGGATGCGCCAGTGTAGGACTGCGCGAGGCGCAGGTCGACGCCCTGATCGCGCATCTCGTCGGCCAGCCAGCGCATCAGATTCGGCGTATCGGTAGTGAGAAAATAGTAGTCCGGAACCTGCAGCGCGACATCGCGCAGATTCGGCGCATACAGACGTACGCGCTCGACCTTGCGCACAAGATGCTGCGGCACCCGATTAAGCCAGGTTTTTTCTGCGGCTTCCTTGACGATGATCCCGGTGGTGTGGAGCTTGAGCCCGGGGTCGCGCTTGCGTTCCAGCACGCAGACGCGCAGCCCGTACTGCGCTGCAGCGATGGCGCAGGCGGCACCGGCGAAACTGGCGCCGACGATGACAAGGTCGTACTCGCGTTCGGGTTGCGCGGCCATGGCGGCTCCGTCGTGGAAGACGGGCGCAGTGTCGGATGCGGGCGAGGGCGCAGCGTGGCGGGTGTGTGAAGCGATACTTCACACAACGCCTGGGATTCTCGCGGCGCTGTCGGCGCCGGTGAGTGATGATTTACGGGTAAGGCCTGGAATCTTTTTCGCGCTGGTGCGCGAGTGACTTTCTTTGGCGCAAAGAAAGTCACCAAAGAAAACACTCAGGTCCACTTCGAAACTGCCGACCGAGGCGTAGCCGGGATTTTTCGATGAGGCGTCCTGCCTCATCGAAAAACGGCGCACCTCCTGTGCGCCGCCCTCCGGGTCTACGATCTCGTCCCGACAACACGGTGGCCTGAATATCGATAGGACGAATTAGTTTCTGGGTACCAAGCAACGCACACTGCTTCGCGGCAGCTGAAATCCATGCATGGTGGGCGTCGATCCGAACGACGGAAAAATTGATCGCATGTCACTGGAGGGTTGTCGTCCCGACGATCTTGCAAACACGGCACGCTATCCCTTGATAGCAGACCCGGAGGGCGATGCACAGGATGTGCATCGTTTTTCGATGAGACAGGGATGTTTCATCGAAAAATCCCCGCCACGTCTCAGCCGGCAGTTTCGAAGTGGACTTGAATGTTTTCTTGACTCACGCTTTCAGCGTTCGCCCTTCGGGCCGGCTTCGCCGTTCGCACCGCAAGCGGCGCAGTGGTGACTTTCTTTGTGCCAAAGAAAGTCACTCGCGCACCAGCGCGAAAAAGGTGCCAGGCCTTACCTGTAAACCATGACTCACCGGCACCGACAGCGTCGCGAGAATTCCGACGAGGATCAAGGGTGGATCGTTATGACAATTGACACCGTTTCACCAGAACGAAATCGTGGCTGATTCCGCCGGCACGATGATCTACGATTTTGTCGTTTTCCTCGAAAAACAGAAGGCCATAGACGGGTACATTGCCCGCGCGAGTTTACGAAGAGATTTTTGTCTTAAGTTTTTGATAAAAACTGTTCAACTGATTAATGCTCGGTCCGGACCATTCTCGAAAATCTCCCGGTCCTTTTTCTTTTATTTTAAATGTTTTATGCCAAATCGATTGAGGCATAACTATCAGGTGTTTCGGCGCGTCTTCAAATTGATCCGCAGTGATGTCGACTATCAGGCGGCCCCGCATCAACCATGCGTGAGAGGTCCATGAGTTGTCTTCAAAGCAACCGCGCTCCGCAGATATCAATGTGAATTCGCCGTGCCCACAGTCTTTCAGGTAGGCGCCGAGGAGTAGAGACGCATCGGAGCATGCGCCCAAGGGAAAAGCTTCAAGCCTTATAGGGCGTTCTGAGAGCGGAATCGATTCGATTCCATCTCTCATCTTCACGGCCAGCCTGTGTATTTCGATCAAGTCCAAGAATTTCTAATCCTTGACGATCTAAGCGTTTCGTCGCTTACCGATCCCCACCCGCAAACCCGCCCCCACGCGGACCACGATTGCCGCCGGGTTTCGGACCACCGGGACGCGGGCCTGATGGGCGTGGACCACTCGGACGTGGGCCGCTGGGCCGGGCGCCTGCTGGGCGCGGGCCACGCGGGCGGTCGAAGGGGTTGAAGCTGGGGTTTGCGTGGTCGGAGGGAAAGCTCGGAGCACTGCCGGGGTGGCCATAGGGTTTGCCAGCGCGCGCGGGCTTGGGGCCTTGGCCGGGACCGCGCGGGCCGCGGTCGTCGCCGAAGCCAGCGCCTGCAGGCCGGTCGCCGTATGGGCGCTTCGGACGCGCGCCGCCGGGGCCGCCGGGGCCGCGATTCTCGCCAGCAAAACCGGCACCGGCCGGGCGATCGCTGTACGGACGGCTCGGCCGTGCACCTGCCGGACCACTTGGGCCGCGATTCTCGCCGGCACCCGCCGGGCGATCACCGTAGGGACGCTTTGTGCGTGGACCGCCCGGACCACGGTTTTCGCCTGCGTAACCGGCGCCTGCTGGACGATCGCCGTACGGACGATTGCCGGCGGGCCGGGGGCCAGTGGGGCGCGGACCGCTGGGCTTGTTGCCGTACGGTTTTCTGGGGGCGGTCGGATCGGCGTTGCGGTGACCGGTCGGGCCGGTGCTGACGCCATCTGGCACGAACCAGCTGCGGAACGCGGCGGGATTACCGTCCGGCAGCGGCTTCGGGCCGTTGTCGCGACGCTGTTTGAAGGGTTTGTTTTGCGATTGGCGGGCAGCCGATTCGCCGCTGACGGTCAGGGCGCCGCTGCTCTTCCCATGGCCGCCCTGCTTGTTGCCGAAACGGCCGCGGTCTTCGCGGACATTGTCGAAACGACGCAGTTCGCGGCCTTCGTCGGAGGTGTTGTGGCCGTTGACGTAGGCCTGACTGCTGCGGCCTTCGCGGCCGACGTGCACGGTCGCTTTGGCGGCCTTGCGCTGGCCGATCACCGGCTGCAGGGTCAACGCCGGCGGCGGGCCTTCTTCCAGTTTGAGTTTCTTGCGCAGGCTGTCGACCTGTGCGGCGCCGAGTTCCTGACTCTGGCTGCGCAGCAGCTGCTGCGGCAGCGACACGTCGCCGTAGCGCACGCGTTTCAGGCGGCTGACCTGGCAACCCTGCGATTCCCACAGCCGGCGCACTTCGCGGTTGCGGCCTTCGCTGAGGCTGACCTGGAACCATTCGTTGGAATCGGTGCCGCCGATGCGTTCGATCTTGTCGAATTTGGCCGGGCCGTCTTCCAGCGCGACGCCGCGGCGCAGGCGGTCGACGAGTTTGTCGGATACGGTCTCTTCGCCTTCGGGCGCGCGCACGCGGCAGACATATCCCCGTTCGATCTCGAACGACGGATGCATCATCGCGTTGGCCAGTTCTCCGTCGGTGGTCAGCAGCAGCAGGCCGGTAGTGTTGATGTCGAGGCGGCCGATCGCGATCCAGCGCGCGCCTTTGAGTACCGGCAGCGCTTCAAAGATGGTCGGGCGGCCTTCGGGATCTTCGCGGGTGGTGACTTCGCCTTCGGGCTTGTTATAGATCAGCACGCGTGCGGGCTCGGTCAGCGCACTCGCGACGAAGGTCTTGCCGTCGATCTCGATGCGGTCGCCGCCCTTGACGCTCATCCCGGTCTGGGCAACTTCGCCGTTGACCTTGACCATCCCTTCGGCGATGCGCTGCTCAAGCGCGCGGCGCGAGCCCAGTCCGGCCTGGGCCAGGACTTTGTGCAGGCGCTCTTCAAGGCGCGGGGCTTCTACAGCAGCGTCATTCTCGCGTTTGAGCGAGAGAGTGGTGGGGCGTTTTTCTTTCATGTCAGGCTCCGGTGCTGTCGTCGTCGTCGACGAGGGCGGTGTGGGTGTCTTCGGACGCCGGTATGGCGTCGTCGTCGTGGTGGTCTTGCGGGACGATGCTGGCGTTATCGTCTGCATCGGTAGTGTCTGGAAGGGTTTCGTGGTCTTCGGCGTGATGCATGGCGATGTCGTCTGCAGTGCTTTCTTCCGAGTCGTCTACATCCGAATCATCTGCATCTGAGTCATGCGCGTCGGAGTCGTCGGCGTCGTCCGGCTCCGCATCGTCGCGCACACCGGCGACGATGGCGGCGGGTTTCGGCGCATCCGGATCGGTGAACGACAGCTGCGGGTCCAGTTCGCCGAAATCTTTCAGTGCGGACAGCGGCGGCAGTTGGTCGAGGCTCTTCAAGCCGAAGTAGTCGAGAAAGCCGCGGGTGGTGCCCAGCAGCTCCGGGCGGCCCGGTACGTCGCGATGGCCGATGACCCGGATCCATTCGCGCTCTTCCAGCGCCTTGATGATGTTGCTGCTGACCGCCACGCCGCGGACCTGTTCGATCTCACCGCGGGTGATCGGCTGGCGGTAGGCGATGATCGCCAGCGTTTCCAGCGTCGCGCGGGTGTATTTGGTCTGCCGCTCGGTCCACAGCCGCGCAACCCAGGCGTGGACATCAGCCTGCACCTGGAAGCGGTAGCCGGACGCGATTTCGGCCAGTTCGATGCCGCGGCCTTCGCAGCCGGCGCGCAGATCGGTGAGCGCCTGTTCGATGCTGCCTTCCGGTGCGGCTTCGTCGAGGGTGAACAGGCCGCGCAGCTGCACGATGGTCAGCGGCTGATTGGCCGCGAGCAGGGCAGCTTCGACAATGCGGGTGATGAAGTGTTGATCCATAGGTGCCGGGTCGTAGTTCGATCAGGTGTGCCGTCGGCGCCGCTGACGCGGACAGGACGGGCAGTGTCGGGCGTGGGTCATGCCTGGGTTCATGCGTTAGCGTCGTCGTTGGCGGCCAGAGGCGCCGCCGCCGGCTCGACGGTATCGTCATCGAACTCGCTGCTGAGCGCCGGCATCACGGTGTCGCCGTCTTCGCGGATCGCCAGCGATTTAAGATAAATCGGCGCCAAAGCTCCTTCCTGCACGATGTCGAGCAGCTGTTCCTTCGCCAGTTCGAGGATCGACAGGAACGTCACCACCACGCCGAGCTTGCCTTCGCGCGGATCGAACAGCGATTCAAAACGATGGAAGCTGCCGTCGGCGAGGCGGGTCAGCACGTCGGTCATGCGCTGGCGCACGCTCAGCGCGTCGCGTTTGATGGCGTGGCCGGTGAACAGTTCGGCGCGCTTGAGCACGTCGTACAGCGCCAGCAGCATTTCTTTCAATTCCACCGGCGGCGGTAGCTTCACGCTGGCGCGTTCGGGCAGAAACGCGCTGACCGTCGAAGTGTCGCGCTCCATCCGCGGCAACGTGTCGATGTCTTCGGCGGCCTGTTTGAAGCGTTCGTAATCCTGCAGCCTGCGGACCAGATCGGCGCGCGGATCGTCTTCAATGCTGTCGTCGCTGGGCGGGCGGGGCAGCAACAGCCGCGACTTGATCTCGGCCAGAATCGCGGCCATTACCAAGTATTCGGCGGCCAGCTCGAAGCGCAGCATCTCGCGCATCACCCCGATGTACTGCACGTACTGTTTGGTGATCTCGGCGACCGGAATATCCAGGATGTCGAGGTTCTGGCGGCGGATCAGGTACAGCAGCAGATCGAGCGGGCCTTCGAAGGCTTCCAGAATCACTTCCAGCGCGTCCGGTGGAATGTACAGGTCCTGCGGAATCTGCAGCACCGGCTGGCCCAGCACCGTCGCCAGCCGCATTTCATGCTGTTGCGGCATCTGTGCAGACAGGGCGTGTATCGACGGCGCATCCACTGAAGCAGCATGCACTGACGGAGCATCCACTGAAGGAGCATGCACCGCCTCAGCGTGCGCCGACGCGGGCGCGGCGGCCGTATCGACCGGAACGGTCGCGTCGGGCGCGGTTTCAGTGCTCATGCAGCGACAGGTTCATGACAACGTGGACATTCAGGGCAACGTAGGCAATCGACGGCGGCAGGGCGCCGGTCGGAGGGCGGAAATGGTGGGCGTGCGCCGCGGGTCTGTCTGGACCGATGCGGGCGTCACGTTGCCTTGCTTACCCAGGGGAGCGGCGGACCGCGGGCCGGGCGAACAACGGCTCAGCTTGAACATTGAACGCGCATGCCCCGTTTAAGCGGGTGCGGGTCATGCGAGGTGGAGCATCCGAAATGGAGCATGCGAGGCAAACGACAGCATCATCGAAAGCATTCCAGGCCGGTAGGCCGGGCAGCAAGCGGAAAGTCGTGGGCCAGGGCCGGGTGGGGGCGGCGGATCGAAGGCGGATGCTGTCTCTGCAGATCCTGCGCGTAGTTCGATGAGTCGCCGCAGCCGGCTTCAAAACGATGCGGAGCCAAGAGTACGGGCTGTAGGCGCCGCTGTCCAGCCAAGCGCTGCGGTGGAGTAGGGGCTGTACCGATCCACTATCCTGTGCGGCTTACAGCCCAACGCCCGCTGTCATCGCTTCTGTTACGGAGAGATACGTTTATATGTGGTACGCCATCGAGGGCTACGACGCCCCGCAATCGCTGCTCCCACGCATGCAGACTCGCCCCGCGCATCTGGCCCGCCTGGTTGCCCTGAAAGACGCCGGCCGCCTGCTGCTGGCCGGCCCGTGCCCCGCGATCGACGCCGAAGACCCGGGCCCGGCGGGCTTCAGCGGCAGCATCGTGATCGCTGAATTCGATTCGCTCGAAGCTGCACGCGCCTGGGCCGACGCCGATCCCTATGTGGATGCCGGTGTCTATGCCCGGGTCGAGGTTCGCCCGTTCCGCCCGGTGCTGCCATGAGTACGATTCCGGGCCCATTGCCTCGCGAAGCGCGGGTCGAAGCGATCCGCAGCCTGCTGCAGACCGCATTCGCGCCGAGCGTGCTGGAGGTGATCGACGACAGCCACCGCCACGCCGGTCACGAAGGCGCGAAGGATGGACGCGGCCATTTTACGGTGCGCCTCGTCAGCCCGGCCTTCATCGGCATCGCGCCGTTGGCGCGGCATCGCGCGGTGTACGCGGCGCTGAGCGACTTGATGCAGACCGATATCCATGCGCTGTCGATCCAGGCTTTGAGCGAATAACTGCCTGCATTGATTGGCTATTGTGTGGTGATGGGGCGGACGGGCTGCCGCAAGATTCAATGGGTGGACTGATCGTCACTCGCCTGTAGCGCCGGGCCGCCCGGTCGATTATTCGTCGTCGGGGTTCGGCATGCTCCGCACCAGCGGCGCGCAGGCAGGATCGATACAGCCGAACATCCGCAGCTCTGCTCCGCTGCGCCATACCGCGGTGGCGCCGGCATTGATCTCGAAGTCCCAGGTCCGACCTTCAGCCCGCAGTTTCCCGGTGATCGCGCACGGCAGCGTGTCGAAATCGTGCGCCTCGATCATTGTGATGGGTTTGCTCAGACGGAAGTACGTCTCCGCCTGCCGACGGGTCAGCGACCACTGCCGGCAGTCCGCCGCCAGCGCCGGGCCATCGCCGCGGGCTCCGGTGGGGTCGTAGCGGGCCGGCGAGATCTCCAGAACGGAAACCCCACCGGCTGCCGAGTCAGCGAGTGGGCCCCGTGGGCTGCTGCTGCACGACGGGAGCGTTGACATCACGCACAGCAGCAGGCTGATACAGGCCAGCGCCTTCGCCCTGGGTTTTGTAGGAAATCCGGTCATGTTCATAGACGTCACGGTCGTTCAACCCATAGTTCTGCTGCAGGCTCCCCACCAGGCGCTGGATCGACGCGCGCTGCGCCTCGGTCGGCTCCTGCCATGTCCTGCTGCGCTCGTTGTAGGTGGCAACCACCTCGATACCGATGCTGTCCCGGTTGGTCGGATAGCGGTCCGGATAGGGCCTTGCGGACTCCAGCCTGCTCACATCGGCATAGTCGTTGGTCGGGAGGCGGCGCGTGGCCGCCAGCTCTTGCCGGCCCTCCGGTGTCAGCGTGCCTTCCACCTCAGCGCGGGAGCGGATGTTACCGACATGGGCAGTGTTGCTATTCAGGCTGGCGGTCTGGTGGATGGTGCCGTCGCGGTCGATCAGGAAATGGGTGCCGTTCGGACGGTCCTGGTCGCGCCAGTGATTGATCGTGCCTTGGGCGGTGCTGCCGGTAGTGCGGTGCATCACGATGCCGTTCACGTCGGGCAGCGGGTTGCGCTCTAACGCCGGAATCGAGGTGCGGGTGATGTTCGGGTCGGTCAGATAGCCGTCCGCGCCGACCGTGCGCTGCTGGGCGTGGGCAGCCAGCGTCTGGTTGGCGGGGACTTCCGCGGTTGCCAGCGGCGTGGAGATCCGCGGGGTCGCCTCGCTTGGAGTCTGGTTACCAGAAACCACAAACAGCGATGGTGTGGGCGCATCGCGCCCGCCGGGCATGACCCGCAGGTCTCGGATCACCGATTCGTCGAGACGAATGTCGCGCTCGCCTGCCGGCCGTGATTGCAGGTAAGCGTCGGTCAAGCCCGCGGCCAGATTGGCCCGCTGTTCCGAAGTGCGCCCGGGTTCGGCGGTGGTCACGCCCTCCAACAAATGACGATACAGCGCGTTGTGCCGATGGTTGGGGTCGTTAGGGAGGATGCCGGGCGGATTTGCAGGAGCTTCGGTCTCAGTCATCGTGGGCTTCCTCGGCGTTTAGTCGTAGTCACCACCCACCGATAGCACAGGCGGCCCGAAAGATACAAATCGCCGTTGCCCCGGTCCGTGGCCGCGCTGAGGACACATTGTCGGCGGCTATACTCCGTCATCTCGCCCGGCCTGCGCCGGGCACGTCCCCACGCAGACCCGTCGCGTGGGGGTGATCCCTGATCCACGCACGCGCATGCCCTCACCGGCCTGACGCAGATGAGAACGAACGCCACCGCATGCGCCTGTCCACGATCAAGCTGTCCGGCTTCAAATCCTTCGTCGATCCGACAACCCTGCACCTGCCTACCAACATGACCGGCGTGGTTGGGCCGAACGGCTGCGGCAAGTCCAACATCATTGATGCCATCCGCTGGGTGATGGGCGAAAGCGCGGCCAGCCGGCTGCGCGGTGATTCGTTCACCGATGTGATTTTCTCCGGCAGCTCGTCGCGCAAGCCGGTGTCGCAGGCCACGGTCGAACTGATCTTCGACAACTCGGATCACACCATCACCGGCGAATACGCCGCGTTCAACGAAATCTCGGTCAAGCGTCTGGTCAGCCGCGACGGCCAGAGCGGCTATTACCTCAACGGCACCAAATGCCGCCGCCGCGACATCACCGATCTTTTCCTGGGTACCGGTCTGGGCCCGCGCAGCTACTCGATCATCGAGCAGGGCATGATTTCGCAGATCATCGAGGCCAAGCCCGAAGAACTGCGCGTCTATCTGGAAGAAGCCGCCGGCATCTCCAAGTACAAAGAGCGCCGTAAGGAAACCGAAACCCGCATCCGTCACACCCGCGAGAATCTGGACCGGCTCAGCGACCTGCGCGAAGAAGTCGGCAAACAGCTGCAGCATCTTGCGCGGCAGGCCAAGCAGGCCGAGCAGTACCAGTCCATCCAGGCCGAACGCAGGATCAAGGATGCGGAGTGGAAGGCGCTGGAGTTCCGCCTCTTGGACACACAGCTGCAGGCGCTGCGCGAAGGCTTGGCGCAGGAAGAAACCCGGCTGCAGCAGATCATCGCTGATCAGCGTGAAGCCGAGCGCGAGATCGAAACCGGCCGCGAGCGCCGCGAAGCCGCCGCCGAAGCGCTGAACAAGGCGCAGGCGGCAGGTTACGAAGTCGGCGGCACGCTGGCACGCATCGAACAACAGATTGCGCATCAGCGCGAACTCGGCCACCGACTGCAGCGGGCGCGCGATGAGGCCCAGCAGGCGCTGTCCGAAATCGGTCTGCATATCGACACCGACCAGAGCCGATTGGAGACCCTGCGCGCGGAGATCGCGACTGCCGAGCCGCGGCTGGGTACGCTCAAAGAGTCTGATGAAGATCGTCAGCAGGCGCTGCACGACGCGGAATCGAAGCTTGCCGATTGGCAGCAGCGTTGGGACGCGCACACACGCGCCCAGAACGAAGCCGCGCGCGCCGGCGATGTCGAACGCACCAAGGTCGATTATCTCGATCGCCAGTCGCTGGATGCCGACCGTCGCCGCGAACAGTTGATCGGCGAACGCGGCGCGCTCGACGTGACCGTGCTGTCGGAAGCGTTTGCCGCGCTGCAGGACCGCCACGACACCCAGAAATTTGGCTTGGACAGCCTCAACGACGATCTGGATATCCGTAAACAGGCGGTGATCGGCGTGCAGGATCAGGTCCGCAATGCGCAGGCGGAGCTCGCCGATGCCCGCAAACAGGCGCAGGCCGCGCGCGGCCGGCTGTCTTCGCTTGAAGCGCTGCAGCACGCGGCGCTGGGTCAGGAACAGGGCGCCGCAGTCGCGTGGTTGAAACAGCGCGGGCTGGATTCTGCCGCCCGCGTCGGTGAAGTGCTGACCGTCGACGCCGGCTGGGAAAATGCGGTCGAAGGCGCGCTGGGTCAGCTGATCGAAGGTGTGCTGGTTGAATCTCCAGAGGGTTTGGTCGACGCCTTGGGCGAGCTCGGCGAAGGCCGCATTGCGCTGGTTTCGCAGGACAACGCCGACACGCATTTCGCGCCGACATCGCTTGCGGCGAAAGTGCAGGGGCCGCTCGCCATTCGCCGCATGCTGTCGAAACTGCACGCCGCCGAAACCCTTGGCGACGCGTGGCAACTGCTCACCGCCCTGGGTGACGGCGAATCGGTCATCACCCGGCAGGGCGAACGCGTCGGCGCCGGCTGGGTGCGCGTGGTGCGCTCCGGTGCAGCCAAACAGGGTGCGCTGCTGCGCGAACGCGAGATCCATTCGCTCCGCGCCGAGATCGAAACGCTGCAACAGCGCGAAGCCGAACTCGACCGCAGCATCGCCAATCTGCGCGATCAAATGCTGGCTGCGGAACAGCAGCGCGAAGACGCGCAGCGCACGCTGCATCTGGCCCATCGCAATGTGTCCGAACTCGCCGGTCAGCTGCAGAGTCAACAGGGTCGTCTGGATTCGGCACGGAACCGCATCGAAAAAATCGATGTTGATCTCGGTCAACTGATCGAAACTATCGATACCAGCGTCCAGCAGGCGCGCGAAGCACGTTCGCGGCTTGAAGACGCGGTGTCGCGGATGGGTGAACTGGAAGGCAGCCGGCAAGTGCTGGAAGCCGAGCGGCGCACGCTCACCGAAGGCCGCGATGCCGCACGCCAGGCCGCACGCGAATCGCGCGAAGCTGCTCATGCGGTGGCGCTCAATCTGGAATCGCAGCGCGCACAGGTCGTCGCGCTGGCGCAGGCATTGGATCGCATGGGCGGTCAGCGCGGGCAATTGGACGCGCGTCTGGGCGAACTCGCTTCGCAGCTCTCCGAAGGCGATGCCCCGGTGGTATCGCTGGAACAGGAGCGTCAGGCCGCACTCGAACAGCGCGTGCTTGCCGAAAGACATCTCGCCACCGCGCGCGCGGCGCTGGAAGGCGTCGATAACGAACTGCGCGGTTTCGAGCAGACCCGTCATCAGCGCGATGAGCAATCGGTCGGTCAGCGCGAAGCAATTTCGCAGCGCAAACTCGATCAACAGGCGCTGGCGCTCAAGGCCGGGCTGCTGTCCGAGGCTGTGGTCGCCGGTGGTTTCGTGCTTGATGAGGTGATCGCCACGCTGACCGCCGACGCCGATCCGCGCGCGTGGGAAAAGATCGTCACCGATTTCGACGCCAAGCTCCGCCGTCTTGAACCGGTCAATCTCGCCGCGATCCAGGAACACGCCGAAGCCGCGCAGCGCAAAGACTATCTGGATGCGCAGGATCTGGATCTGACCACCGCGCTTGACACGCTGGAAGAAGCGATCCGCAAGATCGACCGCGAAACCCGCGGCCGTTTCAAGGACACCTTTGACCGCGTCAACACCGGCGTGCAGGAACTCTATCCGCGCCTGTTCGGCGGCGGCCACGCATATCTGGAACTGACCGGCGAAGATCTGCTCGACACCGGCGTCGCGATCATGGCGCGTCCACCGGGCAAGCGCGTATCGAACATTTCGCTGCTGTCCGGCGGCGAAAAAGCGATGACCGCCGTCGCACTGGTGTTCGCGATTTTCCAGCTCAATCCCGCACCGTTCTGTCTGCTGGACGAAGTGGACGCACCGCTGGACGAAGCCAACGTCGGCCGCTTCACCGCGATGGTCAAGGAAATGAGCGAACAGGTGCAGTTCCTGTTCGTCACCCACAACAAAGCGACGATGGAAGCCGCGCAACAGCTCAGCGGCGTCACCATGCGCGAGCCGGGCGTCAGCCGTCTGGTTTCGGTCGATCTGGCAGAGGCCGCACGCCTCGTCGGCGCGGCTTAACTTACCTACGAGGTCAACGCGATGTCGGATATCTGGTGGTTGCGTATCGGAATTGTGGCCGCAGGCGCGCTGCTGCTTGCTGCAATCTATTTTTTCGGCCGGCCGCGCAAGCCCAGTCAAGGCCGCAAACTCCGCGACGAACCCGGCGAGCATGCTTTGCCGCGGACTTCGCCGCGGACGGCGTCTCAAATGCCTGCCGATAGCCTGCCCGGACAGGACGATGTTGTGTTCGCCCAAGATGATGTTTCGCTGGAAACTGCGCCGCCGTCGGGCCCGGAAGTGGGCAAACGCGACCGCGAGGATTTCGACAAGATCGTGACGCTTTACGTCGCGGCTCGATCCGGCCAGGTGCTGCGTGGCCCCGATATCGTGGTGGCCGCCGAAAAAGCCGGACTGAGCTACGGTTACATGAGCATCTTCCACCGCCTGGTGGATGGCCGTGCCGACAGCAGCCCGATCTTCAGCGTTGCCAACATCAAAAAGCCCGGCAGTTTCGAGATGAGCGACATCCAGTCGATGGAAACCCCGGCGATCGCTTTTTTCCTGACGCTGCCAGCGCCGATCGCCGCGCTGGATGCCTGGGAAAAACTGCTGCCGACCGCGCAGCGCATGGCCGAACTGCTCGACGGCGTGGTGCTGGACGAATCGCGCAACGCCCTCGGCCGCCAGCGTATCTCGCACATCCGCGACGACCTGCGCGCCTACGACCGCCAGCACGAAGCGCCGCCAATCTCTAAAAACACCCGCTGGTAATGCACTGGTAGAGCGGGCTTCAGCCCGCTGAGACTTTCCGGTTGCAGGCAGCGGCTTGAAAGCCGCTCTACCGTTCTCTCTACCGGCAGCGGCCTGAAGGCCGCTCCACCAAGCATCATGGTTGATGTAAAGCAGATGACCGATCCCACCGCCCGCATCGCCGAACTGCGCCGTCAGATCGATGACGCCAACTATCGTTATTACATCCTCGACGACAATTCGATTCCGGATGCCGAATATGACCGGCTGATGCGCGAACTCGAAGCGCTGGAAGCCGCGCATCCTGATTGCGCAGACCCGACATCGCCGACGCAGCGCGTTGGCAATCGGCCGTCGTCCAGATTCGAGGAAGTCGCGCACAGCGTGCCGATGCTGTCGCTCGGCAACGCGTTCAGCGATGAAGAAATCGCGGACTTCGTCGTCCGTATCGAAAAAGAAACCGGCGACGGCGCACCGATGTTCTCGGTCGAACCGAAACTGGATGGCCTCGCGATCAGCCTGCGCTACGAACACGGCGTGTTCATACGCGGAGCCACCCGCGGCGACGGCAGCAGCGGTGAAGATGTCACCGCCAATCTGCGCACCGTGAAATGCATTCCGCTCAAGCTGCGCGATGACATTGGCGCCATCCCCGATGTGCTGGACGTCCGCGGCGAAGTGTTCATGCCGAAAGCCGCATTCGAGCGTTACAACGCTTGGGCCCTGGCGAACGACGAGAAAACCCTCGCCAATCCGCGCAACGGCGCGGCGGGTTCGCTGCGTCAGCTCGACCCGAGGATGACCGCCAAACGTCCGTTGAGTTTCTACGCCTACGCGCTGGGCGAAGTCAGCGCGATGCCTGCAGGCATCGACACCCATTCGCAGGCGCTGGCGTGGCTGAAAACGCTTGGCCTGCCGATCTGCCCGGATGCGCGCACCGCGCGCGGTGTTGACGGTGTTCTCGCGTTCTATCGCGATCTCGGCGCGCGGCGCAATCAATTGCCCTACGACATTGATGGTTCGGTGTACAAACTGGACCGCTACGACCAGCAGCGCGCGATGGGCTTCGTGTCGCGCGCGCCGCGCTGGGCCATTGCGCACAAGTATCCGGCACAGGAAGAGGCAACCGTCGTCGAAGCCATCGACGTGCAGGTTGGCCGCACCGGCGCGCTCACGCCCGTGGCGCGACTGCAGCCGGTGCAGGTCGCGGGCGTGGTCGTCACCAACGCCACACTGCACAACGCCGATCAGATCGCGCGACTCGATGTGCGCGTTGGTGATGCGGTGATCGTGCGCCGCGCCGGTGACGTGATCCCGGAAGTCGTGCGTGTGATCGACGAACGCCGTCCGCGTGACGCTGCCGGTGAGCCGCTGCATCCGCCGTATGCGCTGCCGACCACGTGCCCCGTGTGCAGTTCTGCAGTCGAACGCGAAGAGGGCGAGGTCGTGGCGCGCTGCACCGGAGGGCTGTTCTGCGCCGCGCAGCGCAAGCAAGCGCTGATCCATTTCGCATCGCGCCGGGCGATGGATATCGAAGGCCTTGGCGAACGCATCGTCGATGCGCTGGTCGAGTTTGGCCACGTCAAAACCGTCGCTGATCTGTATGCGCTGACGCTTAACGATTTGCTCGACATGAAGCGCCGCGCCGATGAACGCGAAGGTACGACACCTGAAACGGTGAAGGCCGGTAAAGTCGCCAGCCGCTGGGCGGACAATCTCATCGCCGCGATCAACGCCAGCCGCGACACCGGACTGGAGCGCGTGCTGTTCGCGCTGGGCATCCGTGATGTCGGCGAGAGCACCGCGAAAACGCTGGCGCGTTACTTTGGCGCGCTCGATCCGCTGATGGCCGCTGATGAAGAGACTTTGAAGCATGTGCCGGATGTCGGCCCGATCGTCGCCGCGCGCATCGCCCATTTCTTCGCCGAGCTCCACAATCGCGAGGTCATCGCCGCCCTGCAAACGAACGGCGTGCATTGGCCCGAAGGTGCGCCTCAGCGCTCAAGCGAAGGCCCGCTTGCTGGAAAAACAGTGGTGCTGACCGGCGGTTTGTCTGCGATGTCGCGCGACGAAGCCGGTGCAAAACTTGAAGCGCTGGGCGCGAAAGTCTCCGGCAGTGTTTCGAAGAAAACCGGCATCGTGATTGCCGGCGAAGCCGCCGGCAGCAAACTCGCGAAAGCGCAGGAACTCGGGCTTGAGATCTGGGATGAAGCGAAGCTGCTGAGCTTCCTTTCAGAACACGGCAGCGTATGAACGACTGGCGCCCTGCCGCCACGCTCGACGCGCTGCGTCTGCGCGCGAGGCTGTATGCCGCGATCCGCGCGTTCTTCGCCCAGCGCGACGTGCTGGAAGTCGAAACGCCGGTGCTGTCGATGGCCGGCAACACCGACCCGAACATCGAATCGTTTTCGCTTGAATTCTCCGGGCGTACTGACGGCGCGATGCGTACGCGATGGCTGCGCACGTCGCCGGAGTTCGCGCTGAAACGATTGCTGGCCGCCGGTGTTGGCGATTGCTACGAACTCGGCCGCGTATTCCGTAATGGCGAAGCCGGCATTCGCCACAACCCTGAATTCACGATGCTGGAGTGGTATCGACTCGGCTGGGATCATCATCGCCTGATCGACGAAACCGTCGAGCTGGTGCAAACCGCGCTGGCGCTGATCGGCCGTAATGCCAGTGTGACCAAAACAAGTTTCCGTGATCTGTATCGCGACCGTCTCGGCATCGATCCATTCACCGCGACGGATAGTGAGCTGTGTGCCGCGCTGGGCGACACCACGATCAATCCAGACGGGCTCACGCGCGATGACTGGATGGATCTGCTGATGACACATCGCCTGCAGCCGGGTTTTGATCGCGACACGATCCTGATCGTGCACGACTACCCGGCTTCGCAGTGCGCGTTGGCGAAAGTGCGCGCGGGGCAGGGCGAGGAATCCGCAGTCGCCGAACGATTCGAGCTGTACCTCGGCCCGCTGGAGCTGGCCAACGGTTATCACGAACTCACCGATGCCGACGAACAGCGCGCGCGTTTCATGCGCGACCATGCGATTCGTGCGCAGCGCCGCATCGCGCAGCCGCCGCTTGACGAAGCGATGCTGGCTGCGATGGCTGCCGGTCTGCCGGCCTGTGCCGGCGTGGCGCTGGGGATTGAACGTCTACTGATGGCGATGGTCGATACCAACCGGATCGCCGATGTCCTGGCGTTCGATTTCGGCCATGCTTGAGCCTGACGACAATATTTCTGAACGGACATTCGCCGGCCGTCCGCCTGATCCGGAAATTCGCCGGCCATTCATGTGTGCGGCCCGAGGCTAGCTGCACACAACTCGGGGGTTGGAAACGATGCGCAACACACTCTTCCTGATCGCGTCCGTCGCGGCAGCCGGTTTCTGCAGCGCGCCAGTCCAGGCGCAGTGGTCGAACTATGACGACGAAGACGACTTGATCCGCTGCGAATCGCGCGACGGGCGCACTGTACGCTGTGCCACGTATGGCGGCGAAGCGCAGCTGGTGCGTCAGCTGTCTACCAACCCGTGCATCCGCGGCCGCAGTTGGGGCAGCGATTCGCGCGGTGTCTGGGTCAGCTCGGGCTGCCGGGCCGAGTTCCGGGTCGACAGCGACTACGGGTACGGCAACAACAATGGCTACGGCAACAACTACGGCTATGGAAACAATTACGGTAGCGGCAGCTATGGCAGCAGCGACGGACTGTTCCGCTGCGAGTCGCGCGATAGCCGCACTCAGCGCTGCAGCGTCAATCGAGGCCGCGCCCAATTCGTTCGTCAGTTGTCGAACAACCCCTGCGTCCGCGGGCAGAGCTGGGGCAGCGATTCCCGCGGCGTCTGGGTCAGCAACGGCTGCCGCGCGCTGTTCCGTACCGACGACCGCTATGGCAATGGCTACGGCGGCAATTACGGCAACAACGGTGGTTACTACGGTAACGATCTGGTCCGCTGCGAATCCAGGGACAACCGTAGCCAAAGTTGTGCGATCACGGCCGGTCGCGGCGGCACAATCCGCCTGTTGCGCCAGCTTTCGGACAAGGCCTGCATCGAGAACCAGACGTGGGGGCGCTCGCGCACCGGTGTATGGGTCACGCAAGGGTGTCGCGCTGAATTCGTAGTGGGTCGCGGCGGCAACAGTAGCCATGATCGACGTCCGCCGGGCAACTATGGTGGTGTGCCCGGCGGGAACCGCAGCGATGTGTTTCAAGATGCTTCCGGCGGGCGCGAGCCTGGCGATCTGGGCAATGCTCTCGTAGTGCCCTTCCGTCAGCGTCCTCCGCAGGAAGAACGCCAGCGTCCGCCAACCGAACGTGTGATCGAGCGTCCGCGCAACGATGATGTGGTCGGCCAGCCGCAGGTACGGCCAACCCAGGAAGTGCCGGGTCGTATCGAAATTGCCCCAGTCGAAGAAGAAGCGCCCGGCCGCGCCCAGCGTCGTCGCATCACCGGTGGCATTGCTGAGCCTCAAGTCGAGGCGCAGCCCGCACCACGGGAACGCGAAGTCGAACAAGCCCAGATTCCCCGCTGAAAATCCCGCGCACATGGATGTGATCCGTGATGACGCACCACAACAACGACCCGGCTTTGGCCGGGTCGTTTGGTTTGCAGACCGGTAGAATGTGCGGATGAAGGACGATATCGATTACACACGCTACGACCGCATCCGGCCGATCCGCTGGACTGGCGATACGCTCGAATTGCTCGATCAACGCAAACTGCCGTTTATCGTCGAATACGTGGGCTGCCGCACGGCCAGTGCCGTCGCGGTTGCGATCCACGCGCTGATCGTGCGCGGCGCGCCTGCGATCGGCATCGCCGCCGCTTGGGGCGTCGTGCTCGCTGCGCGCGAACTCGACGCCTCCAGCGAGGGTGTGGTCGAGACAGCGACGGAGGCGGCCGAGCGGCTTGAGCCGGTCATGCAGCAGCTCAATGCCGCGCGGCCGACGGCGGTCAATCTCGCGTGGGCCCTGCAGCGCATGCGCCGGGCGCTGACCAATGCTGGCGACGACTGGCGCACGATGTTGTTACGTGAGGCGCAAGCCATCGCCAGCGAAGATCTTGCCGCGAATCACAAGATGGGCAAACTCGGTGCCCAGTTCATCGCCAAAGGCAGCGGTGTGCTGACCCATTGCAATACCGGTTCGCTGGCGACTGCGGGTTTTGGTACCGCCTTGGGCGTGATTCGCGCCGGCGTGGCCCAAGGGCGCATTGAGCGCGTATTTGCCGGCGAAACCCGGCCCTGGCTGCAGGGCGCGCGGCTGACGGTGTGGGAGCTGCAGCAGGACGGCATCGACGCCACGCTGATCGCCGATGCCGCCGCATCGCATTTGATGAAAACCGGGCAGGTGCAGTGGGTCATCGTCGGCGCGGACCGCATTTGCGCCAACGGCGATGTCGCCAACAAGATCGGGACGTACCAGCTCGCGATCGCTGCGCGCTACCACGGTGTGAAGTTCATGGTGGTGGCGCCGTCGTCCACGGTCGATATGGCCACGGCCAGCGGCGGCAAGATCGATATCGAGGAACGCGACCCGGCCGAACTGTTCGCCCTCGGCGGCGTGCGCACCGTCGCCGAGGGCGTCAACGCCTGGAACCCGGTGTTCGATGTCACGCCTTCGGAACTGATCGACGCCATCGTCACCGATCGCGGCGTCGTCGAGCGCCCGAACCGGGTATCGATGCAGACCTTTTTCGGCCATTGAACTGTGGCGTGACGTCATCGGTAGAGCGGACTTTAAGTCCGCTATCGCCTTGAATTGACGGGTATTGATCGCGGAAAGCAAGCAGCGGACTGGTTTTCAACAACCGAAGGTTGGTCAGTCCGCTCTGCCGAGCGAAAGCTGGTTGTGTGATCTTATCCAAAGCCCTTCGTTCCACAGTCTCCCAACCTCCTTGGGATGCGCGCAAGTTGCTGTTTCTGCATGGGAAATGCACATTCCGCAGCGGGGCGCTCAAGGCCTCCGCGTGCTACACTTTGCGCTTCGCGTACGGACCCGCGCGCGCCCTCCGGTAACGACCTCTCGACAGCCCCTGCGCATCCAGCTGGGCTTTCGTCTATCGCTCCGCAGCGGCGCTCGTCTTGCCGTGCCGCCACTCCAGCATAAGAAGTCGCAATGACCGATCTCGCGAAGGAAATCATTCCCGTCAATCTCGAAGACGAGATGCGCCGCAGCTATCTGGATTACGCCATGAGCGTGATCGTGGGCCGCGCGCTCCCGGACGTGAGAGACGGCCTCAAGCCGGTGCATCGCCGCGTATTGTTCGCGATGAACGAGCTGGGCGCGCACAGCAACAAGCCTTACTACAAGTCCGCGCGTATCGTCGGTGATGTCATTGGTAAATATCACCCGCACGGCGACCAGTCGGTGTACGACACCCTGGTGCGCATGGCGCAGCCGTTCTCGCTGCGCTATCTGCTGGTGGACGGTCAGGGCAACTTCGGTTCGGTCGATGGCGACAACGCCGCGGCGATGCGCTACACCGAAGCGCGCATGTCCAAGCTCACCCATGAGCTGATGGCCGACATCGACAAGGACACCGTCAACTTCCAGCCGAACTACGACGAAAAGGAACTGGAGCCGACGGTCATGCCGGCGCGCTTCCCGAACCTGCTGGTGAACGGTTCGGCCGGCATCGCGGTGGGTATGGCGACCAATATTCCGCCGCACAATCTCACCGAAGTGATCAACGCGACCATCGCGCTGCTCGACGACGCCGAGATCGATATCGACGGCCTGATGCAGTACATCCCGGGCCCGGACTTCCCCACTGCCGGCATCATCAACGGCGTCGGCGGCATCCATCTTGCCTACCGCACCGGCCGCGGTCGCGTGCGCATGCGCGCCCGTGCCGAGGTTGAAGTCGCCGACAACGGCCGCGAAGCGATCATCGTCACCGAGATTCCGTATCAGGTGAACAAGGCGCGGTTGATCGAGAAGATCGCCGAGCTGGTGAAGGAAAAGAAGCTTGAAGGCATCAGCGAGCTGCGCGATGAGTCCGACAAGGACGGCATGCGCATCTTCGTCGAGGTCAAACGCGGCGATTCCGCCGAAGTGGTGCTCAACAACCTCTATCAGCAGACGCAGATGGAGTCGGTGTTCGGCATCAATATGGTGGCGCTGGTCGACGGCCGCCCGCAGCTGTTGAATCTGAAGCAGATTCTTGAAGCCTTCGTGCGCCACCGTCGTGAAGTCGTCACCCGCCGCACTATTTTTGAACTGCGCAAGGCACGCGCGCGTGCGCATATTCTTGAAGGTCTGACGGTCGCGCTGGCGAACATCGACGAGATGATCGAGCTGATCAAAACCTCGGCGAATCCGAACGAAGCGCGTGAACGCCTGCTGGCCAAAACCTGGGATGCCGGGCTGGTCGCGTCGTTGCTCGCCGCTGCCGGCAGCGATGCCTCCAAGCCGGAAGATTTGCCGGCCGGTGTCGGTCTGATGGATGGTCTGAATGGCCAGCACTTCTACCAGTTGACCGAAATCCAGGCCAGAGAAATCCTTGAAATGCGTCTGCACCGCCTGACCGGGCTGGAGCAGGACAAGCTGACCGAGGAATATAAAACGCTGCTCGGCGTGATTCGCGGTTTGATCGAGATTCTTGAAAACCCTGACCGTTTGCGCGAAGTCATCCGCGATGAACTGCTCGAAGTGAAAGAAGCCTTCGGCGACGAGCGCCGCAGCGAAATCCGCGCCAGTGAAGAAGATCTGGACATCCTCGATCTGATCGCGCCGGAAGATGTGGTGGTCACGCTCTCGCATGCGGGCTACGCCAAGCGTCAGCCGGTGACTGCATATCGCGCGCAGAAGCGTGGCGGCCGTGGTCGCAATGCGGCAGCGACGAAAGACGAGGATTTCATCGATCAACTGTGGCTGGTGAACACCCACGACACGCTGCTGACCTTCACCAGCAGCGGCCGCGTGTTCTGGCTGTCGGTCTATCAGTTGCCCGACGCCGGCCCGAATGCCCGCGGCCGTCCGATCATCAACTGGCTGGCGCTGGAGCCGGGCGAGCAGGTCCAGGCGGTGCTGCCGGTGCGCGCCTATGACGACGATCATTTTGTGTTCTTTGCGACACGCAACGGCACGGTGAAGAAGACGCCGCTCACCGAATTCGCCTACCGGCTGGCGCGCGGCAAGATTGCGATCAATTTAGACGACGGCGATGCCTTGATCGGCGTGGCGCTGACCGACGGTAGCCGCGACATCATGCTGTTCGCCAGCAACGGCAAGACCGTGCGCTTCGACGAAGGCGCGGTGCGCGCCGTTGGCCGTACCGCAACCGGTGTGCGCGGCATGAAGTTGGCGGCGGGCGAAAAGGTCGTCAGCCTGATCGTCGCAGACTCTGCCGGAGATCAGCCGGAAGTCGAAGACGACGCTGCCGAGGACATGGTCGAGAGTGGGCAAGTCGACAATGGTCAGGATGCTGTGATCGAGACGCTTCCCGGCGTGGACGATGGTGACATCGCCTACATCCTGACCGCGACCGAGAACGGCTACGGCAAGCGCACGCCGCTGGCGGATTACCCGCGCAAAGGTCGCGGAACCCAAGGCGTCATCGGTATTCAGACCACAGCACGCAACGGCAAACTGGTCGGCGCTGTGCTGTTGAGCAGTCGTGACGAAGTGCTGCTCATCTCCGACGGCGGCACGTTGGTCCGCACCCGCGCAGTGGAGATTTCGCAGGTCGGGCGCAATACCCAGGGCGTGACCCTGATGCGCATGGCCGACAACGAAACGCTGCAGGCGCTGGAGCGTCTGGACGCGTCATTGGACGATGACGAACTGACTGACAGTCCTGCTGCCGTGCCGCCGCCGCCGGGCACCGAAGTGCTGCAGCCGGACAACGGTGCGTGACCTGCGATGTTGCTTGCGACGCAGTGAACGCATGAACGACAGGCCGCCTCAGGGCGGCCTGTCGCGTTTGGTGGGCCTGATCCACCACAACGAACACCGGCAGCATGATTTTCTAGGCGGAGCTATTCCCATCAAGTGCCGCCAACACCACGCAGCAAACGCTGTTTTGGGGATGTCCGCTTCAAAAATGTCCGCTTGATCGGGGTACTTAACAAGTAAACGCAATACGCAATTTGCATGTCGAAACGGCCATCTTTGGAGCCACTTTTGTCGGCTTCAATTTGTGTTAAAAAAAAGTCAAAAAAATGTTCAAAAGAGTGATCAGTTGTCCAAAACCTTCTCTATACTCGCCACCACATCCAGGAGGCTATATGCGTTGCACGTCGCGGTTTGAGGTGGTGCTTGGGCTTCGCAATCTGCTGCAGATTCAGTGTCGAAGGTGGGGCTCGGGTGTCGGTTTGGCGCTGGTTCTGGCAGTGCTGACGATCTTCCCCGGCTGCGGCAACAAGGACACCGGGCAGCTGCCCGAGGTCAGCGGCGAGGCCATTCAGGCCAAGCGCGAGGACATCAAGGAATTCGCGCTGGTGCGGGCCTATCCCGATCAGGAAGGCGACACGCTGGCGATTGCACTGGAGTTCTCCCGGCCGTTGGTCGGCACACAGGACTTCGACGCACTCATCACCTTTGCTACCTCGGTCGACGCCAAGAGCGGCTGGAAGCTGGACGACAGCGGCAAGATCCTTCGCTTCCCGTTTGTCACCGCCAATACCGAGTACACGCTGACCGTCTCCGGCAAACTTGCCGCTGCTGACGGCACCAGCCTGGGCCGCGACATCGAACAGAAGGTCTACACCGGCGAACTCGACCCGGCCGTGGGCTTCGCCTCGCAGGGCAGCGTATTGCCGGCGCGCGACAGCCGCGGTCTGCCGGTGGTGTCGGTGAACGTGCCCGAGGTCGACGTCGAATTCCTGCGCGTGCGCGAGAAATCGCTGCCGCAGTTCTTTTCCCAATATCAGCGCGGTGGCCGCCGCAGCGGTTGGGATCTGGACAACGAATACGATGAAGGCGAATCGCTGTCGAAGCTGGCTGAGCCGGTCTATACCAATCGTTTCGTGCTCGGCGGCAAGCCCAACGAGCGCATGGTGACGTATCTGCCAATTCAGGACATCGAAGAACTGCAGGAACCCGGCCTCTATTTTGCGGTGATGAAGCGCACCGGCCAGTTCCGCGAGCAGTACGAAACCACCTTTTTCACGGTCAGCGACATTGGCCTGCACGTCCGCGCGTACAAGGACAAGCTGTTCGTCCACACCGCTTCTTTGCAGGACGGCGCAGCGATCAAGGGCGTCGAACTGCAGGTGATCGATGCCAAAGGCGAAACCACGCTGAAGGGTGAGACTGATCGCAACGGCAACGCGATGCTGCCGTACAAACTCGACGCGGCGCACGTGCTGATCGCCCGTCGCAGCAGCGATATTTCGCTGCTGCCGTTCAACCAACCGGCGCTGGATCTCTCCGAATTTGCGGTCAGCGGCCGCGAGCCGGCGTGGTTCGATGTGTTCGCATGGGCCGGTCGCGACCTCTATCGTCCCGGCGAAGTGGTGCGCATTTCCGCGCTGCTGCGCGACAACGACGGCAAACCCGTGCCGATGAAGGGCAAGAAAGCGCAGCCTCTGTTCGTTCGACTGAAACAGCCCGACGGCAAGACCTTCATCGAAAGCCGCATCGAAGCCGGTGCGCAGGGGTATTACAGCTTCGACAAGCTGATTCCTGTCGAAGCGCCGACCGGCCGCTGGCAGGTGGAGTTCCGCACCGATCCGGCCAGCACCGAATCGGTGCAGGGCATGACGCTGCGCATCGAAGAATTCCTGCCGGAGCGCATGAAACTGGACCTTGCTTCCACCGATGTGGTGCTGAAGCCGGGCAAACCGCTGCAGCTTGAAGCGACCGGCGCGTACCTTTACGGCGCGCCTGCGGATGGCAATCGCTTCACCGCCAAACTCGCGGTTGCGGTGGAGCAGCATCCGGTCGAATCGATGCCCGGCTATTTCTTCGGCGACCCCACGCTGAAATTGCCGAAAGAAGCCAACGACATCATCGACACCACGCTCGATGCGCAGGGCAAGCTGTCGCAGGCGATCACCTTGCCTGAGGAAGTGAAGCCGGCATCGCCGATCGCCGCCATCGTCTCCGGCAGTCTGTTCGAAACCGGCGGACGCAGCGTCAACCGTTCGATCAAACGCGTGCTGTGGCCGGCGGATGCGCTGGTCGGTGTGCGCCCGATGTTCGACGACAAAGAAGGCGCCGACAGCGACAGCAACGTGGGCTTCCAACTGCTGCGCGTAGGCAGCGACGGCAAGCCGCGTCCGGCGAAAGGTCTGAAAGTCACACTGGTGCGCGAGCATCGCGACTACCACTGGAATTACGACAACGACGAAGGTTGGGATTTCGATTTCACCTCACGCTTCGACGACGTCGAAACGCGCACCGTCGACGCGGGCATGACCGCGATCAAGTTCGATTTTCCGGTGGAGTGGGGCAGCTATCGTGTCGATGTGCTCGACCCGACGACAGGATTGACCACGCGCTATCCGTTCGAGGCGGGCTGGGGCTGGGGCGATGAAAATCGCGGCCTGGACTCACGTCCCGACAAGGTCAAGATCGCGCTCGACAAGACCGCGTACAACACCGGCGACACGGTCAAGGTCACGCTGACCCCGCCGCACGATGGCAAGGGTCTGCTGATGGTCGAAGGCGGCGACCGCATGCTGTATGTGCTGGAAGTCGACGTAAAGCGCGGCAGCAGCTTCGAGATCCCGGTGACGAAAGACTGGGAGCGTCACGATATCTACATCACCGCATTGGTGTTCCGCGGCGGCAGCGCACCGAGCAAGATCACGCCGGCGCGCGCCGTAGGCGTGGCCTATGTGCCGATGAATCGCGCTTCGCGTCGCGTCGAAGTGGGGCTGTCGCTGCCCAAACAGATGCGTCCCGAACAGACACTGACGACCATGATTGCGGTGCCGAAACTTGCGGGCCAGGACGCCTACGTCACGGTGTCGGCGGTCGATGTCGGCATTCTCAACATCACCCAGTTCCCGGTGCCCGATGCCAACAAGCATTTCTTCGCCCAGCGCAGGCTGGGTGTGGATGCTTACGATGTTTACGGCCGCATCATCGAAAGTCTGGCCGGTGACATCGGCAAGCTGCGCTTCGGCGGCGATATGGCGCTGCAGCCGCTGGCGCAGGCACGTAGGCCTACGTCGAAAGTGCAGACAGTCGATCTGTTCTCCGGCCCGGTGAAACTCGATGCCAAGGGCAACGCCAAGATCATGCTGAAAGTGCCCGACTTCAACGGCACGCTGCGCGTCTCGGCGCTGGCGTATTCAGCCGAGCGTTTCGGCAACGGCGATGCGGAGATCATCGTGCGTGCGCCGATCGTGGCCGAGGCGAGTTACCCACGCGTCCTGGCGCCGGGCGACCGCAGCAACGTCACCCTCGACCTCACCAACTTCACCGGCAAGGCGGGTGATTTCAAGGTGCAGATCGAAGGCATTGGTCCGCTGTCGGTGGCGCAGGGCGCGCGCCAGGCGAAGCTTGCGATTGGCGGCAAGACCACGCTGACCTTCCCGCTGACCGCGGGTGAGGGCTACACCACCGCGAAGATCCATGTGCGTGTCGACGGCAACGGTTTCAAAGTAGACCGCCGCTTCGATGTGCCGGTGCGTCCGGCCTGGCCCAGCGTGCTGCGCACCAGGACGCAGACTTTGAACGAACTCGGCACCATCGCGATGGAGGCCGGTTTGGCCGATGGCCTGATGCCCGGTTCGATCACCGCGCAGATGACGGTCAGCGCGCTGCCGCCGATCCCGTTCGCGAGTGCGCTCAGGGACGTGCTGGAGTATCCCTACGGCTGCGCCGAGCAAACCACCAGCAAGGGCTATGCCGCGCTGGTGATGGATGCGGACACCGCGAAGATGCTCGACGCCAAGGGGCTGGATGCAGCAGCGCGGCGTGCGCGGATGGACGGCGCATTCGGGCGGCTGGCGTCGATGCAGATGAGCAACGGCCACTTCTCGATGTGGGGCGACGACGGCTACGTCAATCCCGCGCTGACACCTTATATCGTCGAGTTTCTGCTCGACGCGCGTGAGGCTGGCTTCGCGGTGCCCGAGACGATGCTGCAGAAAGCGCTGCAGCGCATCAGTGAAGATCTGCTGGCCGGCGGCAGCGAGTTCTACGGCCAGACCTATCGCGATCACCTGAAGTTCGCGTATCAGGCGCATGCGGGCTACGTGCTCTCGCGCGTCAATCGTGCGCCGCTGGGCACGCTGCGTGCGCTGTATGACAACGAACGCAGCAAGGCCAAGACCGGACTGTCGATGGTGCATCTGGGTATGGCGCTGTCGCTGCAGGGCGACAAGAATCGCGGCAACAAAGCCATCGCCGCAGGTTTTGCGTTCAAGGGCAGTTACGAGTATCTCGGCGACTACAGCAGCCCGCTGCGCGACAGCGCGCTGATGATCGCGCTCACCCACGAGCGTGGTCTGGACAAGCCGGAATACGATGCCAAGGTGGTCGCGCTGGGCAAGGAACTCGATGTCCGCCGCAATGATCGCTGGTTCTATCTCAGCACCCAAGAGCAGGTCGCGCTGGCCCGCGTCGGCAAGGCGCTGTTGGCCGATCAGAAGAAGATGGTCTCCGGCGTGTGGCGTCTTGGCGATGTCAGCGATCCGGTCGCGGAACGCCGCATGCATGGACGTCGCGTCGACTACACGGCGCTCGCACGTGGCTTCAGTTTCGAGCCGCAGGGTGCGGTGCCGCTGTACGCCAGCCTTGAAGTCGCCGGCGTACCGCGCACGCAGCCGCCCGAAGACAAATCGGTGATCGGCATCGAGCGCAAGTGGTACACCACCGACGGCAAGCCGTGGAAGCCGGGTCCAATCACCGAAGGCGAAGCGCTCATCGTCGCGCTCAGCATCACCGCCGATCAGACCATGCCCGATGCACTGCTGACCGATCTATTGCCGGCCGGTCTTGAGATCGAGAACTTCAACCTCGGCGACGCCAAACAATGGGCGAACGTGGTGGTCGACGGGATCGAAATCACGGACCGCAGCAGCGCCGCCGACATCCTTCACGAGGAGTATCGCGACGACCGCTTCGTCGCCGCGATCAAGCTCGACCGTGGTCAGGCTGCGCGCGTGTTCTATCTCGTGCGCGCGGTCACACCGGGCACCTACACCGTCCCGCCGTCGCTGGTCGAAGACATGTATCGCCCGCAGCTGCGCGGCGTGGGCAAGTCGTCGCCGGCTACGATCACGGTGGTGCAGCCGAGGTAGGAGCGGCTTTAGCCGCGAGTTCTTCGCCTTTTCTTCCCTCTCCCCGCATGCGGGGAGAGGGTGCCCGAAGGGTGGGTGAGGGGCGCTATCAGCCGCAGTACATTTTGATCGCGCATCCCATGCCGCAATCCTCACCCTCATCCGCTCTGCGCGTCCGCATCCGCCGTCTGTTGCCCTGGCTCCGCTGGGGCACCGTCGCGCTGCTGTCGTCGCTGCTGCTGCTCGATCTGATCTTTCCGCCGCAGCTGCCGAAGGCGCGTGACACCAGTACGCTGGTGGTCGCACGCGACGGCACACCGCTGCGTGCGTTCGCCGATGCCGACGGCGTCTGGCGCTATCCGGCAACCCTGGAATCGGTGTCTCCACTGTATCTGGATGCGCTGCTCAACTACGAAGACCGCTGGTTCTGGCGCCATCCCGGGGTGAATCCGGTGGCACTGCTGCGCGCGGGCCGACAGCTGCTGGGCAGCGGCGAAGTGGTGTCCGGCGGCTCCACGCTGACGATGCAGGTCGCGCGCATTCTCGATGCCAAGCGCACCCGACACACGCGCACGCCGTTCCGAAAGCTGCGGCAAATTTTGCGCGCGCTGCAGCTGGAAGCGCATCTGTCGAAGCGCGAAATCCTGATCCTGTATCTCGAACGCGCACCGTTTGGCGGCACCATCGAAGGCGTCGAGGCCGCCAGCTGGGCCTATCTGGGCAAACCCGCATCGCGCTTGTCGAAAGCGGAAGCCGCGCTGCTGGCGGTGTTGCCGCAGTCGCCCAGCAAACGTCGCCCCGACCGCCATCCGGAAGCCGCACAGACCGCGCGCGACAAAGTGCTGGACCGCATGGCGACACTCGGCGTGTGGAGCCAAGCTGAGGTGGACGACGCGCGGATCGAACCCGTGGTCGCGCGTCAGCTGCAGCCGCCGCTCAGCGCCGCGCTGTTGGCCCAGCGGCTGCGGATGGCGCATCCAAAACAATCCCGCATCGTTTCGACCATCGACCCGAATCTGCAGCGCACGCTCGAAGAGCGCGTGACTTCGTATTTCTCGAATTTTCCGGAGCGCACCTCGGCGGCGCTGCTGGTCGTCGACAACGAAACGATGGAAGCGCGCGCCTACGTCGGTTCGCTGCGCTTTGGCGACAAAGCGCGGCTGGGCCATGTCGACATGGTCCGCGCCTGGCGTTCGCCCGGTTCCACGCTCAAGCCGTTTCTGTACGGCATGGCGATCGATGACGGCATGATCCATTCGGAAAGTCTGCTGATCGACGCGCCGCAGACCTTCGGTGATTACCGCCCCGGTAATTTCGGTGAATCCTTCAACGGCCCGATCGGTGCGGCGCAGGCGCTGCGGCTCTCGCTGAACGTGCCGGCGGTCGATCTGCTCGACCGCGTGGGTTCGCAGCGGTTCGCCGCGCGCATCGATCACGCCGGTATCACCCTGAAATTCCCGCAGGACAGCAAGCCGAATCTGGCGCTGATTCTTGGTGGAACCGGCGCACGATTGGAAGATCTGGTTGGCACGCACGCGGCGTTCAATCGCAATGGCATTTCTGGTCGAGTGCGCTACACGCCGGGCGATCCGACAATTGACCGCCGCGCGCTGTCGCCCGGAGCGGCGTGGATCGTGCGCGAGATTCTCGAATCCAATCCGCGTCCGGGCGAACTGGAACAATACGACCGCGGTTCGCGTCCGCGCGTTGCCTGGAAAACCGGTACCAGCTACGGATTTCGCGATGCGTGGGCGGTCGGCGGCACGCGTCATTACACCGTCGGCGTGTGGGTGGGGCGCCCGGACGGCACGCCGTTGCCCGGCCAATACGGTGCGCTCACCGCGCTGCCGCTGTTGTTTGAAGTGGTCGACTCGCTGCCCGGGACCGCGCGCGATGCCCTGCCGCTGCCGCCGCCATCCAACGTCGCCGAAGTAGAGATTTGCTGGCCGCTGGGCATCGCCGCCGACAGCGTGCCGGCATCGCTGTGTCAGCGCCGGATGAAAGCGTGGACGCTCGACGGCGCGGTGCCGCCGACCTTCGCCGAACGCGGTGCGCGCCTGTGGAATGCGGGGCGCGAACGCTTCGAGATCGATGCCGACAGCGGCCGGCGCGTATCGGCGACGTGCTCGTTGCCGCATCGCACGGCGACGGTCGAAATTGCGCGCTGGCCCGCGCTGGCATCGCCTTGGTTGTCGGCGGATACCCGGCGCGTATCGACGCTGCCGAGACTCGCCGACGACTGCATGCTCGACGGTCGCGACGCCAGCGAAGAACTGCGGATCGAAGGCCTCAACGACGGCGCCACCCTCGCGCGTGCACCGGGCAGCGAACATGCAGTGCGGCTGTCGCTGCGCGCACTGGGCACCGATCGCAACGTGCAGTGGCTGTTGGACGGCCGCTGGATCGCCGAAACCGAAGGCCGCCAATCGCTGGTGCGAGATTTCGGCGAACCGGGAGAACATCTGCTGACCGCGCTTGCCGACAGCGGTGCGTGGACGCGGATCAGATTTAGGGTGTTGGAGTAACCGCCGGTAGAGCGAATTACGGTAGAGCGCGTAGGCTGGGCTGACAAGCCCAGCATGGACTTTCGATGGTGAAGCTGGGCTTGTCAGCCCAGCCTACTTTGAATCCAGCTTGTTACTTTCGGTCCAGCGTGAAAATTACAGCAAAGACAGCATGTGCTCAGCCGAAGACACGCGGAATTCGCCCGGTGCTTCCACTTCCAGCAGTTTGACCACGCCGTCTTCGGCATAGAACGCGAAGCGTTTGCCGCGGATGCCCATGCCGTATGCGCTGGCGTCCATTTCAAGACCGAGCGCTTTGGCGAAATCGGCGTTGCCGTCGGCGAGAATTTCCATGTCCGCCGGTGCGTTCAGGCTGGCGGCCCAGGCTTTCATCACGAACGGATCGTTCACCGACATGCAGGCGATGCCGACGCCTTTCGCGCGGAAGGCTTCGAAGTGTTCGATGTAGCCGGGCAGATGTTTCTCGGAGCAGGTGGGCGTGAACGCGCCGGGCACCGAGAACAGCACCATCTTCTTGCCTTCGAAAAACGCGTGGGTGTCGATGGTATCGATGCCGTCGTTGATGCGCTTGATATTGACTTCGGGGACACGGTCGCCGATCTGGATGGTCATGGGGCAGCTCCTGCAGGTGGGGTGAAGATCGGGAAGTGTAGAGCCAGATCATGACCAGAGCGATGACTGGTGATGGGCGCAGCGGGCAAGGGCTTGAGCGGCGTGCGGGTGCGGCATCGCGTTATAGTTGCGCGCATTAGCAGCCCTGCACAGAATCGAATATGCGTTTCAAGGATTACTACGAAGTGCTCGGGGTCGAGCCCGGCGCCGGTGAAGCGGAAATCAAAACCGCCTATCGCCGGCTTGCGCGCAAATATCATCCGGATGTCAGTAAGGAATCCGACGCGGAAGAGACCTTCAAGGCGATCAATGAAGCCTATGAAGCGCTGCGCGACCCGCAAAAGCGCGCGGCCTACGATCAGCTGCGTGCGCGCGGTTATCGCCCCGGCGATGAAGTACAGCCTCCGCCGGGTGGTTTCGGCGGTGGGCCGGGCGGCGTCGACTTCGAGGAAATTTTCGCCGGCGGCGGAAATGGCGGCTTCAGTGACTTCTTCCAGGAAATGTTCGGCCGCCGCCGTGGTGCAGGCGCGGGCGGCGCCCCGGGCGGTGGAGGCCCGCGCACGCGCGGCGACGGTGTAACCCGAGCCAAGGTCGCGGTGCCGCTGGAAGCGATCTATCGCGGCGATCCGGTGCGGATGTCGGTCGCCGGCAGGTCGCTGGAAGTGCGTATTCCCAAAGGCATCAAACCCGGTCAGGCGATCCGGCTTGCGGGGCAGGGCAATGGTGGCGGCGATCTGCTGCTGGAAATCGAATACGCGGCGCATCCGCAGTTCGAGGTGGACGGCCGCAACGTCATTCATGTGCTCCCGGTCGCGCCGTGGGAAGCCGCGTTGGGTGCATCGATCAGCGTACCCACGCTGGGCGGGCCGGTGGAGCTGAAGATTCCGGTGGATTCGGAAGGCGGACGCAAGCTGCGGCTGCGTGGCCGCGGGCTGCCGGGCGTCGCGAGTGCGCCCGCTGGCGATCAGATCGTCGAATTGGAAGTGTTGGCGCCCAAGGCGAATACCGAGGAAGAGCGCGAGGCCTATCAGCAGATGCGCGATGTGTTCGGCGATGACTGGCGGCGGGCTTGAGCGGTCGGTGTTTTTTCCGGTAAAGATTCAGCGGACTTAAGTCCGCTCTACAGTCCGCTCTACAGCCCGCTGTACCGGCAGGGGTTAGAGGCCGGTGACGTACTTGGTGATGGTCTCCGACAGCTCGTCTTCGCTGAAAGGTTTGGTGAGGTAGGCCTTGGCGCCCTGACGCATGCCCCACATGCGGTCGGTGTCCTGATCCTTGGTGGTGACCAGCACGATAGGAATGTGCTTCGTGGTCGGCTCGCGGCAGATGGTGCGTGTTGCCTGGAACCCGTTGAGGTTCGGCATCACCACGTCCATCAGAATCAGGTCGGGGATTTCCCGCTTGGCCACTTCGACGCCGGCGGCACCGTCTTCGGCGGTCAACGCCTCATGACCGAGTTTTTCGACGATGCGGCGAATGCCCATCAACTGCGACGGCGAATCGTCGACGATCAGAATGCGTGCCATGTGGACCCCCAATAAGACTGGCGCCAGTGTAGTCGTCCGGGCCGCTGCCCGGAAGCAGGAAGGCGCCATTTGTTGATCCAGTACGCAGGCTGGCGCTGTTTGCCCAAAACAGGGCCGATGAAAGGTTCACACCACTTTACTTTGAACAGCTCATGCCACCCGCACCAGCGTCCGTCCGAACGAGCCCCCGGCCAGCATGCCGGCGAAGATGTCCGGCAGCGCCTGCATTTCGATTTCCCGGGTACAGATCGTGTCGAGATGCGCAGGCTTCCAGTCCGACGCCAGCCGCCTCCAGACTTCATCACGCAAATCGCGGGCTGTTCCGGCCGACGCGACCCCCAGCAGCGATACGCCGCGGATGATGAACGGCATGACCGTGGTCGGCAGTTCTCCCGATGCAGCCAGACCGGCGCTGGCGACGTTGCCGTAAGGGCGGGTGCGGGCCAGCAGGCTGGCCAGCATCGGCCCGCCGACGTTGTCCAGGCCGCCGCCGAAGCGCGCGGCTTCCAGCGGTTTGGCCTCGCCCAGCACCTCGCGCCCCAGCACCTGACTCGCGCCGATGCCCTTGAGATAATCGGCATGCTCGGGTTTGCCGCTGATCGCATGCACTTCGTAACCGGCACGGCTGAAAATATCCACGGCCAGCGAACCCACGCCGCCGGTTGCGCCGGTCACTGCCAGCGGTCCCTGCGCGGGCGTCTGCCGGTTGTCCTGCATGCGCAGCAGGGCAAGCGCAGCGGTGAACCCGGCAGTGCCGAGGATCATACTTTCGCGAAGACTGAGCCCGGCAGGCAGTGGGATCGCCCATTTCGCCTCGATCCGCGCGTACTCGCTGTAGCCGCCATCGCGGACCTCGCTCAGCCCGCTGCCGGTGACCAGCACCGCGTCGCCTTCCTTGAACTTCGGGTCGGTGGACGACACCACGTGGCCCGCGACATCAATGCCGCCGACCAGCGGAAAGAAGCGCAGGATCTTGCCTTCGCCGGTGCCGGCCAATGCGTCCTTGTAGTTCACCGACGAGTACGCGGTCTTGATCACGATTTCGCCCGGGGCGAGATCGTCGATCGAAACTTCTTCGATGCCGCTGCGGTAGCCGGTGCTGTCGCTGCGGATGCGGAATGCTTGGAAGGTCGCGGGCATGCTCATGGTGTGTCTCTTGCAAACGAAATTGAGGTTACCGCAACTCCCGCCGCTTCTTCTCATCCAGCCACTTGTCCGCCTGCGCGGGTGTGTAGTCGCGCATCCACGCGAACAGGGTATCGATATCTTCGCCGTGCCACAGGTCCTGGCGCTGCTCGGCGTGCAGGAAGCGTTCTTCGACCATGCGGTCGATCATGCCCATCAGGGGCGCGTAGAAGCCGTCGACGTCGAGAAATGCGCAGGGTTTCTTGCCCAGACCAAGCTGGCGCCAGGTCAGCATTTCGAACATTTCGTCGAGAGTGCCGAAGCCGCCTGGAAGAGCGACGAATGCATCGGCGAGGTCGAACATGCGCGCCTTGCGCTCATGCATGTTGGCGACGACTTCCAGCCGGGTCACACCCTTGTGCGCGACTTCCCACTGCACCAGCTGTTCGGGGATCACGCCGATCACTTCGCCGCCGTGGGCGAGCACGGCATCGGCGACGATGCCCATCAGCCCGACGTTGCCGCCGCCGTAGACCAACTGCAGGCCATCGGCTGCAATACGTGCGCCAAGCGTTTGCGCGCGTGCGGCGTAGACGGGTTTGTTGCCGGCGTTGGAGCCGCAGTAGACGCAGATCGATTTCATTGATGATTCCGAGAAGATTCCAGAAAAGCAGAACGGCGCACCGGAGTGCGCCGTTCTCGATGCGCAACCGATCAGTTGGCTTTGTGGATCGCGCGTTTGTGCACCGCCATCGCCGCGTCGTGCACGGCTTCGGACATGCTGGGATGCGCGTGACAGATACGGGCGAGGTCGTCGGCGGAGCCGCTGAACTCCATGGTCAGCACGCCTTCGTGCACCAGTTCGGACACGTTGGCGCCGACCAGATGCATCCCCAGCACGCGGTCCGTTTCAGCGTGCGCAAGCACTTTCACGAAGCCGGCGGGTTCGCCCATCGCCACCGCGCGGCCGACCGCCGCGAACGGGAAGCTGCCGGCCTTGTACGGAATGCCTTCGGCTTTGAGCTCTTCTTCGTTCTTGCCGACCCAGGCGATTTCCGGTTCGGTGTAGATGACCCACGGAATGGTGTCGAGATTGACGTGGCCGGGGAGGCCGGCGATGAGCTCGGCGACCGCGATGCCTTCCTCGAAGCCCTTGTGCGCCAGCATCGGGCCGCGCACGCAGTCGCCGATCGCCCACACGCCGTCGACGCCGGTGTGGCAGTGCTCGTCGACCACAATGCGGCCGCGCTCATCGAGCTGCACGCCGGTGCCGTCGGCCAGCAGGCCCTTGCTGGCAGCTTTGCGGCCCACCGCGATCAGCAGCTTGTCGAACACGACGTTCTGCTCGCCCGATGCGTCGGTGTACACGACGTGGACTTCGCTGGATTCACCTGTTTTCTTTTTCTTGACCTCGGCCTTGTTCACCTTTGCGCCGAGTTTGATGTCGAGGCCCTGCTTCTTGAATTCCTTGAGCGCGATCTTGGACGCTTCGGCGTCAACCGCCGCGAGGAACGTCGGCATCGCTTCGAGAATGGTCACTTCCGCGCCGAGACGCTTCCATACGCTGCCGAGTTCGAGACCGATCACGCCCGCACCGATCACGCCCAGACGCTTCGGTACTTCGGCGAAGTCGAGGCCGCCGACGTTGTCGACGATGGCATCACCATCGAACTTGGCAAACGGCAGTTCGATCGAATCCGAACCGGCTGCCAAAATTACGTTCGGCGCCTTGAGTTCGACTTCGCTGCCGTCGTGTTGCTTCACATTGACGACATTGCCCGGCTGCAGCTGGGCGAAACCGTAGTAAGCCGTCACCTTGTTCGCTTTGAACAGCATCGCAATGCCGCCGGTAAACTGCTTCACGATCTTGTCTTTGCGGCCGACCATCGCGCCGACGTCGATCTTGGCGTCCTTGAAAGTGATGCCGTGATCGCCGAAGAGATGGCCCATGTTCCAGAACTGCCGCGAGGAATCCAGCAGCGCCTTCGACGGAATGCAGCCCACGCGCAGACAGGTGCCGCCCAGCGCGGGCTTGCCGTCCTTGCCCAGCGCGGCGTCGATGCACGCCACTTTCATGCCGAGCTGTGCGGCCCGGATCGCGGCGTGATAGCCGGCCGGACCGGCGCCGATGACGATGACGTCGAATTGTTCTGCCATGGTGGTGTCCTATTGCAGTTCCTTCTCCCTGCATGCGGGGAGAAGGTGGCGCGCAGCGCCGGATGAGGGGGAAAGCGGCGACGGCACTGCAGTGGCCCTCGCCGCAACCTCTACCCCATGTGCAGGGGAGAGGTTCTTAACGCGATCACATACCCAACAGCATCCGATGCGGGTTTTCCAGCTGATTTTTGATGTCGACCAGAAACAGCACCGCGTCTTTGCCGTCGATGATGCGGTGATCGTAGCTGAGCGCGATGTACATCATCGGCGCCGCGACCACGACGCCGTTTTCGACGATCGCGCGCTCTTTGATCGCGTGCATGCCGAGAATGGCCGACTGCGGCGGATTGACGATCGGCGTGGACATCAGCGAGCCGAAGGTGCCGCCGTTGGTGATCGTGAAGGTGCCGCCCTGCAGGTCTTCCAGCTTCAAGCCGCCTTCGCGCGCCGCTTTGGCGTAACCAACGATGGCGCCTTCGATCTCGGCGAAACCCATGCGCTCGACGTTGCGTAACACCGGCGTGACCAGGCCTTTCTCAGTCGATACCGCGATGCTGATGTCGGCGTAGCCGTGATAGATCACGTCGCTGCCGTCGACCGATGCGTTGACGATCGGATGACGCTGCAGCGCGTTGGCGGCGGCCTTGGCGAAGAAGCTCATGAAGCCGAGCTTGATGCCGTTGGTTTTCTCGAACTGTTCGCCCAACTCCTTGCGCATCGCCATGACTTTGCCCAGGTTCACTTCGTTGAACGAGGTGAGCATGGCGATGGAGTTCTTCGACTGCATCAGACGTTCGGCGATGCGGGTGCGCATGCGCGTCATCGCCACGCGTTCTTCCGGACGGGCACCGCCGGCCACACCGGCGGTCTTGCCACTGGCGTAGTTGACGATGTCTTCCTTGGTCACCGCGCCGCGACGGCCGGTGCCGGCCACGTCAGCG
>JANOKD010000087.1:0-5876 GCA_031419075.1 Lysobacterales bacterium
ATGCGCTGGTCGGTCTGGCCTTCGGTTCGTCGCTGATCTCGATTTTTGCGCGTCTGGGCGGCGGCATCTTCACCAAGGGCGCCGACGTCGGCGCGGACTTGGTGGGCAAGGTCGAAGCCGGCATCCCCGAAGACGACCCGCGCAACCCCGCGGTGATTGCGGACAACGTGGGCGACAACGTCGGCGACTGCGCCGGTATGGCGGCCGACCTGTTCGAAACCTATGCGGTCACGGTCATCGCGACCATGCTGCTGGGCGGCATGATGATGGCCGAAGCCGGCAAAAACGCGGTCCTCTACCCGCTGGTCATGGGCGGTGTGTCGATCATCGCTTCGATCATCGGCGCGTTCTTTGTGAAGGTAAAGGAAGGCGGCTCGATCATGGGCGCGCTGTACAAGGGCGTGATCGTCTCCGCCGTCCTGGCGGCCATCGCGTTTTACCCGATCACCATGCAGCTGATGGGCGACAACAGCTACGGCGCGATGAATCTCTTTTACTGTGCGCTGATCGGTCTGGTGCTGACCGGCGTAATCGTGTGGATCACCGAGTACTACACCGGCACGCAGTACAAGCCGGTGCAGCACGTCGCTGCGGCATCCACCACCGGCCACGGCACCAACATCATCGCCGGGCTTGGCGTATCGATGAAATCCACCGCGCTGCCGGTGATCGCGGTCTGCGCCTCGATCTGGGGCGCGCATGCGCTGGGCGGTCTGTACGGCATTGCGATCGCCGCCACCGCCATGCTGTCGATGGCCGGCATGATCGTGGCGCTGGACGCTTACGGCCCGATCACCGACAACGCCGGCGGTATCGCCGAAATGGCCGAACTTCCGCCGGAAGTTCGCGCCGTGACCGATCCGCTGGACGCCGTGGGCAACACTACCAAGGCCGTCACCAAGGGCTATGCGATTGGCTCCGCCGCGCTGGCCGCGCTGGTGCTGTTCGCCGATTACACCCACAACCTGCAGGCGGCCAATCCGGGCGTCACGTTCGCGTTCGATCTATCGGATCACAAGGTCATCATCGGTCTGCTGATCGGCGGCCTGATCCCGTATCTGTTCGGCGCAATGGCGATGGAAGCCGTGGGCCGTGCCGCCGGCGCGGTGGTGGAAGAAGTCCGCCGCCAGTTCCGCGAGATCCCCGGGATCATGGCAGGCACCGCGAAGCCCGACTACAGCAGAGCGGTCGACATGCTGACCAAGTCGGCAATCAAGGAAATGATCGTACCGTCGCTGTTGCCAGTGGCAGTGCCTGTTGTGGTCGGACTGCTGCTGGGCGCTGAAGCCCTGGGCGGCCTGCTGATCGGCACGATTGTCACCGGCCTGTTCGTGGCGATCTCGATGACCACCGGTGGCGGTGCGTGGGACAACGCCAAGAAGTACATCGAAGACGGCCATCACGGCGGCAAGGGCAGCGAAGCCCACAAGGCCGCGGTCACCGGCGACACCGTTGGTGATCCTTACAAGGACACCGCCGGCCCGGCCATCAACCCGCTGATCAAGATCATCAACATCGTCGCCCTGCTGCTGGTGCCGCTGCTGCCGATCAACACCGTCGACGGTGGCGCAAGCGCGATGCCGGCCGGCCACGACATGGCCGTCTCCGCGGCCGCGGATGCCGCCGCCGACGCTGCGGAAGCGGCTGCTGCTGCCGCCGCCAACGCTGCACCGACCGATGCGATGTCCTCTGCCGCCGATGTGCAGGCCGCTGCGGCCGCTCCTGAAAGTGATCCGGCGCGGATGGCGAAGATCTACTTCGCTTCCGGCTCGGCCTCTCTGCCCGCCGATGCCGCGGCCACAATGGATCGGGTGCTGGTGACCCTCAAAGGCAGCGAAGAGGCCAAGGCGACGATCTCCGGCTTTCACGATCTGAGCGGCGACCCCGCCAAGAACGCTGAACTGTCCAAGGACCGTGCGCAGGCGGTGCAGAAGGCCCTGGTGGCCGCCGGTATCGCCGAGGACCGGATCGATCTGCAGAAACCGCAGGTCAGCAGCGGTACCGGCACCGCCGATGAGGCCCGCAGGGTCGAGATCACGGTTCAATAAGCGTTTTCTATCGTTCAAGATGACACGCACGGCGGCCTTCGGGCCGCCGTTTGCGTTTCCGGCAACGTCCCAAAGGCCTGTCGCTGCTGCGACGCAGCATCGACCGACGTAGAATGGCGGCCTTCCCGCATCGAATGGAGCCCCCGCATGGGTCTGGACCTCGTCCCCACCGGCAAAAATCCGCCGGACGAAATCAACGTCATTATCGAAATCCCGAAGGACGCCGAGCCGGTCAAGTACGAGGTCGACAAGGCGACCGGCGCGATCTTCGTCGATCGCATCCTGTCCACGCCGATGCGCTACCCCTGCAATTACGGCTATATCCCGCACACACTCTGCGGCGACGGCGACCCCGCCGACGTGCTGGTCATTCTGCCGCTGCCGCTGATCCCCGGCTCGGTGATCCGCGTGCGCCCGGTGGGCGTGCTGCGCATGAAAGACGAAGCCGGCAGCGACGAGAAACTGCTGGCCGTGCCGATCGACAGCGTGTTCTCCGGCTACAAGCACATCGCCGATATCGGCCAAGTGAGCGAACACTGGCTGGAGCGTATCGGCCACTTCTTCGAGCACTACAAAGATCTGGAAAAGGGCAAGTGGGTGAAACTCGACGGCTGGGGCGATGCCGCAGAAGCAAAGCAGCTGATCCTGGAATCGATCGTCCGCTACAACGAGATACCCGAAGCGGAAAAGCCGCGTTTCTGAGGCTGTCGCATCCGTTCGCCGTCACGCCGGAAGCCCGCGCACTGCGCGGGCTTTTCCGTTTGCGCCGCCCACCGGACAGTCCTGCGCTTGACACGCCCACGCGCAATACGGATATAGGAACCTTCCCGCCCAGCCCGATCACCATCCCAGAGGACTGTCGATGTTCCGTATCGAAGATTTCATCACCGCCAGCGAACACGACACGATGGAAGCCACGGTGCGCCGCGCCTGCGATGCCGCGGTGCGCGACCCGCTGGCGCAGTTCGTCTTCATCGACCGCTACACCCGTTGGAACGGCTATGCCGGGGCGCTGGTCGCCAAGCTGTCGGGCAACATCGGCGAATCGCAGGATCTGTTCCTCGATCCCAACGAACCGGACCGGGCGCAGGCGGTGCGCGGCATGGATGTCGCCGGGCACGTGCTGGACGCCACCGTCGACGAACACCTCGACAAGGGCCATCGAGTGCCGCATCGCACGCTCGCCCAGGCGATGCGCAAGGCCGCCGCCGATTACGCCGGACTGCCGCTGCCGGAACGCAACGCGCTGTCGGAACCGCCGGCGTGGCTGCAGGACGTCGTCGCGCGCACCTTCGTGTGCTACGGCAGCGTGGCGCACGACGCCGAAGCCTTGATCCGTTCGATCGGCACCCACATCGCCTCCGAATCCATGGCCGACCGCGAATACGCGATCATCGACCGCGTGTTCCGCGCCGAGCGCCATCACGAGGGCTTCTATGAGTACCTACGCCAACGCGACTACCGGGTCGAACTCGGCGGCAAACTGGTGCACGCCTACGCGTGGATCACAATCCACGCCACCTTCGAATCGCCTGGTGTCGAAGCCGACCATTTGGCGGAAGCAATGAAGGCGCTGGAGCTCGCCGCACGCTTCCGCCCTGAATCGCGCGAACGCATCCTCGAGCTGGCGCGGGAAGGCTATCGCAGCTTCGCCAATATCCAGCGCGATTTCTTCGTGCATGCCGAACGCGAATGCGCGGCGGCCGTAGAAGGCCGGCAACAGGCGGCCTGAGCACAACGTCCGCAGCACTTGGCTCAATCAACCTTGGATTCGGCACACGTCAGGATGATGCCTCACGTGTTGCATTTGGACCTGAGACTGCGTGGTAAAAAACAGGCTATGCTCGCCAACGAACAGGGAGGATCGCGTTCATCCAACGAAAAGGAAATCCCATGAAATTGAAATCGATTTTAGCTGCGGTTTTACTGCTGTCCGGGCTTGCGGCAGGCAGCGCAAGCGCCAACACATGCACACTCAGCGTCAGCAGTTCGTATGTCCCGCTTGATGCGCCTTTCAGCTACTCAATCGGCATTACGCGGGCGTGGACGCCTTGGGAAAGATATGAGACATGGCCTCCGATTGAGCCCATCGGAGGACCGCCGTTCAGCGTTGTTTTCTACGGCACTAAAAACGGTGTCGCTGATATCCCGGCTTCCGGCGAACAGTATCCCTACACATTGGGCTTCGGTTACTCGACGCTGACCGGCTATGCAAACGTAGCCTCCGGCGGGTTCAGCGGGTCGTACGTACGTTATGCGGATATTTACGACGACAACGGTTCTTACTTCTGCTCGACCAATGCGGTTTCTGTCGTCCTTCAATAATCGGTATCCCGGCAACGCTGATGCTTTCAGCGTTGCTTTTATCGTTAGTTTGAATTAGTACTCACTGCGGGCCGACAAAGTGTACGCTGACATCCCAGTGAAGCATCGTGCGACTCAGGAATCGTCCGCAGTCTTCGTCGTCGCATGCGCATCGGCAGGCGTTACCACAACCCGCGAAATCATCACCATCATCACCTGCATCCACGGCATTTCGTTGCGCAGGGCCACACCTTGAGCGGGGCCGCGCACCGATGCCGCGAACGCATCGAATGCGCTGCGGAATGCGCTGCGGCCTTCGGCGGCATCGCCGTACTGCGCCCACAGGCCGTGCCACTGCCGGATCAGGCGCCCAGCGTGTTGGGTCAACAGCGACAGCTGCGGATGCGGCAGCGCTTCGGCGATCAGAAACGACAGGTGCTGATTCAATTCCCAGGGACTCATCACCGCCGGCACGTTCACCGCTTCGCAGGCGAGGTGGATCGATGCTGACGCATCCGGAATAATGCGCTTCGGCGTCCAACCCTCATGCGACGCATCGTGCGCACGCCCCTGCGCGACCCGGTCCCAGAACGCCCCGCCGCCCACGGTGTCGCAGACCAGATGGATGCGCGACTGCACCGCATCGTTGAGCACGCGATGCTGGCGCCAGGTGTCGAAGATCCAGCATTCGCCGGCGGCCATGTTGATGCTCTGCCCGTCGCAGTCGAACTGCACGGTCGGCTGGGTCACGATCGGCACGTGTACGCGGACTCGCTCGGTCCAGTAATAGCCCTGATCGGCATGCCGGGTGACTTCGGCCTGCCCGGCCAGCCGCATCAGCCGGGTGCGGCCGACGGTGGCGCCCAGGCTGGCAAGTAGCTGCTGCAGGTAGCGGCAGCGCTGCAGGTGGGGCGTCGGCTGCATCGGTCCGGCGAAGGCTTCGTTGTCGGGCTCGCCGTTCACCGCAACCAGCGGCAGCATCGAATTCCCCGGAAAACCCTGCGGATGCGGCTTCCATACCGATTCGCCCAGCGCATCGATTTCCTGCGCAAGCACGTCCGCATCGAACAGCAGCGGCAGTTGAATGAAGGGCACCTGCAGTTTCAAGGCTCGGGCCTGCGCAATCGTCGACGATGGCCGGATTGTAGACCATCAATCCGCCGCGATCTTGGGCATGCGACTTCATGCACCCTGCAGCCAAAAACCCGGATGGCGTCGTGCCAGTCAGTCGAACCTGACTGGCACGATTGCGTGCAGCGGACTTCTGTTTTGGAAGAGAGACCTTCAGGCCGCTGCAATGTTCGCGCGAGGGTTCAGCGGCCTGAGAGCCTGTTCAAAATGTTTCCCAACCGCGAACAGATACACCCTCTGTCATCCCGAACGCCCGCATAGCGGGTGGATGGATCTGCTGTTGTGCGCACCAGCCATAAGCAGATCCCTCCTCAGGCTTCGCCATCGTTCGGCATGACATGTCCTTGCTTCGCCATCGTTCGGGATGACATGTCCTTGCTTCGTCCTCGTTCG
>JANOKD010000088.1:0-37888 GCA_031419075.1 Lysobacterales bacterium
CGCATCGCAAGCGTCCGGACACCATCCGCACACGGCTATGCTCCGTACCTGAATAAGACGCTGGCATCTCCGCCAGCCTTGGAGCAATCGATGCGCATTCTTCTGGTCGAAGACGAAGCCCCCCTCCGCGAGACCCTGGCCGCCCGGCTCAAACGCGAGGGTTATGCGGTCGACACCGCCCAAGACGGAGAGGAAGGTCTGTACATGGGCCGCGAGGTGCCGTTCGACATCGGCATCATCGATCTGGGCCTGCCGAAGATGTCGGGTATGGAGTTGATCCAGGCACTGCGCGCGGAAGGCAAGCAGTTTCCGGTGCTGATCCTCACCGCACGCTCCAGTTGGCAGGATAAGGTGGAAGGCCTCAAGCAGGGCGCCGACGATTATCTGGTGAAACCCTTCCACGTCGAAGAGCTGCTGGCGCGCATCAACGCCCTGGTGCGCCGCGCCGCCGGATGGAGCAAACCCGCGTTGGAATGCGGCCCGGTCACCCTGGATCTCGCCGCGCAGACCGTGAGCGTCAACGGCAGCAATGTCGACCTCACCAGCTACGAATACAAGGTGCTGGAATATCTGATGATGCATGCGGGCGAGCTGGTGTCGAAAGCCGACCTGACCGAACACATCTACCAGCAGGATTTCGATCGCGACTCCAATGTGCTTGAAGTCTTCATCGGTCGTCTGCGCAAGAAGCTCGACCCCGACGGCGCGCTCAAGCCGATCGAGACTGTTCGCGGCCGCGGCTATCGTTTTGCGATCGCGCGTACCGGCGACGCTTGAATCCGTTCGCATCGCGTAGCGCTCGTCGCAGCGCGTTGAGCGCGCGCCGCGGCCCGGGTGTCCGTCATGGCCGCGCGTGAACGCCTCTATCACTGGCGCCCGCGTTCGCTGCAGACGCGGCAACTGCTGGCGGCCAGCCTTGGCCTGATCGCATTTCTCGCGTTGGCCGGCTATGCACTTGACCGGGCCTTTCTGAGCACTGCTGAAAACATCCTGCGCGGACGATTGCGCGATTACGCCCTTGATTTCGCCAGCGAAACCGAATTCAGCCGCGGCGGCGATCTGGTGCCGCCGTATGACGACAAACTGCCCGATCCGCGCCTCAAGCGCCCTGGCAGCGGGCTGTATGCTCAGATCGTGCTGCCGTTCGTGCTGTGGGACTCCGACTCCGCGCGCGGGCCGCAGCTGCCGCCGGTGCGGATGCTCAAAGCAGGACAGGAACGCTTCGAGGGCCCGCTGGAATATGTGCTGTCGAACGGCAAGACCAGTCAGGCCTACCGCTACGGTTACGGCCTGGTGTGGCCGGGCGACGATCTGTCCGACGAAGTTCCGCACACGATTTATATTCTGGAAGACACTGCGCGACTGCAGAGCCAGTTGACCGTATTCCGACAGGCACTGTGGGGATATCTCGGCGGCGTTGGTCTGCTGCTGCTATTGCTGCAGGTGGCGGTGTTGCGCTGGAGCCTGCGTCCGCTGCGCCGGGTCATCGACGAACTCAAACGCGTGCAGCGCGGCATCGCGCACCGGATGAGCGAACGTCATCCGCGCGAACTCGAACCGCTGACCGAAAGCATCAACGCCTTCATCGAGAGCGAGCGCGAAAACCTGGACCGCCAGCGCAATATTCTGGCCGATCTCGCGCACAGCCTGAAAACGCCGCTGGCGGTGCTGCGCAGCCGGATGGACAGCGGCACCGACGGCCCCGAACTGCGCAGCGAGCTGGACGAGCAGCTCAAACGGATGAACGATCTGGTCGGCTATCAGCTCAGCCGCGCCGCTTCCGGCGGACATAAACTGTTCGCAGCGCCGCTGGCGATCGAAAGCAACGCCGAGGAAATCGTGAGCGGGCTGGAGAAGGTCTACTCCTCCAAGGGCGTGCTGTGCGAATTCGAGATCGACGCCAATGCGCGCTTCTACGGCGAAAAGGGCGATCTGCAGGAGCTGCTGGGCAATCTGCTGGAGAACGCGTTCAAGTGGGCACGCTCGCGGGTGCTGCTCACCGCGAAGGCCGGCGCCAATGCGCCCAATCGCCGCCCCGGCCTGCTGTTGGTGGTGGAAGACGACGGCCCGGGCATCCCGGCAGACAAGATCGCGCTGGTACTGCAGCGCGGCGTGCGCGGCGATGAGCGGGTGCAGGGCCACGGCATCGGCCTGGCGATCGTGCAGGACATCGTACGCAGCTATCGCGGCGAGCTGCAGGTCGCGGCATCGGCAGAACTGGGCGGCGCGCGCTTCGAAGTCACGCTGCCGCCTGGCTTGTGACCCGCAGTGACAGCAGCATTTCTGGCCGGTGACGGCCGTTCTCCGCGTGGATGTCGAGGACATTGATGCGAGGAGTCGCGCACATGCATAAGGAAGAGACGAAAGTCGGTATCGGCAATCGATCCGGTTACAGTCGATTGGTCGGCAGACTCGCCTTTGTTGCGATGGAAGGCGAAGACGCGAATATCTTGCGAGTGGGAACGATCGTTCGGCTTCGTGCAGACAGTCAGGGTTATCTACGCAATTTCCACGATCATGACTCGGTGGTGATCGTCGGCTTCCAACATCCGGATACGGACGGATGCGCCGACTACATCATTTTCGCGAGCAACGGTACGCAAGTTCTGGAAATCAAGCCTTCCAATATCGAATGCGTATTGCAGGATGCGCCTCGTTCGCTACGCTGAGCGCAGCAGACGCAATCTTCAAGTCACCGGCTGCGTGCCGAAATCGCCGTAGAACCTGCGCAGATGCGCAGCAATCGCCGGCATCTCCTCGCGCAGCAATTGCGGCGCACTGAAGTGATATTCGCTGCAGACCGCGAAGAATTCGTCGGTCGCTTCGGCCGCGTAGGGATCAATAGCAGTCTCGCGGCCAGCGTCCACCTGTAGGACGAACGCGCTGTACGCACTTTGAAAATCCTGCGCCCACGCGCGCTGCCAGTCGCGCGGCAGCGGCGGCGTGCCGTCGATCGCACCGTCCAGCATGTCCAGCTTGTGCGCCATCTCGTGCACGGCAACGCAGCAGCCGGCATCGGGGTCATCAAGATCGGCCTGCACATCGGCCCAGGACAGAATTAACGGCCCGCCCTCCCAGGCCTCGCCGCTCAGCAGATCGTCTCCCGCGTGCAGCACACCGGCGGCATCGACGTGATCGCGCTCCACTCTAAAGGCATCGGGATACACGATCAGCTGAGACCAACCGTGGAGTCCCTCCGCGCCGAATTCCAGCAACGGCAAACAGCACAGGGCGGCGAGCGTGCAGCGCTGATCCGGGTCGAGCACAAATGGGCCGACCGGGGTGATGGTTTTGCAGTGCAGAAACCGCGTAGTCAGTGCGCGCAGGCGGGCGTCGCGGGCGGGATCGAGCCTGCCGACCCAAGGCACGGACGCACGGACGCGACGCCACTGCGCGGCATCGATCAGATCGGGTCGGGCGAACAGCCCACGAAGCCAGCGCAAGTGCGGATCGCGCGGTTGAAACTCAGCGGAACATGCCGGGCAGGAACCGGTGCCAGCGCGGTGCGCGTCCCGGTGTGGTGTCGTTGGCCCGCACCGCAGGACGCGACTTGCTGGCCGCCGGTGCGGTGCTGCGTTTGGCGGCAGCGGATTTGCTCCCGGGATCGGTCGGATCGTCGGCTGCAACCACCCCGTCAGGACAGACAGAAACGTCTTCGCCAGCGTTCAAAAGCGGCGAAGTGCGTGCGGCCACCGGAAGGCTGACCAAGGCAAGCAGAAGCAGCGTGAGCGGGACGAGGCGATAACGGCGCATGACGGCATCCATCGTGGCGAAGGCCCAGACAAGACGCCGACTATAGCGCGGATGTGACGGCATTGCCGTGACTGGATTGCCCGCAGCTTATCCGGGCAGCGCTTGCTGCGCCGCAACATCCATCTTCATCAGACTTGCGGCAGACTCGGCCCGTGAACACCGTCTCGTCAGAGCCACATTCAGATGCCGCCGGCGCCTCAGGCACCACGCTGACCGCCCCGGCGCTGCGCCGTGCGCTGATCGCGGGCGCCCGTCGGGTGATCGCCGCCCGCGACGGTCTGAACAAAATCAACGTCTTCCCGGTCGCCGACGGCGATACCGGCAACAACCTCGCCTTCACTCTTGGCAGCGTGCTCAACGGCGCATTGAGCCGCCGCAGCCGCCATATCGGTGAGCTGCTGAAGCGGATCGGCGACGATGCGATCGACGGCGCGCGCGGCAATTCCGGGGCGATCCTCGCCCAGTTTCTGCACGGCGTGGCCGAGCACGCCCGCACACAGCCTTCACTGGACGCCGCAACCCTGGCCGCGGCGGTGCGCCACGGCGCCGACAGCGCCCGCAGCGCGCTGGCGCATCCGGTGGAGGGCACGATCCTCAGCGTGATCGACAGCTTCGCTGATGCAATGCAGGAAGCGGCAATCCAACTGCACGACGACCCCCGCGGCGGTTTCGCCCGCGCGCTCGCACAGGCGCAGCGCGCACTGGCGCACACGCCGCAGCAGATGGCGCTGCTGCAGAAGGCCGGCGTGGTGGATGCCGGCGCGCAGGGTTTCGTCGATCTGCTTGAAGGTATCGCCGAGTTCGTCGAAGGCGGTCCGCGTGCGATGCGCCTGCATGCACAGCTGCGCGCGGCGAACGAAGCCATTGACGACGAGGACGACCACAACGCCGACGCACATCCGGCCCACGATGAGGTCGACCCCCACCGTCGCTGGTGCACCGAGTGTCTGTTGATCGTCGACAGCGAACGCGGCACACCGATCGAACGCGATGCTCTGCGCGCAGCGCTGGAGGTGATCGGCGCGGATTCGATGGTGCTCGCCGGCGGCGGTACGCGGATGCGCGTGCATGCGCACGTCGGCGCACCGCAGCAACTCTTCGATACCTGCGCAGCGTTCGCGACCGTCGAAGGCATGAAAGCCGATGACATGCAGCTGCAGTCGCACAGCCTGCAGCGCGCGGAGCAGGTCGCCGTCATCACCGACAGCGCCGCTGACCTGCCTCACGCCATCGCCGAACGCTACGCTGTGCACATGGTGCCGGTACGGGTGACGCTCGACGATCGCGATTACCTGGACAAGATCGGCCTCGCCACCGGCGAGTTCTATCGACGCATGGCCGTATCGAAAACACTGCCGCACACCAGTCAGCCGCCGCCGGGCGATTTTCGCCGTCATTTTGATTTCCTGTCGTCGCACCATCCGGCCGTGATCTACGTCGGGCTGTCGCGCACGGTCTCGGGCACGCTGCAGTCGGCCGAACATGCCGCCGCGCGCAGCGATGACGCCAACCGCCGCAGCAAGATCCACGTGTTCGACAGCGTCAACGCCGCCGGCGGCCAGGGCCTGCTGGCGTGGCGTGCGGCGGAAATGGCCGATGCCGGCGCGGACGCCGATGCGATCCTGCAGGAACTCGAACGCTTGCGCCCGCTCACGCTGACCTGGGCGATGGCGCGCGACATCAGGCACGCGGTGCGCGGCGGGCGCATTCCCGCATGGGCCGAACCGGCGGTGCGTTACACGGGACTCACGCCGATCGCGAAAGTCAAAGCTGACGGCAGACTCGGCCTGGCCGGCGGATTGATCGCAAAAGCAAAGGCGCCGGAAGCTTTTGCTGCGTACCTCGCCAGGCGCGTACGCAAAACCTTGGGCAAGCAAGTGCGGCTGCGCGCCATCATCGGTCACTGCGATGCCCTCGACGACGGTGGACGCCTGCTCGCGGCGCTGCGCGGACGACTGGATCTGGTCGAAGCATATTTGGTCGAAACCGGCCCGGCCATCGGCGCGCACGCGGGCCGCGGGACATTGGTCGCGGCGTTTCAGCCGCTGACGGATAAAACATTTCTGTGAGTGCTTTCAGGTCGCGCAGCAAGCTCAAAGCAGTTCCCTCTCCCCGCTGTGTGGGGAGAAGGAACACCTCATCAATACCGTGGGAGCGGCGGAAGCCGCGATCGCCCTGTCGGAAGTCGCACTGTCTCAAAACATTTTTCGCGGCTTCCGCCGCTCCCACGAAAGCATTCTTCGCATCGCCATGACCGCTGCATTTTTCATTCTGATCGCCTATCTGCTCGGTTCGTTCTCCGGCAGTCTGCTGTTGGGCAAACTGCGCGGCGTCGACATCCGCACGCAGGGCAGCGGCAATGCGGGCGGCACCAATGCGTTCCGCACGCAGGGCGCAAAGTTTGCGCTGGGTGCAGTGGTCATCGATATCGGCAAGGGCGCGCTGGCGGCGTGGCTGGGGCTGCGCTTCGCGCACGGCACCCACTCAGCATGGCTGCCGTATGCGACGGCGTTCGCTGCTGCGATTGGCCACATCTGGCCGATCTGGCACGGCTTCCGCGGCGGTAAAGGCGCGGCGACGGTAGTCGGTGGCGTGGCCGTGCTGTGGCCGGCGGCGGTGCCGGTGTTGCTGGCGGTGTGGCTGTGTGTGTTGATCTTCACCGGCTATGTCGGACTGAGCACGATCCTCGCCGGGTTCGCGATCACCGTCCTTGCGCTCGCCACCTACGCGGACACGGCGCGTCTGGTCTTCGCAATCGCAGTAGCGCTGCTGCTGCTGTTCACCCATCGCGTCAATCTTGCGCGGCTGCGCGCGGGCACCGAATCACGCTTCGAGAAAGTGCGGCTGCTGCATCGGCTGACGCGACGCGCATGAGTGACGATCGCTTCGATGACGCGCGCTTCGACGACGCGCTGAATGCCGCGTCGCTGCGGACGCTGTTGACGACAGTAGCGAGCGCACGGATCGCGACGCTCGACATCGTCGATACGATCAATTCCACCAACAGCGAACTGCTGCGCCGGGAAACGCCGACGTTCGGCATGGCCGCGCTGTTGGCGGAACATCAAACCGGCGGCCGCGGTCGCCAGGGCCGGGCGTGGGCATCTCCGCCCGGGCGCAATCTTTACCTGTCGCTCGCACGGCGTTTCGACGGCGACCTCGCACGTCTCGGCGGCCTGAGTCTGGTCGTCGGCATCGCCACTGCTGAGGCTTTGCGCGCACTCGGCGCGGACAATGTCCGGGTGAAATGGCCGAACGATCTAGTCATCGATGACAGCCATGCGCGGTACATGCACACATTTCAAAAGCTGGGCGGCGTACTGATCGAAGGCGGCCTGCAGGACGGTCAGCCGCGCGCGGTGATCGGACTCGGTCTGAATGTGCGCATGCCGAAGATCGCTGCCGATGTGATCGATCAACCGTGGACCGATCTGCACGCATTGCTCGGCGCTGCGCTGCCGTCGCGGAATGCCGTTGCGGCCGCGGTGCTGACGGCGCTGGTCGCAGCAATCGACCAGTTCGATATTGAAGGCTTGGCGCCATTTCTGCCGCGCTTTGTTGCGCTGGACGCGCTGCGCGATGCCGAGATCACCGCGACCATCGGCACGGTCGCGCATACGGGCATCGCCGCCGGCATCGCCGATGACGGCGCGCTGCGGCTACGCACCGATCACGGCGAGATCCTGCTGCGCGCGGGCGAGGTCAGCGTGCGCAAACAGCCGCATGCGCAGGCATGATGGCGGCCAAGCATGATGACGACGATGACACAGTATCTATTCGACCTGGGCAACACCCGGCTGAAGTACGCGCCGCTGCGCGACGATGGGCGCGTCGGTGATGTTGTAGCCATTGCGCACGATGGTGAAGCACTGCCGCTGGGTTGGGACGCTGCGCTGCCGACGCGATTCAACGCAGCGGCGCTGACCACCGTGGGTTCTGCAATGGTGCGCACGCGGCTGCTGGATGCACTGACCGCACGCTGCGGACAGATCTCGATCGCGCGCACCGTGAGGCGATTCGGCGATCTGCGCATCGCTTATCCGGATCCCGAAGCGCTTGGCACGGATCGCTTCCTTGCGATGCTCGGCGCGCGCGCGCGCAGCGGGCCTGCAGGCGACGAGCATGCAAGCGACATGCGCGCGGCGCTGGTGGTCGGCATCGGCACCGCGATCACGCTGGATCTGATCGACGCCGACGGCCTGCACCGCGGCGGACGCATCGCGCCATCGCCGGCGCTGATGCGCGAAGCCCTGCACGCGCGCGCGGCGCAGCTGCCCGAACACGGCGGGGCACTGGTCGCGTTCGCCGACAACACCCTTGATGCACTGCGCTCCGGCTGCAACGGCGCGGCGCTGGCGCTGATCCGCGACGCGATGGACGCCGGCACCGCCCTGCTTGGCGTACCGCCGCAGCTGCTGCTGCACGGTGGCGGCGTCGACGCGCTGTCTGGCCTGAGCGGCGATGCAGTGCGCGCACCGGCCCTGGTCTTGGAGGGCTTGGCGGTCTGGGCGAGAATGTCGGCATGACCCTGCGCGCATTGATCGTCCTGCTGGCGATACTGAATCTCGGCGTCGCCGCGTGGTGGCTGCTGCGCACGGACGCGGCTCCGGCGCCCGTCGAAAATGCGCCATCGGGCATCGCGCGACTCCAGCTGGTCAGCGAACGCCCCGGCGCCCGTCCGGCGCCCGCAGCGGAGACCGCGGCCCCAGCACCCAAACCTGTCGCGGCCGCGACCGAAGCCCAGCCGCCTGTTGCCCCCGAACGCTGCGTCAGCATCGGCCCGTTCGCCGACGCCGCAGCGCTGGCCACCGCACAAACCGCCCTGCGTCCAAGCGCGCTGCGTCTGCGCACCCGTGAGACCCGTGAAGGCGGGGGTCGCGGCTGGCGGGTGTATCTGCCGGCCGCGGCCGACCGCGACTCCGCAAACGCCACCGCCGACAAGCTCAAAGCCGCCGGTTTCACCGATCTATTGGTGGTCGGCGATGGCGCCGAAGCCAACAGCATTGCGCTCGGCCGGTTCAGCGGCGAACCACGGGCACAGCAGCATGCCGAAGCCCTGCGCGCGGCCGGGTTTGCGGCCAAAGCCGAACCGCTGGGCGAAGCACGCACATTGCGCTGGATCGACCTCGCGGTCGCCGCGGATTTCGACCTGGCAGGCGCGCGCCGCGCCAGCGGCGCCACGCAATCACGCACGGTCGATTGCGCCACGGTGCGACGCTGAGACTCCGCAGCGGAGCCTGCTAGAATCCACATCCTCACCGGGCCCGGCACGCGGCCCAGCATTCGCCGGCATAGCTCAGTTGGTAGAGCAACCGCCTTGTAAGCGGTAGGTCGTCCGTTCAAATCGGACTGTCGGCACCATTTCAACTTTCGTCCATCCACACGTCTTTTCTGGGATTTCCCGCCATGCAGCGCAGCTTCCCGCCCGTTTCCCTGATCGGTGTGCCCACCGACATCGGCGCCGGCCATCGCGGTTCGCGAATGGGTCCCGACGCCCTGCGCGTCGCCGGTCTGGTCGAAGCGCTGGCCGCCCGCGGTGTGAACGTGACCGATCGCGGCAATGTCACCGGCCCGACCAATCCCTGGCTGCCGCCTGTGGACGGCTACCGGCATCTGGATGAAGTGGTCGCCTGGAACAAGGCGCTGATGGACGCGGTCGGCGCGGAACTGCGTGCCGGCAACATGCCGATCGTGCTCGGCGGCGACCACTGCCTCGGCATCGGTTCGATCACCGCCGTGGCCGGCTACTGCCGCGACACCGGCAAAAAGCTGCGCGTGATCTGGCTGGATGCCCACGCCGATTTCAATACCCATACCGTCACGCCATCGGGCAATGTCCACGGCATGCCGGTCGCCTGCCTCTGCGGCATCGGCCCCGAACCACTGGTGCGCCTGGGCGGCAGCGCTCCGGCGATGCGCCCCGACGAAATCCGCCAGATTGGTATCCGCTCGGTCGACGCCGGCGAAAAACGGCTGGTGAAAGACTACGGCCTCGACATCTACGACATGCGCTACATCGACGAAGTCGGCATGAAGCGCGCGATGACCGAAGCGCTGGAAGACCTCGACGACAACACCCATCTGCACGTCAGCTTCGACGTGGATTTCCTCGACCCCAGCATCGCCCCCGGCGTCGGCACCACCGTCCCCGGCGGCCCCAACTACCGCGAAGCGCAGCTGGTGATGGAAATGATCGCCGACACCGGCCGCATGGGCTCGCTCGACATCGTCGAACTCAATCCCGCACTCGACAGCCGCAACGCCACCGCCGAACTCGCGGTGGATCTGGTCGAAAGCCTGTTCGGCAAATCGACATTGATGCGGGATTGAGCTCCGACCATCGGGCAAACCGACGGTAGAGCGGGGCATTGACGTGTGCGATCAAACTACCCGCACACCACCATCCACCACATGCACCGCCACGGCGCGCAGTGAATCGCCGCGACACGGGCCGGCCACGCAACCGCCTTCGCGCAGCTCGAAGCTGGCGCCGTGCGCGGCGCAGACCAGCAGGCCGTCTTTCGACAGCAGGAATTTGCCGGGCGCCCAGTCGAGGCGGCGGCCGGCGTGCGGGCAGATGTTGAGCCAGGCGCGGACATCGTCGCCATCGCGATGCAGGATCAGCGATTCGGCTACGCCGTCGATATCGGCCTCGATTTCCAGCAGACCGCCGTCGGACAGCGCATCCAGCGCCACCAGCGGCTTGACCGTCACGGTTTCGGGGTTTAACGAAGTTCTCACACCTTCGGTCATCGGGAGTCCGATACTGCGGCGACCGGCCGCTGGCCCATAGTCTGTCACGACAAGATCCGCATGCGCGCTCACCGTTTTTTCTCGATTCCCGCGTTCCGCTCCGGCCGTCACCGTGCCAGCAATTTTTTCGCTGTGCGCAAGCCGCGTCATCGCGTGCTGCGCGCGGTGCTGGCACTGTTCGGGATCGCCGTCCTTGCGGTTTTTCTGGTGTTTGGGCTGGTGATTGGCGCGACGATGCTGACCGCAGGTGTCCTGTATCGACTCTGGCGTCAGCGCGGCAAGCCGATTACGAAACCGGCGCAGATTTTGGATGCCGAATATCAGGTGCTGCGCAAGCCGATGCTTTCGAACGGGCGCTGATTGCATCGTGTGTCGACGTTCGGTCCTGATGCGAGTGATGATGGCGCCATGACCAATTCGATCTCCGATCTGATTCCTGCGCCCTCGCCTGCACGCGTCCCCGTGCGCGGCAGCGGCGTGACCGGCACATTCCCGGTGCATCGCATCTACTGCGTGGGCCGCAATTTCGCCGACCACGCCCGCGAAATGGGCGCCACAGCGCCAGCGTCCAAAGCGGAACGCGGCACACCGGTTTTTTTTCTGAAACCCGCCGACGCCATCGTCGTCGACGGCGTTGCCGCCTATCCGCCGGGCACGCAGGATCTGCACCATGAGATCGAACTGGTGGTCGCGCTCGGCCGCGATGCGCCCATCGGCGTGCTCGATCCCGTGCAGGCCGAAGCGCTGATTTTCGGCTACGGCATCGGCCTAGACCTTACCCGTCGCGACCTGCAGACCGCCGCCAAAGCCAAAGGGCTGCCGTGGGACACCGGCAAGGCCTTCGACCAGTCGGCGCCGATCAGCGCATTGATGCCGGCCGCCGATGTCGGCGAACTCGCACAGCGCACGCTGTCACTGCGGGTGAACGGCGCGCTGAGACAGATATCGCGACTCGATCAGTTGATCTGGGATGTGCCCGAGATATTGCACGAACTGTCGAAACTGTATGCGCTGCGCGCCGGCGATCTGGTGTTCATGGGTACGCCTGCCGGCGTCGCCGCGCTGCAGCCCGGCGATATCTGCGAAGGCCAATTGGACGACCTGATCCGCCTGGAATGCCGCATCGCGCCGCCGGTGTCGGGGCTGTAGACTCGGCGGCGTCATTTACCACGGGGAGAGCGGTCCATGAGCATCATCAGTGAGTTCAAAGAGTTCGCAATGAAGGGCAACGTCGTCGACCTCGCGGTCGGCGTGATTATCGGTACCGCGTTCGGCAAGATCGTGAGTTCGCTGGTTGATGGCGTGATCATGCCGGGGGTCGGCAATCTGATCGGTGGCGTGAATTTCGCCGACCTCGCCTACGTTCTGCAGAACGCGGTGATTGGTCCGGACGGCAAAGAAACCGCCGCCGCGGTGGCGATCAAATACGGCGCGTTTCTGCAGACCGTGATCGACTTTATGATCATCGCGTTCGTGCTGTTCATCGTGATCAAGATCATGAACCGGCTGAAAAAAGCCGAAGCCGCGGCGCCGCCGGCCGAGCCTGCTGAAGAAGTGCTGCTGTTGCGCGACATCCGCGACATGATGAAAAAGTAATTGCCGCTGCCGTCGCGTCCACGTGACCGACGGCATCTGCATCCCAAGCCGCGGGCTGCTACGCTCGCGGCTTGTTTTTTTGATGCCGGGGAATTCGCAATGCGTTTGAATCCGACCTGCCTCGTCATGTTCATCAGTGCGGTCGCGACCGCCGCCGCATTGGCCGCACCGCCGCGCGACACCCGCATTCCCGACACTGCAATCGCCAACGCCGTACAGCTGCGCGAACAGGCGCTGCAGGACAAGACTGCATGGCAGGTGGTGGAATCGCTGACCACCGAAGTCGGCCCGCGTCTGGCTGGCAGCGAAGCCGATGCGCACGCGGTGCGCTGGGCCGAAGCGAAGTTCAAGGCCTTGGGTTACGACAAGGTCTGGCTGCAGCCGGTGAGTTTCCCGAAGTGGGTACGACGCAGCGAACGCGGCGACGTGATTGGTGCGCATGCGCAGCCGCTGACGCTGACCGCGCTGGGCGGAAGCCCCGGCGGTACGGTCAACGCCGAGGTCGTGCGCTTCGCCGATCTCACCGCGCTGGAAGCGGTGCCAGCCGGAACCCTTGCCGGCAAGATCGCGTTTGTGGATTACCGCATGGAGCGCAGCCGCGACGGCAGTGGCTATGGCATGGGCAGCCGCGTGCGCACGCGCGGTCCGTCGGCGGCGATCCGCGCCGGCGCCGGCGCATTCGTGATGCGCTCGGCGGGCACCGACAGCCACCGCAACCCGCACACCGGCATCACCCGTTTCGATGACGGTCTCACTCCAATTCCGTCGGCCGCACTATCGGTGCCCGACGCCGACCAGCTTGCGCGTCTGGTCGCACTGGGCAAACCGATCCGTCTTCGCATTGCGCTGGACTGCGGCTGGGACGGCACTGCGAACTCATTCAACGTCATCGGTGAGATCACCGGCAGCCACCGCAAGCTGCGCGAGGAAGTCGTCGTGATCGGCGGCCATCTGGATTCGTGGGACCTCGGCACCGGCGCGGTCGACGACGGCGCAGGCGTCGCGATCACGATGGCAGCCGGGCATCTGATCGGCCGATTGCCCAAAGCGCAGCGCCCGTCACGCACCGTTCGCGTGGTCGCATTCGCCAACGAGGAACAGGGCCTCTACGGCGGAAAAGTGTACGCCGCGCAGTACAAAATCGACGTGGCAAAACATCAGCTCGTCGCCGAAAGTGACTTCGGCGCAGGCCGCATCTACGCGTTCAATACCGGCGCTGCCGCGCATGCCAAAACCGCTGCTGCACAGATCGCCGAGTCGCTGAAACCGCTGGGCATCGAAGCCATCGCGAAAGGCGGCCCGGGCCCCGATGTAGGGCCAATCGCCGCAGAGGGCGCAGTCTGGGCCTGGCTGGGACAGGACGGCACCGATTACTTCGACCTGCACCACACGCCCGACGACACGCTGGACAAAATCGATCCAGCGGCGCTGGCGCAGAACGTCGCAGCGTATGCAGTGTTTGCGTATCTGGCGGCGTCGGCGGATGGTGATTTTGGCAGTGCGCCTAAATCCGCAGAACCCGCAAAGCCCTGACAACTCGAAAGATTTTTTGCAGGAACGATTGCTTTGTGGGAGCGACGGAAGTCGCGATGACTTGCGACAAGTCTCTCAGCAGCCTATCGCGACTTCCGTCGCTCCCACAAAACAATCGCTCCTACACGGAGCGCGTCAACGTCTGATCGTTCTGGCCCACTCGGCCAACATCACCGCAGTTGCAGCGGCCACGTTGAGACTCTCAACAGCGCCGCTGCCGGGAATCGATACTCTCAAATCGCAGGCCTTGGCAAGTTCCGCATCCATGCCCTCGCCTTCAGCGCCAATCACAAAAATCAGCCGTTCCGGCAGTGTTGTTTTGAACAGATTGGCCGCGCCGCGCACCACCGTGGCGGCAAGCGAAAAGCCGGCACCGCGCAGTTGTGCGATCGAATTGTCTTCACGACCCAGACGCACGAACGGCACTATTTCGGCGCCGCCCTCGGCAACGCGCGCGGCAGCGCCGGACATCATCAAAGTGGAATGTTTCGGCAACAGCACCGCAGCGATACCGAAGTGCGCGGCCGAGCGCAGGATCGCGCCCAGATTATGCGGATTGCCCACACCATCCAGCCACAGCGCGCAGCATGGACCCGGCGCAAGATCGCGCAGCCACGGCGACAGGCCCATCGGCTCTTCGCGAAGCACCTCGGCGACTACGCCCTCGTGATGCGCGCTGGCGGCGAGTTTCTGCAGATCATCCTGCTCGACCACGCGATAGCCGACGCGATTGGCGACGCACCATTTCAGCAGCGGCTGCAGTTGAGGAATACGCGCTTCGGTCAGATACAGTTTGCGGATCGCCTGCGGCCGATGCGCGAACACCGCATTCACCGCATTCATGCCGTACAGGCGCAGCTCGACATCGCGACGTTTAGGCGCAGGCTCGGCCGGAGCCGGGGGCGAAAACGCAGGCGGGGTTTGTTTCCAGGGCATCTGTTGATTGTAAACGCTCGCTGCTGCAGACGCGTTGCTTGTGCACGCTGCGAAGAGGATCAGCCGAAGAAAAACCACGCTGCAAGCGCGACGATGCCCAATAGCAGCCAGACCCACTGGTGCGTGGCGCCGTCGCCGGGCATCACCGTAGGCGGCCGCGTCGTGTTCATCAGCGCCTCCATATCGGCGCGGCCCTCGCTGAGCCCCTTGCTGAGATGGTCGCTCAGCTCGGCGCCGCGCTTGCTGGATACCTCGCCGTGGCCGTCGTCGGCACGGATGCGCTGGCGCTGTTTGTCGGCATCGCCCATCTGCTGCGCATAGGTCTGCACCATCGCCATCGCGCCCTTGAGATCGCCGCCGGTGGCTTCGCGGATCAATTTGACCGCTCCGATCTTGTCGCCGCGGATCAGCGCTTCTACAACTGACTTCGGGATGTCTCGCGAATTGCTCATGGATGTCCCCGGTAGCTCAGATGGCTGACCAACGCAGCATAGCGCGCCGGGATGTGTCACGCCGGGCGGCCACCAAACGACCGCTCATAGGGTGCTGCCTTGGCGCACCGGCTGTTCTCTTTGCTCGACCGCTCAATCGGGTGCTGCCCTGGCGCACCGGCTTTACCCGGCTGATCACTGCGATGGTGCGCGGCACGCGCACCCTATGAAAATCATCGGAATATCGTGTGGATCAAGCGTGCCCGCCCACCGACGGTGTTTCTGATTCCAGTTTCTGCAGCGCATGCTTCACCGCCTCGGGCGAGCGCGTGTATGGCGCAAGCACGCGATAGAACGCCGGCACCACGAACAGCGACAGCAGCGTGGAGAACGCGACGCCGAAGATGACCACAATGCCGATGGTGAAGCGGCTGGCGGAGCCCGGTCCGCCGGCGAGCACCAGCGGCACCGCGCCCATGATCGTGGCGATCGAAGTCATGAGAATCGGGCGCAGACGCACCGCGCAGGATTCGATGATCGCGTCGCGCACGTCGCGGCCTTCATCGCGCAACTGATTCGCGAACTCGACGATCAGGATGCCGTTCTTCGCCGCCAGCCCCACCAGCATCACGATGCCGATCTGACTGAAAAGATTCAGCGTGCTGCCCGCAATCCACAGCCCAAGCAGCGCACCGGCCACGCCCAGCGGCACGGTGAGCATGATCACCACCGGATGGATGAAGCTCTCGAACTGCGCGGCCAGCACCAGATACACCACCAGCAGCGCCAGCGCGAACGTGATGAGCACCGCGCCGCCGGCTTTCTGGAATTCGCGCGATTCGCCTTTCCATTCCACCTGCGCGGTATCGGGCAATTCTTCCTTGATCACCTGTTCGGCCCAGGCGATGGCGTCGCCCATCCGATAGCCCGGCGATAAACCCGCAGAAATAGTGATCGCGCGCAGACGGTTGAATCGATTGAGGCTGCCGGCTTCGGCCAGCTCGGTCAGCGTGACCAGATTCGACAGCGGAATGAGTTCATTGTTGCGGCCACGCACCTGGATTGCGGACAGATCGGCCGGCGTCGCGCGCAGTGCGCGATCCGCCTGCAGAATCACGTCATATTCCTCGCCGTTGTCGACGAAAGTAGTAACTCGCCGGCTGCCCATCATCGTTTCAAGCGTACGTCCGATTTCGCTGACCGATACGCCCAGATCCGCCGCGCGACCGCGATCGATCACTACCCGCATCTGCGGCCGGGTTTCCTTGTAATCGGAGTCGGCGGCGAAAAAATTCGGATTCTTCTCCATGCGCGCGAGCACCCGGTCGCGCCACTGCGCAAGCTCGCCGTATTCCGGGCCGCCCAATACGAGCTGGAACGGTTGGCCGCCGCCGCGCGTCAGCCCCGAGCGCACCTGCGGGTTCACCCGGATGCCCGGCAGCGCACCCAGATCTTTGCGCACCTGTTGGACCACGTCATCGGTGCTGACATCGCGCTTGTTCCAATCGCTCAGAAAGACAATGGCCTGACCGGTGTGCATTTCTTCGCTGGCGCCGAAACCGCCGGGCACGCGCGTGTTGACGCGCTGCATCGGCTTGCCCTCGCCCACCTGTTTGAGCAACACCTGTTCAACCTGCTGGACCTGGCCGACGGTGTAATCGAAGCCCGCGCCTTCAGGCCCCACCAGGGACGCAAAGAACACGCCACGATCTTCCGGCGGCGCAAGTTCACTTGGCACTACTTTGAACAAAATCGCACTCGCCGCAATCGCCACCAACATCAGCGCGCCGAACAGCCAGATGCGGTCGATGCTGCGTTCCAACAGGCGGCGATAACCGCGCGATACCCGGTCCAGCACCCGCGCGATGCCGGCATGGAAACGATTCGGTTTTTCGGTGTTGTGCGCGCGCACCAGTTTCGACGACATCATCGGGGTCAGCGTCAACGCTACCAGCGCGGAAATTCCGACCGCCGCGGCCAGCGCCACCGACAGTTCGCGAAACAATCGTCCGGTATTGCCTTCCAGCAGACCGATCGGCAGAAACACCGCGACCAGCACCGCAGTAGTCGAGATCACCGCGAACGCGACCTGCGCGGTACCGCGCTTGGCGGCGACCAGCGCGGGCTCGCCAAGATCGGCGCGACGCTGAATGTTTTCCAGCACCACGATGGCATCGTCCACCACCAGCCCGATGCACAGCACCAGCGCAAGCAGGGTCAGCAGATTGATCGAAAAACCGAACGCGTACAGCGCGATGAACGATGCAACCAAGCACACCGGCACGGTGATCGCCGGAATCAGCGCCGCGCGCACGCTGCCCAAAAAGAGCCAGATCACCAGCAGCACCAGCGCTATCGCCTCGAACAACGTCGTCCACACCCGCTGGACCGCCGCATCGATGAACACGGTGCTGTCGAACGCGACGAAGATGCGCGTGCCCTGCGGCAGCGTCTTCTGGATGCGCTCGGCCTCCGCGCGCGCATCTCGGGCAACGTCCAGGCTGTTGGCTGTGGAGGTCTTGACGATACCCAGACCCACGTTGGGCTCGCCGTTACTGCGGAAATACGCGCGGCGTTCCGACGACGCCAGTTCGACCTTGGCCACATCGCCCAGACGCACCACGTAGCCGTCGGCGCCCTTGCCCAGCGGAATCTGCGCGAAGTCCTGCGGCTTGCGATAGCTGCGCTCGACGCGCAGGGTGAAATCGCGATCCTGCGATTCGATCCGCCCAGCCGGCAATTCGATGTTTTCGCTGCGCAGCGCAGCCTCGGCGTCGGCAGCGGTGAGGCCGCGCGCAGCCAGCGCATCGCGATCCAGCCACACGCGCATCGCATAACGCTGCTGGCCGCCGACCCGGATCTGCGACACGCCGTTGAGCGCCGACAAACGATCGACCACGTAACGCTCGGCGTAGTCGGTCAGCTGCAGCGTGTCCATCGCGGTCGAACTCATGTTCAACCACAGGATTACCTCCGAATCGCTGTCGGCTTTCTGTACTTCAGGCGCATCTGCCTCGTCCGGGAGACGGTCGGCCACCCGGCTGATCGCATCGCGCACGTCGTTGGCCGCAGCTTCGATATCGCGTTCGAGGGTGAATTCAATCGTGACCGACGCACGTCCGTTGACGCTGCGCGACTGCAGCGTTTCAATGCCTTCGATGCCGGCCAATGCGTCTTCCAACACTTGCGTGACGCGGGTTTCAACCACGCCCGCAGACGCGCCGGGATAAGTCACATCGACCGACACCACCGGCGGGTCGATCGCCGGCAGTTCGCGCAGCGTCAGCCGCGCGTAGGCCATCAGCCCGACCACGATCAGCAGCAGACTCAACACGGTGGCGAACACCGGACGTTCGATCGAGATGTCGGACAGACGCATGACTCAGCCCTTCGCAGATGCAGCAGGTGGTGTGCGTGATGCGGGTGGTGGAGCTTCCTGCTTGACCGCACGGCCCTCGCTGATCTTGCCGCCAGGCCGTAATTTTCCGGTGCCATCAACCACGATGCGATCACCGGTGACCAAACCTTCGGCAATCTCGACTTTACCGTCGCGGCGCCCGGCCACAGCCACCTTCACCTGCTCGACGCTGTCGTCGGGTTTCACCCGATACACGAAACTGTCGCGGCCGATCTGAGTCACTGCAATTTCAGGCAGCAGCAGCGCCTGGCGGTCGATACCCGGCACTTCGACCGTCATCAACATGCCCGGACGCAGCAGGCGTTCGTCGTTGGGCAGATCGGCGCGCACCTGCACTGCGCGCGTCGCGGGATCCAGCCGCGCATCGATGGTGGTGACGGCGCCGTCGAATATGCGCTCCGGATACGCCGTGGCGCGGCCGCGGATGCGCTGTCCTGCAGCGACGCGCGACAGCTGCGCTTCGGGCAGCGGAAAATCCACGTACACGCGCGACAGATCGTCCAGCGTCGCGATCGCCACGCCCGGTGTGACCAGTGCGCCCGTGCTGACCTGTCGCAAACCGAGCACCCCGGAGAACGGCGCGCGGATCACCCGGTCGGCCAACTGCGCGCGGATCTGCGCGACGCGGGCCTGCGCGGCATCGCGCGCGGCGCGCTGGTTGTCCAACTGCGCGCGCGCGATCAACTGCTGCTGCGCCAGCTCGTTCTGGCGACGATACAGCCGCTCCGCTTCATCGGCGGCGGCCTGCGCTTCGGCCAGCGACGCCTGCTGTTGGTTGTCGGACAGGGTGATCAATGGATCGCCCGCGCGCACGTCCTGGCCGCTGTCGAAATGCACTTTCTGCACGATCTCGCTGACCTTGGCGGTCACCGTCACCGATTCGCGCGCCTTTACCGTGCCGATGGCGATGATGCTGTCGGCGAAGGTCTGCGGCTGAAGTCGAACGGTGGTCACCGGCGTAGGTCGATCGGCGCCCTGCCCTGCCTTGTTTGCTCCAGCCGCAGGTTTGTCTTCACCCCCGCAAGCGGTGAGCAACAGCGACAACGTGGACAGGACCATCAGACCCCAAAGTCGACATCGATGCGGATTAGAGTCTATGACGAGGGGACGCGAAGTGATGCAAGACATTGCGGAGCCCGGAAAAACATTCGATCCAGATTGTAGCGGCAGGTATGCGATATCGGCAGCGCCGATGCCCGCCGCATACCTGTATTTCGTACGAATACCGCTGCGGCAGCGTGCGATTCGCAAGAAATCGTGACCTTTGGCCTATATCTCCGGCCATTGGGAAACACAGCGTTTCTTTACAGCAGTCTGCATGACTTCGTCGCGCACACAAGCCTTCATGTCATAAAAAACGCCGGCGCAAGGCCGGCGTCAATCAAGCTTCACGATGGATGCAGCTCAAATCAGCCGTTCAACTGGCCCAACGCCGCCAAGCCATTGTCGCGGGCACGTGCGTACACCGTGGCCTGCGCCTTGGCGACATTGTTCACCAGATCCTGCGACCAGATCTTCAGTGCAGCGGACTGCATCGCGCGGCCGTAGGAGAACGACAGCGGCCACGGGTTGGGGCCGAGCTGGTTCATCGCGTTCAGATGCGCGGTGGCGTCTTCGTCACTCTGCCCGCCAGAAAGAAACACGATGCCCGGCATGATCGCCGGCACTGTCGACTTCAGGCAGATCAATGTGCTTTCGGCAACTTCTTCGACCGAGGCCTGCTCTTCACAGCCCTTGCCGGAGATCACCATCGAGGCTTTGAGAATGGTGCCTTCCAGCATCACGTTCTGCTGATACAGCGCATCGAACAGCGAACGCAGCGTCACTTCGGTGACTTCGTAGCAGGTCTCGATATCGTGGTCGCCGTCCATCAGCACTTCCGGCTCCACCATCGGCACCAGACCGCATTCCTGACACAGCGCCGCATAACGCGCCAATGCGTGCGAATTGGCCTCAATGCAGGTGCCGGACGGAATGTCTTCACCGATATTGATCACCGCGCGCCACTTGGCGAAGCGTGCGCCAAGCTGCGCATATTCCTTGAGGCGGTCGCGCAGACCGTCCAGACCTTCGGTAATCACTTCGCCCGGGAACCCGGCCAGCGGATGAGTGCCCCTGTCGACCTTGATGCCCGGGATGATGCCGTTGTCCATCATCAGTTGGGTAAACGGAACGCCGGCCTTGGTGGACTGGCGCAGGGTTTCGTCGAACAAGATCGCGCCGGAGATGTGTTGATTGAGGTTCGGCGTGGTCAGCAGCAGCTCACGATAGGCGCGGCGCTGTTCTTCGCTGTTGGGAATGCCCACGCCTTCGAAGCGCTTGGCGATGGTGGCGTTGGATTCGTCGATGGCGATGATGCCCTTACCCGGCGCGACCATGGCGCGGGCGATATCGGCAAGCTGTTCGATGCTCATGGAAAGTCCTGAGTTGGGCGAAGGGAGACGGCGTGAAAGTCGGTCATTATACGCCGTCCCGCCGAGCTGAACTCCATTATGAATCAGTGACTTATGCTCGTTTCAGGCGACTTTTGCCCCTTTCGATGCATACGAATTCATCCGTCGTGGGCTTTCAACGACCTTTTCGATAGCCGCTTTCAGTCGACGATGAATAGCTTGGCGCCCAGTGCAGTGGACGAACGATGCGGCTCTGCGCCGTCCGCAACCTGGTAGCTCATGCCCGGCGTCAGCGTGAACATGCGGCCATCCGCCAACTCGGTGCGCAGTTCGCCTTCAAGACACAGCAGCACATGCCCTTTCTCGCACCAGTGATCGGCGAGATAGCCCGGCGCGTACTCGACCATCCGTACGCGCATCTGGCCGAAGCGCTGCGTGCGCCAATACGCGACCCCAGTGTCGCCCGCATGCTCGGTGCGGTCGATCGTGGACCAGTCGGTGATGCCAAAGGGAATGCCACTGATCTTCATGGCTGCATCTGTAATGGCTGCATCTGTATCTGGTTCATGACATGGCGGCGAGTAAACAGGCGTGGAGGCTTCGGTCGCTGTGTTCCACCGAAACCTGATTCGTCGCAGTCGTCCCAACCCACATGGGCAAAGCGCCGGAAGACTTTGATCACAGTCGCATCGACTCGCCCGATACGTTCTACCGGACAGCTGGCTTATGCACCGGTCAAGGCGTATTCGGAATCCATGATGTTATTTTCGACTCACCTGATACTTCCATTCGAGCGTCAGCCAAAGCTTGTCGGCATCGCGGATCTGCACAGAATCGCTACGGAAATGCGCGTACTGCACGCTCGCCGAAAGTTGTGGGGTGAAACTCCGGGAATAGCGCACATCGAATTCGTTGCCATAACCCGCGCTGGTGCGGTCGGCCCGGAAATCATGATAGGTCAGGATAAAATCGCCGCCAGCCAAACGCGCAGACCCGGTGACGTAGACATCTCGAAGGCCATTCACCGGCGTCGTCAAAAATCTATCCGCCCAGCCGTTGAAAGCGAACAGTGTCGCAAACGGCGTCTGGAACCCGGCTCTGCCATTGCCACCCAACGTCTCATGCCCCAAACGAACGCTGTAGTTGGGGTTGACATAGGCTAATTCGATCAGCGAATAATCATTGTCGATCGCGCTTGAGCCGTTGGCATAGCGATCCTGCGTCGCCCACTCGACCGTGTAGTTGAGCTTGTCGTCGCCGGTGATTTTTCTGGAGCCGTTGAAACGAAGCCCCAATGTCTCAGCCGACTGCAGCGGCAAATCCTGATTGTCTACAAAGTAGCCGTATCCGGTGATCGTGCCGAAAGCAGCCTTGTAGCTCACATTGAGCAAATGCGCATCCAGCTTCTGTTCGCGTGCAATGCGTACCGGATGACCTTTTCCAGGCACACGATTGACCTTGTCCAGATAGGCGTAACGGACAGCCCAGGCATCGTTTGGATTGATGAGAAATTGCGCAGCATCGAAGGTTTGCTCGTGCTGGCGGAAAGAGGCGCTGCCAAAAAAGCGCTGATTGTCCAACTGGATGCGCTGGCGACCGACGGTAGCGGAAAATCGTTTGTCGGGCGAATAGCGAAGCCATGCCTGGTTGAACTCGGACCCTTCTGGATCCAGAACCACCGGCACCGACGTATTGCCGTTGGCGGTGCTGTTGAAGTCATCCTTCAGCTCGCGGACATCGGCCACCTCAGCCATCGCGGAAAAGCCGTTGAAAGCAGCGGTGGTGAATCCGAACCGTGTACGCAAGGTCAGCGCTTCGGCATCCTCGACGAATCTGGACTCGTCAACGCGCTCGTAGCGCGCCCGCATATCGATATTGAGCGTTCCCAGCCGAAACGTATCCGAAAAAGAGTCAGCCTTTCGGCTGGCTGCAGGTGCATTCGCGACTTGCGCCGCGGCCGGCAGGGCCGCTGTCAAAACAGCAATAAACAAAACAGAGCGGATCACAATGAAAACCTCCTATTGAAATTCAGTTTAGACCGATAACCAGACTGGCGCTGTAGGACTTCCAGACGATCGGAATCGCATAGCACTTGATCGATTTCGGAAGATGCACGGATTCTGTTTCTCCAGAAACGACGATTGGCACGGAGATATGAAACTGTCCGCCGAACTCACGCCTTGCGGCACCAGCGATCGTATTGGCTATTTCGCCGACCAAATCCGAGATCTGTTCTCGGCCGAGAACTTTTAGACCCATCCGTACAAGAACCGCCTTGAGCATCACACGCGATGCAGTGAGATACACACAGCCCTTTCGGACGCCGCTGATCGCTATTATTCCAGTGTATTCGTTGACCAATGGCTGATCCGATTCAATCAAATACGGGGTACCGACTTCAGCCTCTACCCCGGTGCTGACAGAGAAATAATCGCGAGTTGCATCAATGAATATCTGCAGCTGATCAGCGGGCAATGTCATAGCTGTCCTTGAACATTTGTTGAATATCTCACGCAATATCACACTGCGGACTAATCGCTTATCAGCTCGACCAATGCATCGTGAAGTTTACGATCACTGATGGGTTTGTTGATAAACCCTGAGGCACCGCGCTTGATGGCCTGGATCGCCATGCCCTTGTCCGAAAGTGCAGAGATCACAAGAATCCTGACATTCTGATCAATCGCCATGATCGCTTCAATGCATTCTATTCCGTCCAGTTCCGGCATCGTGATATCCATCGTGACCAGATCGGGTTTTTCACGGCGGAACATATCGATCGCCTGCAGCCCGTTGGATGCTTCACCGACGATTTCGATATTGCTGACCCCATGAGATTCCGATATTTTCATGCGGATGATCATGGAGTCATCGACGACCATCATTCGCCATTTCTTTTCTGTACTCATAGCGAGTCTCACGGTTATGCGGCCAGATGGCTGGTTTTCGGGAATATCGCTCTGAATTGCGTGCTTCGGCCTTTCTGCGTATCCAGCGAGACCTTACCGCCCTGACGGTTGACCAGATCTTTAACGAGACTCAAACCCACGCCGCGCCCTGCATCCTGGGTGGATGCTTCTGCGGTGCTGAATTGCGGCATGAAAATCAAAGCTGCGACCGCCTTCTGTTCTGCGCTTCCCGCTTGCTCTGCGGTCATAAGTCCGATGTCCACCGCGCGCCGTCGGACTCGATCAAAGTCGATCCCACCGCCGTCGTCTCTGACGGTGAGCTCAAAACTTGAGCCAGTGTCGCTGATGTCGAGCCATAGCGCCCCCAACACGCTCTTACGGGAGGCGGCTCTGGATGCAGGTGGTTCGATGCCATGCACCACTGCATTGCGGATCAACTGCACAGCAATCGACTGCGCATCGTCGCGAAGATAGGCCGGCATGTCATTGAAATCGCCGGTTTGCATCAGACAGATCCGCTTGCCTTCGCGCTGCGCAACGGTTTGCGCAAGCTCTTGCATCGTGTTGTCCTGTGACGATGCAGATTCAGTATTGTCCGCTTCCGATCCATTATCGAGAGACCCGCGAAGTCCGCCGAGGCGACGGACCAGCCCGCGTACGTTTTCTATCTGTACATAGATGGATTTGAGCTTGACTGTGAGCGGCAGAAGATCGTTCCCGGAAAGCTTCTTTCGCGCGAGCAAATCCGCCAAGTCGTCTTCGAATGAATGCGCCCAGCTTTCGAAATTCTCTAGCTTGAGGCTTGCGGCATCACCTTTGATACGATGCACAGGCTTCGAGATTTCTTTCAATAACGTCTGGAGTCCTGACTCACTGACAGCCCCTTCAGCTAGAAGCACGTTGATCGCGTTGAGCGAATCCTGGCTGTTGGCGAGAAAAGCCTGCAGACGCTCGGCGGGGACATGCAGAAGACTGACTATTGCGTCGACTTCCTGCTCTCGCTGATTTCGGCTGCGTTCGAGCTCCAAAGACAGTTCTGTCTGAATAGTCACATCGGTGACCACAGTGAGCAACGAGTCCATATTTCCGGCGTCAGACACTCGCTTGAAACTAAAACTCAGAAATCGGCGCTCAAGGCGTCCATCAGAATTCTCGAAGTTGAGTTCTACCTGATTCAAGGGATTGATATCCGTGATCAGCTTTTCCTTGACGCGATTATTGAAAAGAATGCCAAGAAAATCATCCAAGAGCGTTTTCGTATTTTCTTTAATGCTCCGAGACATGACATCGCTCAATTTTCGACCAGCGATATTGTCCTGATTGATGATCCGAGCGAGCGCCTTGGATTGTTGATGGCCGATCAATCCGTCGCGATCAATCAGGAATAATCCTTGATCGACGGTCGCCAGAATGTTGTCGGTATCACGTTTGGCCTTGGCAAGTTGCTCGTCGTTTTCCCTGAGCTGTCTCACAAAGTGAAACAGGATGACGAAAAAATTGATCGTCGCCAGACTGATTCCGATCACTTGCACGGCACGCAACAGATTCGCTTTCTTCTGTGACTCTCGCTCCAGCTGCGTGGTCAGATTATTCATTTCTTTGAGCATCAAGCCATTGGCCTGCTTGTACGCGGGCAGCACGGCCGCCGCAGCCGTCGCCGCGTCTGCGCTTTTGTCCGAAATCGCAGTCAGTCGCGTCTGAATCGGCGCCCATACCTCGCGAGCGCGGGCGAGCGACGTGCGCCCTTCGGCGCTATCCACTCGCGACAAGATGACCGAACTGCCATCGCCGCCCTTCGCAGGACCACCTTTCTCGAAAGCCACGAGCGTGGATTCGAAGAGATCTCTGGATTGCATCAAACTATCGAGCGTATCGGCGGGAACCATCCCCTGGCGGACGGATTCTTCGATCAGAAACATTTCTTTGGCCATGCGCTGACTCAGCATGCGCTGACGACCAGCCAAGTTGACCTCGATCGCGTCCTCGCGGATCTGCGAGGAAATGTAAAAATTGAGGACAAGCACGCCCAAGTCGAAAATCAAGAACAGGGCTACGGAAATGACGATCGTTTTGTATTTGCCGAGATCCAGTAACCAACGCATGAAAACCCCGTCGTGATGTGGTGGTGCCGCCTTCTTCGCCATGCCCGTTGGTGTTTGCTTCCGGAAACATGGTTATCAGCGAAGCTGCCAAGCAAATCCCATGCCATCCACAGTATTTCGAGGCATTGTTCTTACCTGACGTCCAGGGCACGGGCACGGCCGCGCACATGAGGATGCGCACGGTCAGGAATAACTCGGCGGTCTCGCCGCCGCTTCATCAGATTTGCCGCATCGGTCGGCACAGCGGGCGGGCGGGAGGCCCGCAGCTTCGCGCGCATCGCTACGATTGAAGTTGTCACTTAATCCGGCCTGATCAATATACAACTCGAATTGTCAGTTTTTGACAAAATTGAGCTGGGCTTACAACTCTCCCGCCATCCCATCCTCACCCACCTGCAGCGGCATCACGCCGTCGTCCAGCAACAGTCTGCGCCTGGGACGACATCGCCGGGCAGACCGTGATGACTCACGCGGACCTGATGACGGCGTGAAGCAGGCCATTGAACGCCGTCACGCCGAGCTGAACTCCATTGCGGATCAGTGGCTTGAGCTTGATCCGGGTGCCTTTGGGCCATGCGATGGATAGGAATTCATCCATCGCGGAGCTTTACCCATCTTTCCGATCATCGCTTTCAGCAGTCAACGATTCGGGTGCTCCACACTCTTTGGGCACCCAGCAGTGCAAGCCAGGACCCAGCTTTCGTTTCGATATGCGCATCGAAGCAAAGGCTGGATCCCGTCTTGACCAGGCGCTCTGCGGCTGAAGACCGCCGGAATGACCGTTATTGACGCCTGATGCTCGCCGCTCAGAACTTGAACACGTACGCCGCGCCGTACACCAGCGGATCAATGTTCACGGTGCCGATGTCCACCCCGTCCAGCTTCGCGTCGGTGTCGATGTCGATCCAGCGCGCATCGATGCGGATCGAACCCTTCTGGCCCACTTCGAAATCGATGCCGGCGTGCAGGGCCAGACCGAAAGAATCGTCCAGCTCAAGATCGTTTGCGGCCAGTGCGCCTTCGGTCTCTTCACTCATGAACAGGGTGTAGTTGATGCCCGCGCCCACGAACGGCTTCACCGTGCCTTGGCCGAAGTGGTACTGCAGTGACACGGTCGGCGGCAGGTGCTTGGTCGAACCCACCTGACCGATACCGACGATGCTGATGTCGTGCTCGAACGGCCACGCCGCCAGCACTTCGATACCCAGATTGTCGCGGATGAAATATTCGGCGGTGATGGTCGGACGGACATTGCTGCCGACTTCCACATCAAGCGCGCCATTGACCAGACTGCCGTTGTCGGACTTCGGGTTGACCTGATGGGCGCCGATGCCGAAGGTCCATTCGCCTGCCTGCTGGGCGAAGACGGGGGCGGACATGCCGCCAAGGACGAGAGCGACGGCAAGCGGTGCGAAACGATGGATCATGGGATGACCTCCTTGGGTAGTAGATGTCTGATGCTGCGGATTGGCCGGCAGTATCAGGCGCCGTTCCGGGCGCGGCTTGAGGATGATCAATTTTTTAACAAATGGCTAGAGCGCGGCGTATCGAAAGCACCGATGTGAGGCCTGGGACACATCCATCCGCCGCCTTTCAGAGTGATCCGCTAAAATACCGGGCTTTCCCGTCCTCACCCCAGATCAGGAGCGATCCGCCCATGGCGATCAAGGTTGGCATCAACGGTTTTGGCCGCATCGGCCGCAATGTCCTGCGTTCCGCCGTACAGAATTTCGGCGGCGAGATCGAGATCGTCGGCATCAACGACCTACTCGAACCCGACTATCTGGCCTACATGCTCCGCTACGACTCGGTCCACGGCCGCTTCAAGGGCGAAGTGTCGGTCGACGGCAACACCCTGATCGTCAACGGCACGCGCATCCGCCTCACCCAGGAGCGCGACCCGGCCAATCTGAAGTGGGACGAGGTGGGCGCCGAGATCGTCATCGAATCCACCGGTCTGTTCCTCGACAAGGTCACCGCCGAGAAACACCTCGTGGCCGGCGCGAAGAAAGTCATCCTCTCCGCACCGTCGAAAGACGACACACCGATGTTCGTCTACGGTGTGAATCATCAGAAGTACGCCGGCGAAGCCATCGTCTCCAACGCCTCGTGCACCACCAACTGCCTCGCACCCATCGCCAAAGTCATCGACGACAAGTGGGGCATCAAGCGCGGCCTGATGACCACCGTGCACGCTGCCACCGCCACCCAGAAAACTGTCGACGGCCCCAGCAATAAAGACTGGCGCGGCGGCCGCGGCATCCTCGAAAACATCATCCCATCCAGCACCGGCGCAGCCAAGGCCGTCGGCGTAGTGCTGCCGCAGCTCAAGGGCAAACTCACCGGCATGGCGTTCCGCGTGCCGACCTCCGACGTCTCGGTGGTCGACCTGACCGTTGAACTCGACAACCCGGCTACCTATGCCGAGATCTGCGCCGAAATGAAAGCGCAGTCCGAAGGCGCACTCAAAGGCGTGCTGGGCTATACCGAAGACAAAGTCGTCGCCACCGATTTCCGCGGCGACACCCGCACCTCGATCTTCGACGCCGACGCGGGCATCGCCCTGGACAGCACCTTCGTCAAGATCGTCTCGTGGTACGACAACGAATGGGGCTACTCCACCAAGTGTCTGGAAATGGTCAAGGTCATCGCTGCGAAGTAAGCAGCGCGGCGATTGCATAGGGTGGTGGTGAGCGTAGCGAACCCCACCATCGCACCCGTCATGTCACCACGGAAGCGCCTTTGGGCGCTTTCGTTTTTTGGGGTTTTCAAACGCGCACAAAGTTCATGTCATCCCGAACGGTTGAAGTAGGCTGGGCTGAAAAGCCCAGCATTTTCATCAAGCATCATGCTGGGCTTTTCAGCCCAGCCTACTTTCGGGCCTCGGCTATTTGCGGTCGTGTGCATCTTGCGCAGAGCTATCGGCTGGCTCATCGACCCAGTCCCGCCGTCGCGTGCATCCCAAGCTGGCTGCAAAGCACCCAGCCTACGAAAAGCCAAGCAGTGTCGTAGCCCGATGTCGCATCGCGACATCGACGGCAATAAAGCCCGCATGGCGTGACTACAATGGCAGTCGAGACGAGAGCGATGGCCGTTCACCGCACAATGCAAGGGAGTACAACCATGAGTAGGCTACAACGGCAACATACGGTAGAGAATCAAGATGGGCCCAAATGGCGGCGTGTTCTGCTCACTGCTGCTCTATCGCTGATGTGCTGCGTACTAGCAGGCTGCCAAACCGTCCCGCTAACCAACGGCACACTGAAAGACCTGCAGGAATGGGCGACGCCTGAGCCGCTGGATCGCTTGTCGCCGCCACGCGAGCAGGTGCGCGCAAAGGCAGCCATGGTGCGATGGACTGAGCAGTATTTAAAGTATGAGTACCGAGTGATCGATCAGCGTTTCGTCTTGACTGCGCCAGGATTTACCGAATCAGCTTCAGTGGGCTCAAAGGCAAACCAATATGTCACACAGAACTTAAGCGGTTCGTTACAGGTCGACGGTTGGTATGACGATGACAATTACTTGTTTTTTCTATGGAAATTTGGCGATAGTTCGCCGCGTTATATCACCTTTGTGCTAACCAAAGATTCTTTACCCAATACGAACGAGCGCCGTTTGGTAGGCTATTTTGAGCTCATGCCTTTCCAAAAACGTTAAATAAACTCAGAGGGCAAGTAACATGGCCGGACAAGAACGGCAATACACGGGAGCAGATTTGTACGGGGCGAATGGCCGTCCGCACGCTGCAGATATCGACCAAGACGGAATCTATAACTGCTATTTCCTTGCACCGATGGGCGCACTTGGCGAGAAGCATCCGGATCGCATCCGCGATGCCATTCGCTTCAATGACGAGACTGGGGATTTCACAGTGAGCCTGTATCGCCCGCCCAATGCGCAGGAGCGAGCCCAAGGGCAGACCAACCCGATCCAAGAATCTATCACCGTGTCGCAAGAAGATATTCGCCACAACATTCGCCGCGAGGGTGGCGGTACGGTCGACAACAACCGCGAACGCAATGGCCCGCTATGGCCCACCGTTATCGAAGCCGGCTTTGCTGAACTCTATGGCCGCAACCCGAAGGGAGAGGTCAATTTTGGCCAAGGCTACCGCACCATTGGTGCTTTGACAGGCGGTGGCGCCTTGTCCGATGGCACGTATGCCTTGACCGGAGAATCAGGTCGTAGTCTCCAGATCCTCAATCCCGACGCCCCGCCGATGCAGCCCACCGGTCCCAACCATGTGGCCCGCCCTGAACCGCCGCCGTTCCGGGCGCCTTTACAAGGTGCCAAATTGGGGTTGGATACGGTCTATGCCGACGTGGAGCAGGCGCTGACGGCGGGCAGGCCGGTGTCGATGTCTACGCAGGGTCGCGATGTGGGTGATGGCCTTGAAGAAAGTCATGCTTACATGGTGGTAGGCATTGCGCGCAATCCGCAAAACAACGAAGCGTTGATCACGCTGCGTAACCCGTATGGCACCAACCAGCGCGCAGGGGAAGGTAATCAAAACATCGGCGCGGGCTGGAAGGCGGACAACCCGGAGATTACGGTCAGCCTTAACAGGTTGGTCCGCGACGGCAGTTTTGGCGAATTCAACATTGGCCCTGCCGCGCGGGTCCAGACCCAACAGCAGGACACGGCTCCGCCGGCCACACCGGCACAGCCTCCTGCTGCTGCGCCTGCCACGCCCGGCGAAGCGCCGACGCAAACTGCGCCAAACCCGCCCGTCTCTACTTCGCCCGATACGCAGGACATCACCCACAGCACGCATCCGGGATACCTGCGTTTTCAGCAGGCGCTGAATGGCATCGCGGATTCGCCGAATATCCCGCCGGAGACCTTCACGGGCGAGCGCCTGAAGCAAACGGCTGCAAATGTTGCGTACACCTCGTTGGCAGGCGAGGAGCGGCCCGGCATGGGCGGCCGCAACGAGGCGTTGTCGCATATCGATTGCGTGGTTTTCAACAAAAACTGCAGCGCGTTGATCGCGGTTCAAGGCGAGTTGATCGACCCCGCAGCAAAACGGGCGTTTCTGCCCGGCACGCAGGACAATGAAACGACGCTGGCACAAGCTTCGCAGCGCACCAGCGAGCTGCTGCAGGATCCGCAGAAACTTGCGCTCGCCAATCCTGCTGCCGCGCCTCAGCTTGCAAACAATAATATCGAGCCCGATTACGCAGGACCGCGTCGGTAATATCTTTCAATAGGGTCGGCTGACTTAATTCGACCGCAATTCAAAACAAAAGCAAAAGCAAAAGCAAAACGGTACGCCAAGGCAGCACCCTGTCAATGCGATTGTTATGGAAGAATTTCGGCAGTCTGCAGCAGCAGAGGCGCAGAAAAACGATGCAGTGCGTCGGGTGATTACATTCCCTCCCCCGTCTTGATTCTGCAGCGCAGAAAAACCAAAGGCGCCATTGCTGACGCCTTTGGGATTTGATGAGGTGGATCGAACATCCGTACCTCGTCGGTGGCTGCCCGCCGATGGGAGCAGAGCGGCATCTTGATTGCTGATTTACAGCCCGGTGGTCCAGCTTCCGATAGCGAGGCTGTTGACCACCTTTGGTTGCTGTGGCGCGGAGGCCTGCAACCGAATCTGGACGCATGCTCGTACCCCGCTCACCGTGTGGTTCAGACGGTGGGACGCCGAAGCATCAAGCTCAGCGCTTGCTGTCGCCGGACGTGGTGGTGCTCGACTTGTCGCTGCCGGTCTTGTGATCGTCGGTCTTCAGGTTCGACTTGTCCGTGCCGGACTTGTGGTCATCTTCTTTCATGCCCGGCTTGGCGTTGGGGTTCGACGAGTTGGACGACGGATCTTTGATCGACGGATTCTGGTTTTCTTTCTTGTCGCTGTGGTTCATTGCTGTTTCCTTGGGGGATGTGCACTGATCGCGCACATCAAACGACATTGCAACCTCTGTGCCAGATTATTTTCTACACAAAATCAATAGCTTAGATAGGATTCGACTGTTCAGGATCATGCATTCTGCGGAATGATCCGTGCGCTGCACAATGACCGATGTCAGCAGGAAGTGTCTTCTTCCCGAAACACATTCAGCGGAAGCGTGACGATGAATTTACTGCCCAGTCCGATGCCTTCACTCGATACAACGACCGTCCCGCCGTGTCCTTCCACCAATTCCTTGACGACGGTAAGCCCGATGCCCAGCCCCTGGCCGTTGAAGCCCGTGGCGTGGGCGTCCTGCACAAACGGCTCGAAGACCTGCGGCAGCGCGCCCGGGCTGATGCCGATGCCGTTGTCGCCGACATGAATTGCGACATAGTCCTGTTGAACATGGGTGACCAGACTGATCTCGCCGCCATCCGGCGTGTATTTCGAAGCATTGTCCAGCAGGTTGCAGAGAATCTGGCTGAGGCGAATCGGATCCGCCTCCAGTGCGACCGGCTGCGATGAAAGTTCGACCCGGAAATGCTGCAGCCGCGCGTCCATCGCCGGCCTTGATGCGCTGACGGCATCGTCGATGATTCTGGCAAGGTCTACCTTGCGAAAATGTAAACGCAGCTTGCCGGTATTGGAGCGCGACAGGTCCATCAGATCACCGACCAATCGGGTGATGTGGGCAACCTGCTGCTCAATGATGTGCTGCAAGCGCTTCACATCACCGGCATCGGAGCTGTGCATCAGCGACGCCGCAATACCCAAGGGTGTCAAAGGATTTCGCAATTCGTGTGCGACCAATGCCAGAAATTCTTTTTGACGCTGCTGCGATTCCTCGGCAGCCGCCTGAAGCACCTGCGCGTTCAGTGCAGCCAGCACCAGCTGCTCGTTGGCTTCGCGCAACTGCTCAGCATTCCGCTCATGGTTGGCTACCAGCATGTCGTGATGAATCACCGGCGGCGGGGATGGAACCATAGCGGCAGCGGAGGTATGTGCTTTGTGCTCGGCGCTTTCCTGGTGAAAAACAAAACTGCCCCTGCCCAGGCGCTTCGCGCGGTACATGGCGGCGTCGGCGCGTTCGATCAGTAATTGCGGGGTATCCCCATGGTCTGGATACAGGCAAATACCAATGCTGGCGGTGAGACGAAGAATATGGTCTCCGATCCGGAAAGGTTTTCCCAATGCGGAGATTACCTTGTGGGCGACGATGATGGTGTCGGTGGAATGTTGGAGACCCGTCAGCAAAATCAGGAATTCATCGCCGCCGTGGCGACTGACGGTGTCGGCTTCGCGCACTACCGACGACAGGCAGTGCGCAGCGCGCTGCAGCACCTGATCCCCGACCGAGTGACCGAGCGTATCGTTGATGATCTTGAAGTTGTTCATGTCGACGAACAGCAGCGCCAACTGGCCGCCATTGCGCCGCGCTATCGCGATCGCATGCGCGAATCTATCGAGCAGAAGTTCCCGGTTGGGCAGGTCGGTCAGTGCATCCAACTGGGCGGATTGGGACACCTGTTTCAGCGTCTCCGCACACGTATCCGCTTCGATCTGCGCACGCAAAGAAGACAACAGCAGATTCTGATTCGCCTCCATCAACTGCCCGGAACCGGTGTTGTCCAGATGCTGCTCGGCCAGTTCCACCTGCAGATTCAGCTGGGCGAGATGGGCACGCACCTCGGTGACTTCTGCCCGGGCCTCATCTCCCTGCAGTTTTAGTTCAGCCAAGTGGCGCGCAGCCTCGGCGCTTTGCTCTTCGATGGAGGGACGATGATCGGGGGAAGTCATCTGAGGGCACCTAGGCAGGCGATCGATCAACGTCGCCGCCGCCGCCATTGCCCAGACTGCGCGCTTGCGAGGTCTTGCGGGTCGGCCTGCCGCCCAGCAGACCTTCCTGCCCGGACAGACGTTCTCCAATCTGCAGGCCCGCTTCGTCGATACTGAACAGCCGCAGCTCGTTGGAATGCGCGCTCGCGCGCACCTTCACCACCGCGATCACGCGCAGCAGGCGGCTGTCCACCTCGATATAGCGCTGAACGATAATGGCGTCGGTCATGAACGCGGTGCCGTATGGGCTGAAGCGCAGGTCGGTGTATCGATCTTCCAGTTCGGACGTCATCAATACGGTCACACCCGAAGCGGCCAATGCCATCACCATGCGCGACAGGTTTTCGCGGAAATCTTCGCGAAACGTCGGCGCCAGTGCGAGTTCAAAGCCCGATAACGAATCGATCACCACCCGGGTGGCGTTGAGACGACGGATTTCGCTGAGCAGCAGACGCGTGGTTTCATCCAGAGACAGGTCGGGTGCCCAGCTGTCGACCAGACCGACCTGGCCACTCTGGATCAAGTTCGCAATGGCCGGCGAACGGGCATGCGTGGGGCGCTGTTCGAACGCCGCGATCACCCCGGTTTCGCCCAGCCGCGCCCCTTCGACCAGAAACGCAGCGGCCAACACGCTTTTGCCAGACCCGGATGGCCCGGCAACCAGCAGCGAGTAGCCCTGCGGCAAACCGCCGCCCAGCATCTCATCGAGTCTTGGCACGCCCATCGTGAGCCGCGCGGTGGGCGGCGCATCGCCGGCATCCGACCCGTGATTCAGCGCTGAAGCGGCGCGGGCCGGCGCGAACACTTCAATCCCGGCCCCGGAAATACGGAAGGTGTGCAGCCCCGGCAATGTGGGCTGCCCGCGCATCTTCATGATCTCCATTTTGCGGACCATTGAATTGCGCACCACGCTTTGGCGTAACCAGATCAGTCCATCGGCAACTGTGAACACCGGGTTGGAATCTGTCTCGACAAAATATTCACCGATCAAAAAAGTGGTGGCCTGCCAGCTGGTCATGGCCATGCCCAACTGCTGTACAAACTGCTGCAGCATGTTATGGGGGTTGTCGTTGCTTGTGCCGGCGAGCACGATGGAGCGGAATGAATCGACGAAGACCAACGTCGGATTGAAAGACTGCACCTCTTCGACGATGCGCTTGAGCACCAGGTCCAGGTCACCGGCCAGCGTGTCTTCGGACAGATTGACGAACCGGATGGTCCGATCAATCGCGTCCATGTCGAAGAACTCGAACTGCTGCTGATATCTCAGCATCTTCAGCGGCGGTTCGCCCAGTACCGTGAAATACAGCGCACGGCGCTGGGGGTTGGCCAACGCGAACATCACCTGGTGCGCCAGCGTGGTTTTACCGCAACCCGGCGGACCGGCAATGAGATTGAACGAGAATTCCGGGAGACCGCCGCCCAGAATCTCATCCAGCCCAGGCACGCCGGTGGGCAATCGATGGATCGCTACTTTGGTCTTCATGCTGTCGGTTCCAATGCGGGAATATCGCTCAACGGGTGATCCCACAAAGAACTGAGCAATCGCTCCGTGAGTGAAAGTCCCACCAGGCTGCCAAGCAGCTCGTAGAAAGACTGCAGAAGTGCGGCACCGACGGTGCTCGCCTCGGCTTCGCTTAAAGACGCCAAAGCCGCTGTGAGCGACGACGGATCCATCGCCGATTGAACGCCCTCATGCAGGCCCAACAGCACGGGATGCGCGTGACTGGTCAGAAAAAGACTGCGCTTGTACAGGGCCGCAACGCCACGCGAACCCACGATGGGCGTGAGCGCTACACCGATGTCCTCACACAACGACGCAACGCACCTCGAAGCGCTTCCTGCGCCGATGTCGTTGCGGGTTCGATGCGCCAGGATGGCTGCAATAAGGTCTGAAGTTTGGCCTTGCACCCAGCGTTTCCAATGGCCATGTATTGGGAAGCACCGTACACCTTTTCCCTCGGAAGTGTTGGGTTATGTTGAGCGCAAGCGCAAGCGCAAGCGCAAGCGCAAGCGCAAGCGCAAGCGCAAGCGCAAGATGCTGTGCGAGTGCGGAAGTGCTTTCAACGTCGAAACCAAGGGATCGAAACATGTATCGACAGGTCAAATCGTGCCGATTGCACGGTTTTTTTACGGATCAATTGATGATGCCAATCTCCCGGCCATGAACACACAAGCTTCCAAAGCAAACAGTGCGTCAAGGCAGCACCGCATGGAGCGTCATTGTGAAAGCTGTGCAGCGGTGGATTGCCGATGCTCTATTTCCACCGCCAACAGCGAGTAGCCCGGGCAAGGTCGAAGACCGCACCCGGGGCTTTTGATTTCCAACCCTCACGGAGGCTTGGCAGCTTGCGTTTTCCCGGGTGCGTGCTGCGCACTTACCCGGGCCAAGACAAACAAATCTTTGGCCCATCTCGCAACCTGCGATTCGCGGCTGGTCGCGCACTTGGGTCATGGCGAGGCGGTGGTTCTCTCTGCGCGGCGCACTGCCAAGCGCCTGCCTGCCGTAACTCCGGCTGTCGACCAACCGCGTTTTTGTGCTGTAGTGCGAAGCATGCAAGCTTCGCGTCGGTGCGGAGCCATAGCCGGCCAGTTGACCACCGGGAGTGAGTACATGATGCGTACAGAACGAATGAATTGGCCTCGTCGATGCCCGGCATTTCGAATGGCGGTCGTGCTCGTAATCGGGTCACTGTTGAGCGGGTGTATCAATCACAGTTCTTTCGAGTACGAGCCAGTCTCTCTCGATCTCGACGGCAACAACGAGCTGCATATTACAACGTACCCGGCGGGCTATCCCAGGACAACCTCAAGCATACCGTTCCTGAACAAGAGGACGCGAGGCCCGGAGTCGGTTTTTTTTCAGGTGTTCGTGAGGGATAGACAGAAAAAATTTGGCCCGAACACCCATATCAAGTCCATCCAGATCCATTCATTTTCCTACCAGGTCGATAACGAAGCGCCGTTAGTATTGATTGCGGATTACGGCGACTATTTCTGGATGCAAGACCAGCCCAACTATAATAAGGGTGAGCGCAAGCCGGTTCCGTGGGTTTCCGGCAAGCCAATTGCCATAGACATTTCACTTACCGTCAATGGCAAGGATTACGCGTTGAAGACTCGAATGCAGCCAATCGTGAGCAAGAGCAACCACTTGCTCCTGCTCGACTCCCTGGAATGATCCCGATCAGTGTTGGGCTGGATACCACTGAACGGTATCCGCTGGGCTTGTCGCGATCCGTTTGGCTGCTGCGGTCCCGGGTCTCGCCGATGGCGAGATCCGGGCCACGAAAGCCATGTGAACGTGCAATACCTGCGTTTTTCAACAATCTGCCATAGCAAGCAAGCGATAAGAACGACAAGACTGTAAGGTGTGGATGCTATTGTCTTGGCATTGGTGAAGCGTCATGCGCCGTCTCTGGCGATCGAGTAACGTTGCCCGGGTGGGTCGAAGGCCGCAGTCGCACATGTTTCGCGGTGCCTGCGCCCATTCAATCCCGGATACGATCTGTGTCCTCGGTCGAAACGTGCGCGTGAGTAGCGTTTCCGGCGGAACTGTCGAAGTCTTTGATGTGGAGAGATAGGATGCTCGTTGAATTGATTGGCTTTTTTCCGTTCGTTATCCTGTTCGTTTTTTATCTGTTCGTGAAATTTCGTCCTCAGAAAATGCACGGCCTGACAGATCGCGAGGATGAGGGCAATGTTTTGCTCCCGATGTCGGGCGATAGGCTTTCGACAGGCAAGAAAATACCCAGGGGCGTCTTGATCGAAAAAGACAGGCGCCGTTCTGCGGAATGACTTGGCTTTGTCGCTCGTCGAGGGCAGACCAGACAGGGCAGACGGAGCAGACCAACGGTGTCGGGTTGGAATGGCACTTACTTGAGCGCGGCATGCCGATTTTCGTCATTCCCGCATTCGTGGGGATGACAGGGTTCAAGCAGGTGGCATTCGGGTCAGCGCGGTTCTACGCGAACGTGATGGCGCCAGAACCGCTGGGCCTGCGTTTCCTATGTGTCGCGCCGATCCTGTTTGTGCTCTCAGTGCGATCGTGCTGATGACCGTCATTGCCGCGGCCGCAGGCTGATGGCGACCGGGTTGACCGCATAGCCGGCCTCTTCGGCGAGCCGGCGGTACGCACGCGGGTGGTCGCGGCGATCAGCGGGCTGTCTTTGAGCGCGCGCGCGACGGTGAACTCGGACACGCCGGCAAGTTTGGCGATATCCGCCATTCGCAGATTGTTCGGCGGTTGCGAGGTGCGGCGGCGGGATAGCGGCGTGCTCGCGTACGGAGTATCGACTGGCGATACCGGGAGGTGCCCGGAGCGCTACACGC
>JANOKD010000089.1:0-31179 GCA_031419075.1 Lysobacterales bacterium
CGCAGGCGCTGTCGGCCCTGCCTGGCGTTGGGCCCAAGCTGGCGGCGAAGTTCCAGGCGCGTGGGCTGCTGACGCTGCAGGATCTCTGGCTGCACCTGCCGCTGCGCTATGAAGACCGGACCCAGGTGACGGCCATTGCCCACCTGCAGCCCGGTCAATCGGCCCAGGTTTCGGCCAGGGTGGAAGCCGTCGAGCGCAGCTTCCGCTTTCGGCCAATGCTGCGGGTGGCGGTGGCGGATGAGTCGCGTGGCACATTGGTGCTGCGTTTCTTCCACTTCAACCGGGCGCAGCTGGCGCAGTTCGTGCCCGGGCGCAGGATCCTTTGCTACGGCGAGGCCAAGCCGGGGCAGTACGGCCTGGAGATGGTGCATCCGAGCTACCGCATGCTCGGCGGTGCGGCGGATGCCGGCGATCCCGCGCTGAGCGACCGGCTGGATCCAATCTATCCCGCTATCGAGGGCGTCGGCCCGGCGGTGTTGCGCAAGCTCATCGCCCAGGCGCTGCAGCGGTTGCCGGACGAACGTGCGCTCGAACTGTTGCCGGCCGAGGTGCTGGCGCGCGAGCCGCTGTGCGCTGGACTGCCGTCATTGCGCGAAGCCTTGCTGATATTGCATCGCCCGCCGCAGGGCAGCGATCTGCAGGCGCTGTTGGCCGGCACGCATCCTGCGCAGCGCAGACTCGCACTGGAAGAACTGCTGGCGCATCACCTGAGTCTGCGCAGACAGCGCATCGCGATGCAGGCGTACACCGCGCCAGCGCTGCGCGGCGGCAAGCGGGTAAGTGCGCTGCGCAAACAGTTTCCGTTCGCGCTTACCGGCGCGCAGGAGCGCGTATTCGCCGAGATTCGCGACGATCTCGCCAAGCCCATACCGATGCTGCGGCTGGTGCAGGGCGATGTCGGCAGCGGCAAGACCGTGGTCGCGGCAATGGCGGCGATGCTGGCGATCGAACAGGGTCGTCAGGCCGCGCTGATGGCGCCGACCGAACTATTGGCCGAGCAGCATCTGAGTAACCTGCGCGGCTGGCTTGAACCGCTGGGCGTGCGCGTGGTGTGGCTGGCGGGCAAAGTCACCGGCAAGGCGCGCGAGGCTGCGCTGGCGGACATCGCCGGCGGCGCCGCGCAGCTGGTGGTCGGCACGCATGCGCTGATGCAGGAAGGCGTTGTGTTCCGCGATCTTGCGCTGGCCATCGTCGATGAACAGCATCGCTTCGGCGTGCATCAACGGCTCGCGCTGCGCGATAAAGGCAGCGCCGGTACGAACGTGCCGCATCAACTGGTGATGACCGCAACGCCGATACCGCGCACCTTGGCGATGGCTGCGTATGCTGATTTGGATGTGTCTGCCATCGACGAATTGCCGCCGGGACGCACGCCGGTGCAGACGGTGGTCTTGAGCGCGGAGCGTCGTCCGGAATTGATCGAACGTATCCGCGGTGCCTGCGCTGAAGGCCGGCAGGCGTATTGGGTCTGCACGCTGATCGACGACAGCGACGAAGTCGTCGCCCAGGCGGCGCAAAGTACGTTCGAGGCGCTGACCCAGCAGCTTCCGGAACTGCGCATCGCGCTGGTGCATGGCCGCATGAAGGCCGGTGAGAAGCAGAAGACAATGGCCACGTTCAAGGCCGGCGAGGTGCAATTATTGGTAGCGACGACGGTGATCGAAGTCGGCGTCGACGTGCCGAATGCCTCGCTGATGATTATCGAAAACGCAGAGCGTCTCGGGCTTGCGCAGCTGCATCAGCTGCGCGGGCGCGTGGGGCGCGGCAGGACGGCGTCGAACTGCGTGCTGCTGTATCAGGCGCCGCTGTCGCAGATGGCGCGGCAGCGTCTGGCGACGATGCGCGAGACCAACGATGGCTTCGTCATCGCAGAACGCGATCTGCAGCTGCGCGGCCCCGGTGAACTGCTCGGCACCCGTCAGACCGGGCTCGCCGCGTTCCGCATCGCCGACCTTGCCCGCGATGCCGCACTGCTGCCGACCGTGCAGCGCATCGGCGAAGTATTGATGTCCGCATCGCCGGAGCTGGCCGAACGCATCACCGAACGCTGGATCGGCGGCGCCGCACGTTACGCCAGTGCGTGAAAGGCTTCGGCGCCGTCAGTCGCTGTCGGGTGTGGGGCAGTAAATATCGTGCAGGGTCTGGATGATCTTGTGCACCGGCCCGTCGGCCACTGAGTAATACACGCTCTGCGATTCGCGCCGGGTCTGCACCCAACCGCCGTCGCGCAGCACCGCCAGATGCTGCGAGAGCGCCGACTGGCTCAGTTCTATCTCGGCGTTGATCTCGCCCACGGTCCGTTCGCCGTCGATCAACATGCACATCACCCGCAGCCGCTGTGGGTTCGACAATGCTTTGAGCAGTTCTGCGGCCTGCTCGGCCTGCGCCTGCATGTTTGCGCCCATCGGCACGGCAGCCTGTTTCCTGCGCGCCATGCTCAGAAACCCTCCACAGCATCGCCTGTCTCCACCCAGCGCGTGTAGCCGCCGGCCAGCGATAGCGGGCGATCAAAGCCCAGTCGCTTCAAGGCTTCCGCCGCCAGCGCCGAACGCCCGCCGGTGCGGCAATACAGGATCACAGGTTCGCGGCGATGCGACAGGTGCGGATCGGTTTTGAAGTTCAGCGCCGGATGACCATCGACCTCGAATTCCAGCACCCCGCGCGGGATGTTGACCGCACCCGACACGTGCCCTGCCGCGAATTCCGCAGGCTCGCGGACATCGATGACCGCTACGCCTTCGGCCTGCAGCGCGCGCAGATGTTCGCTGTCGATTTCTTCGATCACGGCGCGCGCTTGGGCGACCAGATCCTGGGCGGTGTAGGGCATGAATGAGTCCTCTGTGGTGGTTGACAGTCTAGCAAAGTCTAATTAAGATAATTCTAATTTAGATGTTAATCAACTAATGCGGGAGGCGTCATGAGCAGCATCGTCGTGATTGGAGCGGGTCTGGCCGGGATGAGCGCGGCCTATGAGTTGCGGGAGACGCTTGGTAAAGCTCACCAGATCACGGTGATCGGCGACGGCGACCGCTTCAGCTTCACGCCGTCCAATCCGTGGGTGGCGGTGGGCTGGCGAACATCGGACGACATCACGCTGAACGCCAGCGAATATCTGGCGAAGAAAAACATCGGTTTCCGCGCGGATGGCGTCGCGAAGATTGATGCCGAGGCGCATCGCATCCACAGTGGCGATGGTGACATCCTCGACTACGACTACCTGCTGATCTGCACCGGGCCGAAGCTCGCTTTCGACGAAGTGCCCGGCAGTGGCCCGCAGGGCGGCCACACGCAATCGGTGTGCACCACGCCGCACGCGCTGCGTGCCTGGGAGGTCTATGAGACATTCCTCAAGACGCCAGGCCCCATTGTTGTTGGCGCGATGGCTGGCGCCAGCTGCTTCGGCCCGGCCTATGAATTCGCGATGATCCTCGACGCCGATCTGCGCAAGCGCAAGCTGCGCGACAAAGTGCCGATGACCTTCGTCACCAGCGAGCCGTACATCGGCCACATGGGCCTCGGCGGCGTTGGCGACTCCAAAGGTTTGATGGAATCGGAAATGCGCCAGCGCCACATCAAGTGGATCACCAACGCGAAGGTCAAGGATGTGCAGGCCACTGAAATGCATGTGGTCGAACACGACGAGAATGCTCAACCGATGAAGGAACACACGCTGCCCTTCGCGTATTCGATGATGCTGCCCGCATTTCGCGGCGTGGATGCGGTGGCCGCGGTCGAAGGTCTGTGCAACCCGCGCGGCTTCGTGCTGGTGGATGCACACCAGCGCAGTCCGAAATTTCCGAAGATCTTCGCCGCAGGCGTGTGCGTGGCGATTCCGCCGGTCGAAGTTACGCCGATTCCCACCGGCGCACCGAAAACCGGTTTCATGATCGAATCGATGGTCACCACCATCGTCCGCAACATTGCGGCCGAACTCAAAGGCGAACCCGCAACCTTCGAGGGCACATGGAATGCGGTCTGCCTTGCCGATATGGGCGATACCGGCATGGCCTTCGTGGCGCTGCCGCAGATCCCGCCGCGCAACGTCACCTGGACCAAGTCCGGAAAATGGGTGCATCTGGCCAAAATCGCCTTCGAAAAATACTTTCTTTACAAAATGCGCCACGGCAACAGCGAGCCGATCTATGAAAAGTACGTGCTCAGTGCGCTGGGTATCGATCGGCTTAAATAACCAATCCCAATCAATCTCTGGAGTGATGACATGAATCTCGATCGCGCCGTGATGGCTTTTGCCGGAATAATGATCCTGATCAGTATTGCGTTGAGCCACTTCGTGTCACCGTGGTGGTGGTTGTTCACTGCGTTCATTGGATTGAATCTGCTGCAGGCGAGCTTCACTGGCTTCTGCCCGGCGGCGATCGTTTTCAAGAAGCTTGGAGTCGGCGGCGGATGCGCTTTCAAATAATGTCTTCCATGCGCGTGTTCGTCGTGGCTTCGCTCGCCTTGACGCTGGCCGCCTGCGGCGGTGAACAAGCTGCGCGCGGCAATGCGCCATTACCGAAGTTGGAGACGCACACCGTCGCCGCCGGAGATGCGCAGACCGGCCGCAGCTGGGATGGGGTGGTCGAGGCCGTGCGCGAAGCGGTGCTGTCTGCGCAAACCAGCGGCCGAGTGACTGCGGTTGATGTCGATGTGAACGATCGCGTCGTCGCCGGACAAACGCTGCTGCGCCTGTCGGTGGTCGAACAACAGGCGGGTGTCGATACTGCGCGTGCGCAGCTGCGGGCGGCAGAAGCTTCTGCCGTCGAAGCCGAACGCAACTATCGGCGTTTTGCGTCATTGGCCAAAGACAATTACGTCTCGCGCGCACAGCTCGATCAGACGCGCGCCGCGCGCGATGCCGCCGCCGCCGCGCGCGATGCCGCGCGTGCGCAGCTGTCGTCCGCAGGTCAAGGCGCCGACTACACCACGGTGCGTGCGCCGTACGCCGGTATCGTCGCCGCGCGCAGCGTGGAGCCGGGCGAGGCAGTGGCGCCCGGCCAGCCTTTGCTGACGGTCTATGCGCCGGACGATCTGCGGATCGAGGTGCGGGTGCCGCAGTCCGATGCCGAAGCGATCCGCGCCCAGCCCGCAGCCCGCGTCACCTTCGACGGCGGCGTGTCGGTCGAGGCGCGTCAGGTCGTGGTTTATCCCAGCGCGGATCCGCGCAGCCACAGCGTTGCAGTGCGCGTGCTGTTGCCGCCGATGCAGGCGCTGGTAGCGCCGGGCACGACCGCAAAAGTTGTATTCCCGATCCGCAGCCGCGAGAAGATCCTGCGCGTCTCCGAAACCGCCGTGGTGCGTCGCGGCGAACTCACCGGCGCCTACGTGCTGAAGGACGGCACGCTGACCTTGCGCCAGCTGCGCCTCGGTGCGCGCGATGGCGACACCATCGAAGTACTGGCGGGCCTGCGTCCGGGCGATGTGGTCGCCAGCGACCCCGAGGCCGCGCTGCAGGCGCTGGTGAAACAGCGTGAAGCCAACAGTGCCGGCCATGAATGACACCGTGCCGAAGCTGGGTTTTTCCGGCCGCATCGCGCGCGCCTTTCAGGCGAACCCGCTGACGCCGATCCTGGCGTTGATGGGCCTGATGTTGGGCTTGGTCGCGGTGTTGATCACGCCGCGCGAGGAAGAACCGCAGATCGACGTGACGATGGCGAATGTGTTCGTGCCGTTTCCCGGCGCGAGCGCACGCGATGTCGAGCAGCTGGTGAGCTATCCGCTGGAGCAGAAACTCTCTGAGATCGAAGGCGTCAAACACGTCTATTCGATCAGCCGCCCGGGCATGGCGGTGTTGACGGTCGAATATACGGTTGGCATCGACCGCCAACCGGCGATCGTGCGTCTGTACAACCAGGTGTTTTCGAATCAGGACTGGTTGCCGCCGAATACCGGCGTCGGCCAACCGTTGATCAAACCCAAAGGCATCGACGACGTGCCGGTGATGGCGCTGACGCTGTGGTCGGACGATCCGACAACCGGCATCGAATCGCTGAGCGCGGTCGCAAGTACCCTGGAAACCGAAATCAAGCGCACGCCCGGCACCCGCGACGTTTACACCATCGGCGCGCCGGATCGCGTGGTCGCGGTGACGCTGGACCCGACCCGTCTGGCCGCATTCGGGCTGACCGTCGGCGAGGTCGCGCAATCGCTGCAGGCCGCGAATGTGGTGCGGCACGTTGGCGAGCGCGTCGGCGGAGATCGCGCAGTACCGGTCACGGCCGGTCGCTTTCTTGCGAGTCGCGACGATGTGGCCGAACTGGTTCTGGGTGTCGATGCCGGCAAGCCGGTGATGCTGGGCGATGTTGCCGATGTGCGCGCAGGCATTGACGTGCCATCAAGCTATGTGTGGCACGGCGCGCCTGCGGGCATGCCGGGGCCGAAGGCCGGTATCGCGCCCGCGCTGACCATTGCCATCGCCAAGAAGCCCGGCAGCAACGCCGCCGACATCACCACTGCGGTCGCAGAGCGCATTGAACAGCTGCGCGGCGAATTGATTCCCGAAGGCGTGCATGTCGAAGTGGTGCGCGACTACGGTCAGACCGCGACCGACAAAGCAAAAAAGCTGATCCAGAAGCTGTTTTTCGCGACGATGTCGGTGGTGCTGCTGGTGCTGTTCGCGCTGGGCAAGCGTGAAGCGCTGGTGGTGGGCGCAGCGGTGGTGCTCACGCTGGCGCTGACCTTGTTCGCGTCATGGGCGATGGGCTTCACCCTCAACCGCGTGTCGCTGTTCGCACTGATTTTCTCGATCGGTATTCTTGTCGACGACGCCATCGTCGTGGTCGAGAACATCCACCGGCACATGGCGCGCGGCGGCAAGACCCTGCGCGAAGCGATTCCGCCGGCGGTGGATGAAGTGGGCGGCCCCACCATCCTCGCCACGTTTACGGTGATCGCGGCGCTGCTGCCGATGGCCTTCGTCAGCGGCCTGATGGGCCCATACATGCGGCCCATTCCGATCAACGCCTCTGCCGGCATGGTGATCTCGCTCGCGGTGGCATTGATCGTCACGCCGTGGCTGTCGCTGAAACTGCTCAAGCCACATGTGAAGCAAGCGGAGGGCGGCGATTCGCGGCTGCACCGTCTGTTCTCAAAAGCGATGACGCCGTTCTTGAACGATGAGCGCAATGGAAATGATCGCGCGCCCCGCCGCCGTCGCTGGCTGTTCGGCGGCATGATCGCGCTGGTGCTGATGGCGGCGAGTCTTGCCGTATTCCAACTGGTGGTGCTGAAGATGCTGCCATTCGACAACAAGTCCGAAGTGCAGATCGTCGTCGACATGCCCGAAGGCAGTACGCTGGAAACCACCAACGCGCTTCTGGGTGAGCTTGCGACGAGCGTATCCGCTTTTCCGGAAGTGCAGAGTTTCCAGGGCTATGCGGGCACGTCGGCACCGATCAACTTCAACGGTCTGGTGCGCCAGTATTTCCTGCGCAGCGGCGCCAATGTTGGCGACCTGCAGGTCAATCTGGTCGACAAGCACCATCGCGACCGCAAGAGTCACGACATCGCCCGCGCGATGCGACCCAAGCTCGATGCGGTCGGCCGACGTTACGGCGCATCGGTGAAAGTGGTCGAGGTGCCGCCCGGCCCGCCGGTGCTGTCGCCGCTGGTTGCGGAAGTGTACGGACCGGACTATGCGCACAGCCGCAAGGTGGCGCTGGCGCTGGAGCAGCGGTTGCGCAGGACTGCGGGTATCGTCGATATCGATACCACCGTCGAAGCGCCGTCGCCGCGCGAAGTGCTGGTGGTGGATCGCGAGCGCGCGACGCGCCTGGGCGTGGATCAATCCACCATCGTGAACACGCTGGCCGCAGCGGTTGGCGGTTTTGACGCAACTTATGTGCAGGACGGCGCATCGCGCTATCCAAAACCGGTGAGGCTGCGTACGCCCATCGCCGATCAGGCCGCAATCGAGCGTCTGCTCGCGCTGTCGGTGAAGGGCGGTCAAGGGCAGGCGGTGGCGCTGTCCGAAGTGGTGAACGTGGTGCGTACACCGTGGGACGGCGCGATCCACCACAAGGATCTGCTGCCGGTGGTGTACGTGATGGGCGACGAAGCCAGCGCGCTGGACAGTCCGCTGTACGGCATGTTCGATGTCGTTGGACAGGTGTCCGACAACCACATCGACGGCCGCAAGCTGTCGCAGTTCTTCATCCGCCAGCCCACCGACACCGCCGGCTATGCGATCAAGTGGGACGGCGAGTGGCAGATCACGTATGAAACCTTCCGCGACATGGGCATCGCCTATGCTGCGGGTCTGGTGTTGATTTATCTGTTGATCGTCGCGCAGTTCCGTAGCTATCTGGTGCCGCTGATCATCATGGCGCCGATTCCGATGACCGTGATCGGCGTGATGCCGGGGCATGCGCTGCTCGGCGCGCAGTTCACCGCAACCTCGATGATCGGCATGATCGCGCTGGCCGGCATTATCGTGCGCAATTCCATTCTGCTGGTGGACTTCATCAATCAATCGGTGGCCGAAGGACGGGAACTCCGTGATGCGGTCATCGACGCCTGCGCAGTGCGCGCGCAGCCGATCATGTTGACCGCGTTGGCAGCGATGCTGGGCGGTTTTTTCATTCTCGACGATCCGATCTTCAACGGTCTTGCGGTGTCGCTGATCTTCGGGATCCTGGTCAGCACGGTCTTGACGCTCGTGGTCATTCCGCTGTTGTATTACGTCTATCTGCACAGACGTGCGGGGAAGGCCGTGATCGAAGAGGTGCCGCGGGCATGAATCCGAACGAAGCATCGCTGCAGATCGCCTGCCCGCACTGCGCTGCCTTGAACCGGCTGCCGGCTGCGCGTCTGGCCCAATCGCCCCGGTGCGGGCGCTGTAAACGCGCGCTGTTCGAGGCCGCGCCGGTGGTGCTGAATGCGCAGAATTTCGAAGTCCACGCGCAGCGCAGCGACCTGCCGCTGCTGATCGATGCATGGGCTGCCTGGTGTCAGCCCTGCCTGCAGATGGCGCCGCATTTCGAGGCCGCAGCGGCGCAGTTGGAGCCACATGCACGTCTGGGCAAGCTCGACACCGAAGCGGAGTCCGGCATCGCGGGGCGTTTCGGCATCCGCAGTATTCCGACCTTGATCCTGATCCATCATGGCCGAGAAGTCGCGCGTCATTCCGGCGCGATTTCCGCACAGCAGATCGTGGCCTGGACCCGGCAGCATCTGCCGCGCTGAGCGGCCACAGCTCTGCTGCTCACGACTTTTTTACGAGTGCGAATGCGTCTGTCTGGCGGCATCGCATCTTTCGAAAAGATCAAACAGGCTCTCAGGATTGCATTCGACCAGCATCGCCCCGAAATCGCTCCCAATCCAGCAAAGGAATTCCACGCATGAGCAATGAACAGGTCAAGGTCACCCTCACTCAAATCTCCGACTACAGCTTCAACGTCAGCTTCGACGACACTGAAATTCCAGATCTGCTGACCGACGAAGGCGCGCCTCTGGGCGGCGGCAAGGGGCCGAATCCCAGCCGTATGCTGATGGCGGCTATCGCCAACTGCCTGTCGGCGAGCCTGTTGTTCGCGATGCGCAAATACAAGAACACGCCGGGGACGATCCGTGCAGAGGTCCGCGGTACGCTCGACCGCAACGCCGAGGGCCGGATGCGCGTCCAGCACGTCGATGTCGATCTGCATCTGCCCGATGCCGCCGACAGTTACGACCAGTTCGAAAAAATCCTGCAGCAGTTCGAGAATTTCTGCGTGGTCACCGAAAGCGTGCGCAGCGGGATAGCGGTTGCGGTGCAGGTGCACGACGGCAGCGGAGTGGTCCGCCATGCGAGTGTCAACAAGGTTGGCGGCTGAGCGCAGCGCACTCGCCCTTCCGCACGCGTATTTCAGAGCCGATCCAGCGGCAGTTTCAGATAACGTGTGCCGTTGTCCTCGGGCGCCGGCAGCTGCCCGGCGCGGATGTTGACCTGGATCGCGGGCAGCATCAGCGTCGGCATCGGGAGGGTCGCATCGCGTGCGTTGCGCAGGGCGACGAAATCGTCTTCGCTCACGCCGTCCCGCACATGGATGTTGCCGGCCTTCTGCGCCGCGATCGTGGTTTCGCAGGCATGTGCGCGATCACCGGTAGCGTAGTCGTGACATACGAATACCCGCGTATCGTCGGGCAATGCAAACAGGCGCTGGATCGAGCGGTACAGCGTGCGCGCATCTCCACCCGGAAAATCGCAGCGCGCGGTGCCGCCGTCGGGCATGAAGATCGAATCCCCGACAAACAGCGCATCGCCAATGCGATACGCCACGCTGTCGCTGGTGTGGCCGGGTACGGCGATGACGTTGGTTTCGAGCGCGCCCAGCGCGAAGCGTGCGCCGTCCCCGAAGAGATGATCGAACTGCGACCCGTCCACGGGAAAATGCTCGCCGAGATTGAAAATCGGCCTGAAGGTTTCCTGTACCGTACAGATGCCTTTGCCGATCGCGAGCTTCGCCTGCGGAAACTCGGATTTCAGCCAATGGCCTGCACTGATGTGATCTGCATGCGCATGGGTTTCGAGAATCCAGCGCACATCGAATGACGCCGAGCGGATGTGATCGGCCAACTGCTGTGCCGAAGTCGTCGATGTCCGCCCGGATTTCGGATCGAAGTCCAGCACTGGGTCGATGATCGCGGCCTGCAGACTTTGCGGATCGGCGACAACATAACTCCAGGTCGAACTGTCTGGATGGAAAAAAGGGGTGACAAGAAGGCGCATGGCGGGTTCCTGCGGGAGTCGCGATTCCGTTGGCGCGATTCTATCGCCGCTGGCGATGCCAACCGGCATAATCCGCCGATGAAAAATAAACTTCCGCTGCTGATCGACACCGACCCGGGCGTGGACGACGCGCTTGCCCTTCTGATGGCGTTCGATTCGCCGCATCACGAAGTGGTCGCGCTGACCATCGCTGCGGGCAACGTAGGCCTGACGCATACCGTTGCCAATGCGCTGAAACTTTGCGAAGTGGCTGGCGTGGATATCCCGGTGTATGCCGGCTGCAATGCGCCGCTGCTGCATCCCGCGCCCGATGCCTCGTATGTGCACGGGCGCGACGGTTTCGGAGATATCGGCTACACCCCGGCAACCAAGCACGCCGAGGCCGAGCACGCTGCGCTGGCGATGATCCGGCTGTCGCACGTGCATGCGGGCAAGCTGGTGGTGTGCATGCTGGGGCCGCTGACCAATTTTGCGGTGGCGCTGAAGCTGGACCCCACGCTGCCGCAGCGCGTCGGCCGCATGGTGGTGATGGGTGGCGCAGTGACCGGGCAGGGCAACACCTCGCCGATGGCCGAATTCAATATCGGTTTCGATCCCGAGGCCGCGCATCTAGTGTTCGACGCGTTTGCCGCTGCCGGCAAGATCATTGAACTGGCCGATTGGGAGGCGGTGGTCCGCCACGGCTTTCTGCACACCGAGGTCGAGCGCTGGCTGCAGGCGGATCATCCCCGGGCGAAATTCTATGAATCGATCTCGCGCAAGACCCGTGAATGGTCGGCGGGGCTGCGCGGGGATCGTTGGCACGCAGCGGATGCGCTGGCGATGGCCCTGCTGGTGGCGCCCGATGGCGTGCGTGAACGGGCGATCCGGCCGCTGCGCGTGGAGCTCACCGGGGCCGAGACCCGTGGTGCCACAGTGGTGGACTGGAACCGCCGCAGTGGCCGACCCGACAACGCCGAGATCCTGATGGATTACGACCAAGCGGCCTTCGAAGCCTTGATCCGCGGGGCTTTGCGCGCCGTTTGACGCGGTTGATGGATGGGCTTGAGCGGGGGGCAATGCGCCGCTATAATGCCCGGCTTTCCGCTCAACTCTGGTGCCGCCATGAAGGCCGACATCCATCCCGCTTACCGTCAGGTCGTGTTTCAGGACGTGACTTCGGACTTCAAAATCCTCACCCGCTCGACCCTTGGCAGCAAGGAAACCGTCAAGTGGGAAGACGGCAACGAATACCCGTTGATCAAGGTCGACATCTCCTCGTCTTCGCATCCGTTCTACACGGGCAAGCACAAGTTGATCGATACCAGCGGTCGCGTCGACAAGTTCCGCAAGCGCTACGGCACCAAGTAAGTTCGCCTCGCGCTGCGGTTCGCCCCATGTGGCGAATCGCAGCGTTGGAGTCGGGTGCCGCATGCCATTCCCAACGGCCGCCTTCTGGCGGCCGTTGTCATGTCCGCTGGTAACGCTAGGCAGGCCGTGATTTGAATCGTCGTCTTAGCGTCAACGCCTAGAGTTTGGTTCCAATAGCGGTATGCGATAATTGCCGCACGTCGCGACTACGGTTGCGGCTTCCTTCCCCGAACATGTTGCCGTCTGTGTGCGGACCCGTGTTCATGTCATTCAAGCTGCATGGGAGTGCGCCGTGTCTCAACAGGATTCCACTGTTCCCACCCAGGTCACCGTGACCGCCGGCGAGAAGTCGGTCGTCCTGCCGGTGCATACCGGCACCCTCGGCAATCCCTGCGTCGATATCGCGAAATTGCCGAAAGAAACCGGCCTGTTCACCTACGACTCCGGCTTCATGGCCACCGCGTCGTGCCGTTCCGCCATCACCTACATCGACGGCGACAACGGCGTGTTGATGTATCGCGGTTATCCCATCGAACAATTGTCCGAACATTCGAGCTTCCTTGAAGTCGCTTATCTGCTGATGAACGGCGAGCTGCCGAACCAGAATGAATTCGCGAAGTTCGAGCATGAAGTCACGCATCACACGATGATGCATGAGGCGTTCCGCACCTTCCTGTTCGGCTTCCGCCATGACGCGCATCCAATGGCGATGCTGGTCGGCATGCTGGGCTCGATGGCGAGCTTCTACCACAATACGCTGGATCTCGAAGACGCCGAGCAGCGCCGGATGGCGGCGATCCGCCTGATCGCGAAAGTGCCGACCATCGCGGCCTCCTGCTATCGCTATTCGATCGGCTGGCCGATCCGTTATCCGAAAAACAATCTCGAATACGTGCCGCGCTTCTTGCACATGTTGAAAGAAGTGCCGAGCGAGCCGCTGGAGCTCAGCCCGGTGGCGGCGAAGGCCCTGGACCTGCTGTTCATCCTGCACGCCGATCACGAGCAGAACGCGTCGACCTCCACGGTACGTCTGGTCGGTTCCACCGGCGCCAACCCGTATGCGTGCGTCGCTGCCGGCGTCGCCGCGCTGTGGGGCCCGGCGCACGGCGGTGCCAATGAAGCGGTGCTCAAGATGCTGGAAGAGATCGGCCGCCCGGAAAACGTGCAGTCGGCGATCGACAAGGCGAAAAACAAAGAGTCCGGTTTCCGCCTGATGGGCTTCGGCCATCGCGTTTACAAAAACTTCGACCCGCGCGCGAAGATCATCCGCGAGATGTGCCACAAGGTGCTGGCCGAATTGGGCGTCAACGATCCGCTGCTCGAAGTCGCGATGCGTCTGGAAGAGGCCGCGCTGAAGGACGAATATTTCGTCCAGCGCAAACTCTATCCGAATGTCGACTTCTACTCCGGCATCATTTACAAGGCGCTGGGCATTCCGACCGAGATGTTCACGGTGATGTTCGCCATCGCCCGCACCTCCGGATGGGTCGCGCACTGGCTGGAACAGCAGACCGATCCGGAAGCCAAGATCGGCCGCCCGCGTCAAATCTATACCGGCTACGCCGCGCGCGATTACACGTCGCTCGACAAGCGCTGATCGCGTTGCTGTAAACATTAAAAAAAGCCCCGCAAATTGCGGGGCTTTTTGTGGCAGTGTATCGACCCGTCGCATCATTATCCCCGGTAAGGCGGCTTCAGCCCGCTGCTGCATGGCTTCCCGGTAGAGCGGGCTGACCAGCCGTCCGGCTGTTAAAAACCAGCCCGCTGCCGCGTTTCAGAAAAAAGCCAAGCGGACTGAAGCTGCTCTACCAACCGCATCACCACGATATGCGTTTACGCCAACAGCGACCGAAGCATCCACGCATTCTTCTCGTGGATATTCAGGCGTTGAGTCATCAGGTCCACAGTCGGGTCGTCGCCGCCGCTGTCGGCCGTCTTCAGCACTTTGCGCGCGGTGCGGCAGACCGCTTCGTTGCCGACGACCAGTTGGCGCACCATTTCGCGCCAGTCGGCGGTGTCGGTGAGGCCCGGCTCCTCGGCAATCGAGCTGAGCTTGATGAATTCGGCGTAAGAACCCGGCGCGTTGTAGCCCAGCGCACGAATACGCTCGGCGGTTTCATCCAGTGCAGTCCACTGTTCGGTGTATTGGCCCTCGAACATCAGGTGCAGACTGTTGAACATCGGGCCATTGACGTTCCAGTGGAAGTTGTGGGTTTTCAGATACAGGGTGAAGCTGTCGGCAAGAAAGCGCGACAGGCCTTCGGCGATTTTCTTGCGGTCCGCGTTCGAAATCCCGATATCAATCTCGCTCGCGCCGGTGTCGGCATGGGCTTGGGTCGATACGGTTTTGTCGGGTTTGTCAGCTTTGGATGGTTTGGCCATGACTCGTCTCCGGGCGGGGGATCAATCACACTATCGTCCACCAAGTCGGATTAGAAATCCGTTTTTTCGAACACAGCAGCCGATGTCGACCACCGAACGCACACAACACCCTCCCAGCTCCGGCAAACCGCACGATCGCGCCCTGCAGAACGCACGACGCGAGGTGGACGGCGGGCTGGCGCGCGACCGTGGGCGGCTGCTGGGGCTGTGGACGCGCTGGAGCGGGAAGCCGTCGGATACCGCGTTACAGGCTGCCTTTGTCGATGCGCTTGGGATTTCTGTAGCGGCGCGTGAAGCCCGCGCCGCATCGCTGCCGACTGCGTTTGAGATGGATCCGGCTCTGCCCATTACCGGTGAGGCCGAACGCATCATCGCGCTGATCCGCGACCATCAAGTGGTTGTGATCGCGGGCGAAACCGGCTCCGGTAAAACCACGCAATTGCCGAAGCTGTGTCTCGCCGCCGGGCGTGGCGCCGCCGGGATGATTGGCTGCACTCAGCCGCGCCGGATCGCAGCGCGCGCGGTGGCGCGGCGCGTGGCCGAAGAACTGAAAACCCAGATCGGCGGCCTGGTCGGCTATCAGGTGCGTTTCAGCGACAACGTCGGCGACCGGACCGCGGTCAAGTTCATGACCGACGGCATTCTGCTTGCGGAAATACAGTCCGACCGCTGGCTGTCGGCGTACGACACCATCATCGTCGACGAAGCGCATGAGCGCAGCCTCAATATCGATTTCCTGCTGGGTTTTCTCAAGCAGCTGCTGCAGAAGCGCCGCGATCTGAAAGTGATCGTGACCTCGGCCACCATCGATACCGAGCGCTTTTCGCAGCATTTCGGCAATGCGCCGGTGGTGAACGTGGAGGGCCGCGGCTATCCGGTCGATGTGCGTTATCGGCCGCTGAATGCGGGCCGTGATGAAGACGGCGACCGTGACGGCGATGCGGAGGAAGGCGGGCGCTCTGTGCTCGACGGCATCGTGTCGGCCTGCGACGAGATCGTTCGCCAATCGCAGATGGGCGACGTGTTGATCTTCCTGCCGGGTGAGCGTGAAATCCGCGATGCGCATCAGGCGCTGGAAAAGCGCAAGTATCGCCATACGGAAGTGTTGCCGCTGTATGCGCGACTGTCGACGCGCGACCAGGACCGCGTGTTCAATCCCGGTCCGCAGCGACGCATCGTGCTGGCGACCAATGTCGCCGAAACGTCGTTGACGGTGCCGCGGATTCATTTCGTGGTCGATCCGGGTTTCGCGCGGGTGAAGCGCTACAGCCCGCGGCAAAAACTCGACCGGCTGCATATCGAAGCGATCTCGCAGGCCAGTGCCGATCAGCGCAAGGGCCGCTGCGGCCGGATCGCGGCGGGCAGCTGCTATCGCCTGTATGCGGAGGCCGATTTTCTTGCGCGTGACCCTTACACCGATCCGGAAATACGCCGTGCCGCACTGGCTGGTGCGATCCTGCGGATGCTGTCGCTTGGATTGGGGCGGATCGAAGATTTTCCGTTTCTCGAACCGCCGGATCCGCGCGCGGTTGCCGACGGCTGGCAGCAGCTCGCCGAACTGGGCGCGGTGGACACCGAACGCAAACTGACCCGGATCGGCCGCACGATGGCGCGGCTGCCGGTGGACGTGAAGCTGGCGCGGATGCTGATCGCCGCGCACAAGCACGGCTGCCTGCGCGAGATGTTGACCATCACCAGCTTTCTGGGCATCCAGGATCCGCGTGAGCGTCCTTCCGATCAGCGCGGCGCCGCGGATGCGGCCCATGCGGAGTTTGCGGATCCAAAATCGGAATTTGTCGGCATTCTGAAGCTGTGGGAGGCGTATCGCGTCGCGCATGAGGAGATGACCCAGTCGCAGTTGAGAAAATGGGCCGACAAACATTTTCTCGGCTTCCTGCGTCTGCGCGAATGGCGTGAACTGCATCGGCAGCTGAAGTTGCTGTGCGATGAACTCGACTGGGGCGATCTTTCATCCGCCACACGCCCCAACGCATTGACGCCCTCCCTTTCGAAAAAGGGGGGCAGGGGGGATTTGCTTTCGGTCTCGGAGCCTGCAGAGCCAATCCCCCTCAATCCCCCTTTTCCAAAGGGGGAAGACAAGCCAAGTGCAGAAATTCTGGCCAACTATGGTTCGCTTCACCGTGCATTGATCGCAGGCCTGCCAACACAGATCGGCAATCGCAGCGAGCGTGGTCTGTACGACGGTCCCCGCGGGCGCAAATACACGATCTTTCCCGGCTCGCCGCTGTCGAAGAAACCGCCGCCGTGGCTGCTGTCGGCAACGCTGCTGGATACTGAAAAAGTGTGGTCGATGACCAACGCTGCGATCGAGCCGGAATGGGCGATCGACGAATTACCGCATCTGCTTGCGCGTCGACATCATGACCCGCACTGGTCGCGCTCGCAGGGGCGTGTGGTCGGCAGCGAACAGATCAGTCTGTTCGGGCTGGTGTTGGCGCCGAAGAAGCCGGTGCATTACGGCGCACTGTTTCCTGAAGAGTCGCGGCACATTTTCGCCCGCGACGCGCTGGTGACGGGCGAGATCAATACGCGCGCCGCGTTCATGCCGCGCAATCTTGCGATGTTGGCGAAAGCGACAGAAGAAGAAGCCAAGCAGCGTCGTGCAGGACTGATCGTCGACGAAGACTGGCAGGCGCAGTGGTATCTGGACCGTCTGCCGCTGCACATCCACAATCAGCAGGCGCTGGATGCGTGGTACGGCAAACTGACGCCGGCCGAAAAAGTGAAGCTTGAATGGTCGTTCGATGATTTGATGGTCGGCGGCGCCAGCGACGCGGAGCGCTTCCCGCCGTATCTGCCGCTGGGCGATGTACGGTTGGCGGTCAAGTATCGTTTCGAACCCGGCGCGATCGACGACGGCATGACCGTGGCGGTGCCGCTGCATCTGCTTAACGCGCTGGACCCGACGCGGCTGTCGTGGCTGGCGCCGGGTTTCTTCGCCGACAAGGCCGCTGGATTGATCAAATCACTGCCGAAAACAGCGCGCCGAAATTTCGTGCCGGCGCCGGATTTCGCCCGCGCATTTGCTGAAGCGCATATGCCATCGAATGGCCAACTGAATGGTCACGCCGAAGACGACAGTTTTGAAGGTGCGCTGGCGAGATTCCTGAAGAAACTCACCGGCGTTCACGTGAGTGCGATCGACTTCAATGTCGCCGGTATCGAACCGCATCTGCGCGCCAATCTGCGGCTGATGGATATCGACAATCGCACCGTGTTGGCCGAATCGCGCGACCTCGACGACCTGCGCGCACGTTTCGGCAAACGCGCGGCCGACGCGTTCTCGGCGCGTGCCGCTGAAGGTCTTGCGCAGCGCGGCCTGACCGAGTTTCCCGCGCAGCCGATTCCCGTTTCCGTTGCGGGCGCTGGCGGTGTTCCCGCGTATCCCGCACTGCACGACGACGCCGACAGCGTGTCGCTGGCAGTGCATGCCGATCGCGCAGAAGCGCAGCGTCACCATCCGCAGGGTGTGCGACGGCTGCTGCGGATCGCGCACGCCGAAAAATTCAAACAGGCGCGCAAACAGCTGCCCGTGCCGCCGAAGACTTCGCTGCTGTATGCCGCCATCGAGTCCGCGGATCCACGCCGCGACGGATTGAAGGACAGCGACCGACTGCGTCAGGATCTGGTCGAAGGCGCGTTCGCCGCGCTCGCCGCCGAAGGGCTGGAGCTGATCCGCGACGCCGTCGCTTTCGCACTGCGCCGTGACGCCATCGCGAAACACCTGTTCGCCGAAGCGATGACCCGATTGCAGCAGGCCGAAACCATCCTCGCCCGTGTCGCCGAAGTGCGCGCAGCGCTGGAGTCGAAGCTGATGGGCTGGGCGAAAGCCAACCTCGACGATATGCACGCACAGCTCGCGGCGCTGGCGTCGCCGGGCTTCCTGCGCGATACGCCCGCGGATGCGCTGAGCGAATACCCGCGTTATCTCAAAGCGATCACCCTGCGCGCCGAACGTGCGCTGCGTGACCCGGTGCGCGATCAGGCACGTATGCTCGAACTCACGCCCTTCGCCGACGCGCTTGCCGACGCCCGAGCCCGCGGTATCGACGCCGCGCCGGGGTGGCAAACGCTGCGCTGGGAGCTGGAGGAATTCCGCGTGTCGTTGTTCGCACAGGAGCTGGGCGCGAAGGGCGGTATATCAGCAAAGAAACTTGCAACCCGTCTCGCGCAGCTGTAGGGCGGGTTCAAGCCCGTCACGGAGGTTGTTTTACTTCACCCGCTCCACCTTCGCCCGAGTGCTGTAGCCCTTCACCGCGAGATACCAGCTGTTGCCGGAGATGCTCGGGTTGATCCGCACTTCGGGGCGATCGAGTTTGGCGCCGACGAGTACGGCGCTGTCGGTCTGCAGCCACACCTGGCCGTTGTCGAGGGTGTACTCGCGGCCTTTGCCGAAGCCGCGGAATTCGCCGGTCATCCGGGCGACGATCGGTTCGTCCGAGCCGAAGTTGAAGAAGCCGCGATTCTCCTGCACCACTTTGTCTTTGGCGCTGGCGGCGGCTTCGCTCGATACGGTGTCGATCTTGCGCCCCAGCCATGCGTTGAGCTTGATCAGTTCGTCGGGCGTGAGCTTGTCGAGGCCGGCGGCCTTGAACTCCTGCGGAGTCATGTCGCGTTCGATGGGCTGCTGCGCCAGTGCGGCGATTGGAGCAAGCATGAAAGCGGCGAGCAGGACCAGCGGCAGCAGTTGACGAAGCAGCGGGCGGGGCATCTTGCGGAGCATCGACATGGCGTATTCCTGATCGGTTGTGATGCGGGGTGCGACGCGGCTAGTGTAGGCATACCTTCCTCCGGTTTCGATCACCTGTGTCTGCCGCCGTCGCCACGCCGCTTGATGCCCTGTTGTCGCTGCCGCCAGTGGCTGCGCTGGGCGCGCTTTGGCGGCAGGCGCTGGAGCAGGCCGCCGGCCCTGAGTCGCTGGACGAAAGCGCCTTGGCAGCGCTGGGCGAGACGCTGACGGCGTTGGCCAAACTCAATGCGGATGGTGACGTGGTCCTGGCGGCCATTCTCCACGACCTGCCTGCGTGGCGGGCGCGGATCGAGCCGCAGCTGGTGAAGGCGTGGCCGACGGTTGCGACCCTGCTGGAAGGCCAGCGCGCGGCAGCGCAGGTGTGGACCCTGCACGCGGCCGACGCCGGTGGGCGCAACGCTGAGGGCCTGCGCCGCCTGCTGCTGGTGATGGTGAAGGATCTACGGGTGGTGCCGATCCTGTTGGCGCGGCAGCTTGCGCAGATGCGAGCCGTCGGCAGGCGCCCCGAATCCGAACGCCTTGCGCTGGCGCAGTTGACCCGCGATATCCACGCGCCGTTGGCGAACCGGCTGGGCATCTGGCAATTGAAGTGGGAGCTGGAAGATCTGGCGTTCCGTCATCTCGAACCCGAGACCTATCAGAAGATCGCGCGCTGGCTGGACGAAAAACGCGGTGATCGCGTGCGCTACATCGAGCAGGTCAAGCGTGACCTGGGCGAGGCGCTGCAGGCGCAGGGCGTGGAGGCTGACGTCGCCGGGCGCCCGAAGCACATCACCAGCATCTGGAAAAAGATGCAGAAAAAAGCCGTGCCGATCAGCGAACTCTACGATCTGCGCGCGGTGCGGGTGCTGGTGCGCGACGTTCCGTCCTGCTACGCCGCGCTGGGCGCGGTGCACGCGCTGTGGACGCCGATTCCCAGCGAGTTCGACGACTACATCGCGCGCCCCAAGCGCAACGACTATCGATCGCTGCACACCGCGGTGGTCGGGCCCGAAGGCAAGACCTTGGAAGTGCAGATCCGCACTCACGAGATGCACGCGCAGGCCGAACTGGGCGTCGCCGCGCACTGGCGCTACAAGGAAGGCCGCTCGGCGCCGGCCGATGCGGGGCTGGATCGCAAGATCGAATGGATGCGCAAACTGCTGGACGGCGGTCGCGAAGGCGGTGACGACGAGCGCGGCGCCGAGCAGCGCCTCAGCAACGCCTTGGACAACGAACTGATCGAGGACCGTATCTACACGCTGACGCCGCAGGGCGACGTGGTCGATCTGCCGCTGGGCGCGACGCCGCTGGATTTTGCGTATCACGTGCACACGATGGTGGGTCATCGCTGCCGCGGCGCGAAAGTCGACGGCCGGATCGTGCCGCTGGATTACACCCTGCGCAGCGGCGAGCGGATCGAAATCCTCACCGCGAAAACCGCGGAACCGCGCCGCGATTGGCTGGTCGCGGCGAATGGTTTTCTCGCCAGCGGGCGTTCGCGCGACAAGGTGCGCGCGTGGTTTCACAAGCTTGACCGCGTGCGCAATGTCCAAGCCGGGCGCGACATGCTCGAAAAGGAGCTGCGGCGGCTGTCGCTGCTGCAGGCCGATTTGGCGCCGATGTTGGCGAAGTTTCATGTCGACAGCGTCGATGACCTGTATGTGCTGGTGGCGCTGGGCGACGCCGGTCCGCATCAGGTCGGGCGCGCGCTGCTCGATCACGAACGCAGCCGGCACGAGGTGAGTGTCGCGACCGACGCGTCGCGTGTTGAGCTGGCCCGCGCACCGCCGAAGCCGCAAAGGTCTGCTGTCGGCAACTCGGCGTTCACCGTGGTGGGCGTGGGTAACCTGCTGATGCAGATCGCGCGCTGCTGTCAGCCGCTGCCCGGCGAACCCATCGTCGGCTATCTCACCCAGGGTCGGGGCGTGTCGGTGCATCGCGCGGACTGCAGTGCAGTCCTGCGGATGTCGTCGCGTCAGCCGCAACGTGTGCTCTCGGTGGAATGGGGCAGCGTCGGCGGCGGCCACACCGCGAACGTGCACGTGGATGCGGTCGACCGGCGCTGGCTGCTGAAAGACCTGACCAATCTGATCGCGCAGGACGACGCCCATGTGCTGTCGATCCACAGCGACACGCTGGAAGGCAGCCGCGTGCGCCTGCGCCTGCAGCTGCGTGTGCGCGATCATGAGCAGCTGAGCCGGTTGCTGGGCCGCATCGACAGTCTGTCGGGTGTGGAGCAGGTGCGGAGGGCCTGAAAAGCGCCCTCACCCTCGCTCGCTGCGCTCGCGCTTCCCTCTCCCGCATGCGGGAGAGGGTGCCCGACAGGGCGGGGGTGTATGAGGCCGCGCTATCCTCTCGCCGTGACCTCCAATCGCAATCCAACCTTCCAACATCTCGCCGCACGCCTCCGCGCCCGCTGGCCGTGGACACTGACAGCGGCTGTCGTCCTGTTGCTGCTGTTGACGCTCGCGCTGCGCGGGCCCATTGCCGAGCGCCTCTGGCCGGTGGCGGAGGCCGAAGCGCTGCGGCAGCAGGCCGAGGTGGCACTGCAGCAGGGGCGACTGAGTGCGGACGACGGCAGCGGCGCGCGCGAACGCTATGAAGCCGCTATCGCGATCGATCCGGATCGCGCCGAACTGCGTTCAGGCCTGGCGCGGGTGGCGCAGGCGGCGATGCAGCAGGCGCGCAGCGCGGCCGAACGCGGCGCCTTCAGTGAAGCGCATCGTCAGCTGCAGCTCGCCCGAGTACTGTCGGCACCGCGCGCGCAGACCGAAGCGGTCGCCGAGATCCTGCGTCGGCGCGAGGCCGCAGTGGCCGGCATCGACGACTTGCTGCGTGTCGCCGACGCTGCGCGCGCGGCCGGGCGTCTTGATGGCGCCGTCGATGCGGCGCTGCCGCTGTATCAAAGAATCCTTGAACTGCAGCCGCAGCATCTGAAAGCATTGGAAGGCCGCGATGATGCGCTGGCCACAGTGTTGCAGGGCGCGCGCGATGCACTGAAGCGCGGCGAATTGGCGCAAGTCGCCGCTGCGGTCGCAACCGCGCAGGGCTACGATCGCGGGCATGCCGATTTGCCGGATGTGCAGGCGCTGTTGACGCAGGCCGCCGATGACGTGCGTCGTCGCGCTGATCGTGATCTGCGCGCTGGACGTTTGGCGCGTGCCGCCGACGGTTATCGCCAGTGGCAGGCCAGCGGCGTGGATGCACAGGCGGCCAGCGACGCCTTGACGGAAGTCGCACGTGCGCACGTGCGCGATGCGCGAGAAGCTGCCGCTGATTTCCGCTTCGACCGTGCGAAAACAGCGTTGGCTGCCGCGCAGTTGTTGGCCCCGGAGCTTGCTGAGTTGCCACCTGCACGCGAGGCCCTGCAGCGCGCCGAGCGTGCGCGCAGTGGCACAAAGACTGCGCTGTCGCCGCGCATAGTGCAGCGACGCGTGCGCGCACTGCTCGACGAAGCCGCCGCGGCCGAATCCCGCGGCGATTGGATTACCCCGCCGGGCGACAGCGCCTACGACAAGCTGCGCGCTGCGCGGGCGCTCGCGCCTGAAAACCCGAAGGTGCGTGGCGCCACCGCGCGGATGCTGCCGCAGGTGCGCGAATGTTTCGAGAGCGAACTGCGCGACAACCGTCTGCAGCGTGCGCGGGTCTGTCTCGATGCGCAGATCGCGCTGGAAGGCGAGCGCTCCGCTACCGTCGATGCGCGTGGCCGGCTCGCGCAGCGCTGGGTCGCAGTGGGCGAGGAGCGCCTGGGCAGCGGAGATCTCGACGGCGCACGCGCTGCGCATGATGCTGCGCGCGGATTGAATCCGCAGGTTGCTGGGCTGCAGGCGTTCGCTGAACGCTTGCGTGCAGCGGGGCTGCTTCAGCGGTGAGCCGAGTGCGTTTTTTTTATTATTGTTGCGCTGCATTCGTTAGCTTCTGTGGGAGCGGCGGGAGCCGCGAAGCCTTTAAAATAGAAACAATGCAGTAATAAAAATTGCGCCAAGCAGTTTTCTGATTGCTGTTGCTGCTGTGTTTCTTGATTGTGAGGGCCTCGCGACTTCCGTCGCTCCCACATGGAATTGCGAATAGCGATTCACACAGAGTCTCCGCTACCGTAGAAACACCCTGCGCACCGTTTCGCGCGCGGCCTCCAACGAGAAATTCCGCGCCACGCTGTCCAGGCCGTTGCGCGCCAGCGTGTTCCACAGCGGCTCGTCCTGATACAGACGCACGACCGCATCGGCGAACGCCTGCGGATCATCCGCGACCAGCACGTCTTCACCGTCACGCAGGTGCATACCTTCCACCGCGCACGATGTCGCCACGACCGGCTGGCCGTGCGCCATGCTCAGATTGACCTTGCCTTTCACGCCTGCGCCGTAGCGAAGCGGTGCGATCGCGATCCGGCTGCCGTCCATAAATGGATCGATATCAGCGACATGCCCATGCACGACCACGCCCGGCAGCAACGCCAACGCTTCGATCTGCGGCGGCGTGTGGCTGCCGATGCAGTGAAATCGCACATCAGCAAGACGCTCGCGGATCAGGGGAAAGACGTCCGCGACGAACCACAGCGCCGCGTCGACGTTTGGCGGATGACGGAAGCCGCCGACGAACACCAGATCACGGCGCTGTGTGAAGGGCTGACCCGCCCCCGCAATTCGATGCAGGTTCGACAGCAGTTCAACGTGTGCAGCGGGTGCATCTTTTCGCAGCAGCTCGCGCTCGATCTCGCTGACCACCAACGTCACGTCCGATGTCGCAATCACGCTGAGCTCCAGCGCGCGCGTGCGTTCGGCGGCGCGTGCCAGCGCGGCATCGCCTGCGACTTCGGCACCGCGGCGCTCGCGCAGATAATGCAGATCGACCGTGTCGAAAATCAGCTTCGCCTGTGGCGCATGCGCGCGCAGCAGCGGTAAAAATTCGCTGGCCACGTAATGTCGGCTGACCATCACTGCATCGAAACGCGCGCCGTGTTCGCGCAGCCATGCCGGCGGCCGCGCTGCGAACGGTGCATGCCAGGCTTCCACACCCAGATGCTGCAGTTGGGTCGCATAAGGTTCCACACGATTGCGGTCCGCGGGCAGAAACACCACATGCGCACCTTCCTCGCACAGCAGCCGCATCAGATTTACCAGTCGCAGCGATCCCGAATCGTGATCGGGCCGCGGCGTGTGCGCATCGATGATCAGGATCTGTTTCTGTTTGCGATGCAGCAGCGCGGGGGTGGGTACGGTATTCGGCGGCAGCTGCTGGGCCAATGCCTCGCGGCGATGGTCCGCGAAGATGCCGCGGTTGCGCACCTGATACGCCTTCATGCCGACGCTGGTGTCGGTGCCGGCGGTGCCGCCTTCGGCGTGGATCACGCGCGCAGCCGGTTGATACAGCACGCGCTTGCCGGTGGCGCGCACTGCGAACGCGAGATCGGTGTCTTCGTAATAGGCGGGCGCATAGCGCGTATCGAAGCCGCCGCATTCCGCGAACAGTGCGCGCGGGATCGCGATCGCCGCGCCGCTGGCGTAGTCGCAGTCGCGCAAATAAGCGAAGCGCGGATCTTCCGGCGATTCGAACTTGCCGTAGTTCCAGCCGCTGCCGTCATCGAAGACCACGCCGCCGGCTTCCTGCAGACGGCCGTCGGGATACAGCAATTGCGCGCCGACAAGGCCGACATCCGCATGCTCGGCGAAGGTGCCCAGCAATGCGTCGAGCCAGCCGGGCTGCGGAATGGTGTCGTTGTTCAAAAAAATCAGATAGTCGCCGCGCGCCAGAGATGCACCATCGTTGCACGCGGCGATGAAACCGCCGTTCTGCGCGCGGCGGTGGTAGCGCACCCCGGCGATCTGCGGCAGCGCGGTGACAGTCTCGTCGCTGCACCCGTCGTCGACCACGATTACTTCGAATGCAGTCGTCGGCGGATGCGCCGCGAGCGCGCGCAGGCAGGCGAGGGTGCGCGGGAATTCGTTGTAGACAGGAATGACGATGCTGGCGATCGGCGCGTCGCCGGTCGCGACTGCAAAGAGTGCGAATGCGCTGGGCGTGGGCTGATACAGGTGCGCTGCGGGCAGCGGCGCGGCGCGGCGAAACTGGACGCGGACGCGGTCGACGGTGGTACGCCAGCCGCGGGTGCGCAGGCTGGTCCAGCCGCGTCGGATCAGGCCCAGTCCACGGTGGAAGATGAACCGTAGATCGGCCGGAGAAAACGACATCCTGGGGGAACTCCTGCATCTGCGGTCGGTGGCGGAGGATACGCTGGCCCGGCCCGGTGGCCGTTTGGGCACCCTGCTAGACTCGCACGGGCGCATTTTCGCACCCCCGTCCGGCTTCATCACAGACACAGGCTCGCCTCCGACCGCATGGCCCGACATCAAGACATCGACGACCAGGACGACGACGCTTACGACGACGAGGACAACCGCCTCGACGAGACCAATGGCCGCAGCGAAGGCCGCAGTTGGCGCCGTCGACTGTTGAGTTGGGCGCTGGTGGGGCTGGCCATCGGGATGGGCTTCCTCATTCCCTACACGCTGTACCTGAATCATCAGGTCACCATGCGCTTCGGTCAGCTGCGCTGGCAGGTGCCCACCCGCGTCTATGCCCGCCCGCTGCAGGTGGCGCAGGGCATTGCAATGGATACGCGTACGCTGAAGACCGAGCTGGACGCAGCCTCCTATCGCGACGACGGCAAAGGCGAGCGTCCCGGCACGTACGGCAGCAAAGGCGGGCGCTGGCGCATCGCCAACCGCGGCTATCAGGATGTTGGCGGGCGTGTCGGCCCGAGCCGGATCGAGGTGACGGTGTCCGGCGGTCGCGTGCAGTCGGTGCGCGACGTCGAGCGCAACCGCGCGGTGAAATCGGCCAGGCTCGATCCCGCGCGCATCGCCACGCTATATGGCCAGAAGCAGGAAGAGCGCCGGTTGGTGCGCATCAGCGAAGTGCCGCCGATGCTGACCGACAGCCTGCAGGCGGTGGAAGATCGCGACTTCGCGCGTCACCACGGCATCGACCCCAGCGGCATGGCCCGCGCGCTGTATTTATGGGTCACATCGGGCGGCAAGACCAAACAGGGTGCCAGTACGCTGACCCAGCAGCTCGCACGTTCCGGTCTGCTGGGCATCGGCAAGGAACAGACCTATTCACGCAAGTTCAACGAAATTTTGTTTGCGCTGATCATTGACGCCCGCTACGAAAAAGGCGTGATTCTCGAGGCCTATCTCAATCAGGTGGATCTTGGCCAGCGCGGTTCGCAGGCCATTCACGGTTTCGCTTCCGGGGCCGAGTTCTACTTCGGCCGTCAGCTGGATGATCTGTCCACCGAACAGATCGCGCTGCTGGTGGGCATGGTGAAAGGGCCGTCCCGATACCATCCGCGGCGCAACCCGGAACGCGCCCTTGTGCGGCGCAACTGGGTGCTGGCGAAGATGCTGGAGACCCGCATCATCGATCAGCAGGAATACGACAGTGCGGTCAAGGCGCCGCTGGGCGTGACCGGTGTGCCGGGCAGTATGGTTGCGAACCGGTTCCCGGCATATGTCGATCTGGTCCGCCGCCAGCTGGCGCGCGATTATTCCGAAGAAGAGCTGCAGGGCGCTGGCCTGACCGTGCTCACCGGCATGTCGCCGTCGGCCCAGGCCTATGCCGAAGGCGCGGTGACGCGCGCCATGAAAGCGCTGGGCACTGCGCGCCGGCCGCCGCTGCAGGCGGGCGTGGTGGTCACCGATGTGCATACCGGCGAAGTGGTGGCGGTGATCGGCAGCCGCACTTTCGAGGAGCACGGCTTTAATCGCGCGGTGCAGGCGCAGCGCCCGGTGGGGTCGCTGCTCAAGCCGTTCGTATATCTGCTGGCGCTGGCGCAGCCCGACAAGTATTCGCTGGCCACGCCCATTGATGATTCGCCGGTCAGCATCACCCTCGACAACGGCAAGCGCTGGAAGCCCGGCAATTCCGACGGTCGCAGCCACGGCACGGTGCGCTTGATCGACGCGCTGGCGCAGTCCTATAACCAGTCGACGGTGCGGGTGGGCATGGATGTAGGCCCACAGCGTCTTGGCGACCTGTTGCGGACGCTGGCCGGCATCGACGGTGGCCAAAATCCGTCGCTGATTCTCGGTTCGCTGGACCAAAGCCCGTACGCGATGGCGCAGCTGTACCAGTTCCTCGCCTCCGGCGGCGAAATCCAGCCGCTGCACGCCGTGCGCGGGGTGCTGGATGCCAACGGCAAGGCGCTCAACCGTTACGACGATGCGCCGAAACCCGCGCAGGCCGGCGATGCCGTCGCCGCGCGGCTGGTGACCTCGGCGCTGCAGCAGGCGGTGACCTCCGGCACCGGCCGCCAGCTGATGAGCGACGGCCTGGGGCGGCTGCAGCCCGCGGGTAAAACCGGCACCAGCAACGACAGCCGCGACAGCTGGTTTGCGGGCTGGACCGGCGATCACCTGGCCGTGGTTTGGGTCGGCAACGATCAGAACGCCTCCACCGGCCTGTACGGCGCCACCGGCGCGATGCGGGTGTGGTCGGGCCTGTTCTCGCGTCTGCCGACGGCGCCGCTGCAGGTCGACAGCAAGGGCATCGACGTCCAATGGGTCGTCGATATGCACACCACCGACGCGGGTTGCCCGGGTGCGCGCCGGATCGGGTTTGTGTCCGGGTTCGCACCGGCCTATCAACCGTGTCTGTTGGCGGAACCCGACGGCAGCGAAGGCGTGGAAGGTGCGGGCGAAAACACCGCAGAAGGGGCCGGCTTCTGGCGCAAGATCTTTGGCCTGGGTGAGCGCGAGACCGGTGCGGACGAACAGGAGCAGCGCCGTCAGCAGCAGCTGCGTGAAGCGCGCGAACGCCAGGAGCGCGATCGTCAGGACCGCCAGAGCGAAGACGACCAACGCTATCGCGAGACACAGGTGCGCGAAGATGACCGGATCCGCCTGGACAACGACCAGCGCTTCGCCGAACAGCGCGCACGCGACGAGGCCTATCGCGAAGCGCGCGAACGTCGTGAGCGCGAGGATGCCGAGCGCCGCGAAGAAGAGCGGCGTGAGCGGGAACGCCGCGAAGAAGAACGCCGTGAGCAGGAGCGGCGCGAGCGTGAACGCGGCATGCTCGACGCGCGCGTTGGCGTGGAGGTCCGCGCCGCATGAACGGTCGTTTTTTGGTCTGGTTGAGCATGCTCCTGCTCGCGTCCTGCGTCAGCGCACCGCCGCCGTCGGCGTGGGTCGGCCCGGAGCCGGAGCAGCGGGTGGCGGATATCCGCGCCGCGGCCCAAGCACAGCCCGGTGAACTCGACGTGCAGCCGCTGCGCGACCCGATGGTCGAAGACCTGCGCGTGCAGGCCGTGCGTCTCGAAGCCGAACGCCGCTATGCCGACGCCGCCGCTGCATTGGACAAGGCATTGACGCTTTCGCCCGATGACCCCGCGCTGCTGCAGGAGCGCGCCGAAATCGCGGTGCTGGAGCGCAATCCGGCGCGCGGTGCCGAACTCGCGCTGCGCGGCTACTCGCTGGGTTCGAAAGTCGGTCCACTGTGCCGTCGGCATTGGACGACGATCCGCCACGCCCGTGCGTTTGAGGCCGAACGCCTGCGCGTGCAGGCGAAGACTGCGCGCCGCGACGATGACATCGCCCGGCTGCTCGCCGAGGCCGATGCGCGTACGCCGGGCATCGGCGAAGCGCAGCGCCAGATCGAGGCCTGCACGCTCACCGGCCCGCCGCGGTACTGACATGCGTACGGCTTCCGATGCCCACGGCGACCGCGATGCTGGCGCTGACGCTGACGACACTGCGCTGACCTCGCGTTCCGCGCTGGCCCGCGCCTGTCGCGATGCGCTGAGCGACGGCGGTGCACTTGCTGTGCAGATTCCGGGGTTCGCTCCGCGCGCGCCGCAGCAACAGCTGTCGATGGCGATCGCTGAAACCGTCGAAGATCGCGCGGTGCTGTTGGCCGAGGCCGGCACCGGCACCGGCAAGACATTCGCGTATCTGGTGCCCGCGCTGTTGTCGGGGCTGAAAACCATCATCTCGACCGGCACCCGCGCACTGCAGGATCAGCTGTACCACCGCGATCTGCCGCGCGTGCGTGATGCGCTGGGCGTGGGCATCAAGACCGCACTGCTGAAAGGCCGCGCCAATTATCTGTGCAAATACCGGCTCGAAAAGAGCAAGGGCGAACCTCGCTTCACGTCGAAGGAACAGATCACCCAATTCCAGCGCATCGTCGTCTGGAGCGGACGCACGCGGATGGGCGATCTGGCCGAACTCGACGCGCTGCCCGAAGATTCGCCGCTGCTGCCCATCGTCACTTCGACCACCGACAACTGCCTCGGCAGCGAATGCCCGTTCTGGGAAGACTGTTTCGTGGTGCAGGCGCGGCAGCGCGCGCAGACCGCGGACGTGGTGGTGGTGAACCACCATCTGCTGCTCGCCGATCTTGCGCTGAAGCAGGAAGGCTTCGGCGAAATTTTGCCGGGCGCGCAGGTGTTTGTGGTCGATGAAGCGCATCAGTTGCCTGAACTCGCCGCGCAGTTTTTCGGTGAAGGCCTGAGCGCAAGGCCGCTGGTGGAAGTGGCGCGCGACGCGCTGGCCGAATGCAAAACCACCACCGGCGCGCTGGCGGTGCTGCAGGCTCCGGCGCGGGAGCTGGAAGAAGCCGCCCGTGACCTGCGTGTGGCGATGGAGCCGCTGCCGCCGCGTGGCACCCGCTGGCGCGCGATGCAGGAGCCCGGCGTGTTCGACGCCCTTGGCGCACTCGACGATGCGCTGTGCGCGTTCATTGATGCGCTGGCGCCGCTGCGCGAAGCGTCGCCCGGATTCGACAGCTGTCACGCGCGCGCGCTCGACAATCGCGCACGCCTGCTGCGCTGGGCGCCGCCGGATTTTGCGCGTCGGCGTGAATTTGCCAACGACGATGACGACGGCGCAGGTGTGCAGCTGCACACAGACCTGCCGATGCATGAGGATGTCATCGAAGCGGAAGACGTATCGCAGGACAGCGACGACACCGCGCCTGATCCACGCGCCTACGACGTGCGCTGGTACGAGCTGTCGCCGCGCGGGTTCCGGCTGCAGCGCACGCCGCTGGATGTGTCCGGCCCGCTGCGCAACCATCGCGAGCAGTCGCGCGCGGCGTGGGTGTTCACCTCGGCGACGCTGGCGGTGGCCGGCGGTTTCGATCATCTTTCGGTGCGTTTGGGCCTCGACAAGCCGCGCACGCTGCTCGCGCCCAGCCCGTTCGACTGGCCGCATCAGGCGCTGTGCTATCTGCCCCAGCGGATGCCCGAGCCGCAGTCGCGCGACTACACCAGCGCAGTGATCGACGCCGTGCGCCCGGTGCTGGAAGCCTCGGGCGGCCGCGCGTTCGTGCTGTTTGCCTCACATCGCGCGCTGCGCGAAGCGGCAGAATTGTTGCGCGGCGGACCGTGGCCGCTGTTCGTGCAGGGCGAAGCGCCGCGCTCGGTGCTGCTGCAGCGCTTCCGCGATTCCGGCAACGGCGTGCTGTTGGGTGCCGCCAGCTTCCGCGAAGGTGTGGACGTGGCCGGCGATGCGCTCAGCGTGGTGGTCATCGACAAACTGCCGTTCGCCGCGCCGGATGACCCGGTGTTCGAGGCGCGGCTGGACGCGATTCGGCGCGAAGGCGGCAATCCATTTCGCGATGAGCAGTTGCCGCAGGCGGTGATCGCGCTCAAACAGGGCGTCGGCCGCCTGATCCGCACCGAAACCGACCGCGGCGTGCTGGTGCTGTGCGACCCGCGGTTGATCGGAAAATCCTACGGACGCACGTTTCTCGACTCCCTGCCGCCGTTTGCGCGCACGCGGTCATTGGAGGATGTGCAGGCGTTTTTTGCTGACGTGACGCATCCCAAGCCGGCGTCGTAGGTCGGGCCCTGGCCCGACATCGCCATCGCTCCGGTCGCTTCGAACAATGAACGAAACGGCTTCTATCATTGCAGTATGCGAACGGTTAAATGGCAATGTCGGGCCTGGGCCCGACCTACGGACCTCGCGCGATTACACTTCAG